>NZ_DAIQCG010000005.1:0-161991 GCF_036780765.1 Epilithonimonas sp.
ATCCTAAGCTCACGCAAAAAATTAAAGCAACTCAGTTTTGGGTTGCTTTTTTATTTCTCGATTTTATAAATCACGCCTTTGTTATTTTTATCAAAATCAAATTCTCTCTCAAATTTCAACCCGATTTTTTCAAGAACTTTGATTGATGCAATATTCTCTTTCATTGCTCTGCCAACAATTGATTTTAAGTTTAAATTTTCAAATCCAAAATCAATACAAGCTTTTGCACTTTCTGTGGCGAAACCTTTGTTCCAATGTTCCTCGAAAAATCTGAAACCAATGTCGGTTTCATCCAGAATTTTATCATATTTCAAACCACACCAACCAAGAAATTCGTTATTTGATTTTTCAATCACAGCCCATCTTCCGAAACCATTAATTTTATAATCCTGATAATTTTCAAGAAATTCTTTGGCTTCGTCAATATCCTTAAAAGCGGAATTTCCTGTATATTTTATCACATTTGGATTCAGGTTTAGTTTGTAGAAATTTTCTGCATCGTCGGGATTTAATTCTCTTAATAAAAGTCTTTCGGTTTTTAAGATTTCTTTCATTTGGTTTTAAAGCTTTAGCTAATTTCAAATCTAAGCAAAAAACAAAAGCAACTCGGTTTGAGTTGCTTTTTTGTTTTGTCAATATTTTATTCTAAATATATATCAGAGTTTTTTAAGTTTTTAATCTTAGAATATCTTTTATAAATATCTTTTTGGAGAATTTCTTGTATTTGTAGAATTGATTGAACTTCTTGACAATTATTTCCTTTAATATCAATCATAAATGTAGTTGATTTTTCCTTATTATTTTTAGGAATACTTATTTTAATTAAACCTATTGGTTGTACATAAATATGATTACATTCAATCGATTCTGGAAGATTATAATAATTGTTTCTCAAAATGATATTGTATATTTTGATGATTGCCTCATTCGAAATTTCGCATTTAATATTTTCGGTTTTATTTGAATATTTGCGAGAGAACGTTTTAGTTTTTAAGTTATATGTATTAATATAATCTTCATAAACAAAATAAAAATCTTTTGGAATTTCTGTTACAATATCATTTTTAATTTGCTTTGAGTCTGTTATCTCGAGATTTTTAATTTTATTGTTTTTCTGACAATCAATTAAGCATAATGGAAAGAAAGTTAAAAATAAAATGCTTACTAAATTTTTCATATTTGATATTTTTTTGAAATAATTAGATTAAGCTTCCGCAACCTCAGACTTTCTAGAATCCTTAAACAGAAAATAAGCTCCAATTAAACTCAACAAAACAAACAATCCGAAACTTATCAAAGAGAATAATTTCCCTTTTTCGATAACAGCTGGTTCAAATTTCATTTCGATTTTATGTTTTCCTGCTGGTACGTAAAGCGCTCTCAAAAGATAATTTGCTTTGATGTAATCTACCTTGTTTCCATCCAAATAAACATTCCAGCCGTGAGGGTAATAGATTTCTGAAAATACTGCTAACTGAGGTGTTTTAGAAGATGATTCAAATGATAATTCATTAGCTTGATAAGTTTTCAAATCCAAATAAGCTGTGGAATCTTTTGCCAGATTTTTTCCATTGAAATAAGCTTTGTCATCTTTAGAAATCACAGCGATTTTCTTGGTGTCAACATTTCCGGTTTCGTTCAGTTCCTCGTTTGGATTGTCCACGAATTTGATATCAGAAACAAACCAAGCGTTGCCATTAGCTTCAGGATTTGGTGTGATTTCCGGTTTTTGCTGGTCGCCAACTAAGAAATATTTGGTGTTCAGCATATTCAGAATGTTCACCGTTTTTACTTGATCAGTTGTCGAGAAATATTTGTTGATGAGATCATCGTAACGTCTCAATTTAACCGCGTGATAACCACCGATTGAAGATTTGAAGAAAGATGTATTTGTCTCGCTGAAAGTTCCTAAAACATTATTGAAAATCCTGTAATGGTCTTTATCTTTTTCGGCAATTGTTTGAAGTGCTTTATTTACTTCTGTCTGTTGCAAAAGACTTTGAACAAAAGAATCATTTCCAGCTTTGCTCATCAGATATTCCGAATTTTCTGTCTGGAATGGCGAGTCAGCAAAAGTTTTATCTACGAAATTATCATCATTCAAATATCTTCTGTTAACCGTCCAAAGGTCGAATAAGCTCACAAATCCTATAATCAATAAAACGATATTGACATTCAGTTTTTTCTTTAGTCCTAAAAATAAAGCACCTGCTGTAATCAAAACATAAACAATCGCCTTGAACGCATCGGTTTGGAACATCGAAGCTCTTTCATCAACCAAATAATCCAGCAAAAATGGCGGAAGATAAGTTTTTTCGTTTGCTGTGTAGAAACCTAAAATCCCTTTTCCGAAAACCAACAAAATCAACGTGATTCCTAGAACTGTTCCAGAAACGTAAAGCAAGATTTTCTTTTTGTACTCTTCTGTCAAGCTATCATCAGTAAAAAATCTGTACAATCCTAGAATGGCAATCAATGGGAACAAAAATTCCACAACTACCAAAATAGAAGATGGCGCACGGAATTTATTGTACAACGGAACATAATCGATAAAGAAATCTGTTAGAATTGCGAAATTGCTTCCCCAAGCTAAGAAAATCGTCAAAATCGAAGCGCCTAAAATCCAATATCTGTATTTTTTTCTGGCAAAGAAAAATCCTAAAACTGCCAAGAAACAAACAACAGCACCTTGATAAGCTGGTCCAGACGTGTTTGGTTGGTCGCCCCAATAGGTCAGGCTTCCAAAACCTTTCATCATCATTTCGTATTCTTGTTGAGATCTGATGTTGTCTTGAGCCAATTGTTGTACGTGTTCCATCATTTTTTCAGAACCTGGTTCCTGGCTTCCGCCTCCCATTAATCTCGGAATGAATAAGTTAAGCGTTTCTAGTTTTCCGTAGCTCCACATTGTGATGCTTTGTTTGTCCATTCCAGATTTTCCAGCTGTGTGAGATTTGGTATTAAGGATTTGCTTTCCACGAACGGTTTCTTTCACATATTCGGCATTTGCCATTAATCTTTGGGAATTCATTCCAACCCCAATGATTACTGCAAATCCAACGATTGCAGTGGAAATCAAGAAATGTTTCCATTCGATTTTTCCTTTGATAGCTCTTATCAATTCAGACAAGAATAAAAATCCTAATCCAAGGAACAAATAATAAGTCATCTGCGGATGATTGGCGCAAATCTGCAAACCTGCGAATAGAGCAGTGGTTATAAATCCGAGAATGTATTTTTTCCTAAAATAAACTAAAATAATTCCCGCTACCAATGGTGCAAAATAAGCAATCGTATGAACTTTTCCATTGTGTCCTGCCGAAATAATGATATAAAAATAAGTCGATAATCCGAAGAATGTCGCCCCCAGCAAAGCATATTTCCAATTTCTGACAGCGACCATTCCCAAAAAGAAAAATCCGGCAAATAATAAGAATAGATAATTCGCAGGTTTTGGAAGGAACAAAAACAAATCGTCAATTTTTTTGATGACATCGCCACGGAACTGTGCGCCAGTCTGGTAAGTTGGCATTCCGCCAAACATTGCGTCGCTCCAATATGTTTCGTTTTCGTTGTTTGCTCTGTATTGCAAAAGTTCTTCTGCACCACCTTTGTAGAAAACGATGTCGTGTTGCATCAATCGCTTTCCAGAGATAATTGGATTGGCATACAAAACTGCTAGCAAAATGAAAATTACCAAACTGGCAATAACGAATAAGATATTTTTCTTGTTTTTGAACATATAAAATGTCTTTTAAATTTTAAATTCCAAATTTAATATTAAAAAACCTTTCAGACTTCATAATCTGAAAGGTTTTGTGTTTATTTTAGTTAAGATTTAAACTAATGTTTTTTCTCTTCCTTCACTTCCTCAAAATCTACCGTTTCTGCATCCCATTTTACTTTTGGATCAGGCACTTTTTTAGAATTGGTTTGTTGATTCTGTTGTTGGTTTTTCGGATTTAATGCTGGGAAGTTTTTATAAAACGCATTGAAAAACAATCGTTTCAAAATATTCCAAACAAAGAATATAACGATGGTTGCAATGATGAGTTCTAAAATATATTTCATTTCCGGTTCTTATTTATACGATGGATTGATGATGATAGAAGTGGTAGAATTCTTAGTCATACTCTGCGTTTGCTTGCCATCGGAAATCGTTTCTTTCTGATTGGTTTTGATGGAAAGATTCTGATTCAGAAGCCAACCTGTATTTTCATCGATGATGATTTTTCCACTTTGAGATCCGCCCATACTTATAGAATGCGTCATTCCATTTTGCGATTGCTTATCAGATTTCGATGGAATTGTACCGGTTACAGAGATCTCGGCTTTTCCATTTTCAACTTTTGTCAAAGTGAAAGTCAGGTTTTGTTTTAATTTTCCGCTTGGGTCAATATCTTCTGAAGTTGTCCATTTTTCTCCGATTTTAGTTCCTTTTAGTGGAAGAAGTTTTAGGTTTTTGCCTAATTGTTCTTTCATCATTTCCTCATTGAAACCAGCTTTGAAGCTTTCTATAAAACCATCTTGCTGTTTTTTGTCTTTCACAGTTCCGGCAATTGCTTTCTTCAAATTGGCATAAACAGCATCAAAACCAGTGACTGATTTAATGTCGCCAGAAGCATCCATTTTGACATTCAGTTTGTTGCCTGCCAAACCTTTGCTCACGAGATATTCCATTTTTAGATTTTCATCTTTCGGTGCAGGTTGCTTGGTATCGATAGTCAAAGTTTTTCCGTTGGATGTGCTGGACATTCTTTTGCCAGTCATATTCAAAGTCATATCGTAGATGTTGTCTTTGAAATCATTGACTGTTACAGACATTTCGTCTGTTGTTTCGTTGGTTCCGGACATTGTTTTTCCGTCTGGCGTTGTCAAAGATTGGATCTCTCTCTGATAGGAAACTAAAGGATAGGTTGTTCCTTTTTCGAGAATGAATTTTTGTTTGAAAATGCCACTGCTGTCCGCAATTGCTTTCGGTTTCGAAGCTTCTTCGTCCGAGATTTCTACGGTTACAGTTTCTGTTTTTCCTGTTTTTGGGTCAACTCTTGTAACGGTTTTGGTTTCCTTTTTACAAGCGACTAAGGTTATTGCAATTAGCGCAAGCGCTGTTATTTTTTTCATATATGATGTTAATTATAAATGATATTTGATGAATGATAATTGATGAGCTGATTTCTATCAACTAAAAACTATCAACCAACAATTCTTTTCTGTCTCACGGCTTCATAAAGAATCGCGCCACACGCTACAGAGACGTTTAGGGATTGGGTTTTACCTTCAATGGGAAGTTTTATTTTTTCATCCGAGTGATGAAGTACTTCTTTCGAAATCCCAGTTTCCTCATTTCCCATCACGATTGCGCAAGGTTCTGTGAAGTCCGCATCGTATATCAATTTCTGCGCCTTTTCTGTCGCAGAGAAAACTTTTACACCACTTTGCTGAAGAAAATCTACCGAATGTGCAAGGTTTTTTTCTTTACAGATTTTGATGTTATAAATCGCTCCAGCCGAAGTTTTAATCGCATCCGAGTTGATTGGTGCACCGCCTTTTTCCGGAATCAGAATCGCATCAACGCCAACACATTCTGCCGTTCTGCAAATCGCTCCGAAGTTTCTGACATCGGTCAATCTGTCAAGAATTAAGATAAATGGCGTTTTTCCTTCTTCGAAAAGTTGAGGCAAAACATCCTCGATTTTATAAAAAGGAACGTCGGAAATGAAGGCAACCACACCTTGGTGGTTTTTTCTCGTAAAACGGTTGAGTTTTTCTACCGGAACGTAGTTGGGACGCAGATTGTGTTTTGCAAGAAGTTGTTTTAGTTCTATGTAGATTTCGCCTTGCAGAGCATTTTGAACAAAAATTTTGTCAATGGTTTTTCCAGCTTCCAAGGCTTCTAATACGGGTCTTAATCCGAAGATGAAATCATCTTTTTTCTCTTGATTCATTAATGAGATTTTGAATTTACAAAAGTAAGGTTTTTGAGATTAGTTTTGTCTTAAGGAAATTGTAAAGTTCTTTATGAAACCACAAAAGTTACAAAAGGAAATCATTTATGGGGGAGAAATAAAAATAAAATTTTCAAAACGTTTTTCTTTTACCCAACCCTAAAGGGTGAAAAAGGCTTTAAAAATTCCATCAAAATTACTCCCTTTAGGGTTGGGGGAATAATTTTGATGGAATTTTAACCACTCTAAAAAAAGATAAAATAACTTTTGTGGTTTCATTAATTAATCCAACACAAAAACCAAAAACTCATCATTTTCAGTTTTGAATTTCAAATCACCGGTTTTTCTCAAATCTTCGAAAAGTTGCGTAGGAAAGTTGTCGTCAAACTGTTTAGTTTTGTAGAATTTTCCTTTCAGCTTTAATGGGATTTTCTTAATCAATTTATCCGTCGTAACTGGAATTTTGAATTTCCTTTTTTCTGGATCTTTGGAATCGATGTAGAAACAATGATCGAATAAATCTGCTTTGTCCACATATTTATTATAATCAGAAACTTTAATGAAGTTGGGCAAATTTGTGTCGCTCCAAGTCAAATATAGAACTTCAATTTCCTGAGTTTTGCTGATTGGTTGATAATATTTGAACCGCTCATTTTCAGACTTTGAAAAAGATAGAATTATTAAAATTAAAATCGGAAAAATATATCGCAGATTCATTGAAATCATTTGTAATTTACAAACTCAATCCTTCCCCAATCAAAGCTCGTTTCTGCGCCAGAATATAGCCGTAATGGATACTTTCGTGCATATTATTAAAGATGATGGCATCTTCAATATTCTTCAAATCAATTCCGAAACTTGTAGAATATGGCGTGTAATCCGAAAAGAAATCATTATCAAAATCTTTCATCAGAATCTTGGAAGTCTCAATTAAGAGATAAGCCAAATCTTCCATTTCAGAAGATTTCACATCCACATTAGCGAATGTTCCTTTTTTGTAAGTTTCCACCCAATATTTGTCGATTCGGAATTGGTTTCCGCTCAGATAATAACAAAGCAATTGCTGTTGAGCAACACAATGGGCAATGTTCCAATAAATATTATTGTTGAATCCGTCTGGAATCGCAAGCAAGTCTTTTTCGGACGTACTTTGTAAAATGTCTAACAAGTTTTTTCTGACTTGTCTATGATTGGCAAAATGATAATTCATTTTAAATTTTGATATTAATTGATAAATGTAAGAAAAATGTGTGTAACACTATATTATTAACGTGTTTTTATGGATTTTTTATATCAATCTCTGTTTTAACAAATATTTAACGCAAGATTAGCTTTTATTGTGTTTGCTGTTGCAGGTTTTTATATGAAATTTACCAATTATATTTTTAAGATTTACTATGTCAGAATTGAATCAAGCAGAAGATATCAGACAACTTACCGAAAAAGTAAAAGAACAGAATTACTTTTTTTCTATTTTAAAACAAGAAATTAACCGCGCTATTATCGGTCAGGAATATATGATTGACCGTCTTTTGATAGGACTTTTGGGCAATGGTCACGTTCTTCTTGAAGGTGTTCCAGGCTTAGCTAAAACTTTGGCAATCAAAACTTTATCCGAAGCTGTTGATGGTGAGTTTTCCAGGATTCAGTTTACGCCAGATTTGTTGCCTGCAGATGTTGTAGGAACGATGATTTATAACGTAAAAGACAACGATTTTTCTATAAAAAAAGGACCTGTTTTCGCCAATTTCGTTTTGGCGGATGAAATTAACCGCGCACCTGCGAAAGTTCAGTCTGCTTTGCTTGAAGTAATGCAGGAAAAACAAGTGACAATAGGAGACGAGACGATGGCTTTGCCAAAACCTTTCTTAGTTTTAGCAACTCAAAACCCAATCGATCAAGAAGGAACTTATCTTTTGCCGGAAGCGCAAACTGACCGTTTTATGTTGAAGTGTAAAATCGATTATCCTGAGTTTGAAGATGAAAGAAAAGTAATGCGAATGATTTCGACGCAGGATATTCCGCAAATCAGAAAAGTAGTGGATTTGAATCAAATTGTTGAGGCTAAGAAACTTATCAATCAAATTTATCTGGACGAGAAAATCGAGAAATATATTCTGGATATGGTTTTTGCAACCCGTTATCCTGAAAAATACGGATTGTCTGAAATTAAAAATTATATCAGTTTTGGAGCGTCGCCTAGAGCAAGTATCAACTTGGCAATTGCGTCCAGAGCGTATGCTTTCATCAAAGGAAGAGCATTTGTGATTCCGGAAGATGTGAAAGAAATTGCAAAAGATGTTTTGAGACACAGAATCGGATTAAGCTTTGAAGCTGAGGCAGAGGAAATTTCTCAAGATGATATTGTCAATAAAATTTTAGGGAAAATACAAGCTCCTTAGAATATGACTTGGGAGAATATCAAACAAAATGTATATTATTCCGATGGTTCATTTCGAGATATTTATGTTTTGGATTCAACCCAAGCTGATTGGGAAAAATGGATAAATTATATTAATGAAAATTATGAAGTTAAATTTACCTATTATAATGAAGAAGGAAAAGAAATTAGTAATAACAAAATAGATTTTCAGAAAGTAGTCGAATATTGGGAAAATACTCTTGATTCTGTTTTAAATGCTGAGTTTTTGATTAACAAAGTAGTTTTCAAATGTTATTTTTTCTCAGATACAGAAATTGAAAATGATATTTGGCCAAACGATGTTGGTGATTTAGAACAACATAATTCTATTGTTGAATATATGATGACTATTTCAAAACTATTAGGCAAAGAAATATTTATGGCTCCTGAAAATTATAATGAATCATCAGAATACAAACTCGTTGTAGTGAATAATGAAGATGTTTTAATAAATTAATTAAATCTGGTTAATCTGTTGATAGTGGTCACTCGTCGAATTCTTTTTATAGATGAGATGTCTGAAAACTATCAACCGATGACCGCCAAAGCTTTCCAACTTAAAATATCAATTTAAATTGCAAATAAAAGACATTGTCAAGAAAGTAAAGCAGATAGAAATCCGGACTCGTAAGAAAACGGAAGCATCGCTTATGGGACAATATCACAGCGCTTTCAAAGGTCAGGGAATGACATTTTCGGAAGTTCGCCAATACCAATTCGGAGACGATACAAGAAGAATTGATTGGAACAAAACAGCGCGTTTCCGCGAACCATTCGTAAAAGTAATGGAGGAAGAACGGGAGCTGACAATGATTTTGGTTGTGGACGTTTCCGCATCGATGGATTACGGAACCAAAACCCAGTTGAAAAGAGAATATGTTGCAGAAATTTGCGCGTCTCTAGGATTTTCGGCAGCTGGAAATAATGATAAAGTCGGATTAATTTTGTACGCAGACAAAGTTCTGAAAGTTGTTCCGCCACAAAAAGGCAGAAAACACGTTTTGTCGATTATCAGCAAAATTTTGTCCGCAGATTATGTGCCTTCAAAATCTAATTTGGATGTCGCTTTCAACTATATGATGAGTGTTTTCAAAAGAAAATCTCTTGTTTTTGTTTTTTCTGATTTCGAGGACGAGTTTGACCAAAAAATCCTGAATGTCACTGCAAGAAAGCATCAGGTTTTAGGACTTCGGGTTTTTGATGAAAAAGATATGGAAATTCCGGATATTGGTTATGCGCTTTTCCGTGATGCAGAAACAGGAAAACAAATCTGGGCAAATACGTCCAGTTCAAGATGGCGTTACGATTTTGCAGAACAACAAAAACAAAAAATGCGACAGGTAAAAGACGAATTCGAAAATTCTTCTGCTCATTTTTTAGATATCAAAACTTCTGATGATTATAGCAAGTTTTTGTATCAATATTTTAGGAAATAGATTAATCAGCTAAATCAATTCAATCAGCGAGAATTTTAAATAATTAATGAAATTAATAATGTTTAATCAACGCAATCTTTGTCATTCTGAAAGAATCTCGACGCTTAGATTCCTACGGAATGACAAATGTTCTGTTTTGTATAAAGTTTATCTTTTACTTCTATTTTTCATTTCGACTTTTGGATTTGGTCAGACTTTAACTTCTAGTCTTGATAAAACCACTTTGGCTTTGGGCGAAGTGGCGGTTTTTAAAATCCAGATTTTGGATTTGGATGGGAAGAATGTTCAGATTGCGCCAAGAAATGAGTTGTTGCCTTTTCATTTTGAGATGGTGAATGACAGTATTGCGGTTCAGAAAGATATTTATCTGCGTTCGGTGAAGTTTGCGGTTTTTCAGGAAGGAAAATTTACCATTCCAGAAATTGCAATCAAAGTTGGTGATGAAATTCTCAAAACCATTCCTTATGAAGTAGAAGTCATTAATACAGCCAAAAAAGGTGACCAGATTAATGACATTATGAAGAACAAAGAAGTGGAACTGAATGTCCAGGATTATTGGGATTTGTACAAATTTTACGTTCTTCTTGTTTTGATTGTGATTGCAATTATTGTTTTAATCATCGGCATCGTAAAATGGGGAAGGAAACGCAAACATAGTCCAGCAGTAACGACGAATCAGACTCTGAAAGATTTAGAAAAACTGAGAAAGAAAAACTATATTGAGAACGAAAATTTCCGAGCTTTCTATGTAGAATTAATTGAGATTACAAGAGGTTTTATCACTAAACAATATCAGATACCTGCAGATGTTTTGCTGACAGATGATTTGGTAGATTATATGAAAAATACGAACGCCATTTCTCAGGAAAATGAAAAAATCGTGGAAGATATTTTCTTGCGAAGTGATTTGGTGAAGTTTGCGAAAACGATTCCTACAAAAGAGATAATGTCAAAAGACTTCACAGAAATCAGAGATTTTGTAAAACGTTCTACAAAAGATGTAGAAGCCGAGAATCTTCGGAATGTTTCTGTTGAAGAACTTTCAGAATCAGACAAATCCAAAATTAGAAAGCTTAAATAAAATCATTTATCAATCATCATTTATAATCAATCCGTGAATTTCGAGTTTTACAGTCCGTGGTTTTTACTGCTTTTTATTTTGTTCATTCCTTTATTAATATTGGATTCGGGCAAGAAAAAAAGTAGAGGGATTGCTGTGCCTTCTGTGACTAATATGCGACCAAGCGGAAATATTTCGTTAGTGATGAAGTTTCTGAAAGTCTCAAAATATTTCATTCTCACAGCGTTAATTGTTGCTTTGGCAAGACCTAGAACTTACACAATTTCTCAGGATAGAGACGAGACTAAGGGAATTGATATAATGCTTTCTGTAGATGTTTCGCTCAGTATGTTGTCCAAAGATTTGGACCCAGACAGACTCGAAGCTTTGAAGAAAATCGCCATCGATTTCGTTAAGAAAAGAGAAAATGACAGGATTGGTTTGGTGGCTTATTCGGGAGAAGCTTATACCAAAGTTCCTTTGACAACCGATCATCAAGTCGTGATTGATGAATTGAATCAACTCAATCCTCTGGAATTACAACCGGGAACGGCAATTGGAGAAGGACTTTCCGTAGCTGTCAACCACTTGAAAAAAAGCAAGGCGAAAAGCAAAATCATCATTTTGATGACAGATGGTGTGAATACCGTTATCAATGCAATGCCCCCACAAATCGCTGCAGAATTGGCGAAAAATAATAGCATCAAAGTTTACACTGTGGGAATCGGGAGTAATGGATATGCAGCAATGCCAACAGCGACCAATATTTTTGGAGAGTTGGTTTTCACGGAAACTAAAACTCAGATTGATGAAAATACGCTAATGGATATCGCGCAGCTGACTGGTGGAAAATATTTCCGAGCAACTTCTAACAGCAGTTTGCAAACGGTTTATGATGAAATCAACCAATTAGAAAAATCCGAAGTCAAAACTTCCAAGCTATATAATTACGAAGAATATTTCAGGATATTTCTTTGGATAGCATTAGGATTTTTGTTGTTGGATGCATTGTTTAGATGGGTAATTTTTAAAATTTTGAATTAAGCAGATGAATTGGTATTTAGGAAATTACTGGTATCTTTTTTTACTCTTTTTGTTGCCTGTCATTGGTTACTTCATCATCCATTATGTGCGTTGGAAAAACCAAAAGCGTGACCTTTTTGCGGAAAGTAGATTTCAGAATGTTTTATTTGAAAAAACGTCTTGGTTTGCCAAATTATTTCCACTTTTGTATTTGCTTGGTTTTTTATTTCTGATATTTTCGATTATCGACCTTTTGGCTGGGAAAGAAGAAATCAGTGTGAAACAAAATGTAAGCAGTACGATTTTCGTTTTGGATGTCTCCAATTCTATGAATGCTCAAGACGTTCAGCCAAGCCGATTGGAAGAAGCGAAGAATATCATCATCAATTCACTTCAAAAACTAACTAATGATAGAGTAGGAATTATTGTTTTCGCAGGAGATTCTTATTCTGTGATGCCTTTGTCCAGCGATTATTCGGCGGCTGAAAATTATCTTTTGGGAATTGAAACCAGTGTCGTTCAAAACCAAGGAACCGACTTTCTGAAACCCATTCAGATTGCTGCTCAGAAATTCAAAAATATCACAAAAGGTTCCCGAAATATTGTGTTAATCAGTGATGGCGAGGATAACGAAGGTCACGAAGATGAAACAATTGATTTAGCAAAAAAAGAAGGTATAAGAGTGACTACGATTGGTGTAGGAACAGAGGAAGGTGCGCCTATTCCAGAGTATTATTTTGGACAATTGATGGGTTATAAAGCTGATATTTACGGCGAAACTGTCGTGTCGAAATTACAAACCAAAGCACTCAAAAATATTGCTTCTTCAACTGGCGGCAATTATCTGGACGGAAACAATCTGGATAATACGATAAGCAATTTGCTAAATGAACTTCACAAGTCCACGAGTTCCACTTCTACCACGATTAGTTCCCAGTCTGCGGTTCATTATTACCAATATTTCTTGGCAGTTTCGATATTCTTTTTCTTTTTGATTTTCCTATTTAATCCGAAAAAAGATTTTAATCTTTAAATTTTTTAACACAAAAGAACTCAAGGTTTTTACACAAGAACACAAAATTTTTGTTCAGTTTTTGTGACTCTTGTGTAACTCTTTTGTGGCTTTGTGGTTAAAAAAACTAAATCACATACTTCTTCAAACCTTCCATAAACCCTTGCCAAAGCATATTGAAAAAGCTTCTTTCCGGGTCACGTTTCTTCTCGATGGTCACATGTTCTGGTTCACCGGTCGATTCGTTTCGTACAAACCAATTCGCAACAGTGGTTAGGATTTTGCGCTCTTTTCCGTTCTTTTTGTTGAGGAAATTCACGTACATATCTTTGTATTTGAAATAAAATTTTCCCGCAATTCCAGCGTTAGAACCATAATAATCAAATTTCACGTAATCGATTTTTCCGTCCAAAGTCACATTCAAATAAGGTCGTACAAAAAGATTTGCATTATCTGCAGAGAGTTTTTGAATATTTCCAACAATCGTGAATTTATCATCCAAATCATTCACATCAAATTTCCAATTCACAGTCGTTGGCGCAGTTCCATAAAATTTGAAATCAGAATCAACCGTGATTAGCGTTGGCAAACCTTTGATTTTCGTATTATTCACATTTTTGATAGTCGCATTGAAGTCATCAAAAGTCAATTTTCCTGGTTTATTCGCATTTTCAGCATCTTCTTCATAAGTCAAATCCGAATTCCGAATCTGAATTTGATTCACAAAAAGTGGAAATTTTACATCTCTCAGTTTCTTGCTGAACAGATATCTCACAGCATTATCATCAGGCGGAGCAAGGTCGTGGTAGATATTGCAATCCAGATTATTGATGATGATTTTTTCCAGATTGATGACTGTATTTTTCCCAATTTTAGAATCTTTGTCCGTAATCGCAATATGTTTTGTCCGGATGGTGTAAAGATCTTCTTCTTTCGCAATCACTTTGCTGAAGGCTTTTCTGGAATATTTTGGAAGAAATTCAAAATTCTGTAAATCGGTTTGTTTGCCCTGATTTTTAAGTGAAGCCAATTTCAAACGATAATGTTTGCCAGCATTTAAGTTGATATTTTTTGCTGTAATCAATCGGCTTTTGATTTCGAACGGAATATCTTGTTTGAAAATATTTTTGTCTGATTTTATTTGATTCAAATTCACATCAAATTTCGCCACAGACAATTTTTCTATCCCATCAGAATATTGTTTGAATTGTCCATTAATGATATTGAATTTCCCAATCAAAGCCTGGAAATCCGGCGTTGTTTTTCCTTTCTTTTTCTTGATTGATTTATGTTTCGAAGAATGGATTGTGATTTTCGGATTTACAACGTCAATTCCTGCAAAATTGAGATTCAGTTTTTGACCGATATATTTGGATTGATTCTTTGTGATTAAAATTTTATCAGTTTTGATATCAAGAATATCTTTGTGACTGCTTTTCCCAATTGGAATCAACTGAAATTTGTCAACCGTAATGTCTTGATTTTCGGATTTGATTTTTTCAATTTTTAAAGCTTGGAATTGGTCTGCTTTGAGATAAATATTTTCAGCCTCAATATTATGATTCGTGAATCTGAAAGGGATTTTTTCTTTCACCGTTTTTTTATCAAAAACAATATCACTGAGTTTAAAATTGAAGTTATCAATAGAAGCCGTTTTCTGCAAATTAGATTGTAAAACCAATATTTTCCCCTGACTGAAATTGATATTTTTCAAACCAATTTTCAAATCGATTTCTTTTTTGTTATTCGTCTTCACAGATTTTTTCCCTGTAGAAGTTACTTTTAAATCAGGCTTTACAAAATCGATTTCATCCACTATCAAAGAATCTTGGTTGATGACAAAATTCTTAGCTGAAAGTTTTTCGGAAGCAAAATCAAAAATATTCTTGGCGTTATAATTTTTCGCATCCTGAATGGGATTAAGATGAAATCCCAAAATTTCCAGCGTTTTATTTTTTGCCGAGATTTTTGTAGCATTGATTTGATAAAAATCGTTAGCTGTGATGATTACATTTTGTGCATCAATTTTGAATTCTTTAAAAGCAATCGGGATTTTAGAATCATCTTCACTTTGTTGGATATCTATGAGTTTGATATTCACATTTTGTCCGTTGAATAAGGTTTTTCTATTCTTATTCTGGATTTTTACATTGCCATTTGAAACAATAATATTTTCCAAAGCAATATCTGGTTTTTTATTTTTCTCATTTTTTTTATCCTTTATTGGAGCGAAAACAACGGCGATATTTGGGTCAGATAAAAGCACATCTTTGGCTTTATAAGTTTTACTGAAAACAGCTTTCCAAATATTAAAATTCTCAATTTTCAATTCCTTCACAGTTCCATTGATTTGCGTAACCGTAGAATCTTTAGTATTTTTATTATTGATGAAAATATTGTTAGCAGTCAAATTCCCTGAAAATAAACTCAGATTAAAATCATCTAATTTCAAGTTGTAAGCTGTTTTGTCATTGATGAGGTCTGGTAATTTTCTTTTCAGATAAAAGTCCAGTGCAAAAGGAATAATCAACAGAAGCAAAAGAATAATGCCACCGATAATCATCAATGTTTTTTTCAGTTTAGATGGTCTAGTAGTTTTTTCAGTCATTCATTTTTGAATTAAGAATTAAATGCAAATTAGTTATAATTAATACTTATTCCAAAATTATAAACCATTATTCTTTAGATTATTCCATCTCTTTCCGAAACTTGTAACCGTTCTCTGTATGTTCTGCGAAAATATGATGCAAACCATTGCTGATGATGATTTGTTCTGCTCCAAGCAAACTGTTGTAGCGCGCAATTTGCTCAAAGTGAATTCGCTTCAAAGGAACATTCGGAGCTTTACATTCGATGAGGATTTTTGGTTTCGTTTTTTCTGTAACTAGAAGGTCAATTCGTTTCGTTGTTCCGTTCAGTTCCAGTTTTTGTTCCAGGATTAATGAGGATAAATTTTTATTCTTTACAAACCGAAAATAATGCAACCAATGCTGTCTCACCCATTCTTCTGGTGTGAGTACAAGCCAGCTTTTCCGAACCAAATCATAGATAAAAAATGTATCTTTGTCTTGTTTGATTTGAAAATCGAACGTGTTATCAAAATTTAGCTTCGGAACCTGCATACTTTAAGATGAAAGAAATAGATATTATCCTCAAAAATATTAAAAATAAAGAACTCTTACCGGTTTATTTTTTTCAGGGCGACGAGGCTTTTTATATCGATTTGGCTGTCAAGCATTTTGAGCAGGATGTTTTGGAAGAAGATGAGAAAGCCTTCAACCAAACGGTTGCATATGGTCGAGATACTAATTATCTGGAAGTGCTTTCTTTGGCGAGACAATATCCGATGATGGGAGATAAACAGCTCATCATTGTGAAAGAAGCGCAGGATATGAAACTAAATGACGAAGAATCCAAAGCTTTGGAAGCTTATTTAGAAAATCCTGTTCCCTCTACAATTCTGGTAATTGCTCACAAACACAAAAAGTTAGATGCCAGAAAAAAAGTAGCGAAAACTTTGGCTAAATCAGGAATGCTTTTCACGAGTGAAAAGATGAAAGATTATCAGCTTCCGACTTGGATTCAAGGGGAAATGACTGTGATGGGAATTAAATCCGCACCCAACATTAGCCACCTTTTAGCAGAATATCTTGGAAACGACCTTTCCAGAATTGCGAATGAACTTAACAAACTGAAAATCGTTCTAAAAGACGGTGCTGTTCTGGACGGAAAAATTATTGAGGAACATATCGGAATAAGTAAAGATTTCAACATCTTCGAATTACAAAAAGCATTAGCGAGAAAAGACCAAACAAAAGCCTTCAGTATTGCTTATTATATGGGAAAGAACAAAAAATCGAATCCTGTGCAAATGGCTTTTGGTGCACTTTATAATTTCTTTTCTAATATCATTATTTATCATACTTTGAGCGGACAATCGCCTCAAACAATTGCTTCTACAATGGGTGTGAGTCCGTATGCAATTAAAGATTATTCGGAAGCAGCAAGATTTTATCCATTGAAACACGCAACCAGAGTTATTTCTGTTCTTCGTGAGATGGATTTGAAATCCAAAGGTCTTGGCGTAAGACAAATGGAAGATGAAGAAATCTACAAAGAACTGGTTTACAAAATCATAAAAATTGATGAACTGAAAGTGTCCGTTTAAAAATTCCCTTTCATTATAACTTAGATTATCATACCAGTAATTGATCAAATATAATTCATCAATCATATATTCAACATTGACAGTTTAGATAGGTTCTGAATAATTAATTCCCGAAATTTGTACTCGATTTTTCAAACAAAGAATTATATTTGAAAATTCCAATTTCGAAAGGAAATGGAATTTATTCCTTAAAAATAAAATAATTTAATAATAGAAATGGAGAACAATATCTTAGACTGTGTCATTGTAGGTTCTGGACCAGCTGGTTTTACAGCGGCAATTTACGCAGCAAGAGCAAGTCTTAAACCTGAACTTTTCACAGGATTGGAACCTGGAGGACAATTAACAACAACAACGGAAGTAGAGAATTTCCCTGGCTATCCAGATGGAATTACCGGACCAGAAATGATGCTTCACCTTCAGAAACAAGCGGAACGTTTCGAGACTAAAGTTCATTACGAAATGATTTCCAAAGTGGAATTTGCTAAAGAAAGAGGTGGGATTCATAAACTGAGCACAGGTTCTCGCGATGTTTTGGCAAAAAGTGTCATTATCTCTACAGGTGCGACTGCAAAATATCTGGGATTAGCGGATGAGAAAAAATACGCTGGCGGAGGAGTTTCTGCGTGTGCAACTTGTGACGGATTTTTCTACAGAGGGAAAGATGTAATTGTAGTTGGAGCAGGAGATACAGCGGCAGAAGAAGCAACTTATCTTTCTAAGATTTGTAACAAAGTGACGTTGTTGGTAAGAAAAGACCATTTCCGTGCTTCAAAAGTAATGGTTGACAGAGTTTTGAGTACATCCAATATCGAAGTGAAATACAATCACGAGTTAATAGGAATCGAAGGAGAAAACTCCTTAGTAGAAAGGGCTAAAGTTGTTAACAATTTGACAGACGAGGTTTCTACAATAGATGTTCACGGGATTTTCATTGCGATTGGTCACAAACCAAACACGGAAATCTTCAAAGGACAAATCGACCTAGACGAGAACGAATATATCATCACGGAAGGTAAGTCCTCAAGAACCAATCTTCCTGGAGTTTTCGCAGCAGGAGATGTTCAGGACCACCATTACAGACAAGCTATTACAGCTGCAGGAAGTGGTTGTATGGCGGCAATGGATGCAGAAAAATATCTTGGCGAATTAGCTGGAGAAAACCATACTTGGGTTGAACAATAATTGAAAATTCAATATTATAAAATCAAAACCGCTTTAGAATTTCTAAAGCGGTTTTTTAATAAAGAACTATTACAAAAAATTGATTTATGGTGAAGTGTTTTTAGAGGAATAATTACTTGTCGCTAAAGGCCAATTTTGTATTAGTATTAGGTCTACTTACAGTTCTTTTCTCGTCTTTATTATGGATTTTGTAGTACAAAAATGCGATGAAGGTTGGTTTGTGATAGATTTTATAATATCGATATTCTGTCTGGAAATGTCTGATATTAATTTTATAAAAGTCATAACCAATGACAACCAAAAGACATACACTGATGACATAAAACACACGGAATTCCAAACTGTAATAGGTTAATCCAGAGAAGATTGCTCCTAAAACGTAAGTGGCCATAATACTTGTCAATAGTTTTGCTCTGGCAATTAATTCGGGGTTTTTTCTGAATTTTTTCTTAGTAAACATCGATGCCAAAATTCCCAAATCTGTAGTGGTTCCCGTAAGGTGCGTTGTTTTTACAGAGAAGTTTGAGATACTCGCCGTTAAACCGTTTTGTAAACCAGTTGCGAATAACATTAATGCTACCAAAGCTTCGGTTTCCCCTAATGTTTTTTCGTAGTAAAATTGTCCATAGATTCCCACTGTCAAAAGACAGAGTATTTCTAGAATAATTGGAAAAGCGTGGGCAAAATATTTACTTTTTTTGTTGAAGTTGATAACACTTAGATTCGCTACAAATCCTCCAAAGAAGAACAAGAAAATCCATCCAGCGACTACAGCAACTTGTGCCCAGTTTCCTTGGCTTATTTCTGCTGCGAAAATCGCATAATGTCCTGTTACGTTGGATGTAAAAGATAAGAATATCAATAGAGATGCTATATTTATAGTCCCTGCAGTGAATGCAGTCAGCGTCCCCAGTCTAATGTTGTCTCCCAACGTTCTGCTGTTACTATAATTTCTTAACATTGTGATTTAATTTAATGATTGAATAATAAAATTTCCCGAGAATCAGATTCTAAGAGAAAACTTCGGCAAGTCTGCCTTTTTCATGAACAAATTCCGGAGCTTGGGTAATGATTTCCACAGCTTCCAAATGCTTACATTTTTTGACATACGGCGTGATATCAAACTGACCTTTGCCTATATTATTACTTTTTGAAGAGGAGTAGTAAGCTTCTGCAATCTTTGTAGCTTCCACATAATTGTTAAAAGTTCTTTGGAAACTTCCAGTGAAAATGTCACAAGTGATTTTGTTGATCAGATTCGGATACTTGTTATTGATAATGCTATAGGCATCGCAAAACTCCTGCGGTCTTATTTTTCTGAAGATGGTACTCTTAGAAGTGAACAAAAGATCTCTGATAGAATCTCCCATATCGTAACCAGTTACGAAAAGGATGTTGTATTGATTTTCATCATTTTGATCATTTTTGTTTTTTAAAACTTTTTTTAGAATATCCAGAGATTCTAAAGAAAAATCTGTAGCAATTAAAATGGTTTTGATCATAATATTTTGATTTAATTGGTTTTGTTACTTTTTGATGATACAAAACTATTATGACCAAATTAGAATGCTTTTGGAACGAAATTAAAATGTAATTAAAGAGATTAAAATGAGATTAGAATTTCAGTTAAGAAAATTAATTTTAGAATAAAATCAAAATTTCAAATAACGAATTTTGAGTGATTTAATAATGATTTGGGCAGCTTAATCCGCCTTCCACTCCCAATCTTTTCACTCCACTACGTTGCGTAAAAAGGATTTCCGCTCAAGTCGGGCTGCGAGAGATTCAACGTTTTTATTCAGTCGGAACATAAATAGGAAAACGAATCTGGACCGTTGTTCCAATATTTTCTTTAGAATTCACGATTAATTCGCCATTATGGATTCTGATAATGTTTCTCGCCAAAGGTAAACCAATTCCATAACCTTCGTAGTTTTTCGTATTTGACGCACGGAAAAACGGATCGTAGATTTTATCCATTTCAGAATCAGGAATCCCGATTCCACTGTCTTTAATAATAATATAAACATGATCATCGGTCGCACCAAGAGAAACTTTAACTTGTTGGAAGTTAGAATATTTGCAACCATTGTTGATGATGTTTGCCATTGCAAGGTGCAGGAGCTGTTCGTTACCTTGAACTTTCAGTTTTTTAGGATTATCCGGTAACATACTGATATCCATAAAAACATTATTTTTAGCATTGATTCTCGTAGCTGTTTCGATAACATCCCAAAGCAACTGATCCATTCTCACTTTATCCATTTTCTGAATTTTCCCATCAAATCCAGTTTGGGCAATCATTAGCAAAGCTTTGATTTTTTTATCTAATTTTTCAGCTTCATTCAGAATTATCTGAAGCGTTTCCTGATAATGTTCTTTTGATCTTGGGATAGATAACGCCACATCAGCTTCGCCCATAATTGAAGTCAAAGGTGTTCTCAGTTCGTGCGAAACATTTCCGATCAAGTGATTTTGGGTTTCAAAAGATGTTTCAATCCTGTTCAACATATCGTTGAAAGTATCGACCAGTTCATTCAATTCTTTATTTCCCGGCTGAGATTCCAACCTAAGATGCAGATTCTCTGAACTGATTTCTTTTACTTTTCCTGTGATTTTAAGAATCGGACGGAACAGCGTCTTCGATAAATAAAAAGAAAAAATCATCGAAAAGAACAAAGCCAAGATCATACAGGTCATCAAAGTTCTCTTCAGATAGCCCAAATAATGAACTACATAATGATTTTGTGCCGAAGCTATTGCAATGTATGTTTTATTATTGGAAGTAAAAGATTGTCCTATATAATAGAATTCTTTGTCATTATAATTGGATTCTCCTTTTTTTACAATGCTTTTGAAAAAACTATCTGGAATATGAATTTGATTAGAAATATGACTGTAATTAGAATCCTTCGGAACTTCGAAAACATAATCTTTTTCCATCGGAAGTTCTTCGTCATTCAAGCTATTCAGAATATGATTTTCTGGAATATCAAGATGTTCTTTACTTTTCTCGATTTGGACAATTGTCGTTGCTCGGATTTTCAGTAATTCGTAAAAACGCTGATGTGAAAAATTAACAATAGAAAAATATACCAATCCACTGAACAGTAGAATGACAACTGTAAAAACCAGCATCAAAAGAAGCATTGTTTTTGTTTGATTGGTAGGATTTCCTTTCAGCACTATTTATGATTTTTTTAGAACGTAACCCATTCCTATTACAGTGTGAATCAGTTTATCATCATCCTGAGTGTCTAGTTTTTTTCTTAGATAATTAACGTAAACATCCACAACATTGGTTCCTAATTCGTAGTTCACGCCCCAAACTGCTTCCAATATTTCGGCTCTGGAAATCACTTTTTCAGGATTATTCAGAAAATAGAGTAGAAGCTTGTATTCTGTTGAGGTAAGTGAAATTTCTGTTCCTGCGCGGGTTACTTTTTTGGTATAATCATTAACTGTTAAATCAGAGAATTGATAAGTGTTTTCATCATCAATTTCGTTGGATTCAGATCCGTTATGATGTCCGCTTCTTCTAAGAAGAGATTTGATTCTTGCCACCAATTCTATGAATTTGAAAGGCTTCACAAGATAATCGTCGCCACCACTTTCTAGCCCGAGGACTATATTCTCGGAAGAATCTAAAGCGGTTAAAAATAGAATAGGTACGGTTTTATTTTGCTTCCTGATTTCTTTACAAACTTCTAGACCATTGATGTCAGGCAACATTATATCAAGAATAATTAAATCGAAATCATTGTCATCGACCAATTTAATCCCTGTTGCGCCGTCCAAAGCTACAGTAATCTCATAATCCAATTCCTGCAATCCTTTTTTGATAAAGGAAACAACGCTGGATTCGTCTTCTATCAGAATAATTTTTTTCATAACTAATTCTACAAAAATATAAAATTACAATTATTAGAAAAATTTTGAATGATTATAAGTTCGGTTAATCTTTTTTAAGTCATCGCTTCTAAAAAAATAAGGATTGATGTGAGTTTTTATTCTTCCCAATGCGCTTCTTCGCCTTGTGGAGCAGCGCCGCCTTGAGCTTCAGTAATTGGCGCTTTTTCACGATTGATGTGATAGATGTAAGCTGCCACTTTCTCAGCATCTCTGCCTGTGATAACCCCATCTTTAATGAAAGGTCGCATCGTTGGATTGTTAGGAGAACCATTTTCCAACATCCAAAATACATTTTTAAAAAGGCTTTTTTGTTTGATGTTAATCCAATTTTTGTCGGTAAGATTCGGGCCAATTCCACCTTTTCCAGAATCTGAATGACAAGACATACAGTTGGTGTTGAAAATCTGTTCGCCTTCAGCAATATTGTCTGCGCTATAAACTGCTGTTTCAATATCAATTGCAGGAGCGGTTTTCTCGTATTCTTGGATGGATGCGAGTTGGGTTTTGGCTTCAATTTCATATTCTACATCAGGATGGGCATAATCTGTAAATTTGAAAGCAATCAAATAAACCACACAATAAATAATGGTTCCGTAAAATAACCCAATCCACCATTTTGGCAGGGCATTATCAAGTTCTGTAATACCATCGAAACCGTGGTCGATGAGCAATGTCTTCTCTTCACTCGCAGATTGTTTTTTGAAAGCGGAATTCCAAAGTTTTTGAAAATAAGGAATAGCTTTTTCTTTCAGATATTCCTCTTTTCCTTCGTCTGATAAAGTTTTGAAACGGGCATCTTCAACCAAATCTCCAATGGAATTCATTATCAAAAAAAGAAAAATAATGACCACCAGCAATCCCCAAAAGAAAGGAGAAGATAAGTAACCGGAATTATCGGACAGTTCGAAGATGATAAAAGTTACACCTAAAGTGGCTATAATGCCAATTGAAACGGGAGTTCTTGTTTTCATTTGATTTAAGTTTTCACGGTTATTATTCTACACTTGCCGTTTTGATTTCTGTGGTTTTGATATCCGTACCCAATCTTTGCAGATAAGCAATCATTGCGATAATTTCTCTTTGCTCGAATGGAACAAAATCATTTCCTTTTGATTTTCTTTCCGCTTCCATTTGAGTTTTCAAATCTGCAGCTTCTGAGAAAATTCTCTTCACGATTGCTTTAGATTGATTATCTGCCCATTGATTGGCAGAATCGATTTCAGCTTTTGTATAAGGAACATCAAAACTGTTTTTCATTAATGTTAATTTATTGACCATCTGAGAACGGTCTAATTTGTTGGTAATTAACCAAGGGAAACGTGGCATAATAGAACCTGCTGAAGTAATTCTCGGATTGTACATATGTTTGAAGTGCCAGGAATCAGGATTTCTTTGTCCTTCTCTGTGAAGGTCTGGTCCAGTTCTCTTGGAACCCCACAAAAACGGTCTGTCATAAACAAATTCGCCAGCTTTAGAATATTGTCCATTTTTTCCATCGAACCTCATTACTTCATCACGGAAAGGTCTTATCATTTGAGAGTGGCAGGAATTACAGCCTTCTCGGATATATAAGTCTCGACCTTCCAACTCAAGCGGCGAATATGGTTTTACCGCTGATATTTGCGGAACATTACTGCTCATTGTGAGTGTTGGAATAATTTCGACAATTCCTCCAATAGCAATGGCAACGAATGCTAAGATGGATAAAAGATGTGGTGTTCTTTCCAGCCAAAGATGGAAACCTTCGCCCTGTTTTCTGCCTTGACTGACATTAGCAAGAGCTGGAGCTTCAGCAGGAACATTTTTTAAGAATGAACCTTTTTTGGCGGTTTTGTAAACATTGATTACCATTAAAATTGCACCAGCGAGATATAATATTCCGCCTAAAAATCTCATTTTAAAATAGGGTAGAATAGCGGTAACTGTGTCCAACCAGTTTTTGTAAACCAATGTTCCATCTGGATTGAATTGTTTCCACATCAAACCTTGTGTAAAACCTGCAACGTACATTGGCAAAGCGTAGAAAATGATTCCCAAAGTTCCTAACCAGAAGTGCCAGTTGGCGAGTTTTTTAGACCATAATTCATTTCGCCACATAATCGGAACTAAATAATAAATAACTCCGAAGGCCATAAATCCATTCCAACCTAATGCACCCAAATGTACATGACCAATAACCCAATCTGTGTAATGCCCGATTTTATTTAAGGATTTTGTCGCTAATAATGGACCTTCGAATGTTGCCATTCCGTAACATGTTACTGCAACTACGAAGAATTTCAGGATTGGTTCTTCTCGGACTTTATCCCACGCACCTCGCAAGGTTAATAATCCATTCAACATTCCGCCCCAAGATGGAGCAATCAGCATAATAGAGAATCCAGTTCCTACAGCCTGTGCCCAAGCGGGTAAAGAAGTATATTGAAGATGATGAGGTCCTGCCCACAGATAAACGAATATCAAAGACCAAAAATGTATAATTGATAATTTATAAGAAAACACAGGACGATTAGCTGCTTTTGGCAAGAAATAGTACATCAAACCTAAAACTGGAGTTGTCAATACAAATGCGACTGCATTATGACCATACCACCATTGGACTAAAGCATCTTTAACACCTGAATAAGCTGAATAAGATTTCCAACTTGTGAAAGATAACGGAACCTCCAAATTATTGAAAATATGAAGCATCGCAACCGCAATCCAAGTTCCAATATAAAACCAAATCGCAACGTAAAGATGTCTTACTCTTCTTTTCAGAATCGTTCCAAACATATTGATTCCGAAAATAACCCAGGAGATTGTAATCAAAATATCAATTGGCCACTCGTGTTCTGCGTATTCTTTCGAGGTATTAATTCCCATTAAAAAGGTAATAACAACAGCAATAATCATCAATTGCCAAGTCCAGAAATGAATCCAGGAAAGTGTATCGCTGTACATTCTGGTTTTCAGTAATCTCTGCATACTATAATAAGCACCGCAGAAAAAAGAATTACAAACGAAAGCAAAAATGACCGCACTGGTATGCAACATTCGGATTCTTCCAAACCCCATCGCACCTTGAGTATTGATTAAACCCTGGATATTACCGCTTCGTAAACTTTGGATAGTTGTGTCATCTGTTCCAAAGAAAAACTCTGGCAATTCTGGGTAAAACAACATCAAAGCCGCAGTAAGTCCTAAGATAAAACCAATAATTCCAAATGTTACGGTGGCATAGAGAAATGCTCTGACGATATTGTTGTCGTAATGAAATTTTTGTGTCTCCATATTTACGTTTTGAGGTCAAGGATAATTTATTCCAAGCACTTTTCAGAATGTACTTTTGATGGAAATAAATATCATACGTCCGTTATTATATTTTGACAAAGGTATTTTGTAGCTTTGTGTACTACCAATAGATTTACTTCTAAACTATACCGAAAACTACTAAAATCGAGACTATGGAATTGTGCGGAAAAAATATCAGAAAAATAAGAAGAGAAAGGGATTTTACTCAGGAATATATGGCTTTTGAAATGGGAATTTCTCAGAAAGCTTATTCTGATATAGAAAATTCTAAAGTGAAAATCAATCTTGATATTCTGACCAAAGTTTCAGCGATTTTGGACATCAAACCATCTGATATTTGCAGTATTTCTGACCAATGTGGCGGCGGTCATTATGAAACCAAATATAATGAACTACTGGATTTTATGAAGAAGAATAATATTGAATTGCCGAAAGAACTTATGTGATTTAGGTTCTGAAATAGGTGTTGAAATTTATAAAACCAAAGTATTGCAAACAAAAAAATCTGATCGCAAGCTGAAATGGAATCTTTATTACCAAAATAATTGCAGAATCTCCTCAACCGTTACCTTTCCGAAATAATCTGTGATATTAATTTTGGAAAGAATTTGGTTCAAATTTTCATACTCATGCTTTTCATCGATTAATAAATCTTCCAATTCTTCAATCGGTTTCGAAGCAAAAAAGTCACCGAATATTTTAGCTTTTTTGATAATTCCTTTTTCAACATCCAAATGGATTTCTATAAATCCTGCTGGGATTTTAATCGCCTTTTTAAAATTATAATTCGGAGAAAAACCAAAATTCCAATCCCAAGTTTCGTATTTTTCTTTTGCTAATTTCTCGATTTCCTGAATATCTTCATCTGTAAGGTTGTAAACTTTTCCAGCAAAATCTTTCAGGATTTCGTCAATCAGTTTTTGTTTCAGCACTTCTATTGTTGCGTCTTTAGGTAAATAATCAATAAGGTTTGTCACTCGTTGACGATTAGATTTTGTAGCCTTATCGATAAATTTTAGAGGATTGATCTTCAAAGCATCACTCAAAACACTCATTTCAGAATTGAATAGAATCGTTCCGTGCTGAATCATTTTTCCACCTTTTGCCAATTTTGCATTCCCACTGAATTTCTTTCCGTCCACCAAAAGGTCATTTCGCCCTTCCAGATTAGCATTGATATTCCACTCCTTTAAGATTCTAATGATCGGACTTGTAAACTCTCCAAAATCCAAAAAGTCATTGGTTCCCAGCAGAGTATGGGATGAAAAATTAAGATTACCCAAATCGTGATAGACTGCACCGCCACCAGACATTCTTCTTACCACTTTGATATTATTTTCGTTCACATAATCCAAATTGATTTCTGCCAAAGTATTCTGAAATTTTCCAACAATAATCGAAGGTGAATTGATGTAAAGAAGGAAAATATCTTCAGTTGGAAATTTAGTCAAAAGGAATTCTTCGGAAGCAATGTTGAAAAAAGCGTTGTGAGAAGGAGAGTCTATGATGAGCATATCGTTCTATTTTTTAGCTAAATTAGTGAGTTTTTGCCGATGTTAAAATTGATTTTGCTCATCTTAAACACAAAGTGCGCCAGGTTCTTTAACAAGAACACTAGTTTGTGGCCTTTTTTAAATCTTTGAGCACTCTGTGGTTAAGCTTAAAAAAAAGAGCACTCTTCAAAAAGAAGAAATGCCCTTTAAAAATAAAAACCTTAAAATTCAAAAAATTTATAATGACACTCCTCGTTTCCAAGGAATAAATACATCCTGTTTCAGTTGGTCAGCTTTTGTTTCTACGTTTCCGCTTGCCAATTCGATAATATAGTCTACGATTTCTTCGCCCACTTCTTGGATACTTTTTTCGCCTGTAATCACAGTTCCGGCATTCACATCAATAATGTCTGTCATTCTGTTAATTAATGCAGTATTAGAAGAAATTTTCACAACCGGAGCAATCGGATTTCCCATCGGATTTCCTAAACCTGTGGTAAACAAAACAACTGTTGCTCCAGCTCCAACCAATCCTGTTGTACATTCGGCATCGTTTCCAGGTGTGTTTAATAGATTCAAACCCGGTTTCGAAATATATTCGCCGTAATCTAAAACATCTACGATTGGTGCAGTTCCTCCTTTTTTAGAAGCTCCTGCAGACTTCATCGCATCGGTAATTAGACCATCTTTGATATTTCCAGGAGACGGATTCATATCAAATCCTGAACCAGCATCTACAACAGATTTTTCAAAAGCTTTCATTAGTGATAAAAATTTATCCGCTTTTTCCTCATCCACACATCGGTTCATCAGTTCCTGCTCTACACCACACAATTCCGGGAACTCGGCAAGGATAGTTTTTCCTCCCAGTGCTGCAAAAATGTCCGAAACAACTCCTAAAGCTGGATTGGCCGAAATACCCGAAAAACCATCAGAACCACCACATTCTAAACCAATGCTAAGTTTAGAAATAGGAGCAGGTTTACGTTCGATTTTGTTGGCTCTTTTTATCGCTTCAAAAGAATCTTTGATAACCATTTGGAACATCTTGTCCGTAGTTCCGATTTTCTGCTGTTCAAAGATTAGAATCTCTTTATCGCTGTTCGGGCTCATTTCTTTCAACGCATTTTGAAAAATATCAACCTGAAGATTCTGACATCCAAGACTTAAAACTGTTGCACCAGCTACATTTGGGTTATTCACATAACCGGCAAGCAATTTTGCCAATAGCTCCGAATCTTGTCGGATTCCGCCACAACCACCTTGATGATTGATGAATTTCACTTCGATGTTGTCCAGAAGATTTTCGTTTCTGGACTTATCTTCAACTTCTTCCACGCTTTTTTCTTCAATCAAAGAGCGTAAGAAATTCTTGTAAGAAACTTCTTTTTTCGGTAACAATTCGTTTTCGAAAATATCCTTCAACTTCTCGATATTCTTGTTTTCACAAAACACCAATGGGAAAAATAACCACACATTTTTGGTTCCCACTTGTCCGTCAGCACGATGATAACCATTGAAGGTTTTATCCTTCCATTTATCCACATTCGGCGGCGTCCAACCCAAATCTCCTGTCTTTTTGAAAACCTCTTCACTCTCGTGTTTTACATTTTCAGTCGTAATAACTTCGCCCTTTTGGATAGGCTGATTCGCTTTTCCAACGATTACGCCATACATAATGATATGGTCGCCAACCGCAAAATCTTCCGCCGCGAATTTATGTTTTGCTTTCGTATCTTTCAGAACCGTGTAATCTGCACCGTCAAGATGCACGATTTCTCCGGCAGGCAAATCCGTCAGCGCAACAATGATGTTGTCTTTCGGGTTTACTTTTAATACTTTTTTTTGCATAATTTTCAGATTATAACTTTATTCTTTATAATAGTTTGACTTCGTCGAACCACTTTGTTAGGTTTGGGCAGCTTATTCCGCCTTCCGCTCCCAATCTTTTTTGCAGACGATTTCAGTCTAAATAGAACTTGAAGGTTGGCAAAAAAGGATTTCCGCTCAAGTCGGGCTGCAATTTGATTTGTAAATCTTTTGAACCATTCAGATGACAACAATTTATCAACTTTGTCAGGCTGAGGTTCTCGAAGCCAAATAAATACTATTGAATGAAACTTTTGTACCCTTCCTCAATTCCATTGGAATCGATTGCACGCAAAGCTTTAGTAACAGATTCAGTTAGTCCAGTGATTTGAGTCAAATCTGTATCCCAGAAACTCACTTCTGATAAAGCATTTTTCGCCAC
The DNA here is from genome assembly GCF_036780765.1 of Epilithonimonas sp. Taxonomy (GTDB): domain Bacteria; phylum Bacteroidota; class Bacteroidia; order Flavobacteriales; family Weeksellaceae; genus Epilithonimonas. Next base: position 29,205 of record NZ_DAIQCG010000005.1, read on the forward strand.
TTCTCCAAGGTCGTTGGTTGACCAGATTTCTTTGAATCTTTCCAAAACTGGTGCATCATCGCTCACAGGAAGTTGTTTTCCATCAAATTCACCTTGATAGAATCTAATCAACGCTGCTAATGCAAAAGTCAAATTAGTTGGTAATTCGTTTTTGATTTCAACATATTTCAATAAGCTTGGCAACACTCTCACTTTGAACTTCGAAACCGAATTCAAAGCAATACTGGAAAGCAAATGCTTCAAGAACGGGTTTCTGAATCTGTCAAAAACTTCATCCGAAAATGCTGTTAATTCTTCTGTTGATAAATCAAGGGTAGGGATGATTTCGTTATAAACCGTTTCTGAAATCCATTTTCCTGCAAAGTCTGCATCAATAGCTTCTTTTACAGTTTCTTTTCCATCAAGGATAGAGAATGCCAACATTGCTGTGTGAGCACCGTTCAGGATTCTCACTTTTCTTGTTCTGTAAGGCGTGATGTCATCTACAACCAAAACTTGGTCATCAATTTTATCAAACGGAATCAAGGCTTTCAATTTCTCATCACCTTCGATAACCCAAAGTAGGAACGCTTCACAAACTACCATTAGATTATCATCATAATCCAATTTAGCTTCGTATTCGTCTTTTTCTTCTCTTGGATAACCCGGAACGATTCTATCAACTAATGTATTGTGGAAATAGTTACTGTTTTCTATCCAATTAGAAAACTCTGAACCTAAATTCCAAAGCAAAGCATATTTTAGAATATATTTCTTTAATGTCAGAGCATTGTTTTCAATCAATTCGCAAGGAATGATGTGAAGACCTTTCTCTGAATCTCCTTTAAAATACTTAAATCTCTCGTAAAGGAAAGCTGTCACTTTCGCAGGGAAATTCTTGTGAGGACCTGAATCTAAAGACGTTTCAGATTCGTCAAAAGCAATTCCTGCTTCAGTTGTATTAGATAAAATGAATTGTAAATCTTCACCTTTTGCCAACTCAAGATATTCAGCATAATGTTCATAAGGACTGAATGAACGCTGGATTGCAGAAATCACTCTCTGGTCATCCACGATTTGTCCTTTTTTTATGCCTCTTACGAAAAGCGTGTAAAGATTATCTTGCTCTTCCAACATATCAACAAGACCACCAACAGTTGGTTGTACAACAGCTACACCAGCATTGAAGCCAGCTTCTTTGTTCATCTTGTCGATAAGGTAATCTACAAACGCGCGAAGGAAATTACCTTCCCCGAACTGTAAAAATTTGATTGGAAGTTTCTCAGTTTGACCTGAGTTTTCACGGTTAAGTTTTTGTTTAGTTTGATATTCCATTTCTTTATTCTTTAATGATTTTATATTTAGGAACCAATGATTTCATCACGAACCAAGCAATCAGATAAGCTACTGCGCAGATTGAGAAAATAATCATATATCCTTTGTCGATACCGTCTGAAACGACAGCACCAGAAGTTTTTAATTGTTCAAATAAACCGTCAGGAAGACGTTCTTCTGCATATTGAGGAAATTTTTCCAGTAATGGAACGCCATCGATAGTTGTCCAAGCTTTGTGCGCGTGGTCAAACAATAATCCAGAGCCTTTATTAATAAGAAAAGAACCGATTCCACCAGCCATTCCGCCAATTCCTGTAATAGTTGCAATTGCTTTTTTCGGAAACATATCGCCAACTGTTGAGAAAATATTAGCTGACCAAGCCTGATGCGCAGCTCCTGCAACTCCGATAATCAAAACCGGAATCCAATAGGAAATAGCTCCTGAAGGTTGAGCCACTAAAGCCAACAACGGAAAGAAAGCGAAAATCAACATCGCTCGCATTCTTCCAGCGTAAGGATTCATTCTTTTTTTGTCTACGAAATATTTTGGAAGCCAGCCTCCAACAATCGAAACCAAGGTTATCATATACAAAACGAATAGTGGTAATGCACTTTGCGTGCTGTCCATTCCGTAAACTGAACTTAGGTAAGCCGGAGTCCAGAAAAGGTAAAACCACCAAACGCCATCTGTCATAAATTTACCAAAAATAAAAGCCCAAGTCTGTCTGTATCCAAAAGCTTGTTTCAAGCTCATTTTTTTCTGAGGTTCGTCTACATTTTCTACAACATCATCTTGGTCCTGCTGGATATAAGCCAATTCGTGCTCGTTAACTTTTGGATGTTGATGAGGTTTTTTATAAATAAAAATCCAAAGTCCCATCCAAACAAATCCAAGTGCACCAATGATGATAAATGCCATTTCCCAACCCATCGATTTGGCGATAAAAGGAATAGTAACTGGCGCTGCTAACGCTCCAACAGTTGCTCCAGCATTGAAAATACTTGTAGATAAAGCTCTGTCTTTTTTAGGGAAATATTCTGCAGTCGTTTTTATCGCCGCAGGGAAATTTCCTGCTTCACCAACTGCCAAAACAAATCTCGCAAATATGAAAAGTGTCACACTCGTGCTTGTAACAAGCGAAATATTATTAACTGTACTGATAATTTCCTTCGATTCTGCAAATCCAACAAACCAGTTTCCTGTCAAGATTCCTGAAGTTGCAATACCACAGAATGCGTGTAAAATAGCTCCAATTGACCAAATGAAAATCGCCCAAAGAAATCCTTTTTTTGTATCCATCCAATCCACAAATTTTCCTGCGAATAACATACTGATTGCGTAGAAAATCGAGAACAAAGCCGTGATGTTTCCGTAATCATTATTATTCCAATGAAACTCTGGCTGGATGAAGTCTTTCCAAGTTAAAGAAAGTACTTGCCTGTCAAGATAATTGATGGTCGTAGCAATGAACAGAAGTCCGCAAATAGACCATCTGAAATTACTAGGTTTTAAGGATTTAACAGAACTCATATTGGTTTTAGGAATTTAGTTTTGTGCTATGATTATTTAATAGATTGGATGATGTCCAATACTTTTTTCGTTTCGTTTTCAATGGTTTGATAATCTTTGGAAGCCATCAATTCTTTGCTCACCAATTTGCTTCCCATTCCGACAGCAGAAACACCAGCTTTGAACCAGCTTCCGATGTTTTCTTTTGTTGTGTCAACACCGCCAGTTGGCATAAATTTCAAGTTTGGAAATACATCTTTGATGGCGCTCATAAATCCGGTTCCAAGCGCATTTCCCGGGAATAACTTTACGAAAGTCACACCAGCATTTTCAGCTTCGATGATTTCTGTTGGCGTCATACAACCTGGACTGTAAAGCAAATCTTTTGGAATCAGAAATTCTGCAACTTCTGGAACAAATCCGGGACTGATGAAAAAGTCAGCACCAACATTATAATAATCTTCCGCTTGTTTTTGATTCTTAATTGTCCCGATTCCAAGCAGCATATCTGGCATTTCTGTATTTCGAACTTCAACCATTTTGGTGAAATTATTCAAAGCAAATTCGCCTCGGCTTGTATATTCTACTGCACGGATTCCTGCTCTGTAAAGCGATTTCAGTATTTCTAAAGTTACTGTTTCATCAGCATTATAATACAAAGGCAAAAGTCCTTGTTTGATGATTACATTCGTAACTAATTGAATCTTTGTCATTGTTTGACTTTTATTTTTTTATCTCTCGCAGATCGTTCTAATTTGGCAGATGGTTGAAAATTTGCCCAATTTGCTTAATCTGTGAAAAACTTTAATTTTACCTTTTAATTCTTCCTCCAGAATTTCCGCCCATCACTTCCAGAATATCGCTGGCACTGCTCAGGTTCACGTCACCTAAAATGGTGTGTTTTATGGCACAAGCTGCATTTGCAAAGTTCAGAGCTTTTTCATCATCGAAGTGTATTAAACCATAAATTAAACCTGCTGCGAAAGCGTCGCCTGTTCCGATTCTGTCAACTACTGGATTCACTTCCAGAATTTCGGTTTCGAAATATTGTCCATTAATCCAAGCTCTTCCCTGAGTTGCCTGATTACTTGCCGTAACACCAATTCTGGTTTTATCAAATACTTTTTTGATAGAAGGAATTTCTTTCATTAATGTTTCTGCGGCCTTAATAAAACTGTCTTTATCATAACCGAAAGTTGTTCCAAGGATTTCATTAATTTCGTTCACACCGCCAATGAAAATCGTAGAGTAGGAGATGAGTTCCTTAAGAACTGCAAATCCTTCTTTTCCATATTTCCAAAGATTGGAACGATAAGCTGGGTCAGCCGTGATTTCGATTCCCTTTGAATAGGCTAATTTTAAACCTTGCTTCAAAGTCTCGTAAGCACCTTCCGAAATTCCTGGAGAAATTCCTGTCCAGTGGAAATATTCTGCACCTTCCAAAGCTTTTTCCCAATCTACTTGTTCAGGTTTGATGTTGGCAAAAGAACCGTTTAATCTATTGTAAGAGATTCTACTGGCGCGCATCGCAGAACCAACTTCCAAGAAGTATAAACCAATCGGATGTTCCGTTCTGTTTACGAATTCTGTGTCAATCCCGTAACTTTTCATTGTTGCAATGGCAGCATCCCCGATGAAACAATCAGAAACATTGGTGATGTGTCTTGTTTCGCATCCCATAATTGCTAAAGACGCACCGACATTCATTTCTGTTCCTCCGAAGAAGAATTCCATTTCACGGCTTTGTCTCAGCATTTTGCTGTCGGATGGAGACAGTCTCATCAATACTTCGCCAAAGGTTACAACTTTGCTCATTAATCTATTTTTATTTTTAGAATCAGGATTGGAGAATCGAGATTCTAGATTTTTTATTTAATTATTTTATAAAATCCTCTCTGAAAGGACTGAAAACATCTACCAAAATTCCGTCTTCCAGACATTCGACACCGTGAAGAACATTGGAAGGAACGAAGAACGAATCGCCTTTTTTCAGGATTGAAATATCTTCTCCGATATTCACTTCAAATTTTCCTTCTGCAACGTAAGTCACCTGAATATGAGGATGTTTGTGTTTGTATCCAATTCCGCCTTTTTTGAAACGGACATTTACCATCATTACAGATTCGTCGTAGCCGACAATTTGGCGGTCGATATAATCATCGATTTTCTCCCATTCTGTTGAATCGGATTTGTAATATATTTTGGATGTTTGTTTTGTTTCCATTTTTTATTTTGTCATTCATAGGTTTTACCTAAGGCTATTGATATTCAACCCTTTGGGTTGGTTATTTAGAAATTGAAATATTCTTTAGCGTTAAAATAACAAATATCTGCCACAACTTTTCCAACTAAATCCAAATCTTCAGGAAGTTCACCAGACTCGATTTCGTTTCCTAAAAGATTACACAATACACGTCTGAAATATTCGTGTCTTGGGAACGAAAGGAAGCTTCTGGAATCGGTCAACATCCCAACAAATGTGCTGATGAGTCCCATATTGGAAAGCGCATTCATCTGTTTTTCCATTCCGTCTTTTTGGTCCAAAAACCACCAGCCAGAACCGAATTGAACTTTTCCTTTTACAGAACCGTCGTTGAAATTTCCAATCATTGTTGCCATAATTTCGTTATCGGCAGGATTCAGATTGTAGATGATTGTTTTAGCCAATTTATCCTTAGAATCCAATGTGTTGAGGAATCTCGAAAGATTAGCAGCCTGACTGAAATCGCCGATGGAATCCCAGCCTGTGTCTGGCCCAAGAACTTTCAACATTCTTGCATTATTGTTTCTCAACGCGCCCAAGTGATATTGCTGAACCCACCCAAATGAATGGTAAGTCTCACCCAAAAACAACAGAATTGCTGTTTTGAATTGCTCAATTTGGTGAGGCGTTAAGGTTTCTCCTTTTCTCTTAGTTTCAAAAATTGAGTTGATTTCTGAATCTGTGAACGTTTCAAAAGAAATGTTATTCAATCCGTGGTCACACAATCTGCATCCGTTGGCGTGAAAGTATTCAATCCTTTTGATTAGCGCATCCTGTACATCCTTGTAAGATTTGATTTCGATTCCTGCAGATTCTCCTAATTTATCGATGTAAGAATTGTAATCTTCATTATCAATCAAAATCGCTTTATCTGGACGGAAAGCCGTGCTAACTTTGATTCCGAAATCATCGTTTTTAAGCGCCTGATGATATTCTAAAGTGTCAATCGGGTCTTCTGTGGTACAAACTGTTTCCACATTTCTCATTTTCAACAAGCCGTGAACAGATTTTTCGGAAGTCTGAAGTTGAGCTGATACATTTTCGTAAACTTCGTCCGCATTTTTTTCGTTCAATAAATCATAAACATCGAAATATCTTGCTAATTCCAAATGTGTCCAATGGAACAAAGGATTTCTCAAAGTATTAGGAACCGTTTTTGCCCAAGCTGCGAATTTTTCTTTGTCAGAAGCATCTCCAGTAATGAATTTTTCGTTCACGCCCATAGTTCTCATCGCTCTCCATTTGTAGTGGTCGCCACCAATCCAAACCTGAGTAATATTCTCAAACTGACGGTTTTCTGCAATCTCTTTCGGAGGCAAATGGTTATGATAATCGATGATTGGTTGGTTTTCAGCAAATCTGAAATACAACTCTTCAGCGAATTTGTTCTTTAATAGAAATGTATCTGTGATGAAAGGTTTTGTACTCATAAGACTAATAGATAATAGACTGATAGATGAAAGACTTTGTTATTCGTTTGAAGGTTTTCCGATGGTTGCTAAGATTCCGCCGTCAACATAAATGATTTGTCCGTTGATGAACTGACTTGCTTCGGAAGCTAAAAATATTGCAGTTCCTGCTAAATCTTCGGGATTTCCCCAACGACCTTCCGGGGTTCTGCTGATGATGAATTCGTTGAATGGATTTCCATCAACTCTGATTGGTTCTGTCTGAGACGTTGCAAAATATCCAGGACCGATTCCGTTCACTTGGATGTTATGTTTTGCCCATTCTGTCGCTAGGTTTTTGGTCAGCATTTTCAATCCGCCTTTTGCAGAAGCATAAGCCACAACATTGTCACGACCCAGCTCGCTCATCATAGAACAGATGTTGATGATTTTACCAGATTTTCTGGCAATCATACTTTTTGCGAGCAACTGAGACATAATGAAAGGTCCCGTTAAATCCACATCAATTACTTTTCGGAAATCGGAAACTTCCATTTCTAGAGCCGGAATTCTTTTGATGATTCCTGCATTATTAATAAGGATATCGATTTGTTTGTGATTAGCTTCGATTTCTGCAACTTTTTCAGCAGCAATTTTCTCATCTGTTACATCAAAAATATAACCTGTTGCTTTGTATCCTTTTGACTGGTAATAAGCAATTGCTTCTTCCAATTTGGATGGAGTAGTGCTGGTTACGACCAATTCTGCTCCAGCTGAAGCTAGACCTTCTGCCATTGCCAAGCCTAAACCGTGTGTTCCGCCAGTTACTAATGCTACTTTTCCAGTTAAGTCGAATAAATTTTTCATTTAGAAATATCGTTAGATAATTTTTTACTCTCGCAGATTGCGCAAATGATGCAGATTATAAATCCGCAAAATCTGCGAAAAATATTTTATTATTTTAATTCGTCCGTTTTTACAGCATCCATATCGCCATAGTCCATATTTTCTCCCGCCATGCCCCAGATAAATGTATAGTTTGAAGTTCCAACGCCTGAGTGGATAGACCATTCTGGAGAGATTACTGCATCTCTGTTCTTAAGGAAAATGTGTCTTGTTTCCTGAGGCTGACCCATAAAGTGCGAAACCGTTTGCCCTTCTTCCAAATCGAAATAGAAATAAGCTTCCATTCTTCTGGTGTGCGTATGAGATGGCATTGTGTTCCAAACGCTTCCTTCGTGCAATTCCGTCATTCCCATTTGTAATTGACAGGTTTCCAGAACACTGTTTACCAATAACTTGTTGATAGTTCTTCTATTAGCATATTTGGAATCGCCCAATTCTACGATTTCAGCTTCGTTTTTCGTTATCTTTTTAGTTGGATAAAGCTGATGAGCTGGGGCAGAATTGATATAGAAATAAGCTTGTTCTCCATCAAGGTTTTCAAAAGATACGTCTTTGTTTCCTTTTCCTATATATAAGGCTTCCTTATTATTAAGTTCGTAAATTGTTCCATCCACTGTTACTTTTCCTTTTCCACCAACGTTGATGATTCCGATTTCTCTTCTGTCTAGGAAGTTTTCTGCTTTTAATTCATCAATTGTTTCAAGCTTCAAAGCTTTGTCAGTTGGCATTGCTCCTCCAACAATTAATCTGTCATACATTGTATAGACTAGTTTGATTTCTCCTTCTTGAAATAAATCATTGATAAGGAATTCTTCTCTAAGTTTTTCTGTTGTGTAATTTTTGGCATCGTTTGGATGATGCGCGTATCTGAATTCTGATTGAGTCATAATATCTATATATGTGAACTTAAAATTAATTTTGTGTAATCGATTGCATTAAAAAATGCTTGTTTTGAGACAAAAATTAATTTCTGTAAATATATATATAAATATTAACCAAGGAAGAAAAAAATGAATTTAATTTTAAAATATTAAAAATCAATATATTAAAATGATTTTTTGATATATTTTAATCTATATTTATATCTTTTTTGATGCTCTATTTTGCACATAATTATCAAAATTTAGGAATTTTTTAGATTTTAAGAAATTTTCATTAGTACTTGAAATAAATTAATTTATTGAATTTAAATTGTTGATTATTAGTGTTTTAATTTTCAAATGCAACTCTTTGATATTTAAATTCAAAATTCTAAAAAACTTTGTCATTTTCATTAAGAAAAAATTTATTTTAAAGAAAAATCACTTGTTAAGTTAATTTTTGGTTAAAATTAATTGGATCCAAACCAAAAAAAATATGTCTTAATTGTTCATTTTAAATAATTGACTGAGGTTAATTTGTTGAATGTGAGATAAATTTAGTTATCGATTATTTGTTTCTAATTGTTTGTTTATCAGTTGTTTATGTATTTATTTTATTTCTTTATTATTATATGTTAAGTTAATATTAATAAAAAAAAGTTTTTTTTTATTTGTCAATTGAAAAATAATCTTAGTTTAGTCGAGTTAAGAAAATGTACAAATTTTAAGTGCAATCGATTGCATTTTATAGTGTTGATTTCGAAACTATACATAAGTAAAACTATTACTAATTATAAAAAACTAAAAATATCTATGAGTGGTTTAAAACTAGGTATTCAAAGTGCTTTTATTAAAACGACAATCGCATCTGTCTTTTTATTACCTGCATTTGGTTTGGCTCAAGAATTAATCAAGGTTTCAGGAAAAATTACTTCTGATCAAAACAAACCTGTACAAAATGTAGAAGTTACTGTAAGGAACTCGAAGTTTTCTACAATGACCAACAAAGCAGGACAGTATGAGCTTAACGTTCCAAAGAATGCTACACTTGTCATTCGATCAAAAGGATTTGAGGAACAAGAAGTAGAAGTGAATGGTAAAACTGTTGTCAATGTTGTTTTGGCAAAGTTTGATGCTGGTAAAGAAAAAAATATTGATGAAGTTGTTCTTGTAGGATACACCACAGTTTCTAAAAAAGATGTTACTAATTCTATTGCTTCTGTAAAAGGCGATCAGTTAAATGATATGCCGGTAAACAGTGCGGCGGAAGCTATCCAAGGTAGAATGGCGGGTGTTCAGGTTACATTTGGAGAAGGTTCTCCGGGGTCTGATCCAGAAATTAAAGTTAGAGGTGGAACGTCTATTACCCAGGATAACGCACCTTTATATATTGTGGACGGAATCCAGATGGATAACGCTCTGTCATTAATTTCTCCAAAGGAAATCGAGTCTATTGAAGTTCTAAAAGATGCGTCATCAACATCAATCTATGGAGCGAGAGGTGCGAATGGAGTTGTATTGATTACGACAAAAAGTGGTAGAAAAAATGCTAAAACCACAGTTAATTATAACGGATATACAGGTGTACGTTCTATTGCAAAAAAATTGGACGTTATGAGTCCTTATGATTTTGTGCTTTATCAATATGAACTTTATAATAGAGATGGAGATTCTCAATTACATGATAAATTTATAAGTTTATATGGTAATTATGAAGAAATAGTAGATGCTAATGGCGTTGTAATAGATCCAGGAATCAATAGATACAAAACCATCCAAACAAGAGATTGGCAAGAGGAAGTTTTCGGGAAAGAGGCTTTTAACTTTACGCATAATTTGAATATCTCAGGAGGTAATAATAATTCTGCTTTTACTTTGTCATTAAACCACGTTGAGGAAGATGGAATTATGATTAATTCTGGCTATAAAAGAAATATGGCCAACTTCAAGTACGATTTTGATATCAGTAAAAAATTGAAAGTTGGATTGACGGCTAGATACAGCCAGACTTTTATAAATGGTGCAGGGACTACAACGACTGGTTCACAAAGTACCAACAGACTTAGAAATGTAATCCGATACAGACCTTTTGAAAATGGAATTAGTGCAGGGACGGGTTCTGACGAATTTGATACAGATGATTTCGCAGCAACAAACTTGGTGAACCCAGTATTGCTTTCTAATAATGAGATCAAATATAACAATACAGACAACCTTTTCTTGAATGGCGTTATTACTTATAATATCTTAAAGGATTTAACTTTCAAAAGTGTCATAGGATATGTTCAGAATGATCAGGAACTTCAACAATTCTCTGGTCCGAAAACTTATCTTTCAAGAATCAATGCGGATATGTCTGTTGTTCAATTGACAAGCACACAAACTAGAAGGATTACTAATAGTAATACACTTGCTTATAAAAAGAAATTTGGAAATCACAAAATGGATTTTCTTATAGGGCAGGAGATTGTACAGACCGATGGTAATAAAACAGATTTGACTGTCAGATGGTTGCCAACTTCTATGGATGCTAACCAAGCTTTTGCTAATATTATTCTTGCAGCTCCACCGGCAGGAATGGTACAGGATGCTCCGTATGCAGGCGTACTGTCTCCTTATAGATTGGCATCTTTCTTTGCCAGAGCCAATTATATTTACAATAACAAATATATAGCAACAGTTTCTATAAGAAGAGATGGATCCAGCTTCTTTGGTCCTGCTAACCCATGGGCTAATTTCCCATCTGCATCACTGGCTTGGAAAATTGGAGAAGAAAATTTCTTAAAAGATTCTAAAATCGTAAATGATTTGAAATTGCGTCTTGGTTACGGACAATCTGGTAATGACAGGATTCAAGCATTCCTATATGATACATTTTATAATCCTTCTAGTACTTATGGATATACAGGTGGAGTAGGAATTATCACTGGTTCCGCACCTGGAAACATCATGGCAAATCCAAATATTAAATGGGAAGCGACTGTTTCTAAAAATGCGGGATTAGATTTTACACTTTTCAACAAGAGGGTATATGGAGCAATTGATGCTTATATCACAGATACGAAGGACTTGTTGCTATTGGCTAAGATTCCACAAACTTCTGGATACGAATATCAGTATCAAAACTCTGGGAAAACTCAGAACAAAGGCTTGGAATTCAGTTTAGGAGCTATTGTGGTTGGTAATGAAAACTTCACTTGGAAAACAGATTTCAATCTTGCGGCTAACAAAAATATGATTAAAAGTTTAGGCTCGTTAACACAATCTGGGACAGACTATTACTTGCAACCTTCTGGATGGGTTAATAACTTATTTGATTTTAAAGTACAGGTTAATCAGCCAGTTGGTATGTTCTACGGTTATGTAACAGAGGGCAGATATGAGATTAGTGATTTTGATTTTAATCCAACTAATAATACTTATAAATTGAAAGATGGAATCCCGTCAACTAGTTCTGTAGCTTTAGGAAACAGAGCCGTACAACCCGGAGATCTTAAACTAAGAGATATTAATGGAGATGGAGTAATTGATACTAAGGATCAAACGGTTCTTGGAAATGCTCAACCTAAGTTTTATGGAGGTTTCAACCAAACTTTCAAATACAAGAATTTTGATATGAGTTTGTTCTTCAACTTCTCTGTTGGAAATAAAGTTTACAATGCTAATAAAATCGAATTTACGACCAAATTCCAATACACAGACCAAAACATGTTAGGCGATATGGCCAACAGATGGAGATGGTTCAATGATGAGGGTATAAAGGTTACCGATCCTACGGCATTGGCAGCTCTAAATGCTAATACTACAATGTGGACACCAACAGGAGGTAACTATTTCTTACATTCGTATGCAATAGAAGACGGTTCTTTCCTAAGACTGAATAACGTAACCATCGGATATTCCTTGGAAAAAGATGCGCTTAAAGCACTTGGTATTACTAATTTGAGATTATATGCAACAGCAAATAATGTATTTACAATTACCGGTTATTCGGGATATGATCCAGAAGTGAGTACTAGAAAAAGTACACTTACTCCTGCTGTAGATTATGCAGCATTTCCACGAAGCAGATTTTTCTTAACAGGTGTTGATATAACTTTTTAATTCAAAAAAATGAAAAAACATAAACTTTTAATTGCAATATTAAGCTGTACACTAACTTTTTCTACAATTACTTCTTGTAATGACTTTTTGGATGCAGAAAATATTTCTAATTCTAATGAAGCTCAGCAATTTGACAGTACAGCAGATACCTTCACAGCTTTGATTGGTGTTTACAACCAGATTATTGGTGATGATGGTTACGGGCAAAGAATCAGTTTGTATTTTCCACAATCTGGAGATGACTTCAAAACATCAGGCGATTATAATTGTAATGATAGAAGAGGACTTAGTACTTACGGTGCTTGTACATCCAATCCGGATCTTAACAAGCCTTTCCTGAAATTATATTCAGGGATTGAAAGAGCTAATCTTGTAATCAAAAACATTCCATTGTCTCCGGTTTATCAAACAGGTTCTGCAGCAGATAAAAAATTGATGGATCGTTATTTGGGAGAAGCTTATGCTTTGAGAGCATTATTCTATTTTGATTTGATTAAAAACTGGGGAGATGTACCAATGCAAATGGTTCCTTCCTCTGATCTGGAATCGGTTTATTTGCCAAAAACAGACAGAGATGTCATTTATGATAAAATTATTGCAGATCTTGCAACTGCTGCAGAATTAGTTCCTTGGAGAAGTGAGGCTTCTGTCTCTAATACAAGATTTTCAAAAGCAGCTGTCAAAGGTCTTAGAGCAAGAATTGCTCTGGCTAGAGCCGGATATTCTTTGAGAAGAGATCCCAGAATTATGGCAAAAGGTTCTAACTCAGAAGTGTATTACAAAATCGCTTATGATGAGTGTAAAGATATTATTGAAAAAGGACAACACGGCCTGAATGCTAATTTTGAAGCAACTTTCAGAGCGTTACACGATAATACAGAAGATGCCGCACACGAAGTGATTTTTGCGGTAGGTGCTTTTGGGGGGAATGCTGCAACTGATAGTAAAATAGGTTATTACAATGGGATGAGACATGATGATGCTTCTAACTGGAAAAGTAGTGGAGGTATTAACGCTATTGCAACTTATTTCTATGAGTTTGGAAAATATGATGTTAGAAGAGATGTAACTGTAGCATCAATGCAAATCACTGCAGCTAATCAAGCAGTACCTTCAACAGGGGTTCTTTGTACAGATGGAAAATTCAGAAAATCTTGGACGAGCATTACTGGAACAGCACAGAACTTGGCAATCGACTGGCCCTTATTAAGATATTCTGATATTTTATTAATGTTTGCAGAAGCTGATAATGAAGTGAATGGTTCGCCATCTGCAGAAGCGGTGAATGCAGTGAAGCAAGTTAGAGACAGAGCTTATGTTGGTAATCTTGGACAAGTTGGAACTATCCCGACTGATAAAACAGGATTCTTTAATTATATTGTTCACGAGAGATTATTAGAATTTGGTGGCGAAGGTCTTAGAAAATATGACTTGATCCGTTGGAATCTTTTAGCAACTAAAATTGCTGAAACAAAACAGAAGTTATCAGATTTATTAAATGGGACTGGACAATACGCGAATGTTCCTTCATACATCTATTACAAAGATTCTCCTTATGACAGAACAAAATCAGCACAATCAGCACTTCAGGCAATCGATATTTATGTTCCTGCAGGTGTGGATAGGTCAGATGTTTATTACACACCATCAGTTGCAACGACGCCTACAGGTTATAAGAGACTTAACTGGAGAGTAGCGGTAACTGCAGATTATATAAGCAGTCCTTTAAAAGGTTACGCTCAGTATTTTGAGGCAAACAGAAAAGAATTGTTCCCGATCTATGATGATATTATACTATCAAACTATAATCTGAAACAAGATTACGGTTACTAGAATATAAGAAATTCTGGACTAGAATTTTTTAAGTTATTATATTTTTAATTTTTTTTGAAGAATCACTCTGTCAGGGTTTTATTCCCTGATGGAGCTGACTCTAAGGACTTCTTTGTCCAAATTTTTACACAAAACAACTACTGATATTATTTAAAATTAGTTAATGAGAAGGGTTCGTTGAAGGTCAACACTAATTATAATAATTACTTTTTATAAAAACTCGTAAAAAACTCATTTAATAAATTTTATATGAATAAACTGAAACTACTTTTTGTATTCTTTTTACTTGCATTTATGCAGGCATCAGGACAGTCTGTTACATTCAACGAATCAGCAGGCTGGATAGAAACTGCCTTTGTAAAATGGCAACCGGTAGAAAATGCCGGAAGATATAATGTTTACTATTCCGGAGAAGGTGTAGTAAACAAACAAGTTGACGATTATTTGATTCGTAGTTATGGATCATATCTGAGAGCTGATATTTTAGGTCTTAAAGCAGGAAATTATACAATTACTGTTAAGCCTGTAATTTTAGGAATCGAAGGCTCTGGCTCTACAACTGGTACTTTGACAGTTCTTCCACAGGATAGAAATGGATTTGCATTTAATGGAGGAAGGGTTCCTGGCGGATACAAAGCTGACGGAACACCAAAAGATAATGCGGTCATTCTTTACATCACTGAAAAAAGTAAAAACACCATTTCTTTCAATGTTATTACGAATAACAACGGAAATACAACTAACTATGTTGGCTTCCAAAATATCTTTTCCGGTATCAAAAAAGGTATTGACAAGAGACCATACATCTTCAGACTAGTTGGTAATATTACCGATTTTACTGATATGGAAGGTGGCGATCTTGTGGTTGAAAACAAGAATAACGATTTAAGTTACATTACTGTAGAAGGTGTCGGAAATGATGCAACTGCTAACGGTTGGGGAATCCGTGTAAAGAATGCAACCAATGTTGAGATTTCAAATCTTGGATTTATGAATTGCGACAGTAGCGAAGGTGATAATATCGGGATGCAACAAAACAATTCTTACATCTGGGTTCATAATAACGATTTATTCTATGGACACGCTGGTAGCGATGCGGATCAAATCAAAGGTGATGGAGCATTGGATAACAAAGGAACATCTTATGCAACGTATGCTTACAATCACTTCTGGGATTCTGGTAAAGCAAGTTTGTTAGGATTAAGTGAAAATACAACTGCTGGTTTGTACGTGACTTATCACCACAACTGGTTTGATCATTCAGATTCTAGACATCCTAGAGTTCGTTATTATTCTGCTCATATTTATAATAATTATTTTGATGGAATTTCTAAATACGGTTCAGGCTCTACAGAAGGTTCTTCTTTATTTTTAGAAAACAATTATTTCAGAAATGCTAAGAATCCAATGATGATTTCTTTGCAGGGAACAGATGTTTGGAATCCTTCAAAACAAATGAATGATCCAACCAACCAGGGGACTTTCTCTGGTGAAGATGGTGGTTTGATTAAGGCTTTCAATAACATAATGGACGCTGATATTGCAACTAATTCTATGCGTTTTGTAGCTTATGCGGATCCAAATCCTTTATATAACATCGAGGGGAAAATCAATTCATTGACAGATTTTGATGCATATTTAGCAACAACACGTGGCGAAACTGTTCCGGCAACTGTGAAATCAAAAGTTGGTGCAAAAACTTACAATAACTTTGACACAGATGCTTCCCTTTATGTGAAAAATTTATCGGTTGAAGATCCAACAGCAGCAAGAGATAGAACTAAATCGTATGCAGGACGTGTGCAAGGTGGCGATTTCAAATGGACTTTTGACAACGCTGTGGATGACAAATCTTATACTGTCATTACAGGTTTAAAATCTGCTTTAACAAGCTATGGAACTTCTATGGTTTATATTCAGGCAGAAGGAAGTTCTCAGACTTTGGTAAACACTTCTGGGAACAAAGATCAGACAATTTCTACTGGTTCAGCGGTTGCTCCAATTATTTTTACTTGGGGAGGAGATGCGACGGATGTTACATTAACTGGCGTTGCTAACGGTCTTACTTTTACCAAAGATGCAAACGCTAAAACTGTTACAATTACTGGAACGCCAACTGAAACTACTTCTTATACAGTTACAACTGTTGGTAATTCAGGAACTTCAGCATCTATCAGTGGAACTGTAACTGTTGGTCCTGGCAATCCTGGTGAACCTGGTTCAACAGATGGAATGATTCACAATTTTACAACATCAGGGAAAATAAGTACGTTCTACACAATTACTGGTAATATGAACTCTACGGATGGTTCTCAATCTTACGACGGATTAACGTTGACAAAACGTTTCAAAATGGAATCTTCTACAAGTATCAATTACACAACAACAGCAGAATCTACATTAACTTTAGTTTTCGATGCTGACTTTGCTAAAGTAGTTAAATTCGATGGCGTGAATTACACAGCATCTAACGGTATTGTTACAATTCCTAATGTCACAGGTGGTCAACATACGATTTCGAAAGGTGATACAACCAATTTGTACTATATCAAGACGGCTTATGCAACCATGGCAACATCTGATATCAACAAAGCTCAGGTTACTTTATATCCAAATCCAGTTTCTGATTATCTGCACATAAACACCGCTGGAGAAAAAGTAAAAAGTGTTAAAGTTTACAATATTGCAGGTGCTTTGGTTAAGAATATTGCCGATGCTAAAGCAGATTCTGTGGATTTGAGAAACCTTACAACTGGTAATTATATTATAAGTATCACAACTGATAAAGGAACTATTACCAAGAAGATTATCAAAAAATAATCATCAATGATATTAGATTTTCTAAATTTATTTAGATAAGATATTATTATTGTTAATTTCATACAAGTTTTCATCCCAAAAGGGGTGGAAACTTGTATATTAAAAAAAGATTCAAAAAAAATGAAATTGTTAAAGTCTAAAAACCTGTTATCGTTTTTTTCTTTCATCCTTGTTTTGGTTTGTATCAATTCTTTCAGCGTTATTCATAATTCTGAAAAAGTTTATACAGTTTCAAAAGACGGAAAAGGAGATTTCAAAACAGTTCAGGAAGCGGTCAATGCAGTTGAAGATAAGTTAGAATCTAAAACTAAGATTATCATCAAAAAAGGAATTTATAGAGAGAAAATCACAGTTCCAATAACCAAAGGTGCCATTTATTTTGAAGGCGAAAGTTTGACAGAAACTATTATTATAAATGATGATTTTGCATCAAAAAAAAATGCTGAAGTAAAAGAAATGGGAACAACGGGTTCTTCTACAATTTTCATTTTTTCAGATAATTTCTCGGCAAAGAATATCACATTTCAAAATGATGCAGGAAAAGTTGGGCAAGCAGTTGCAGTTTTGATTACAGGCGATAGAGCCATTTTTGAAAATTGCAGATTTTTGGGATTTCAAGATACTTTATATTTGAAAGGCGAGCAGGATGTTCCGACACCAAAAAGAGAAATTCGTCATTATTTCAAAAACTGTTACATAGAAGGTACAACTGATTTTATATTCGGGGCAGCAACAGCCGTTTTCAAGGATTGTACAATCTATGCGAAAGAAAGCGCAACTTATCTTACAGCAGCTTCAACACCGGAAAATACCAAATATGGATTTGTTTTCAGGGACTGCAAAATCAAAGGCGCTGCTAAGCCAGAATCTGTTTATCTTGGAAGACCTTGGCGACCTTTTGCGAAAACAGTTTTTATAAATACAGAAATTTCGAATGTCATAAAAGCGGAAGGTTGGCACAATTGGAAAAAACCGGAAGCTGAGAAAACAACTTTTTACGCAGAATTTAATTCTAAAGGAATTGGAGCTAATTCGGAAAAGAGAGTTTCTTGGTCTCATCAATTAACCAAAGAACAATCCAAAGAATACGCTATCAAAAATGTGCTTTCAGGAAAAGACAACTGGAATTTTAAAATAAATTAATTATTAGAAATGTCACACGGAGCGAAGTCGAAGTGTCTTTGCGACTTAAAAATATTGAATTGAATAAAAAATCTTAGCAGACTTTGCGTTCAAAAAAAAATAGTAAAAATGAAAAACATCATCCTAAAAACTGTTTATTCAGGACTTCTGATAAGTTTCATCAACTGTTCTGCACAGACAGATGTTATCCAATCAATTAAAAAAAATGGGAATGCACCATTTTCTTACGCCGAATTATCTGTAAAAGAAGGCGGAAAGTGGGAAAGAAACAAGTACATTGGAGGAACTTTCAAAAACGTTAGTGAACTAATTATTCCTGCGGAACATACAGACCATTCGTCGTATATCAGGTACGAAGGAATTGGTTTGGAAAACAATCAGGTTGGTTACAGATTGTATTTGGATTGGCGTAATGCAACGGATATTTTTGGAAAAAAAGTTAGCACTTTAGTATTACCGGAAGTTGGTCAGGATGGTTTCGAATCTTACCATCACGATGCGCCTTGGGGACAGGATATTTTGAAATCCGGACGTACAATTGGCATCGGTTCTTATGGAAGATATGATGAACAAAATGATTTTGTAGAAACATTCAAAACGGTAAAATCAACAACAGCAAAAGTTATCAACGGGAAAGATAATTCTTCAGCTATTATCGATTACAAAGGTTGGAAAACTTGGGGCGATGCGATAGACTTACAATCCAAACTCACGATTTTTAACAGAGATCGTTTTGTAAAAGTAGATTTGACGTTGAGCAATACCATTTCAGGATTATGTACTGGGATTGTGGCATTTGATAATATTCCGGCTAAACAAGCCGTAAGCAAGAACAAAAAGTGGGCTTACATTGCGACTTTTGGTCAGCAGACTTTGGCTAAGAAAGAGGACAATCTGGGGATGGCGGTTTTCTATCCTATCAACAATTTAGATAAATATGTGAAGACCAAATCCACTCATACGGTGGTTTTCAAAAAGACCAAAAATGTATCGTATTACTTTTTGGGAGCTTGGTCACAAGAACCAAATGGCTTAAAAACAGAAACCGAATTCTATAAGGATTTAGAAAAAAAATTAGACCAACTAGATAAAGAAGGAAAATTGTAAATGGAATAATTTGGGCAGCTTAATCCGCCTTCCGCTCCCAATCTTTTTGTCATTGCGAACAAAGTGAAGCAATCTGTTGAACTTTAGTACAATCGCAATAACAAAAAGGATTTCCGCTCAAGTCGGGCTGCGTGCAATTCAACTTTAAACCAATCATCTCAATCTATTTAATTAGAAGAGAAAAATAAAAAGTAAGAAAAATGAGATTCAACAAACTCAAAATATTAACTATTGCAGCATTCGCATCAGGATTATTTTTTTCTTATGCGCAACAACCGAAGCAGACCAATCAAAAAGTATCGAAAGTTACAAGACAGACCATTTCTACAAAATTGCCTTGGTCAGAAAGGATGATGCAGTCTGAAATGAAACGTTTTCCAGAAGCTTGGATGTTAGATTTTTTCAAAACACCAAAATGGAGTTATCCCAACGGGTTGGTTTTGAAAGGCGCAGAACAACTCTTCAAGAAAACAGGAAAAAGAGAATATTTTGATTATATAAAAGGATATGCAGACGAATTAGTCAATGCAGATGGAACCATCAAAACCTATGATATCAACAAATACAATCTCGATATGCTGAATTCCGGCAACGTTTTGATTTATCTTTTCCTAGCAACTAAAGACGAAAAATATCTGAAAGGCGCTCAATTGTTGAGATCACAATTGAATGATCATCCAAGAACTTCAGAAGGTGGATTCTGGCATAAGAAAATCTATCCAAACCAAATGTGGCTAGACGGTTTATATATGGCGGAACCTTTTTATGCGAGTTATACAAGATTGTTTAATGACGGCGCAGAAGCAGACAGAGCTTATATTGATATTGTTAATCAATTTGACGTAATCCAGAAACATTTTGTTGATCCTAAAACCGGATTGTTATATCACGGCTGGGATGAGAGCAAGGAACAACAATGGGCAGATAAAGAAACAGGACTTTCTCCTAATTTCTGGGGAAGAGCAATGGGCTGGTACGGAATGGCCATCGTAGATGTTTTGGATTACTTGCCAGAAAATCATCCGAGAAGAGAAAAATTGATTGGTTATTTGAAATCTTATTCAGAAGCTTTGTTGAAGGTTCAGGATGAGAAAACAGGACTTTGGTATCAGGTTTTGGACAAAGGTGGAGAAAAAGGAAATTATCTGGAAGCTTCTGCGTCATCTATGTTTGTTTACACATTCGCCAAAGCTGCGAGAAAAGCTTATTTGCCAGATTCTTACAAGGCAATTGCTAAAAAAGGATATGATGGAATTATCAAAAATCTAATCACGGTTGAAAAAGACGGAACTGTAAATCTTAACCAAAACTGTGCAGTTGCAGGTTTAGGAGGAACACCTTACAGAAGCGGAACTTATGATTATTACGTTAATGAAGAGATCCGTTCCAACGATCCAAAAGGAACCGGACCATTCATTCTCGCCAGTTTGGAATTAGAAAAATAATGAATAAGTAATATTGATAATTCTTAGAAATCTTACATTGTTTTTCTTTGATGAGTTTTACGCCTTTGCGAACCTTAAAATATTTTCAATAAGTTCAAAAAAATCTTGCGGACTTTGCGTTCAAAAAAATAGTCTAAATAAAATAAAAATTTTGAAAATCAATAAAAAACATATCATCATTTCCTTGTTTGCAATAGCAATCAATCAATTCGATGCACAGAAAACGAAACCTTACGTTTCAGAAGTTTGGGTTTCGGATTTAGGAAATGGAACTTATAAAAATCCGGTTTTGTATTCAGATTATTCTGACCCGGATGCGATTCGTGTTGGTGACGATTATTTTATGACTGCTTCCAGCTTCAACGAAATGCCAGGTTTACCAATTCTTCATTCAAAAGATATGATCAATTGGAAATTAGTGAATTATGCAATAACAGATTTAATTCCAAAAGAACATTTCAATAAACCAAGACGGGGTGATGGTGTTTGGGCGCCAAGTATCCGCTTTCATAAAGGTGAATATTACATCTATTGGGGCGATCCAGATTTCGGAATTTATATGGTCAAAACCAAAGATCCTTTTGGAAAATGGGATGAACCAATTTTGGTAATGGAAGGAAAAGGTTTAATTGATTCTTGCCCGTTTTGGGATGAAGATGGTCAGGCTTATTTGGTTCACGGCTGGGCGGGAAGTAGAGCAGGAGTCAAGAGTATTTTGACCATCAATAAAATGAATCCAGAAGGAACAAAAGTTCTGGACAAAGGCATTCACGTTTTTGACGGACACGATGCACATCCAACAGTTGAAGGCCCGAAGATGTACAAACGAAACGGTTATTATTACATTTTTGCTCCGGCTGGAGGTGTTGCTACAGGTTGGCAATTAGCTTTGCGTTCAAAAAATATCTATGGACCTTATGAAGAAAAAATTGTCTTAGAAAAAGGTTCGTCTAAAATCAATGGTCCACATCAGGGTGCTTGGGTCGATACGCAGAATGGTGAAGATTGGTTTTATCATTTTCAGGATGTGGACGCAGGCGGAAGAATCGTTCATCTTCAACCTATGAAGTGGGAAAAAGACTGGCCAGTCATCGGAATTGATAATAATAAAAATGGAATAGGAGAACCAGTTCTAACATTCAAAAAACCTGATGTTGGCAAATCATATCCAATAGAAACACCTGCGGAATCAGATGAATTCAATGATGATAAAATTGGTTTGCAATGGAAGTGGAGCGCGAATGAAAATATTGTTTGGTCAGCAAAACTTCCAGGAAAAGATTATCTGAGATTATTCTCAATCAAAATTCCGGATGGTGAAAAAAATCTTTGGAATGTTCCGAATCTTCTAACTCAGAAATTTCCAGCTCCAAACTTTGTAGCAACTACCAAAGTCAAATTATTACCTGAAGATGTCAAAGAAGGAAAAACGGCAGGACTTCTGGTAATGGGAATGGATTATCAGTCATTAGTGATTACAAACAAGCCTGACGGATTTTATCTCCAGCTAAAAAATGCTCAAAAAGCAGAAAAAGGCGGAGAAGAAAAAATTCTGAACGAAATTAAATTAAAATCAAACGAAGTTTACCTGAAAGTCAATGTCAGCGAACCAAACGGAATCTGTACTTTCAGTTATAGTGAAAACGGGAAGAAGTTTGAGAATATCGGCGAAACATTTCAGGCAAAACCCGGAAAATGGATTGGCGCAAAAGTCGGGATTTATTCTGTCAGCGATTCCAAAGTTTCAAGAGGTGGTTACGCCGATTTTGACTTTTTCAGAATTACTAAAAATTAAAACGAAATAAATTATAATTATCAAAAATGAAAATATCCTTCAAAAATATCTCAACAGCATTTTTTATCACAGCTTCTGTGATGACTTTTGCTCAGACAGAACAGGATAATCAAAAAGAGAGAATCGTTCAACCTTCCAAAGATAAAAATACAACCAATATTTTTCTAGCTGGCGATTCTACGTTGACAGATTATACTTTGGAAAGTAATTATCAGGAAAAACGTTATCCACAGCAAGGTTGGGGCGGAGTTTTTCAGGAGTTTTTTGTGGCTGACAGTCTTAAAACTTTCAAATCACCATTAACAAAAAATGTTTTGGTTGTCGATAAAGCTAAAGGGGGACGAAGCACAAGAACTTTTTTTCAGGAAGGCAGATGGCGTTATATTTTCGAAAATCTGAAACCGAAAGATTGGGTTTTGATTCAATTTGGTCATAATGATGAATCTGAGAAAAAAGTGGATCGTTATGTGGATGTTCCGGGTTACAAAGAATATTTGAGATTGTTCATTCACCAGACAAGGGAAAAAGGAGCAACGCCGATTTTAGTAACGCCGGTTTCCAGAAATTATCCTTGGAAAGATGGTGTTTTGGGCGACAGCCACGTAGATTATGCGAAAGCGATGATAGAAGTCGGGCAGGAACAAAAAGTAGATGTTATTGATTTGAACAGGCTTTCCAGAGAATTTTTCACCCAAAAAGGAAAAGACTTCGTGACCACAACTTATTTTATGAATCTTCCTGAAGGCAAATACGAAGCCTATCCAAAAGGTCAAAAAGATGATACGCATTTCCAACCGGAAGGCGCAAAAGCAGTTGCTCAGTTGGTTTATAATGAATTCAAAAAAATTGTAAGTAAGAAATAATTATTAAATACAAAAATTTATCTCGTAGATTTTGCCGATTCAGCAAATTTTAAAATCAGCCATATCTGTTTAACCTGCGAGAATTTAAAAAGATAACAATGAAGAAAACGATTAAAATTTTAGCATTAAGCTTGGCAACATTAATTTCAGGAAACGCTTTTGGACAGAGTATTTCTGATATTTACAAAAATGTAGAATTCAAAATGCCGACAGTTGCAGAAACATCTTTTCCTGCAACTTCTGTCAATATCAAAAACTTCGGTGCTGTCCCGGGCGGAATTGTAAAAATTACAGAAGCTTTCAGAAAAGCGATTGACGAAACTTCCCAAAAAGGTGGCGGAACAGTGGTCGTTCCAAGAGGAATCTGGTTAACAGGACCAATCGTTCTGAAAAACAATATCAATCTGCATTTGGAAGATGGCGCTTTGATAATGTTCAGTAGAGATTTCGCGGATTATCCTTTGGTTGATGTCAGTTTTGAAGGGTTGAATACAACCCGTTGCCAGTCACCGATTTCAGCAAAAGGTGCAACCAATATTGCGATTACAGGAAAAGGTGTGATAGACGGAAACGGCGACGCTTGGAGGTATGTGAAAAAAGGGAAAATGACGGATGGACAGTGGAAAGAATTGTTGTCAAAAGGTGGCGTTTTGTCTGCGGACAAGAAAATTTGGTTCCCAAGCGAAAGCTCCAAAAGAGGCTTCGAGAGCACGGCGAATTTCAACATTCCTGAAAAACTAATCACGAAAGAACAACTGGAAGCTGTGAAGGACTTTCTACGTCCTGTAATGGTGAGTTTGGTGAGTTGTGACAGAGTTCTTTTAGACGGTCCAACTTTCCAGAATTCCCCGGCTTGGAATCTTCATCCATTAATGTCCAGTAATCTGATTTTGAGAAATCTAACTGTTAGAAATCCTTGGTATTCTCAAAATGGCGACGGTTTGGATTTGGAATCTTGCAAAAATGTTTTGGTTTACAATAATACATTTGATGTCGGTGATGATGCAATTTGTATCAAATCAGGAAAAGATAAAGACGGTCGTGACAGAGGCATCCCGACAGAAAATGTCATCATCAAAAACAATACGGTTTACCACGCTCATGGCGGAATTGTCATTGGTAGCGAAATGTCTGGTGGTGTTCGTAATCTTCACGCTTCGGATTGTACTTTTATTGGAACAGACATCGGACTTCGTTTCAAAACAACGAGAGGAAGAGGTGGCGTTGTTGAGAATATTTGGATTAACAATGTGGATATGACAGGTATTCCGGCTCAAGTGATTGGTTTTAATATGTTCTATGAAGGTAATTCACCAATCATCGAAGAAGATCAAAATGCTGATGACGAAAAAAGAGTAGTAAAGGATATACCTGTAACTGAAGAAACTCCGATTTTCAGAAACGTTTTCTTCAAAAATATCACAGCTTCTAATTCTTACGAAGCTTTGTCATTAAACGGTTTATCTGAAATGAATCTTAAAAATATTATTGTTGAAGATTCTAACTTCGATACCAAAAAAGCTTTGACAATCGTAGATGCAGACGGAATTACATTGAAAAATGTAAAAATCAAATATACCGACGGAACCGGTGCAACAATCTATAACAGTAAGAATGTTGACATCTCCGGATTGACTTTGGAATCTTCTAAATCTCCTTTGATTAAAGTTATTGGAAGTAAGACCAAAGCCATCAAATTGCCAAAAGGAATTACGGGCGATAAATTGTCTATCTCCAAAGATGTTCCGAAGAATACAGTAAAATAATTTTTCTTATATTTTTTTCTTAAAACGGATGAAGCCAACCAAAGTTAACTTAAATCATAATAGTCATCTGCGGAAGATTTTCATCCGTTTTTCTATTGTATTGATTTCGATTTCAAAGATTTATTCTCAGGAAATCGAAAGACCAAAAGCACAACCTTATACGATAGAAGGATCTTACGAAAAACTGAAAAAGAAATATCCTTTTATTCAGCCTCTGAATTTGGAATTTCCAAAAAATGTCAAAGTCAAAAAAGATGTAGAATACAAAACCAGAAACGGGAAATCACTTTTGGCAGATATTTATTTCCCTGGAAATTCATCTCGGGAATATCCTGGAATTATTTTGGTTCACGGCGGTGGTTGGATTTCAGGAAGTAAGGAAAATGAGAAGTTTTTCGCTCAGGGATTGGCTTCAAAAGGTTATGTAGCAATGGCAATTAATTATAGTTTGAGTGATGTTGCAAAATATCCTGCAGGAGTTGAAGATATCGAAGATGCTTTGAAATTCTTTAAGAAACATCACAAAGAATTTGCTATTAACAAAAAGAAAATTGCAATTGGAGGAAATTCTGCCGGAGCGCAATTGGCGACTTTGGTTGGTGTGAAAAATAAAGTTCAGGCGATTGTCAATATCGACGGAATTGTATCTTTCATTCATCCTGAATCTGAAGAAGGAAGTTACAGCGATTATTGGTTTGGTTTTACAAAATCGCAAAATTTTCAAATCTGGAAAGAAGCTTCACCTTTGGAGTATGTTGGAAAAAATACGCCTCCAACATTATTCATAAACAGTTCTCAACCGAGATTTCACGCAGGAAGAGATGATATGATGAAGTTATTAAAAAGTTATAATATCACAACAGAATTTCACGAAATCAAAGATTCTCCGCATTCGTTTTGGTTGGTTCAGCCTTGGTTTGATGAGACTTTAAAATATACTGTTGATTTTCTGGATAAAGTTTTGAAAAATTAATCCGGTGAAAAAGTTATTTTCTTTTCTGAGTTTTCTATTGATAATTCTTTCCTTTGCTCAATCACCTTATATCACGATTACAGTTGCTAAAGATGGTTCTGGAGATTTTACCACGATTCAGAGTGCGATTAATTCGATTCGGGATTTAGGTCCTGCTGAAGCTTTGATTAAGATTAAATCCGGAATTTACAATGAAAAAGTCGTGATTCCTTCCTCAAAACATTGGATTACAATTGAAGGGGAAGACAAAGAAAATACAATCATTACTAATGATGATTTCTCCGGAAAACTGAATCCTTTAACCAATGAAAAACTCAATACTTTTAATTCTTATACGTTTTTAGTTGCTGGAGATAATATTAAGATTTCAAATTTGACAATTAAAAATTCATCGTGCAATCAAGGACAAGCAGTTGCTCTTCACGTAGAAGGTGACCGATTTGTAATGAAGAATTCCAAAATCTTAGGTTGTCAGGATACGCTTTATACAGCAACTGATCACAGCCGACAATATTATGAAAACTGTTATATAGAAGGAACTACGGATTTTATTTTTGGGCAGGCGACTGCAGTTTTCAAGAATTGTGAAATCAAAAGTTTAGCGAATTCTTACATCACTGCTGCAGCAACAAGCAAAGAAAATCAATATGGTTTTGTTTTTATTGATTGTCATTTGACTGCAAAAGAAGATATTACCAAAGTTTATCTCGGACGACCTTGGCGACCATTTGCAAAGACAGTTTTCATTAATACAACTATGGAAAGCCATATTTTACCAGAAGGCTGGAATCCTTGGAAAGGCGATAAAATGTTCCCTGATAAAGAGAAAACTACTTTCTATGCAGAATTTGGAAGCAAAGGCGAAGGTGGACAAACCGCCAAAAGAGTAGATTGGTCGCATCAGCTTTCTAAGAAAGATTTGAAGAATTATACGATTGAAAATATTTTCAAAAAATCAGATAATTGGATTCCATAAGAATTGTTGCACCAACTAAATTTTTAAGCGTTTCCAAAATTTTGAGTTTTAAGTTTATTTTTTGGGAATTTTTATGCAATCGATTACGTTTAATTTTGATTGAAATCTGAAATTTTTTCTCACTCTAAACAACATTTATAAAAATTTATTTAAACAAATATTTAATGCTTAATCTATCACTATAAAAGCGTTTTTATGTTTAATGTTAACTAAAATTAATTTGTTTTTCCAAAATTTCAAATAAAAAAATTGTAAGGATTAGAAATAATTTTATATTAGAACCGTCGGTTTATTACATTAAATAGTGTAATCGATTGCGCAACAAACTAAAACAAACAACTATAAACTCATTTATTATGAAAAAACTATTATTTTCTTTAATTTTTGCGGGGATTTCCGTAGTTACATTCAATGCTCAAAGTAAAATTTGGGATTTTAGTGATGCTACGAAATTTCCTGCTGGTGCAATTGCAGCTGATAAAACTGTAGATGGTTTGTCATTTGTGACAGGTGGAAGTAATCTTACTGTAGCGACTAACAGTCTTGCAACTTTTGATGATGGTTACGCTCCTACTCAACGTTTACAATTTGGAGGTAACAGTTATAGCGGTTCTACGAATCCTGCTGTGGGAGCTGTTTCTATGCCAACAAGAAGGTACTTGCAATTTGCGGTAACTGGCAACGCTGTGATTAAATTCTGGGCAAGAGGTGGAGGTGCGAATAGATCTATTTTGATTTCGGATGAAACTGGTAAAGTTTTAAGTTCAACGACATTTGCTGGAAGTACGACTGCAGATGTGGCTATTGCAAGTTACACATACA
The DNA here is from genome assembly GCF_036780765.1 of Epilithonimonas sp. Taxonomy (GTDB): domain Bacteria; phylum Bacteroidota; class Bacteroidia; order Flavobacteriales; family Weeksellaceae; genus Epilithonimonas. The sequence goes on from NZ_DAIQCG010000005.1 coordinate 57,093, forward strand.
CGGGATCTGCGGGAAATATTCTGATTACAACAGGAAGTGGTGATAACAGTTTGTATAAAATTGAATATACAGACAATGTTACAATGGCTGTTGGAGATGTGAAGTCTAAAAATAAATTGAATGCTTTCTCTGCAGGGAACAAAATTTACATCAAAGACTTAGAGGCTAAGAATACTCAGGTTAATGTATATTCTGCTAATGGTGTAATTGTTAAGTCTCTAAAAACATCTTTAAATACAGACTTTGAGATTAATGTCAAAGGAATTTACATTGTTAATATGAAATCTGAAGCAGGAGAAAAATCTGTGAAGGTGATTATTAAATAAAAAATTAGGTTATAAATATTTTTCGTATTATTTTTTTAAGAAAGCCCTTAGAGTCAATGCTCTAGGGGTTTTTGTTTGACGGTAATTTACCATTTTGAATGATTTTGTTTTAATAATTCACTATGAAGCAAAGGATGTCTGTAAATATGATATTAATAATAGATTTTTTTTGAAATTAATTATTTTGAAGAAATCAGATCAATTTTTAGTGAAATTAAGACAACCGATTGCGCAGATTTTAATTCGAAAAATGTGTTTTTAAATATTCAGTTGTGGAAAATTTCACAGTTTTATATATTCTGAAAGCGTTATTAATAAAGAGTTTTTTCTTTTTGTTAAATAAATTTAATGTTAAATTAAAAAAAAATATCTTGGAAATGAATAATAATTTTATATTAGAACCGTCGAATAATTACAAATAATTGTGTAATCGATTGCATTGAAAATTTAAACAACTAATTAATAAATCATTTTATCATGAAAAAATCATTACTTCTTTTAGCATTTGCAGTGGTTGCTACTGTAGGAAACGTAAAAGCACAAACTACTTGGGACTTTTCATCTGCTGCGTGGCCTGTAATATCTGGTGAGACAGCTAAGGTTAAAAACAATTTGGCATTGGTTCCTGGACCAGAAACTGTAGTTAATTTTGGAGCTGTAGAAGCTAACTCGGCTACATTCTCAGATGGTTATTCTGCATCAAAACGTTTCAAATTGAACGGAGGAGGTTATACTTCAACAGGAGTTAATACGACACCAACACAACGTTATATCTATTTTAAAACCAATGGTAACTCATCTATTACTATTTGGTACAAAAACGGAGGCGGTGGAGACCGTACATTGTATATTGGAACGGGAACAGAAATTTTAGCTTCTAAGACTTACTCTAATTCTTCAGACGGTATTATCTACACTTACGACTATGCTGGACCAGCAAGAGATATTTATATCTACGGAGATCAGTCTCTTAATATTTACAAAATCACCGCAACCAATATTGGAACAACTGTATTGGGTGTGAATGATGTGAAAAAAGATATGAAAGCTACAGTTTATACCAGCGGAAATAAAATAGTTGTTTCTAATCTTGAGTCTAAAAATACGGAGGTTAATGTTTTCAATGCAAACGGTTCTTTGGTAAAATCTATGACGACTTCTAATGATGCTAACTTTGAGTTGAATACTAAAGGTTTGTATATCGTAAATCTTAAATCTCAGGCGGGAGAAAAGTCTGTGAAAGTTTTAATTAGATAAGATTATTTTCTACAGCATATAGAATCAATAAAAATTTAAATGAATTAAATTTTTCATTAATTAAAGTTTGATGAAACCTATTTTCATCAAACTTTTTTTGTCTTAGTTAAAATGAATTTAATTTTTAATGAGCTATTAATCAGTTTATTGTGAATTAAATCAAATTTAATCTTCTCATCAATTCTTATACATTTTATTTCTAATGAAAAGAATATTTTTAATACTTACGTTACTTACATCATCTATTGTTACTAATGTAATTGCACAATGTAATGTGTCCGGATGGGCGTCAACCAATGGTGTTGCAGGTGGCGGATCAACTACACCTACAGTTGTGACGACTTATGCTGAATTAAGAACTGCAGTAAACAGTACATCTGTAAAAGTAATTCACATTTCTGGGCAGATTACTTTTCCTGCTGCTGGACGTCTTACTCTTAATAATCAAACCAACAAATCTATTCTAGGTTTAGCCGGAGCTAGATTGATTTCTACAGATCTCACTGCTGGCGGTTCAGGAATTCTGACATTGAAAAGTAGTTCCAATATTTTGATAAAGAACATCACATTTGAAGGACCAGGTGCTTATGATGTAGATGGGAATGATAATATGACAATTGATAATTGTACTAATGTTTGGATAGATCATTGTACATTTCAGGATGCTTTGGATGGTAATCTTGATATCAAAAATGCATCGGATCTGATTACTGTAACCTGGACAAAATTCGAATACTTGAAAGCTCCAATTCCTGGAGGTTCTGGGGGAAGTAATGACCATCGTTTTTCTAATCTTTTTGGTTCCGGAGATGACGCGACTCAGGACGAGGGGAAACTGAGAATCACTATGCAATATTGCTGGTGGGGCAATGGTGTAAGAGAAAGAATGCCGAGAGTGCGTTACGGTAAAGTGCATCTTTTGAATAATTATTTCAATAGTTCTGTAAGTAACTACTGCATCTATGCAGGTTATAAAGCAGATCTGCTAATCGAAAGTAATTATTTTGAGGGCGTCAAAAATCCAATCCGTTTAGAAACAGGAAATTTTACGGCAGCTCAATCTGTTGATAATACATTTATTGGAACATCGGGAACAGCAGTTGGTTCAGGAACCGCTTTTACGCCACCTTACTCGATTAATAAAATTGCATCTCAAGATGTAAAACAAACTGTTATGACTGGAGCAGGTGCAGTTTTGCTACAACCAACGGATTGTATATTATTATCAACCAACGAAATCGATTCCAAGTCTAAATCTGAATTTCAATTTTTCCCTAATCCTGCTTCAGAACAAATTTCTTTAAAAGCTTTTTCTGAAAACAATCAGGGGGTAAAAATCAATGTAACAGATATTTCAGGAAAATCAGAAGGAACGGTTTATCAAGGAAATATTAATAAAGGAATTAATACAATCAATTCAATTTCAATTAAAAAATTGAGCAAAGGCGTGAAGCTTTTCGAAGTGAAAACAGATAAAGGTTCTTACACTCAAAAAGTTATTGTAAAATAAATTTATAAGCAAATCGAAATCATAAACAATTAATCTAACTACTAATGAAAAAAAATCTAATCTTACCAATTGTGCTATTCAGTACAGCTACGATTTTCGGAATCGGAAAGAGCATTTCTTTTTTTTCAGATTCTGTAAAAGGGGATTCAAAGCCGATTTTTTCATCAATAAGAGAAGTCAAGAATAAAACAGAATCTTCAAAAAAATATTCAAAGTTATTTGAAGCAACAACCGCTTCTGTCAACTGGCCTTTGATTGCAGATGTTACAACCAAATCTTTGGAAGGTAATCTAGAATCAACGGTAAGTTATCCAACGACAATATTAAAAACAGAAGTCAATTCAAAAGTTGATTTCACAGGCGATGGAACTGTAGATAGCAATATCGATTTCTATCAATATACAGGAACTAACACCAATAGTTGGACAGGAACAGGAAGTACTACAATTATCGACGAAACCAAATATGTTCAATTTGATGTCAACGCAACCAACAGCGGAACTTTCACCATTAATAGAGTAGAAGCTCAGGTTGGCGCTGGTGGAACTAGCAATATGTATTATCAGGCATTTTATAGTTTAAATGCTGATTTCTCCGACAGGGTTCAGATAAAAAGTGCAACTCAATTAACACCTAGTGGAAAAGCGTTGACTCTGGATGTAACCTTGGCGACATCGGTTGTGATTTCAGGAAGTCAAAAATTCTATCTTAGATTTTATCCTTATATTGCAGCAGCTACAACAGGGAAACAATTTGCACTTAGAAATGTAAAAATATCCGGAACTATGGAAGGTTCTGTTGCTAATCCTGCGACAGTTTCTACAACAGCGATCTCATCTATTTCAACAACAACAGCAGTTACAGGAGGAACAATTTCCAGCAACGGCGGTGGCGCAATCACTGCAAGTGGCGTTGTTTATAGTACCAATGAAAATCCAACAATCGCAGATTCTAAAACGACTGAAAATGCGACATCAGGTTCGTATGTAAGTAATTTGTCGGGATTGTTACCCGGAACAACTTATTATGTAAAAGCTTATGCAACCAATTCTGCAGGAACATCTTATGGAACTCAGGTTAGTTTTGTAACATTATCCAATATTGTTGCGCCAACTGTAACAACAACGTCTCAATCTCAAGTAACAAATAAATCTTTTGTAGTTTCAGAAAATGTAACAGATTGGGGTGGTACTAATGTAACAGATAGAGGAATCGTATATTCAACATCTGCAAATCCAACAATTGATAATGCTACAAAAGTCTCTACTGGAAATGGTCTTGGTGCTTTTTCATCTTATGCTTATGGTGTGACGCCTTCTACAGTATATTATGTTAGAACATTTGCAACCAATTCGGCTGGAACTTCTTATGGCTCACAAGCTACAGTTAATACACAAGCTACTGAACCAGATGTAATTAAAATAATTGCTAAAGATGGTTCTGGAGATTATACAACTGTTCAGGCTGCTTTTGATGCAGTGCCAGATAATTACACTGGAAGATGGATTCTTCATATCAAACCTGGAACTTACACGGAAAGACCAACTCTTTTAGCTAATAAGATTAATGTTTTTCTGGTTGGAGATAATGCGGATACAACTGTTATTACCAATAATATTTCTGCTGGAGACATCAATCCTGATACAGGTTTGGCTTACGGAACTTCTCTTTCACAAACGATGGCGATTTTCGGAAGTGATTTTACAGCATCCAAAATTACTGTAGCCAATACATTTGTTAATTCAACTGCTAATACTCAAATTAATTCATCTACTCAGGCTGTAGCACTTAAAACGCAAGGCGATCGTCAGGCTTTTTATGATTGTAAGATTTTGGGTTATCAGGATACTTATTTAGGAAACAGTATTGGAAGGGCTTACTTTAAGAATTGTTATATCGAAGGCAATGTAGATTTCATATTCGGACGCCAAACTGTCGTTTTTGATCATTGTACAACTTATATCAATCGTAATAATAGTGTTGTAACAGCACCTTCTACAGAGGCAACTACGAAATATGGATTTGTTTTCTTAGATTGTAATTTGACTGTGCCAGCAGCCGGAACTACAGACTTTAATGGAACAGTAATCAATAATTTCCATTTCGGAAGAGCTTGGCAGAATACACCAAAATCATCGTTTATCAGATGTGAAACACCTTCTCTGCTCAATGCAACAGGTTGGACTACACCAATTAACGGTGCACTTTCCGTAACATTTGTAGAATATGGAAATACAGGAGCTGGAGCAACGCCTGACAGATTAGCGCAAAGAGCTAACGGTTGGAGTAATTTTAACAGAAACTGAATCTCAGGTTTATACTGTTTCTAACGTTTTCAAAAAAGATACAGATCCTTCATTTGTTTTCGATTGGATGCCGGAAGCTTCTGTCAATATCGATATTGAAACTTTAGTAGTTAATGATATCAAAAACAACAAACTTTTAGTTTATCCAAATCCTTTTGCAGATCAGGTTACCATTTCATTTGATTTGAAATCTAATTCTGAAGTTAATGTTAAAATTTATGACGTTAATGGAAGAATTGTGAAAACAATTAAAAGTAATGAAAAGAAAGGATTGAATAATTTGACGATCGATACAAAAGATTTGAGAACCGGACTTTACTTTTATAATTTGAAAACGAATTCTGGAGAATCAACAGGAAAGCTGATTAAAAAGTAAACAATTTAATTTTCATAATGAGAGCTGTCTTCATTTCGGTGGGACGGCTTTTTATTAGATAAAAAATTACTAATTGTAAAACTGATAAAAGAAATCAAAAGATTTTGATTCTGAAAGCAGTTGTGACAGGTATTATTTATATATTTACAACCAACCGAATATTCATCAAAAAGAATATATGACCAAGAAAAACACGACGATATATGACATTTCCAAAAAACTGAATGTAAGTGTAGCCACTGTTTCCAGAGCGCTAAACGATCATCCCAGAATTAGTCAGGAAACCAAAGAATTGGTTGCTGCTACGGCTAAGGAAATGAATTATAAGCAGAACAATTTGGCAAAAGCCCTGCAAAGTGGAGAGACCAAAACTGTTGGTGTGATTGTGCCTTATATCAATACCAATTTTTTCTCATCCGTCATTAGAGGAATTGAGGAAGAACTGTCTCCTCACGGTTATCGTGTGATTATTTGTCAAAGCCACGATGATGCTGCAATAGAAAAAAAGCAACTCAATACCTTGTTGCGCACTCAAGTAGATTGTATTTTCATTTCGATATCAAGAAATACGACTGATATGGATTATGTGAGAAAAATCCTGAGCACAACCAACACGCCAATTATTCTTTTTGATAGAAAGAAAGATATCCCAGGTGTGAGTACAATTACAATTGATGATCACAAAGGTGCTTATCAGGCAACAGAACATTTGATTAACCAAGGTTATAAAAACATATGCCATTTCTCTGGCGATCAGAATCTGGAAATTTATCAGAATCGTTTGAATGGCTATATTGATGCTTTGAAAGATTATAATTTACCGGTGTTGAAGGAAAATATTATCAATACAGGAAGTTCTATCGAGGAAGGAATTAGTGCTATGAAAAGTCTTTGGAAACGTAAAGTGAAACCAGATGCTATTTTCTCTGCTAGTGATTTTACAGCATTAGGTGCTTGCAAAGAAATCAAAAATCTTAAACTTAAAATTCCTCAAGATATTGGCGTAATTGGTTTCAGTAATGAGCCATTTACTCAATTTATGGAACTGTCAATAAGTTCCGTAGATCAAACACCTGTTTTGATGGGAAAAATCTCTGGAAATGTATTTCTGGAAAGTATCAAAGACAACTCTTCCGGAATCAGTATCGAGAAGAAATTGGTTTTAACGCCAACACTTCATATCAGACAATCATCCAACAGAAAAAAATAAAAAAAACTCCCAAATCTCGGGAGTTTTTTCTGCTTTTTATTATAATATCAAACTGCTAATGGTAATTGATTTTACCGCCTACTACTTTTTTCTCATTTTTCATCTGTGGGTTTCCGTAAACATCTATGACGCCACCGGCTCTGGTTGTAGCATCTACAGATTTAGAAGCATAAACAGAAGCTTTTCCACCAGCATTGGTTGTTATTTTTGTAATTTCTGTTTTCAGATTCTGTCCGTCATATTGCCCACCGGTGCTGATTACTACGGTTTGGGATTCTGCGTCGCCGGATAATTTTAAAATTCCGCCAGTATTGACTTTTCCTTCAAGAACATCGGCATTAATATTAAGATCAATCTGAGAACCTTCATTAGACTTTACTTCTAATTTGTTAAATTTTACAGTGTCATTGGACATGATTCTCGCACCCTGACTGGCTTGGATTTGATTGATGTCTTTATAATAAATAACCACTTTCACATCATCGCCTTGCAATAATTTGGCTGCTTTCATTTTCACCTTTAGTTCATTTCCTGAGCTAACCAACTCAACTTCATTGGCTTTTGTTCCGCTTAATTCTGCTTTGTATGAACTTGATGAAACCAATTCTACAGGTATTTTATCAAAGACTTTAAGGGAGGTAAACGCCGCTACATCTTTTGTTTGCGCCAATGAAAACTGAGAAACCAGAAATACAGATGCTGCAACAATTATATTTTTCATTATTAATTCAAATTTGATTGACAGCAACAAATTTAAAACCACTTTATGTTAGAATATGTTAAAGTTCCTTTTATAATAGCCTTATTGTGGTTTAATAATCTTATTTTTATTGCTTATGAGAAAAGCTTTATTCTTATTGGTTTTCATTTTTCTAATATCTTGTCAGTCTGTCAAGAAAAACCACTTGTTACTAGAGAAAAAAATACCGGTTTCTGAACTTAAAAAAGATATTGATTTCACTTATAATAAACTGAAAAAATTCCATCCGGAACTGTATTGGTATATTTCTAAAGAAGATTTGGATTATAAATTCGATAGTCTTAAAACAAGTCTTAAAGAACCACTGACGCCAAACGAATTGTACTTCCAGCTTTCACCTGTTATAGCAAGCATTAATGAAGGTCACTTGCGACTGAGAGCACTTTCCAGAAGATATACAAAGGCTGAACAAAAAGCTTTTAAAAATAAACGTCCTCTTTTTTCTTTGATGGAGTATCAAGTGGTAGATAACAAGATTTTCATTAAAGAAAATAAAGAGAATATAAAAGATCTACAAGTTGGAACAGAAATTTTAAAAATTAATGGCGAAGATGTTTCAACATTGGTAAAAAAGTATAGAAATCTTATCAGTTCAGACGGTAAGAATCAAACTTATCAAAAATACTTTCTCAATCTGGCATTCCTAAACTATTATACTTTGGAAAAAGGTTATCTTGATAGTGTCACTTTGCAGACCAAATGGAATAATAAGATTGCAGATGTTTCTATCAAAAGACAACGTAAAACGGATAAAGAACTTGTTACAGACAAAGTACAGCCAAAAGTAACTGCCCAACAAAAAGTTCAGGATTATGACATTAATTCCAAAACGTATAACAGAAGTTTTAAGTTCGTAAAGGCTGATAGCAGCGTTGCTTACATCAAGGTGAAATCTTTTTCTTCAACTCTTGCTAACAAGTTTTATAAAGAAACGTTCGAAAAGCTAAAACATAGCAAAGCAGATTACCTTATTCTGGATATAAGAGATAATCTTGGAGGATCACTTTCGGAGATCAATACGCTCTATTCTTACCTTACGGATAAAGAATTTGTATTGATTAAAGCTCCAGAAATGACTAGTAAAATATCCAGTATGCATCAAAATTACTTCAGAGGTAAGACGACTTTTTCAAAAGTTTATGCTGCGGTTGCTTATCCTTTTTTTTTGGCTGGTAATTATTTTATGTCTTCTAAAAAAGATGAAAAGTATTACTTCCGAGAATTTGCATCCAAACCTAAAAAACCAAAAGATAATGCTTTCAAAGGTGAAATTTATGTTTTGGTGAATGGCGCCAGTTTTTCAGCATCATCAGTGATTTCGGCAAAATTGAAATACGAAAAAAGAGCGACCATTGTAGGTGAAGAAACGGGTGGAGCCAATGACGGAACCGTTGCTGGCCTAAGCAATACCGTAATTTTGCCACATTCTAAATTAGCGCTACCAATAGGCCTTTTATTAATCCGTCCTAATATCGAGTTTGATAACCAGCACAGAGGTGTTATCCCTAATGTCGAAATCGATCCCGAATTTGGAAAATTATCTGATAGAGAGGATAATACAATGAAGTGGGTGATGGATGATATTACGTTTCGCAGTTCAATTACAGGGACTACAAAATAGTCTACAAAAATATTTGCCTTTACTCGTCCGAACAAAGCATCTTTGTCCGAGCGAGTAAAGCATCTTTGTCCGAACGGCTAAAGTATCTATAGAAAATCATCTAAAATATTTTCCAACTTCTCCAACTTCTCAAACTCCCCAACTCTCAAACTCAATTTCGCTCCAACTTAATCCCAAACTCTGCCTAATTGTCAAAAAAACACAATTGGCAAAGGAATTGAAAAAACAACTCTATAAAATTACCATAATGGAAGAAAACAAAGATATACACGAAGAAAACCTGAATACAGAGACTACAAACACTGAAGCTACGGAAAACGTAAATCAGGAAAATGTGTCACAACAACCAACTGCTGAGGAACTTTTGGCAGAAGAAAAGGACAGATACATCCGTCTCTATGCAGAATTTGAAAATTATAAAAAAAGAACGCAGAAGGAAAAGAACGAGTTCTACCTTTATGCTTCAAAAGATTTGATGACCTCTATGCTTGGAGTTTTGGATGATTTTGAAAGAGCTATCAAAGAAATCTCCAAAAACGGAAACGAAGCAGAGTTAAAAGGTGTCGAATTGATTTATCAAAAACTTAAAAGCAAATTAGTAGAGAAAGGCTTGGAGGTAATCCACGTGGAGCAAGGTGATGCTTTCAATGTAGATTTGCACGAGGCTATTACATCTATTCCTTCGCCTTCTGAGGATTTGAAAGGGAAAATCATCGATGTGATAGAAACAGGCTACAAACTACACGACAAAGTGATTCGATTCGCAAAAGTGGTTACAGGAAACTAATTATTTATTAATGATAAAAGATATTTGGTCAATGATTTTTAGAATCTCTTTTCAATCATCATCCATCAATTATCCATCATCAATTATCAAAAAATGAGCAAACGAGATTATTATGAAGTTTTGGAGGTTTCCAAAAGTGCAAGTGCTGAAGAAATAAAAAAAGCCTACCGAAAAATGGCTATCAAATATCACCCGGACAAAAATCCAGGTGACAAAGTTGCTGAGGAGAAATTCAAAGAAGCAGCGGAAGCTTATGAAGTTCTGAGCGACGACAACAAAAAAGCAAGATACGACCAATACGGTCACGCAGGAATGGGTGGCGCAGCCGGAGGTGGTGGTTTCGGCGGATTTGGCGGCGGAATGAATATGGAGGATATCTTCAGTCAGTTTGGTGACATCTTCGGAGGTGGATTTGGCGGAGGAGGCGGTCAAAGACAGCAACAGTCTCGTGGTTCTAACCTGAGAATCCGCATCAAACTGAATCTGGAAGAGATGATTAACGGAACTCAGAAAACCGTTAAAGTGAAGAAGATGAAGTTGGCTGCGGGCGTAACTTCTAAAACTTGTCCTACTTGTGGCGGTAGTGGTGTTCAGGTAAGAATGATGAACACAATGTTCGGCCAGATGCAAACTCAAACCACTTGTGGAACTTGCCAAGGTGTTGGAAAAGTGGCAGACAAAATTCCTGCTGGAGCTAATGCACAAGGTTTAATAAAAGAAGAGGAAGAAATCACAATCAATATTCCGGCTGGAGCCAGAGATGGCATCCAACTAAATGTAAGAGGAAAAGGAAACGATGCACCTTTGGGTGGCGTTCCTGGAGATCTTTTGGTTGTAGTAGAGGAGGAAGTGGATAAAGTGATTAAGCGTGAAGGCGACAATCTTCACCAAGAACTTTACATTTCTTTTGCAGAAGCAGCTTTGGGAACTTCAAAAGAAATCAACGTGGTTGGTGGAAAAGTGAAAATCAAAGTGGATGAAGGAACGCAGTCTGGAAAAATCCTGAGATTAGCTGGAAAAGGTCTTCCAAACATCGAAGGTTACGGTGGGAAAGGTGATATGTTTGTTCATATCAATGTTTGGACACCACAAAAATTGACCAAAGAACAAAAAGAATTCTTCCAGAAACAATTGGACAACGGCGATATGAATGCCGAGCCAACAGGAAAAGAGAAAACATTCTTCGAGAAAGTAAAAGATATGTTCAACTAAGAACAAACGAAAAGAGACTTAATTTTAAGTCTCTTTTTTATTTGAATAAATATTAATTTCACACAAAACCCTGAAAGGGTTTAATAATAGTAGCCGTAGGTGAAACCTATGGATAAAAATGTATTAAAGAAAAAACCCTGAAAGGGTTTAATCGTAATCTACTTCACTAGTAATCTATCACAAACCGTTTTACTAAAATTCTCTTCCTGACCATTATAAGAAACCTTTATAGATTGGTCAAAATCCTCCTTTTGTAAAACCTTGATTTCAGTTCCAAGACTGAGATTTCTTTTATTAAGAAAATTCAGGAATTCTTCAGAAGAAGTTGTTACAGAAGCCAATTCTACTGTTTCATTTTCCCGACATTTACTCAATTTCTTCAAATCTGGCTGAATAACATTGCCATCCTTATCAGGAATCGGTTCGCCGTGTGGGTCAACTTTCGGGTAATTCAGGATTTCGTCCATTTTATCGAAGAAGATATCAGAATGGATGTGTTCCAATTGTTCCGCAATTTCGTGGACATTTTCCCATCCAAAACCCATTTTTTCGACCAAAAACATCTCTGTCAATCTATGTTTTCTTACGATGAGCGATGCTTCTTTCTTTCCAGATTCAGTTAATTTTATAGGTTTATAAGACTCATATTTCACCCAATTTTTGTCCGCAAACTTCTTTATCATACTATTCACAGACGGCATTTTGATATTAAGCTGTCGGCTCAAATCATTTACAGAAACTTCATCATTCTCATTCACAAGATGATAAAGCGCTTTCAGATAATTTTCCTCAGTTAAAGAATTCATATTCCAAAGATAAGTAAAAGTTAGATGGAAGTCAATTTTAAACTAACAATTATTTGGGCGTGTCCCTTTGCTATTTGCCCACCGAGCTAATTCCAAGGCAGGCAAACAGCAAGCGGGCCGGTCTACGGGCAGTCGCTTTCCCGAAAAACCTTGCAAGGTTTTTCGGGAAGAGCTCCAACAATGCCCTTCGCCCTCACGCAAAAAACGTAACTTTACAACCTCTAAAAAGAAGTAGAAAAATGAAGAAATATTCTTTCAAAAACGATTATTCAGAAGGTTGTCATCCCAATATTTTAGAAGCATTAATCAAAACCAATCTCGTTCAGCAAAACGGTTATCGTTACGATGATTATTCCGAAGAAGCCAGAGAATTAATCAAACAAAAAATGAATCATCCAAACGCCGATATTCATTTCGTAAGTGGTGGAACTCAAGCTAATTTATTAGTCATTTCTTCAATTCTTCGTCCGCACGAAAGTGTTGTTTCCGCTGAAACGGGACATATTTTCACCAACGAAACCGGCGCAATAGAAGCAACTGGACACAAAGTTCACGGATTGGTTACGGAAGATGGAAAACTGAAGTCAGAAAACATTCAATCGGTTTTGGATACGCATACGAATAAGCCTCATCAGGTTAAACAAAAGTTGGTTTATATTTCCAATTCTACAGAAGTTGGAACGATTTATACAAAGCAAGAATTACAAGAATTATCTGCATTTTGCAAAGCCAATGGTTTGTATCTTTTTATGGATGGTGCAAGATTAGGTCAAGCTCTAACCTCCGAAATTAATGATTTGACATTAGAAGATATTGCCAACTTAACGGATGTTTTTTATCTCGGTGGAACTAAAAATGGAGCGCTTTTAGGCGAAGCAATTGTGATTACAAATGATAAACTGAAGGAAGAATTCGGTTTTCACATCAAGCAAAAGGGTGCGATGTTGGCAAAAGGCAGACTTTTAGGAATTCAGTTTTTGGAATTGATGAAAGATGATTTGTACTTCGATTTGGCAAAACATTCCAACGTTCAGGCTATGAAAATCAAATTCGCTTTTCAAAAGAAAGGGTTTAAATTTTTGTCTGATACATTTACCAATCAGATTTTTCCAATTCTCAGAAATTCTCAAATCGAAAAACTAACAAAAAACTTTGATTTCTATGTTTGGAAAAAGATGGATGAAGAAAATTCTGCCATCCGATTGATTACATCTTGGGCAACTTCTGATGAGGTTGTGGATGAGTTTATTAATGAAATTGAAAGTCTGTAACTCAATTAATAATTAAATTAAGACATAAAAAAAACTCCCAAAATCTGGGAGTTTAAATTTTATACTGTTGCTTCTTCTTTCGGAAGTTTGAATTTCTTAGAATAAATCATAATCACCAATCCAGCAACCATAAACGGAATACTCAAAACCTGACCTGTATTAAGTCCAGCAAAATGAATAATCTCGTCACCTTGTGGTTCTTTCAGGAACTCGACAAAGAAACGGATCGCCCAAAGTATGATAAAGAATAAACCAAATAACCAACCTTGTTGGTATTTTTTGTCTGTTTTCTTATATAAAAACCAAAGCAAAACGAAAAGACAAACGTAACCAAATGCTTCAAATAACTGGCTCGGATAACGTGGAATTGTCACGCCATATTCAGAACTTTGCTGAGGAAAAAGAATAGCAAATGGAGAAGAAAGATCAACAGGCTTGCCTAAAATCTCTGAATTGAAGAAATTTCCCATTCTCACAAATGCACCGCCCAAAGCAACCACAATTCCAATTCTGTCATAAACCCAAAGTGGATTTTTCTTGATGATTTTCAAACTATAATATAATGTAGTCGCAATTACCGCAATCGCTGCTCCGTGACTTGCCAAACCGGAAAATCCTGTAAAATGTAATCCGCCTTTTGTACTGATTGGCAAGAAAACACTCAGGAAATCTTCTTTAAATAACTCTGGCTGATAAAAAATAACGTGACCTAATCTCGCTCCAAAAATAGTTCCTACCAAAGTCCAAGTGAAAAATGGCTCTACATATTTCTCATCTACACCATCTATTCTGTAAATTTTAGTCATAATAATATAACCAAATCCAAAAGCGAAGATGAACATCAAACTGTAAAAATGCAGCATCACAGGTCCTAATTTAATTCCTTTTATCGGGTCCCAAACTTTGAAACTGGTTTCCAATTCTACTTGGTCAGTTGGTCTAATAACGGTTTTAGATTTCAGAAGATATTTGAAATTCTCAATATTTTTCTGCTCAAGCGTAGCACCAACCGGCTTGAAGTCTTTATCCAAAAATTGAAAGTTAAACGTTTTATATTTTAAAAGAATATTCTGTATGCTTCCGAGATGTTCTGCGGATTCCGCCTTGATATTATCTTCATTCAGAATAACCAATTCATTAGGAATGTTATTGGATGCTTCATCATAAAACTTAGTGTTGTTTTGCGTTGCGAAAATTTTCACAGCAACAGTTTCCTTGTTATTGATTTTCAAAGTTCCATCAGAAAGTTCTGATGTGGCGCTTTGCGCAGAAACCATCTGGAAAATTCCAGCAAAAAGGATGAGATAAAATCTTAGAAAAATATTGTTCATTGATAATTGATTTTAATGTTGTTTTGGCGGAACAGGGTCGTAGCCTTCGCCGCCCCAAGGATGGCAGCTTCCGATTCTTTTCATCGCCAGCCAGCTCCCTTTGATCAGTCCGTGTACCTTCAAAGCTTCCAAAGTATAATGCGAACAAGTCGGGTCGTATCGGCAGTTTTTCCCCAGCCAAGGTGAGATAGCGAGTTGATAAAACTTTATCAAAACCACCAACGGAAAAGTCAGAATCTTGTTCAGCATAATTTTGAGCTATGCAAAAATAGCAGAAAAATCAAAACACTGTTAGAATTTAACGAATTATAATACTTTGGGCAGTTTAATCCGCCTTCTACTCCCAATCTTTTTATCTCGTCCTTACAGACGAGGCAAAAAGGATTTCCGTTCAAATCTAACGAAGTGGTTCATCGATTCAAATAAAAAAATAAAAATAATTGAGATAAGTCGGGCTGCAAGGTTCAAAGGGAAATCAGATTTCAGCATTAAGTAAACAATTTCTAATTTAATGTTAACTAAATTTAAACAATAGTTTAATTTAATAATATTATTCGATATTTTAAATCTCTACAACTTGATTTTTCTCGATAATTTGAGGACTTTTGCAAAATGGATAAAAGGATTTTTCCCCTGGCTTTAGGTGGATTGGGATTAGGCACGACAGAATTTGTAATTATGGGACTTTTGCCAGACGTTGCAGAATCATTGAAAATCTCGATTCCGCAAGCTGGACATTTGATTTCCTCTTATGCATTTGGAGTGGTTGTAGGTGCGCCGATTTTGATTGGATACGCTGCAAAATATCCGCCGAAGAAAATCCTTATTTTCTTGATGATTGCCTTCACATTGTTCAATGCGCTATCTGCATTTTCGAATGATTATTACTCGATGATGGCGATTAGATTTTTGGCAGGGCTTCCTCACGGAGCATTTTTCGGCGTTGGAACTGTCGTTGCAACACGATTGGCAAAACCAGGAAAACAGGCGCAAAGTATCGCAATGATGTTCACTGGACTGACTTTGGCGAATCTCGCAATGGTTCCTTTTGTGACTTGGCTCGGACATCAGTTCAATTGGAGATATGCTTTTGGAGTCGTTGCTGTAATTGGATTGATTACTATTGTTGGGCTTAGATTTCTGCTTCCGGCAATGGACAGCTTACGAACCACCACATTGAAAAAAGAATTGGAGTTCTTCAAAACGGCTAAAGCTTGGCACATCATCGCTATTACAGCAGTTGGATTTGGTGGATTGTTTGCTTGGTTCAGTTACATCACACCTTTGATGACCAATGTTTCTAAATTCGAGACTGGTTTTATCGCTTATATTATGATTTTGGCAGGAGCAGGGATGGTTGTAGGTAATTTTCTTGGCGGCATTTTAGCTGACAAAATGCGTCCTGCTTTGGCTGGAGCTATACTTTTAAGCGCCATGATTTTAGCTTTGATTGGTGTCTTCTTTTTCTCAGAAAATCAAACTATTTCCTTGATTCTGACATTTATTTGTGGTGCATTATCAATGGCAGTAGGAACGCCTGTTAATATTATGATGTTGCGTTCTGCAAAAAATTCTGAAATGATGGCAGCTGCTTTTATGCAAGCGGCTTTCAATATCGGGAATTCCATAGGTGCGCTTTTGGGCGGATTGCCATTAGAATTCGGTTTGTCTTATAATTATCCTTCTTTAGTTGGTGCAGGTTTGGCGTTGTTAGGATTCTTGCTTAGTCTTGCTTTTATCAAAAAATACAAGCCAGTTATTTAAAATTATTTTTTTTTATCAATCGTTCTGAAAGTCAGACTGATTCTTGGTTTTATGATTCTAGTAGTTGTTGGTAATCTATGAAGCCAGAATTTCTGAGTGGTGTCTTTCATCATCAACAAACTCCCGTGTTCCAGAACGAGAGAAACCAATTCTTTCGTAGTTTTATGTTTGAAATTGAATTTCCTTTCTGCTCCAAAACTTACAGAACTGATGGCACCATTATCCTTCAAATCCTTTTCTCCATCGCTGTGATAAGCCATTCCTTCAGATCCGTCGTGATAAAGATTCAATAAACAGGAATTAAATGTTTCGCTGCTCACAGATTCGATTTTTTCTTTGATTTCAAGAAGGGTTTTGTTCCAAGGTAATGCTGTTTTGGTTCTTCCAGAATAGGTATAACCGAACTCTTCATTGCCATACCAAGCGACTTTTCTTTTGGTTTCGATAAGTTTTCCGAAGATGACAGCTTCATCACTTTTCCATTCAACCTCGGTCATTAATTTATGGAAATAATTATTAGCTTCTTCCTCAGAAAATATTTTCCCATAGTAAGAAGTTGTACCATCATAAGGTAAAATATTTTCAATGATTTCGAATTGGTCGTCAAAAAGGTTCATTATTTAGTTTCGTTAAAATTATTATATCATTAAAATTTAAAATTATAAAAAATCAATCGTTGAAAAAGCCGATGAAAACTTGAAGATGCCTCAACTAAATGAATCAACGCTTCAACTAAGTGAATCAATGACCTAACTAATCTCATCACCGAGGTTTCTGAATGAATCATAGGTTATAGTTGCTAGCAATGCCAAATATGAGCTAATCATTCTGGCTAAAATCAAGACGCCAGTTACCATGAGACTATATTCGATAGCGGTTTGTAGCGGAATTCCTGCAGTACGAAGTCCATCTATGATCTCCGGAAGTTCCAGACCAATAATTAGAAATACAAATCCATTTAGTATAAAAACAAAATTTTCCCAAACGCTATAACCTTGGATTCTACTTGCACTATTGAGAAAGATAAGTCTTTTAGAGGACATATATAATCCACCACTTACAACAGCAAGAACACCCGAACTATGTAATAATTCAGCAATCAAATACATAAAGTATGGTTCTATCAATGTTAATGCGATATCTGATGAAGCCTCAGTTGGTAATCGTTTATGAATCTGAACGAATATCCAAGCCAATGCTAATCCAATTCCTGCACCGCCAACAATCATCCATAAAAAACTGGTCGCCGCTTCTTGCCAGATAAATTGCCCAGTTCCTACAGCAATCAGTGCAAATCGAAAAATAATTAATGAAGAGGCGTCGTTTAATAAACTTTCTCCTTCCAGAATAGCAGAAGTGGATTTTGGTATTTTTACAAATTTGGTAATGGCTCCGGTACTTACAGCATCGGGCGGAGAAACAATTCCTCCCAACAAAAATCCTAAAGCTATTGTAAATCCAGGAATTAAGTAATTTGCAAAAACGGCTACCGACAATGCTGTGAAAAATACTACTAGAAAAGCGAAACACCCGATGATTCGCCACCATTTTTTCATTTCTTTAAAAGAAATACTCCACGCCGCTTCAAATAACAAAGGTGGAAGAAATATAAAAAAGATAAGGTCCGGATCAATTTTCACAATAGGTAATCCTGGAACAAAACTAACCAATAATCCAGCTAAAACCAATAAAATAGGATAGGCGATCTTCAGTTTGTTTGCCCAAATGTTCAGCAACACGATGGCTGCAACCATTGCAAGAAAAAAAGGTAATAGTGTATGCATCAATTAATAGATTGTGTTTTTTGAGGTTAAAAATTAATATCTAAAAATATAAAAATGCCTTTAATTTTAGATGCTTATTCTAAATTCTTATTTTTGCATTTGATTATCACTTATCAATCATCATTTATCAATTATAAAAATGAAGCCAAGTTTAGCAAAAGGAACAAGAGATTTTACGGCGAAAGAAGTTTCTAGAAGAAAATACATCATCAATATATTACAAAAGAATTTCGAATTATTTGGATTCCAGCCTTTAGAAACGCCAAGTTTTGAAAACCTTTCTACATTGACAGGAAAATATGGAGAAGAAGGCGATCGATTGATTTTTAAAATCTTGAATTCCGGAGATTATGCATCAAAAACAAACGAAGAAGACTGGTCGAATAAAAATTCTCAAAAACTGATCTCTCAGATTTCTGAAAAAGCACTTCGTTATGACTTGACAGTTCCATTTGCACGTTTTGTGGCAATGAACCACGGACAATTGGCTTTTCCTTTTAAACGTTACCAGATTCAGCCAGTTTGGCGAGCAGATCGTCCACAGAAAGGTAGATTCAGAGAGTTTTATCAATGTGATGCAGATGTTGTTGGAAGTACAAGTCTTTGGCAAGAGGTTGAATTGTTGCAATTGTATTTTAAGTCTTTCAAAGATTTGAAATTATCTGTTTCGATTCATATTAATAACAGAAAAATCCTTTCTGGATTAGCAGATTATGCAGGAATTGCAGACAAATTGATTGATTTTACCGTTGCGCTAGATAAACTAGATAAAATTGGAAAAGATGGCGTGACTAAAGAAATGCTTGAAAAAGGAATTTCTGAGGAAGCGATTTCTAAACTGGATTTCCTCTTCAGTCAAACCAATGATGCTTTGGAAAATCTACTTAATCTGAAAGAAAAATTTGCAGGAAACGAAATAGGATTGAGAGGTGTTGAAGAATTAGAGTTTGTCATTACTAATGCTTTGAATCTTGGCATCGATTCTCAAAATTTAGTTTTTGATATTACTTTAGCCAGAGGTTTAGATTATTATACAGGCGCTATTTTTGAGGTTAAAGCCGATGAAGTTGCAATGGGTTCTATCGGCGGCGGTGGGCGTTATGATAATTTGACAGAAGTTTTCGGCGTGAAGGATATCCCTGGAATTGGAATTTCTTTCGGTTTGGACAGGATTTATTTGGTAATGGAAGAATTAGGGATTTTCCCTGAAGATTCTGCAAATAATGTAAAATACCTTTTTGCTAATTACGGAGTAGCTGAGTCAATTGAGGCTTTAAAATTAATTGCTGAGCTGAGAGAAAAAAATATTTCTGCAGAACTTTATCCAGAAGCTTCAAAACTGAAAAAGCAATTTACTTACGCAGAGAAAAAAGGAATCGAAAATTTGGTTTTTCTTGGTGAACAGGAAATTAAAGATGCAAATGTTACCGTAAAAAATCTTAATTCCGGAGAGCAAAAAACACTAAAAATAGGTGAGTTTCTGAATTAGTTTTCAGAAACTAAACCTTTGATATTCTCAACAGAAGGCGGATTAGCTCCTGCAATTTCTTTTTTCCTGTTTCGGATAAAATCTGTAGGTCTGATGCCATTGATTTCAAAGAAAAGATCTGAGAAGTTTTGTCGTGAGGCAATTCCGCATTCTTTTGCCAAAGTATCAATTGTGTAATTGAGGTAGATGTTCTTTTCAAATAACAATTGAGTAATGTGTCTGATTCTCAAATCGCCCAAATATTTGTTGAAGTTCATGCCTTTGCTATCATTAATAACGTGCGAAAGGTAATTGGAATTGGTATCTATCTGAATCGCTAACTTCTGGATAGTCAGTCCTTTTTGGGTGAATTGTTTCTTCTCTTCAAATACTTTGAGTTTATTTAAGAGTTCTTCTTTTATTGTTTCCGCGATATGAGATCTCTTATCGTCATTATTTTGTACGTTATTAGTTACAACAGGAACAGAACTCTCAGGACGCGTATAATTGTGAGTTTGTAACTTCTCCTGCAAAACAAAATATTTCTGAAGAATGTCTTTTTCTTTTTTGTATTTTTTGAACAAAGTAATGATAAGGAAAGTAGCTAATCCTGCTAACAAAACGATGAATATTCCGCCCCAAATATTAGCTTTTTCCAATTTACCTTTTTCCTCAAGAAGGGCATTGGTATCATATTCTCGATGAACTTTAGGAGATAGATAGGCAAAATCCCTTGAGATGATACTATCAGCTTTTAGTAATTGTGTTGTATAATACAGTTGCTGTTGAGCATCATTTTTTTCTTTGTAATAATTAATAAGAAGTTCATAATTTTCTCTCAATTCAGGCAATAAAAACTCTTGTTTATTGAAAATAGAATCAATTTTTTTTAAATTAGAAATTGCCAAATCTTCTTTTTTCAGAGCCAAATAACTTTTTCCAAGGTAAAAATAATCTACGGATTCCCAAGCAAAATCATCATTCAATAAACTGAGAGATTCTGTAAGATAATCAATAGCCGATTGATATTTGCCATTGGAATATTCTGATAAACCCTTACCCTTAAGAAAATAGCTTCTTTCTTGAGAAAAATAGGGCTGATTGAAAGTTTTTTGTAATCCAATATTAATAAGAGAATCTGCTTTTACAGAATCTTTTAAGTTTCTGTAGCAGATTATCATCTGATGGATACTATTCAAATAACCTTTTTGGTTATTGAAAATTTTATATTTGTGTGATTTTGAGTTGTTTGCTTCTGATTCAAAATAGGAAACACAATCATTGAATAACTGTAGTGCTTCTTCATTATACCCTAAATAATTTTTTACAACACCCAAGTGATAAGAAACTTTATTTTTAAGATAAAGATCACCTGTATTTTTAGAATATTTGTAAGCCATTAGATACTCATCCAAAGCAGGCTTATATTTTTTCATTTTTGAGTAATAAATACTACCTTTAAGAATATATGCTGTAGAAATTTTATCGTCGCTTGATGTTTTATAAGCTGCATCTAAACAACTATCAGCATACAACAATTTTCTACTCCAAGATTTTGAATAAAAGACTGCATCTCTGTATGCTTGAAACAATTCTGCGTTTTTTTGTTCTTTTTTCGCTTTTTTAATATAAGGTTCTAAAAACTGAAAAGCACGAGAATCATTTTCCAAATAGCTTTCATATGCTTTTCTAAAATCATCGTAGCTTGAAGGAGCCTTGTCTTTAGAAAATACAAAAGATGATGAAAGAATAAATATGATAAAGAAAAAGTTTTTCATTTGAAATCTTTAAACTTCATCATTTGTGTGCACAAAAATACGCATTTATGAAATATTATTGAAAATTATTTAATCGAAAATAGCTATGAGTGTTGATGTGCTGAATAGTTAGTTATTTGTTTGAAAATTAATGGTTTATCAATGTCGTGATTTGTGAATTAGGACGTCGTAATTTCCCAATCTTGACCACAATTTCTTTTACGCATCAAAACTAGGATATAATTTTGTCACAGAAAATGAGATGAAAATCTTTGTTTTGCATCTCAATAAAAATTAAAAAATATTTACATAATTATATGAAAAAGTTCATTACAATTTTAGCTATAGCAGCTGTATCTCTAAATTTTGTATCTTGTAGACAAGATGATGTAACTTCTGAGATGGGAGCGGGCTCTCAAGAAAATGTTAGCTTCAAAAAAACTGAGGTAACAGCAAAGACAGATACGGTAACTAGCGTTGCAAAAAGACAAGCACAATTAGATCCAGATCCTCCTGTAAAGGATAATACAAACTGGTAATTTATACGAGATTTTAAAACATTCATTCAAGCACTATAAACTGCCTCAATTTATTCAATTAGATTGAGGCAGATTTGAAAATAGACTTTTGAAATGATTGTTAGTAAGGCATAAAAATGAAATACAATTCTATTCTTTTAAAAAAAAATATGATAAAGTCATGTCTAAATTAAATAACATTATCGTAGTAAAATTCATTAACTTCAGTTTGGTAGTTTTAAGAATTTGTTTTGGCGACAGAATTTTCAGTAAGAGACCAGAATAGAAAAAGTTTAGTTACTTTTGCAGCAAATTCAATTTTTATGAAGCCTGGACAAACTCAAACTCTTACTATTTCTGAACAAATTTCATCAGGATTTATCTTGCGAGATGAAAACGGAGAAAAAGCTTTTATCCAAAAAGTTTTTGCAGATGATTCTTGGGAAATTGGAGGAGAAGTAGAAGTTTTTGTGTATCAGGAAGAAGGCAATTTAAAAGCAACAACCGAAAAAGCAAACGCCGAAATAGAAGAGTTTGCTGTAATGACAAGCGTACAAAGCTTGCCAAGTGGCGCTTTTATGGATTGGGGAATTATCAAAGATCTTTTTATTCCATATAAGCAGCAAAAATCTAAAATCATAGAAGGAAAGCGTTATTTGGTATATGTTTATATCGATGAAGCTACTGGATTGATTACTGGAACGACGAAGTTCAAACGTAATCCTCAATACGAAAATCTACCATTCAATAATGGTGATAAAGTAGATTTGATTGTGATGAATGAGTCCGAGTTAGGTTGGAATGTCGTTATCAATAAACAATATATCGGATTAATTTACGCTTCAGACGTTTTCAAAAAACTGTATCCGCTTTCAGAAGAATATGGTTATATCAAAACCATTCGTGAAGATGGTAAAATAGATGTGACTTTGCAGCCTCAAGGTTTTGAAAATGTAGACGAGTTCAAACAAAAAATCATTGATAAGCTGAATGATAACTACGGATTACTTTATTTGTCTGACAAATCTTCTCCTGAAGAAATCAAGGATGAATTGCAAATGAGTAAGAAAAACTTCAAAAAAGCAATTGGAAGTCTTTATAAAGATAAAGTCATCGAAATTTTGGAAGATAAAATCAGGCTACTTTAAAACTGTAAATTATCAACTTTTCGAAAATTAATCCTAATAATTTTTCATTGGAATCGTTTTTGTTAAAAAAGACAAAATGAAAACTGATGAAAAAAATTCTCATAAGCGGCGCAACTGGACTTGTTGGCAAAAAACTCTCCCGAAAGCTGTATGAACGTGGCTACAAGGTTGAGATTCTTGTTCGTTCCAAATCTGAAAAAACAGATTTCAAATCCTACGTTTGGGATTATGAAAATAGATTTTTAGAAGAAGGTGCTTTAGATAATACTTATATTTTTATTCATTTAGCAGGAGCTTCAATCAGTAAACGTTGGACAAAAAATTATAAAAAAGAAATCTATAAAAGCAGAATAGATTCGGCGCAGTTCATTTATGAAAAGATGTTGGAGGAAAATATCCATCCTGAGGCTGTTATTTCTGCTTCAGCAATAGGTTTTTACGGACAAGTTACATCGGAACATATTTTTTCAGAAGATGACCCACCAGCAAAAGATTTTTTAGGAAGCATTTGTAGAGATTGGGAAGCTAAAGTTTTAGAATTTGAAAAGCTCGGTAGTAGAATAGTAAGAATTAGAACATCAACCGTTTTATCAGAAAAAGGAGGCGCTTTGGAAACACTTAAGAAACCAATTGAACTGAATTTTGGTGCTGTTCTAGGAAATGGACAACAATATTTTCCTTGGATTCATATTGATGATTTGGTGAATATCTATTTCAAAGCTGTTGAAGATGTTTCTATGAATGGTGCTTATAATGCTTCGGCTCCTGAT
Source organism: Epilithonimonas sp. (assembly GCF_036780765.1). GTDB lineage: Bacteria > Bacteroidota > Bacteroidia > Flavobacteriales > Weeksellaceae > Epilithonimonas. Next base: position 81,075 of record NZ_DAIQCG010000005.1, read on the forward strand.
TTTGTAACTAACGAAATTCTGACCAAAAAAATAGCTTCTCATCTCAATAAAAAAATATTTCTTCCCAATATTCCCAAGTTTATTATTAAGACTATTTTAGGCGAAATGTCAGTTTTGGCTTTAGAAGGAAGTCGTGTTTCGTCCCAAAAAATTGAGAATTCAGGGTTTAAATTTAATTATGATAATTTGGATAAAGCTTTGGCGGATGTTATTAACTAAAGATTTTTGCAAATTGCCTTTTTAATCCTTACTTTTATCAAAATTTCCCAATGAGATTGACTGAAGAAAATAAAGATAAACTATCTGTTTTAGAAAAAATTGCGGACGGAATTATTTGGTGGGTAGGGTCTATTCAGTCATTGGTTTTTCATACGATTTTTTTCATCGTCAGTTTTGCGTTACCTGTTTTCAATATTGTTGAATTTGAGCATATGTTGTTGGTTCTCACAACGGTAGTCTCTTTGGAGGCGATTTATTTGGCAATTTTTATTCAAATGTCAGTTAATAAAAGTTCTGAATATATCGAGGATTTGAAAGAAGATGTTAATGAAATCCAAGAAGATATAGACGAAATCCAGGAAGATATTGAGGAGATTCAGGAAGATGTAGAAGAAATCCAAGAGGATATTGATGAAATCCAAGAAGATGTGGAAGAAATTAATGAGGACGAAGATGACGAAAATCATAGTGAACGCGCCAGAACAGTGATGCTGAAAAGCAAAGTCACGAACAATAAAAACGATATCAAAAACCTGAAAGATAAAATCAAAGAACTCGAAAGTTTGATCGAGAAAATTAAAAAAGAAGAGGAGTAATAATAATGTCAGTCTGAAGATAGGTTTATCCATTTTGACGAAGGAAAAACCGACACTATCCCATAAAGTGTGTAAGTTAAAAAGTTAGGGCTTGGATTTTATAATCTGAGCCTTTTTTCAAAAATAAGCATAAATTGGTTGAAGACAATGTTCCAATTATGAATAGGCATCGTCCATTTTTTAGTTGATTCTTTTAGGGCTAAATAAACAGACTTCAACACAAATTTAATCAATTACAATCAAAATCAAATATTATTTTCAACTGACTTCCTCTCCCCAATCTGCTGTCTCCACATCGCATAATACAAACCTTTTTCTGCAATCAGGTTTTCGTGTGAACCAGTTTCAATGACTTGTCCACGTTCCAAAACATAAATTCGGTCTGCGTGCATAATCGTGCTTAATCTGTGGGCAATTAAAACTGTGATCTGTTCTTTTTGTTCAGAAATTTCCTTGATTGTTGAAGTAATTTCCTCTTCGGTTATACTGTCCAAAGCAGAAGTGGCTTCGTCAAAAATCAATAAGTTTGGTTTTCTCAATAATGCTCTTGCAATTGCAATTCTCTGTTTTTCGCCTCCACTTAATTTTAATCCTCCTTCGCCAATGACCGTTTCGATTCCTTTTTCAGCACGTTCCAATAAAGTTTTTGTGCTTGATTTTTTCAAAGCCAATTCGATGTCTTCTTCGCTGGCGTTTGGATTCACGAAAAGAAGATTTTCTTTGATTGTTCCTGCAAAAAGCTGTGTGTCCTGAGTTACAAATCCAATTTGGTTTCTCAATTCATCAAAGTCAAATTCTTTTCCGTTGATTTTATTATAGAAAATATTGCCTTCCTGAGCGCGATACAATCCAACCAGTAATTTTACCAACGTACTTTTTCCGGAACCACTCGGGCCAACAAATGCTATGGTTTCTCCATTTTTTACATCGAATGAAATATTATTCAGCGCTTTATATTGAGCAGATTGATGTTTGAAAGAAACGTGTCTGAATTCTAATTCTTCAATAGCCCCAATTTGTTTTGGCGTTTGTGGTTTTTGTTCAACTGGTTTTTTCATCAGATTATCGAAATTGCGCAACGATGCTTCGGCTTCTCGGTAAGAAATAATGATATTCCCGATTTCCTGCATTGGACCAAAAATGAAAAATCCATAAAACATCAATGATAAATATTGTCCAGGCGTTACAATATCTCTGAAAATCAAATATAAAAGCGTCAACGTAATCAATTGTTGAAGAAAATTAACCATCGTTCCCTGAATGAAACTCAACGAACGAATACTTTTTACCTTCTTCAATTCCAAACCAAGAATTTTATAAGTGTTATTATTCAGACGGTTAATTTCCTGTTTGGTCAAACCTAAACTTTTTACAATTTCGATATTTCGCAAACTTTCCGTTGTACTTCCAGCCAAACTTGTGGTTTCGATAACAATTGTTTTCTGAATATTCTTGATTCTCTTACTTAAAAGATTCGTTACAAATGCAATTAGAAAAATCCCGACAATATAAACCGGCATTATTGACCAATGCAATCGAATCGCATAAACTGAAACGAAAATGATACTTACCAAAATTCCAAAAAAGACATTAATGAAATTAGTAATAAACTTTACCGAATCTTCTCTTACTTTGGTCAAAATCGATAAAGTTTCACCACTTCTTTGGTCTTCGAATTCCTGATAAGGCAACGCCATAGAATGCTGCAATCCATCCGTGAAAATATTAGCTCCGAATTTTTGAGTAATGACATTCACAGCGTAATCTTGAAACGCTTTCGCAATTCTGCTGACCATAGCCGTCCCGATTAGTAATCCTAAAAAGTAAAATGCGCCGTGATATATATCGGTTCCATAAAGGAATTCATTCAGATTTCTGGGAATCAATTTTTCTTTGTCGAAAAAGTGTGGATGTGTTACGAGTTGGTCTAGAATATTCCCTGTGATTGCTGGCGCAAATAATGAAAATACCTGATTGACAGCGGCCAAAACCAACGAGGCGATAATCAGCCATTTGTGTGGTTTGAGGTAATGTAATAATGTCTTCATAATTAGAAATGCAAATTTACTGATATAAATTTGATTGTTTTATTAATAATTACTGTAAGCGAAAAAGCATTTTTCTATCACGTGAAATAATGATATATTGCGGTATAACATTTTACTATGCTTACAAAAGAACAAATCGCACAACGCATATCAAGAGAAGTGAAAGATGGGATGTATGTCAACCTTGGAATCGGGATTCCGACTTTGGTTGCTAACTATGTTCCAGAGGATATTTCTGTAGAATTCCAAAGTGAAAATGGCGTTTTGGGAATGGGACCATTTCCTTTCGAAGGCGAAGAAGATGCAGACTTGATTAATGCGGGGAAGCAGACTATTACGATTCTTCCAGGCGGTTCTTTTTTTGATTCGGCTTTCAGTTTTGGGATGATTAGAAGCCAAAAAGTGGATTTGACAATTCTTGGTGCAATGGAAGTTTCCGAGAACGGCGATATTGCCAACTGGAAAATCCCTGGAAAAATGGTAAAAGGAATGGGCGGCGCAATGGATTTGGTAGCATCGGCTGAAAATATCATCGTTGCAATGATGCACGTCAACAAAGCTGGCGAATCCAAAATTCTGAAAAAATGTACACTTCCTTTAACGGGAGTTAATTGCGTGAAAAAAGTGGTGACAGAATTGGCTGTTATGGAAATCACGGATAAAGGTTTCAAACTTCTTGAAAGAGCACCTGGAATTTCGGTTGAAGATATTGTAAAAGCAACAGAAGCTGAATTGATTATTGAAGAAGAAATTCCTGAGATGAAGTTTTAACTAATTAATAATGCATTATTAATAAAGAAAAAAAATCCGCAATATCATTTGCGGATTTTTTTTATGTCTAATTTCTAGCTTCTAGAATTATTTTTTAACAGCTCCAAACACTTTCTCCAAAAGCGAAGTCGTCCTCAACGCAGAATTATTTCTGATTCCTGTTTCTTTTTCTGCGACCATTTTGAAAACACCGTTGATGGTTTCGGTTGTTACATATTCATTCAAGTCTGTAGTTACAGCTTGTCCAGTTAACGTGTTGTATTTTGAAATGATATTTTTCCAAACTGTATCTGCTCCAACTTTTCCTAAAGAAGCCTGAACTTTTGGCTGAAACGCTGTGAAAAGCTGGCTTTGGGTTTTAGTTTGTAAATAATTGGTTGCAGCGTTATTACTTCCTAAAAGAATATTTTTCGCATCCGTAATGGTTATTGATGTAATTGCATTGGCGAAAATCGGAGTGGCTTCTGTTACGGCATCTTCAGCAGCTCTGTTCAATAATTTAACACCTTGGTCCGCCAGACTTCCCATTCCCAAACTTCTGAGAGTTGTATCAATTTTTCTTAGTTTTTCAGGCATCAGGATTTTTACCGCTTCATTTTTAAGAAAACCATCCGTCACTCCCAATTTTTGTACACTTTCTTTGACTCCGATATTCAAAGCTTCTTTCAAACCAGATGAGATTTGAGAAGAGGTTAAACTTCCAAGGTTAACATTGGAATTGGTTGTGGAACTTGTAGTTGTACCAGTATTAGTAGAAGTATTTGGAGTCTGTGCTTTCGGTTGAGAAAGGTCAACACCTGTTTTGTCTTTAACTACTTTTATAAGGTCACCGAACTGTGCTTGTGTAGAAATTGAAAATAGTAATCCTGCAGCAACTAAATAGCTCTTTTTCATTAAATATATTTTTTACAAAATTAGATGATTAAATCTGATTGAAGTTAAATACCTCAAAAAATTAAATCTGATTTCGTAAAATCACATCATATAAATCCTGTCTTCTGTCCGTCATTGTTTTCACTGCGCCGTTATAATGGAGCTCTTTTAAAAGATTAAGGTCAACATCCACAATAATCGTCATTTCGGTATTCGGTGTAGCTTCTCCCTTTATGGCATTGGAAGGAAAAGCAAAATCCGAAGGTGTGAAAACCGTTGCCTGACCGTATTGGATATCCATATTATTCACGCCTGGAAGATTCCCGACACATCCGGCAATGGCAACATAGCATTCGTTTTCAATAGCCCTTGCGGCAGCGCAGTGTCGCACTCGTGTGTAAGCATTCTGAGTATCGGTAAGATAAGGAACAAATAATATTTTCATTCCCTGGTCGGCTAACAATCTTGGAAGTTCCGGAAACTCAACATCATAACAAATAATGACTCCTATTTTTCCACAATCTGTATCGAAGACTTTGATTTCGTTTCCGCCTGTCATTCCGTAATATTTCTTTTCGTTTGGCGTGATGTGGACTTTTCTATATTCGTCTATTTTTCCGTCTCTGTGAAGCAAATAACTTACGTTGTACAATTTTCCATCTTCCAAAATTGGCATACTTCCAGAAATAATATTGACATTGTAACTAACCGCAAATTCGGAGATTTTTTCTTTGATTTCTTCGGTTAATTCAGATAGTTTTTCCATTGATTCTCTTTCATTCATATGATTAAAAGGAGCCAGTAGAGGTGTGTTGAATAACTCTGGGAACAGACAAAAATCTGATTGATAACCTGCAACTGCATCTACAAAAAATTCAACCTGTTTATAAAAATCTTCTAAATCCTTCAAAGGTCTCATTTGCCATTGTACCAATCCCAATCGAATCACGCTGTCCTGCATCGTGTTTTTCTTGGCTGTGTAATAGATATTATTCCATTGCAAGAGAACTGCATATTCTTTGGACTCGGTGTCGCCTTTTAGATAACCTTTCAGGATTTTTACTGGAGAAAAATTATTCCCAATCTGGAAACTTAAAACTGGGTCATAGATTTCTTTATTTCTTACTTTAGTAATATATTCTCTTGGCGATAATTCTTTACTATAAAGATGATAATTAGGAATTCTTCCCCCGATTATGATTGATTTTAGATTCAATATTTCACAAAGTTCTTTTCTCGCGTCATATAATCTTCGTCCTAATCTTAGTGCTCTAAATTCAGGATCAACGAAAACCTCGATGCCATAAAGAACATTCCCGACATTACTATGGGTATTAAACGATTCATTTCCAGTAATTTCCTGGTAAGTATGCTGGTCGCCGTATAATTCGTATTGAACAATAATCGATAATGCAGCAGCAGCTAATTTTCCATCAACAATAATACAGATTTGCCCTTCTGAAAAGATGGATGTCAGCTTTTGGATATTTCGTTTGCTCCATACATTGTCATCTATATCGGGATAGGCTTTTTTCATCGCTTCTGCCAATTCATCATAATCATCGATGTTTAGTTTTCTGATTTCTACCTGCATTACTTATATTTTTTGATTAAAATTTCTTTCAGTTGTCTCATTCCTTCTGTTGCAGAAGTTTTGAAATGGTTTTCGTTTTTTGTGAAAGCATTTGGATTTTCCATATTCGGGTCGATGATGAAAATTTCACAATGCTCAGGAACATATCGAATAACCGACGCCGCGGGATAAACCTGCATAGATGTTCCGATGACCAAAAATAAATCTGCCTGAGAAGCAACTTCAATCGCATTATCCATCTCCGGAACCATTTCGCCAAACCAAACAATGTGCGGACGAAGTTGGGAGCCATCAGTGTGTAAATCGCCAATCTTAATGTCATCAATATAATCAACGATTTCACTGTTTTCTTTTACAGATTTTGCCTTTGTCAGTTCGCCGTGAAGATGAATGATTTTGGTAGAACCACCTCTTTCGTGAAGGTCATCAACATTTTGAGTAATGATATCAACATCAAAAAAATCCTCCAATTCTGCAAGCAATTTGTGAGCCGTGTTGGGTTCTACTTCTTTTAATTGTTGTCTTCTGGCATTATAAAAGTCTAAAACCAACTGCGGATTTCTCGCAAAACCTTCAGGCGAAGCTACATCTTCAATGCGATGATTTTCCCAAAGCCCATTGTAATCTCGGAACGTTTTAATTCCACTTTCTGCCGAAATTCCTGCACCGGAAAGCACAACCAGTCTTTTTTTCATTGTTTTCTACTTTTCTCAAATTTAATAATTTAAAAACGAAAAACTGAAATTAAAATATGAATTTAAAATAAAATGTTAAGTTTTAATGTGGATTTTAAAATAGTATTTTTTTTAGATTCTGAGAGCTTTTTATTCTTTTGATTTTGGTTTTCTTCGGATCATATTCGCAAAAGTCCCATTTTTAAAGAAAAAAATCGAAGTCGATCCGAACGAGACTCGAACGAGACCCGAAGAAACCCCAAAGGATTATCTTGAAAATTTGAAAATTTTTACTTGAAATTTTATTTTTTTGGATTTGTAGAAATCGTAATTTATCTGGATATAATGTGATATAATTATAATTTTAAATTGACCTTAGAATTGTTTGAGATGTGTCTAAAATTTTAAAAATTTAAGTTATTGATTATTAGAATTTTACAAGTAAATGATGTTTATCATATCAAAATAGTATGAATTAAATTTGCTGAAAAGAAATTCTTATCATAATTTTGCACTGTGATAATGAATTGCTGTCATACTTATTAAGAAAGACCGAGGGAACTGACCTGTTGAAGTCTTAACAACCTGCCGATTGGGTAAGGTGTTACATTCAGCCTTTGAAAAAAGGAAAGATAAGTTGAAAATGTTTAATTGCGGTTGTGATGCCGTTCCAATATAACTTCTTTCAGACTTGTCTGGGAGAAGTTTTCTTTTTTGTATAAGACTTAAAATTTAAAAATATGATTCAAAAAACTATGTTTAATTCTAGCAAAAGAGCTGTTATATCGACAGCCGTAGTTTTCTTTTCCGGAATTTATTTAACTCAAGCGCAGGAAACGAAGCCTGTTAAAGATTCTACCTCTGATAAACAGATTGAAGAAGTGGTTTTGGTAGGTTCCAGAAGTGGAGGACGTTCCAAAGCAGACAGTCCGGTTCCCGTGGATGTTTTCAATTTGAAAGATATCCAACAAAGTTTACCACAAACCAACATCAATCAAATCCTTAATACGATTGCGCCTTCTTTTACATCAACTATTCAGACCAATGCGGATGGTTCTGATCACTCAGATCCTGCGCAGTTGAGAGGATTGGGGCCAGATCAGACTTTGGTTTTGGTTAATGGTAAAAGACGACATAATTCTGCTTTGGTTAATGTCAACGGTGCGCCGGGAAGAGGAACTGTTGGTACAGATTTAAACGCAATTCCAGCTTTTGCGCTTTCAAGAATTGAGGTTTTGAGAGATGGTGCTTCTGCGCAATATGGTTCTGATGCGATTGCCGGCGTAATGAACCTTCAACTGAAAAGAGATACTGGAAAACTGACAGGTCAATTGAACTATGGCGGTTACCTTACCAAAGCTGCCAATGACCATATTGGAAATTATGATGGACAACAATTTCAGGTAGATTTGAATTACGGGAATAAGATTGGCACTCGTGGTGGCTTCTATAATGCAACTTGGTCTTCGCAATTCCGTGATCCAACAAGAAGAGCTGGAACTGAAAGCGGAAATATTTACAATGCTTACAATGCTATCGAGAAAAGAGCTGCAGAAGGCGGAGTTAATTTATCTTCTTACTTTAATAATATCAATAATCTGAAAGGAACGGCTGGTGAACAGGACTTTGTGAATCTAATTCATCAATATGCGCAAGGCGTGAATTATTTTGATTCCGGCTTCCAATCAAGTATTCAGAATGCGTCATCAATTACCGCTTTGCAAGGATTGTTAGGCGCAAATTATACAGATCAGGAATTGGCTTATAGAGGACAAACCAGAAAAGACTTCAATATGCAGGTGGGGCAGTCCAAACTCAATAACCATCAATTATTTGCGAATGTAGAAGTTCCTTTGAATGACGATTGGAAGGTTTACACTTTCGGTGGTTACTCAATCCGTGACGGTGCTTCCGGTGGTTTCTATAGAAGACCAAACCAAGCAAGAACATTTACAGGTTTATATATTGACGGTTATTTACCAGAGATCCATACAAAGATTCAGGATGTATCTTTATCTGTCGGAATCAAAGGAAAATGGGACGGATGGAATGTAGACTTCAGTAATACATTCGGGCAAAACAGTTTTGATTATACCATTGAAAATACAGGAAATACAAGTTTGAGATTCAATTCTCCGAGTTCTTTTAAGGCTGGTGGGTTGCAGTTTTTACAGAACACCATTAATTTAGATTTCAGCAAATCATTTAATTGGTTGGAGGGCGTAAATGTTGCTTTCGGAGCAGAACAACGCCACGAGAATTTTAAAGAAAATCCAGGTGAAGAAGCTTCTTACACGGCTTATGATGTGAATGGGAATCCACAAACTCCAACATCAGTTAACCCTACTGATTTCTTTGGAGCTGCATTGGCCGGAAGTTCTCAGGTTTTCTCAGGTTTCAGACCAGAAAATAAGACCAATAAGAATAGAAATGCTTATGCAGCCTATGCAGATGTAGAATTTAACTTTACGAATTGGTTATTGGTAGATGCGGCGATTAGATATGAGAATTATTCGGATTTTGGTTCTACTTTCAATTATAAATTAGCATCAAGAATCAAATTATCAAACGATCTTAATTTCCGTTTTGCAGGTTCAACAGGTTTTAGAGCACCTTCGATTCATCAGATTTATTATAATACAACTTCTACATTGTTCACAACACTTCCGGGAGCTTCGGGGCCAAGCTTGGTAGAAGTTGGAACATTTAGTAATGATTCTCAATTGGCACAAGCTTTTGGAATTCCGAAGTTGAAACAAGAAACGTCAAAATCTGTAAGTACGGGATTCACATATAAAATTCCGGCAATTAATTTGAATATTACAGCAGATGCTTATTTTATCAGAATTGATGACAGAATTGTTTTGACAGATCAATTCTCAAGACCAACCAATCCAACAACACCCGCACAGACTGCATTGGCAAATGAGTTTGTAAATGCCAATGTAAATGCTGCACAGTTTTTCTCTAATGCTATTGATACAGAAACCAAAGGTTTGGATGTTGTAATAAGCCATACGTTGACAAAAGAAAGCTTCAAGTTTACAAATGATTTTGCAATCAATTTCAACAGAACCAAAAAAGTAGGCGATATCCACGCTTCTGATTTGTTAAAAAATGCTGGATTAGAGAATACATATTTTGGAGAAAAATCTAGAGTTTATCTAGAAGATTCTGTTCCAAAAATAAAAGCGAGTTTGTCTAATAATATTAAATGGAATGATTTCAATATCTATTTGAGAAACACCTATTACGGAAAAGTTTATGGAGCAGATGGTCTCAATGGAAATGCGTATGACCATCAATTGATTTCGGACAAAATTGTTACAGATTTATCCATTGGTTATGATATCAGCAAGAATTTTAATTTGACTCTTGGAACAAACAATTTGTTTGATATTTACCCAACTAAAAATGTGACATCTTCTACGAATAATGATCAGTTCATCTATTCTAGATCGACAGCGCAGTTTGGACAGAATGGAAGATACGTGTTCAGTAAACTAACGGTTTCTTTCTAAAAAAAATCTTAAGGTTTTATTTTGTTTTGAAATGGCATCGGGGGATTTCCTCGATGCCGTTTTGTTTTTATATCATAAAAATTCACACAAAGACACAAAATAAATTAATTAATAGGGATAAAATTTAAGGCACAAAGTTTTTCCTTGTGCCTTAAAACATTATTAAAAAAAATAATTCCTTGTGCCTTTGTGTTTAACTCAAATCTCTAATTTCACGTTATTCAATCTCAAAGAATTTAAAATCACAGAAACAGAACTGAAACTCATCGCAGCAGCCGCAATCATCGGACTTAACAAAATACCGAACAAAGGGTAGAGCAAACCAGCAGCTAACGGAATTCCCAAAACATTATAAATAAAAGCGAAGAACAAGTTTTCTTTAATGTTTTTCAAAAGCTTTTCACTTAGGATTTTTGATTTTGCAACGCCAAGGATATCGCCTTTTAACAATGTGATTTCTGCACTTTCAATAGCAACGTCAGTTCCTGTTCCCATTGCAATTCCGATATTGGATTGAGCCAAAGCCGGCGCATCATTGATTCCGTCTCCGGTCATCGCTACGATTTTTCCTTCGGCTTGAAGTTTTTTGATTTCGTTCATTTTATCTTCAGGAAGACAATTGGCTTTATAATTTTTTATTCCGAGTTCTGTTGCAACTGCTTTTGCGGTATGTTCGTTGTCGCCGGTCATCATTATCACTTGGATGTTTTGAGAATGTAGATAATTAATGGCTTGTTTTGAAGTTGATTTTATTTTGTCTGAAAAGCTCAGGAATCCAATTACTTTTCCAGATTTTGCGAGGTAAGAAATCGTTTTAGCTTCATCCTGTTTCTGAATTACTTTTTGTTTTAAATCTTCTGGAATTTCGATATTGAAATGTTTTAATAAAGCTTCATTTCCGAGTAGAACATCTTCATTATTAATTATTCCTTTCACGCCTTTTCCGGAAATATTTTCAAAGTTTTGGACATTTTCAAATTGTAAATTTTCTGCTTTAAATTTATCTAAAACGGCATTCGATAAAGGATGTTCAGAGTTTTGATTTAAGGAACCTGCGAGTTTTAAGATTTTTTCCCGTTGGTCAAGATACGCTTCGCTTGATTCATTTTTATCGATGTTTTCTAATGTTTCAATATGGTCTAGACTTGGTTTTCCTTCGGTCAATGTTCCCGTTTTATCAGTAATCAAAACATTGATTTTGTGCATCTCTTCCAGCGCTTCAGCATTCTTGATTAAGATTCCGTTTTGAGCACCTTTTCCAATTCCTACCATTAGACTCATCGGAGTTGCCAAACCAAGAGCACAAGGACAAGCGACAATTAAAACAGCCACAGCATTTACAAAAGCATAAATCAACTTATTTTCACCACCGAAAATATACCATAAAACAAATGTCAGAACCGAAATCGCAATCACAGTCGGAACAAATATCTTTGAGATTTTATCAGCCAATTTCTGAATAGGCGCTTTGCTTCTGCTTGCTTCGTTAACCATTTTAATAATTTGAGAAAGCAAGGTTTCATCACCGATTTTTTCAGTTGTCATTAAGAAACTTCCATTTCCATTGATGGTTCCAGACGTAACTTTGTCGCCCGATTTTTTCTCCACAGGAATTGCTTCCCCCGTAATCATAGCTTCATCCACATTGGAATTTCCTTCGGTAATTTTCCCATCGACAGGAATTTTTTCGCCTGGTTTTACTCTTAGTATATCATTGATTTTAACTTCTGCCAGTGATACTTTTTTCTCCTTTCCATCTACAATCAGATTGGCCGTGTCAGGCGAAAGATTCATCAAAGCTTCGATGGCTTTTCCGGTTTTCATATGCGCTCTGGCTTCCATCATTTGGCCCATTATCACCAAAGTCAAAATCACACAAACCGATTCGAAATAGAGTGGAATACTTCCGCCGTGAGCTAATTCGTGAGGTAAAATATCGGAAACAAATAAAGCAATTAAGCTAAAAATCATCGCTGCAACAACACCTAATGCAATCAATGAAAACATATTAAGATTCCAGGTTTTGAAGGAAACCCATCCGCGTTTCATCAGGAACCAACCTGCATAAAGCAAAACTGGCAATGTCAAAATTAATTCTAAAATCCCCTGGATTTGATGAGAAAATGGCCAATCAATAAACATTCCGCCCATTGATAAAATAAAAACAGGAACGGAAAATCCTAAAGCTGTCCAGAATTTTCTTTTTAATAATTTGTAAGTTTCATCTTCGTGGTCATTATCTTTTGATGGTTTTGGTACGAGGTCCATTCCGCAAATTGGACAATCTCCGGGTTCGTTTTGCACAATCTCAGGATGCATTGGACAAGTGTATTCAATCGCTTTTTTTTCTGGGATTTTGACTAAATCCATCCCGCAAACCGGACATCCAACATTAGAATCATAAACCTTATCGCCTTCGCAAAACATTGGGCAATAGTATTTTCCAGCGTTTTTTGATTGATTGATTGTTGGTTTATGATGACTGTGAGAATGATGTTGATGAGACCCTTCGACTCTGCTCAGGGCAACACTGTTGTCCACCAATTCCTGCGTGATTTCTTCCAAATGCATATGACAAACCGGACAACCGGAATCTGATTCGTAAGTTTTGTCGCCTTCGCAAAACATCGGGCAAAAATAGTCTCCGATTTTCTCTTTGAAACTCTCGGGAAGATTGGTTTTAGAATAAGTTTGAGGTTTATTTTTATGATCTTCCCGTTCTTCTATCGGAACGAGGAACATATTACAAACCGGACATCTGCCTTGTTTGAAATAGAGTTTTTCACCTTCGCATTCCATTGGACAATAATAGACGGAACTTGGCGAGATTCTTTGATTGGGATGAGGTTTGTCGTGATTATGATGATTATGATGATCCATTTCAGATAATTTTATAATACAAATTTCTGAAAAATAGATGCCAATCTGTTATAAATAAATGGAAAGTTGTTATATCGATTTATTTCAGAAGATCAATCTCAATCAAATTATTGTCTTTTGCCAATTTTTCTAGTGCCATTTGATTCAATTCTTTAATGATTTCAGCGGATGTTCTGAATTTTCCAGTAGAATCGTGTTGATCAGGAATTTGTCCAACTAAATCTGCTGTGGGATTTTGACGGTAATTTTTAAATTTCTTGATGAATTGATTGTGATTTAATTCAATAATACGATAATTTTTCAGGTCAGGATAGACAAATTCTTTCTGGTTGGATCTGATGCCTTTTAATTCCCAAATATGGCTTTTAGTCGAATCTTCAATCTTCAAAATCAATCCTGGTAGACCTTTGAATTTGTACGGTCCATCTTGGATTGGGATATCTTTTGTAAACCAAGCTGTCCATTTTCTGCCTCCAAATTCGGTGGTTGCTTTTTGAACATCATAATTCAGAATTTTCGAGAACTCATTGGTCAATTTCCAATTTAATTCTACATCTTGTTTTACCTTATATATATCAAACATTATAAATGTGGTATAAACAATCTGATTAGAGTTAGGATATTTTATAACTCTATCATTAACTGTTTTTTTGTCTGAAGCGGGAGCGAATATTCCTTTTTTGATGGCGACCGACATCGTCGAATCTATCGAGTATCTTATGGAACTATAATATTCGGACCTGTCTTTTTGGATATTCAATATCATTATTTCGGTTTTGATATCTGTTTTGTTGGTTGAATCTGAGATAAACCTGTATTCGTAGAGGAATTGTTTGTTTTGTCCGAAAATAAAATTGGAAAGAATAACTACGATTAATAAGTAATTGTTTTTCATTGTTATAAAGTTTAATAATGACAAATATAGCTTGTTTCGCTACGACTTTCATTCATAAAACTTCACAAACTTTGTTAAATAAAACTTATAATTTTTCTGTCTTCAATCTGAAAATCTCCTTCGCATTGAAAATTATTACTGCTAAAAATATTAATCCATAAGCACAGATTTGAATTGGATTCAAGGGTTCACCATAAACGGTGCTGGCTAAGATGAAAGCAATAATAGGATTAATGTTTAGAATCATTCCGACTTTGGAAGAAGCGATTCCAGTTAAAGCGAATAGATTCAGTAATAATGGGACAATTGTGTACATTATTGCAATAATCTCTACAAAGAAATAGAATTTGAATTCCGTTGGAACTGGTCCAGAATAAGCCGGAAAAAACGGTAACAAAATTAAAGCTGAGATGACGATGTGGAAATTCAGAATCAGAAACTTATCGAATTGTTTATTTTGACTTTGACAAACCAGATATGCAGCGTAGGTAAAACCAATCAAACTGCTGTAAAACATATCCAAAATATTGGTGTAAGATAACAGAATACAACCAACCAAACTCAGAAAAACCGATAACCATTGGAGTTTGCTCAATTTATCTTTCAATATAAAATAAGCCAGAATCGTTGTAATAATTGGACAAACCAAATAGGCGACCGACGTTGCGCGAACGCTCACGTGATTCATCACATAAATAAAAGAAAACCAATTTCCCGTCAACAAAATGCTACTTCCGATATTGACAATAATCGTTTTTCTCTTTTCCTTTTTAGAAATCGATTTGAAATAATTCAGATTCTGTTTCAGTTTCTCTCTTTTGAAAAGAAGAGAAACCAATGACATTATCAATGCACAGCTGAAAACTCTGTAAAAAAGAATGTCCGAAGAAGCGTAAGAATGAAGAGGTTTCAGTACCAAACTGAAAGTTCCCCAAATGGAAAATGCTAAAATAGCAGCGAGATAATGTCTTGGATTGTTCAAGTCGTTGTTTCGTTTGGAATCAATTGCAAAAGTAGATAACTTTTGATGGAATTGTCTCAAAAAAGCAATTTTTGTTCGCGGAGAAGTTTGACTTTGGATTGCATTATTTAATAGATTAAAATCATCTGTATATTTTTCCTGACAATAATTCCAGAACATCAATGAATTTTTTCAGAACAGGCTTATTGATGAGTTTGTGCGAGCATTCTTCATAATGATATTTAGGAGCATAATAAGAATATGAACTTTGTTTATTATTTTGAATGAAAGTCAATCTATAACCGCTGGCATCAGAAATCATACAAGGCGACGGGATTGTATTTGGGTCTTGTAAAGATTTTAATTTAAAGTCTTTTTGCTGATATTTTAATAGTTCTTTTAATTGAGTAGAGTTGGTTACGTTAATTATTTTCTCTTTCAATTTATCATCAATAATAATTTCTTCAATTGCTTTTTCGGAAACTTTATCTTTCAAATATGACTTTGGTCTTTCTTGTTGATAAGCAATAATTTTTCCATCATTGTTTATGAAATAAAAGCGAATAAAATCATATGCAGACCAGCCACCGTTAATTTCATAAATGATGCAAATTTCATTTTTATCTAAAGTTTTTGGTAGTTTTTGATTTGTATCAATAGAATTTGATAACTTCAAAATTGGCAGTTGTGCGAAAATCAAAAAATTGATAATAAGAAATAGTATTGTAAATATTTTTTTCATTTGTGTGAAATTTGATTCTTATCAAACCTTATCCAGCGCAATCCTTTTCTTCTCTTTAGAATTCAGAAACTGAGTAGGAGAGAAGCCTGTGATTTTCTTGAACTGATTAGAAAGATGCTGAACACTTTTGTAACCTAATTTTTGAGAAATCTCAGTCAAATTAAATTCTTTGTAAAGCAACAATTCCTTTACTTTTTCAATCTTTTGAAGTATGAAATATTGCTCTAATGTTACATTTTCGTTCTGAGAAAAAAGCTTGGAAATAGAACTGTAATCTTTGTGTAATTCGGAACTCAAAAATTCTGATAAAATAAAATCTTCACTCAAATCTTCATCCGAAATTTTCTGAATAATCAAGGTTTTGATTTTCTCGATTTGCTTTTTAGTAGAGTCTTCTAGAATTTCAAATCCAGTTGATTTGAGTTTCAGACCCAAAGCTTGAAGTTCTTTTTCAGAAATCTCATTTTTGGTTTCAACTTCGCCTAATGAAATTTGATTGATGTCAATGTTCAATTCTTCAAATATCGATTCTACCGCAGCAATGCAACGGTTACAAACCATATTTTTTATCGAGATTTTCATCTCACGAATTTAGTGGAAATTTTAATCAAAAAAAAGCACCACGATTTGTGATGCTTTCTAAGAATTATTTTTGATTAATTATTTAATAATCAATTTAGTATTTGATTTTTTGCCTTCCGATTGTTGTGTGATGATATAAACTCCTGATTGTAAATTAGTATTGATTTCGTTTTTGCCTTTATTAACAATAGAAGAGAAAACAACTTTTCCGCTAATATCTTGAATCACGATGTTTCCAGTATTTTCTGTTTCCAAAAAGAAATGGTTTTTACTTGGATTAGGGTAAACGCTCAGTTTTGATTTTGAAACATCAGAAACAGCCATTATTTCTGCACAATTATAGGGTTTGAAATTAACTGTATTTGGATTTAAGCTTCCGATAACAGCTTGTACCATTGTGTCATTAGAAAGTTCATCTTCTCTCCAGCAGTTACCGATAGCGTTTACAGT
Organism: Epilithonimonas sp.; assembly: GCF_036780765.1. Lineage (GTDB taxonomy): Bacteria > Bacteroidota > Bacteroidia > Flavobacteriales > Weeksellaceae > Epilithonimonas. The sequence continues at coordinate 97,881 of NZ_DAIQCG010000005.1, forward strand.
ATTAGGAGTGTTGTTGAAGAAAGCGGTCGTAGTTCCATTATTACCATTGTTTTTGAAAATATTATTACCGTGTTTTTCTTCTGTACCAAGGTCTATTATTGCATTACTTAAAACGGTAATTCCCCATAGGTTTCCTCGGATTTGATTATTTCTTACAATCACGTTTTGAGTTCCTGTTAATGAAATTCCGCTTCCACCTAAATTAGGATTATTCTCTGTGTTGTTATTCTCTATTATGTTATTTCTAACAATTCCGGAAGTTCCTGCACCCTGATGTGTAATTCCGAAACGGTTATCTCTAACTGTATTTCCTTCGACCCTAAATCTTGTAGTTCCTCCTAGTAATCCTGAAACAGAAATACCACCAGCTCTTAATATCGCTCTGTTTCCGGTAACAATATTATTAACGACTCTTGTAGAATCAGCACTTCCTGTAGGACCCATATTAATCTGTGGATAATTGCCGTTGTCTGTGTTATTACCATAAAAATAATTATTGATAATGTCAACCGCCAAAGCTCCTGATGCTCCTGAATTAATACCTGCTCTAGAGTTTTCCAAAAACTGAGAATTTTTTACAACGTGTCCCGATCCTTGAAATAAGGCTAAAGCTGCGCTACTTGCAAGGCTACCGGTTGAACCACTAAGAGAATTATTGTTTTTATAAAGAATACAATTGTCCATCAAGAATCCTGTTGTCAAGACACGAACGCCTCCACCATATTCAACTCGAGTGTTTTTCATTTCTGCTACAGATCCTTCTTCAAAACGGATTCCTCTGTAAGGCGCGGTGATATCGCTTGCTGTGATTGTAAAATTAGTTGCTGTAGTTTTGTATTCTCCATAAACGAAAATTGCAACTCCAGAATTTACTTTAAGCGTCGTATTTTCATCAATAAGAAGTTTGTCTGTTGCGGAAAGTGTAAGGTCAGCCGTCAAAGTGTAGTCTGTACCATTTTTAACAAGAACTGTTGGTGCAGCAGCTGATAAACTAGTAAGTGTGTAGTTGGTTCCATTGTTTGGACTTGTGAATTGTGCATTGATAAAACCACAACACATCACAAATAAAAATGTAAATTTCTTCATAAGACTTCAAATTTTTTAAGAATCAAATTTATATAATGTATTTTATTTTTAACATAATATATTTGTGAAAATTTATTAGTATGTTTTCAGAAATCATCGCTGGTACAATGCGTTGGGGAATTTGGGGAGCCAATCACTCCGAAAAAGATGTTCAGAAATTAATAGAAGTTTGTTTGGATGAGAATATCACGACCTTCGATCACGCTGATATTTATGGCGGTCATACCACAGAAGAACTTTTTGGAAATGCCTGGAAAGAAATGAATCTTGATAGAGAAAAAGTTCAGTTTATTTCTAAGTGTGGAATTGTAATGAATTCTGAAAGGAAACCCTCTGCTCTCAAATATTACAATTACGACTCTAATTATATTCAAAATTGTGTTGATGAAAGTCTTTCTAATCTAAAGACTGATTATTTGGACGTTTTGTTATTGCATCGTCCATCACCTTTGATGAATCCTGAAGAAATTGCCAATACATTTCAAATTCTAAAAGATCAAGGAAAGGTAAAACATTTTGGAGTAAGTAATTTTTCTGTCTCTCAATTTGAATTAATCAATCAATATTTCCCTTTAGTAACTAATCAGATTGAAGTTTCTGTGAATCAAATTTCCGCTTTTAATGATGGAACTTTAGATCAATTGATGATGAAAGGATTGAGACCGACAGCTTGGTCTGTAATGGGAACTTATTTCTCTGAGAAATCTGAACAGAATATCAGAATCAAATCCATAATCAAAAATCTTTGTCAGAAATATAATGCAGAAGAAAATCAGATTTTATTAACCTTCCTTCTAAAACATCCATCAAGAATAATACCTGTCATTGGAACTTCTAAAACAGAAACCATTCGTGAATTGAAAAAATCATTATTGATTGATTTGGAAGCAATAGACTGGTTTAGAATATGGGAAGCAAACCGTGGAGTAGAGGTAGATTGAGCTTGTGTATTATTAATTTTTAAATTTAACAAAGAAGTTATTGGTTTTTCAAAAATAATCGTACCTTGCAACAAATTATATTTGAAATCAATAATCTTCATTTTGTTGTTTTTCCTTATCTATAATTTTAAAACAACATTTTTTATAACTTAATTTTTTTTAAAATGAACATTTTTGTTTCAAACATCAATTACGCAACTAAGGATTATCAGTTGCAAGAATTATTCGAAGAATTTGGAGAAGTTTCTTCTGCAAAAATCATTACTGACAGAGAAACTGGGAGATCAAAGGGATTTGGTTTCGTAGAGATGGGAGATGCTGAAGGTAAACAAGCTGTTGACGCATTAAACCAAAAAGAATTTAACGGTAAAATTCTTAACGTAACAGAAGCTAGACCAAGAGAAGAGAAGCCAAGAAGATCTTTTGATAACAACCGTGGCGGTGGTTACGGAGGTGGAGATAGAGGCGGAAACCGTGGAGGTGGAAACCGTTGGTAATCTTACAACTGGAAAAAATAGAAGCGATCAAATTTTGATCGCTTTTTTTTATTATTTCTTTCGGATTAGCAAGTAAGCATCGTCATAGGTGACATTTGGATAAGTATTGTTTCTGTACTGGTTTATAGAAAAATTTCCCAAAATCATTTTCAGATGATAATCGCCAATGTCGGCTTCCATAGAAATCTCTGGAACATTGACTTTTCCGGCTTTTCCTTTATATTTCTTAACCAAGTCTTTTATTAATGAAGAAAAATCAGCTTCTTCATCAGAATTTAAAATGACTTTGAACTGCGGTTTTTCGTCTGTAACTCTATCATAGATTTCAAAATTATCACTCCCGATTTTTTTGTTGCCGTGATTGTATCTGTTGAAATAAAAAACGTATTGATAATCTTTTACATCAATAATATTTTGATCAGAAATGACTTCCAGCCTGTCATAATTAGAAGCGTATTTTGTTGTTTTTTTGATGTCTGAAAAACTATAGTAGATATCAGAATTGGCGCTCCAAAAATTATTTTCGTTAATATTTTTCGCAAGGTCTTTACTTTTTTTTGTGTCAATTAAATTTAACAAGAAATCTTTATGATTTCTCTTGATAAGAAACACAAACTCGTTTCCTATTTTTGTCACAACACTATCTGCAACAGGTTTTTTGAAATCGATTTTTTGGTTTGAGGTTAATAATTTGTTGTCCTTCAAAATCTTCATCAATTGATTTTCCTGACTTCTTTTGGCAACAGAAAATGTATTGAAATAAGGGAAAATTAAAGAAAATAATCCAAAAGCAAAAAGACTGATGGGGATGAATTTGATATTTTGATTTTTGTTAAGGATAAAATATAATATCACGGTTACAAGCCAAATCGCCAGAAGTAATACGTAATATCTTGGTTCTGTATATCCATATTCTAAAATCCTCGTAAAAATCGCTGTGAATAGCAAAATCAATAAAGGAATCAATGTGAAATAGAAAATTTTGGAGAACATCTTAACCCAGGATTTCGCAGAATTTTCTTTCAATGGGTGAACCAATAAAATTGCTAAAATCCCAACGATAGAATAGGCAAGAATCAAATAAGAAACCCAACCGCGAGGCAATTCCCAGTTCAATAAAATTTTCCCTGAATAAAAATATAAGATGACAACATATATTATAAGGAGCGGAATAAGAATATATTGTGAAAAAAACTTCAGAACAACGGGATAAGTTCCTTCTTTTTCAAGATATTCCAATCCTTTTTCATTAAATAATAAAAAGATGAGACTGCTTCCGAAAATGGCTAATAGATAAAATACTCTGAGGTAAATTTTATCATCGAAATTAAAATCAAAAAGCTGGTCTACTGCAACTATCGCCAATTCTACACCACCAGTCAAAACACCAGTGAAAACCGCTGTTAGGAAAATGTTGATGAAGAGATTCTTGTTGTACTGCCAAAAATCTATTTCTGTTTTCTTTCTGAAAAATGCAGCAAATGAAACAAAAAGATGGGATAAAATATAAGTTGGAACAAGCAAAAATGTGTAAACTTCGGTAAAGTCTTTCTCTAATTTTGGTAATAGAAAATAGAGTAGAACAAGAAAAAGAATGCCGCCAAGTTCTAATAGAAACTGTTTCCCAATTCTTTGTGAAAGAATTTTCAAACCAAACATCAACGAAATCCCAAAGCAGGAAATTAAGGTGAGTTTAGTTAAAGTGAAAACCTTTTCGCTGGTTCGGAAGTTTTCTTCCGCAATAAACATCAGACAAATTGATGCCGATAATGCCATTAGCAAAACCAAAGGATATTGCCGAATTGCATACAAAGCTTTCCCGAATATTTCGTTTAATTTCTGAATCATTTGTTTGAGTTTTTTAATTAAAAGAAACCTTATTTCTTCTTGTCTTTTTTCTTCTTTTTGTCTTTCTCCTTCTTTTTGGATTTTTTATCGCTGATTATTTCTTTGATAAAATCCTGAATGTGATTTTCCTGTTCTGGCTTTTTGGTAGCAAAAACCTTTCTTGATTTGATCAAGGTCTCAAAGTCTTCTGAAGTTATTAATTCCTCATCCAACAAAAGAGTGAAAAGTTCCGTTCCAGAATTGTTAAAATAATTTTCTAAAAACCTTTTCAACATAAATTTTCTATATTCTACAAATTCTACAGCAGGTCTGTAAAGGTTGATTCTGCCTTGTTTTTCTGTTGTCAGATAATGTTTTTCTACAAGGATTTTTAGGAATGTGGAAACTGTATTTTGATGAGGTTTTGGTTCTGGGAAAATATTCATCAGTTCACGGAAATAGATTTGCCCTTTGTTCCAAATCAATTGCATAATTTCCTCCTCAGAAGGTGTTAAAGATTGTAATATCATAAAGTTTTATATTAAAAGATAATAGCTTTTACCATAATAAGGTAAATAAAAGATACAAATATTGCGATGGATGCACCAGAAAAAACTTCTTTCGGCGTATGTCTTTTCAAAATAACTCGGGTAACTCCGATTAGTATTGATAATAAAAACCAAAAAATTCCAATTGCAGGTTCTATCGCAAAAAACAAAGCAGCAACATAAATATTAAGACTCGTATGCATGGAACTTTTGATGAAAAAATTACTGACTTGCATTAATATTAGTAAGATGCAGAGCATAAAAATCGTCCAGTCCATTTCCTTGTGCAGATAAAAATCAACGCCTAAGAAAATAACAGTTGCGATAATGATAAAAATGTAAAGTGAATGACGTTGTTTCCTGTTAGAAACGTCCATATTGGTATAATTTCCGTTTTTTACATTTTTATAAATCCAGATAGCAATCGGAATAATCAGCAACAGTAAAATTGGTAGAAATTTCTTTGTGGCTTCTTCCCAAGTGTAATTTTTATAACTGTAATAAAAAAAGTAAATAACCAATGAAACCAAAGGGTTGAAGAAATTCGAAATGACTTTCGAGATAGAGATAATAACAGGGTTTTTGATTTCCATTCATAAAAATTTCGATTTCAATATACAAAAATTATTAATTTGTGAAAACGCATAGAATTGAATTAACGTCAATGCTTGCGTAAACGGTTACGTAATTTTCTATATTAATTACATTTAATGATTTCTATTCTTTAAAAAAATATGATAATATGCATACAATAGAGAAAGATTTTTTTTCTTATTTTTGCTACATATTTCGAAATTACAATGAAAGAATTTTCTAAAGAAGTTTACCTTAAATGGTACGAAGAAATGACAATGTGGAGAAGGTTTGAAGACAAATGCCGTTCTCTTTATTTAAAACAAAAAATCAGAGGTTTTTTACATTTATATAACGGTCAGGAAGCGATTCCTGCTGGTTTTACCCATGCAATGGATATGTCGAAAGATAGTATGATTACGGCATACAGATGCCACATTCATCCAATGGCAATGGGCGTTGACCCAAAAAGAATTATGGCAGAGCTTTGCGGAAAAGCTACCGGGACATCTCAAGGTATGGGAGGTTCTATGCACATTTTCAGCAAAGAGCACCGTTTCTATGGAGGTCACGGTATTGTAGGAGGTCAGATTCCTTTGGGAGCTGGTATTGCTTTCGCAGACAAATATTTTGACAGAAAAGCAGTAAACATTTGTTTTATGGGAGATGGTGCAGTACGTCAAGGGGCGCTTCACGAGACTTTCAATATGGCAATGAACTGGAAGCTTCCTGTAGTTTTCGTTTGTGAGAACAACGGTTATGCAATGGGAACTTCTGTTAAGAGAACAGCTAATCACGAAGATATTTACAAATTAGGATTAGGATATGAGATGCCTTGTCTTCCTGTAGATGCGATGGACCCAGAGAAAGTAGCAGAAGTTGCTTACGAAGCTATCGAAAGAGCAAGAAGAGGAGACGGACCCACTTTCATAGAGGCTAGAACTTACCGTTATAGAGGTCACTCTATGTCAGATGCTGAACCTTACAGAACGAAAGAAGAAGTGGCTCAGTATAAGTTGGAAGACCCCATCGAAATCGTAAAACATAGAATTTTAGAAAATTCTTGGGCTACTGAACAAGAGTTGGAAGCTATCGATGAGAAATCAAGAGAGTTTGTAGAAGAATGCATCGAGTTTATGGAAAATTCTCCTTATCCAGATGCTTCTAAATTATATGATTATGTATATTCTACTCCAGATTATCCGTTCATCAACAAGTTAGAAAATAATTAATAAAGATTTGATGATGTGAAGATAGGTTGATTTGTTTTAACTAATTCTCACCGCATCATCTCATTATCAAATTAACAAATAAAAATTATGGCAGAAGTAATTACGATGCCCCGTTTGTCTGATACGATGACGGAAGGCAAAGTTTCAAAATGGCACAAAAAAGTGGGCGACGCTGTAAAAGAAGGCGATATCCTTGCAGAAATCGAAACTGATAAAGCAGTTCAGGATTTCGAATCCGAAATTAACGGAACTCTTTTATATGTCGGTGTAGAAGAAGGTGCACAAGCTCCTGTAGATTCAGTTTTGGCAATTATCGGGAAAGAAGGAGAAGATATTTCCGCCTTAATTGGTGGCGGAGCAAAATCTGAAGAGAAAAAAGTTGAAGAAGAACACAAAACTGAAAACCAATCTACAGATGTTGAAAATACTGAGGAATCTGCGGCTGCTGCTGATATTCCGGAAGGCGTAGAAGTTATCACAATGCCTCGTCTTTCTGATACGATGACAGAAGGAAAAGTTGCTAAATGGCAAAAGAACGTTGGGGATACTGTAAAAGAAGGCGACATTCTTGCGGAAATCGAGACAGATAAAGCAGTTCAGGATTTCGAATCAGAGTTCAACGGTACTCTTTTGTATCAAGGAGTTGCGGAAGGTGATGCTGCTGAAGTAGATAAAATTTTAGCAATTATTGGCCCAGCAGGAACTGATGTTTCTGGTGTTGTTTCTGGAGGTGGCAAAAAAGCTACTGCTCCAAAAACAGAAGCTAAAGCTGAAACTACAACAGAAGAGAAACAAGAGTCTGCACCAGTTCCAGCTTCTTCCACTGGTGATAGAGTTGCAATTTCTCCTTTAGCTAAGAAAATAGCTCAGGATAAAGGAATCGATTTCGCTTCTATCAAAGGTTCTGGTGAAAATGGTAGAATCGTGAAGAAAGATGTTGAAAATTATCAACCTTCTGCACAACCAGCTGCTACGGTATCTGCTCCAAAAGCAGCACCAGCTCAACCAAGTGTAGCATTTACACCGGGTGAAGATAGCGAGACTCCAAACTCTCAGATGAGAAACATCATCGCGAAGAGATTGGCAGAAAGCAAATTCACTGCGCCACATTACTACTTGACGGTTGAAATCAATATGGATAAAGCCATCGAAGCTAGAAAAGAGATTAACAGCGTTCCAGATACTAAAGTGTCTTTCAACGATATGGTTATAAAAGCGGTTGCAGTAGCATTGAGAAAACATCCACAAGTTAATTCTTCTTGGGCTGGCGATAAAATCGTTCACCACGGAAACATCAATGTTGGTGTAGCAGTAGCGGTTCCAGACGGATTGGTAGTTCCTGTATTGAAAAACACAGATTATATGAACTATAACGAGATTTCTGCAGCAGTAAAAGATATGGCGGGAAGAGCTAAAACTAAAGCGCTTAAAGCTAACGAAATGGAAGGTTCTACTTTCTCTGTTTCTAATCTTGGAATGTTCGGAATCGAGACGTTTACATCAATCATCAATCAACCGAATTCTGCAATCTTATCTGTAGGAGCGATTATTGAGAAACCAATTGTGAAGAACGGACAAATCGTTGTTGGAAATACAATGAAATTGTCTCTAGCTTGCGACCACAGAGTAATCGATGGTGCAACTGGTGCTCAGTTCTTACAGACTTTGAGAACTTACCTAGAAAGTCCATTGACTTTGCTTTTAGGATAAAAAATATTCGAAATATTATAATCAAAAACCTTTCAACTTGTTGGAAGGTTTTTTTGTGATACTTAGAACATTTTGATTAGATTAAATCACAACTTGTATTTGGTTTAAACAAACTGTTTAGAGAAAAATACAATTGATATTTAGTTTAAACGAATTGTTTTGATGTCTAAAGTTATTTTGAAGTTGGATCTGCGTGAGGGATGGTAGTGGATATCCTTTTTGTCTTGGACGGAAAAGTTCTATCTAAAGGGAAAATCTTCTAAAGACAAAAAGATAGTAACGGACAGCCCGGCCCGCTTGTTTTTGCCGGACTGGAATTGTTATTTGAAATGCTAAATCTTGTGGGCAAAAATAAAGGGACACGCCCAAATAATTATTTTTATCGGCTGGGGATTTGATTATATTTGTCCCGTGAAAAAGCTAGGATTTTTATTTGTTTTTATAGGTAGTTTTGTCTGGGCGCAAGACCATCTTTCGGGTTTCAATATGATGTCTTTGACGTATAAAATTTCTCCAAAACTGATGCTTTACGGAGAAGGGCAAATACGTGCCAGAAAGGATTATACCTTGATTGATTACTACGAGACGAAAGGTGGAATCGGCTATAGTTACATCAAAGATCACCAGATTTTTGTTGGTGCAGGACGATATGGAACTTATGAGGACAGGAAGATTTCGCAGGAAGAATTCCGAATCTGGCTTCAGTACACGTTTTCTCACAAAATAGGAAACCTGAAGCTAGATCATAGAGGAAGAGCGGAAAAACGATTTTTCTACGCCAGTCAAACCGGCACGAATACGGAGGCGATGCGTTACAGATACAGACTGAGCGGAACTTTGCCTATCAATAATTCTAAAGTGCAGGAAGGAACGTTCTTTGTGAATGCTTTTGAGGAATTGTTTTTTGGTGCTGGAGAACCTAACTTCAAAAGGAATAGAAGTTTTGCAGGTTTTGGTTATCAGTTCAATAATTCTTTATCTGCAACTAGTGGCTATATGTTCCAAAGGGAATTTTTTACGAAGAAAAATGAGAACTACCATTTTCTCTATTTTGCACTCAATTTTACGATAGATTCGTCTGATGATGAGAAGGATTTTTCTATTCCGATGGTAGATTAAGTTCAATTTCTCGCAAATTTGGCAGATAGAGCAGATTTTTGGATTTGCTAAATCAGAGAAATCTGCGAGAATAAAGTTCTAATATTTTTCTGTGAGATAGAGATAAGCTTTCAGATATTTGTTAAAGCGTTTCAAATCTCTTTCTTCCAATAGGGTAGTGCATCTAGTGAGATCCATATTGTCCCGAAGGTCGTTGATTTTGACTGCAATTGCCAAAGGACTTTTCTCAATTCTCGCAATGAAAGCGTCATAATCCAAATGTTCTTCTTCACGTTTGGTTAGACATTCTACAGCTTCTAAGATATATTCTGGAAAGCCTTTTTCTTTTAAGTATTCTAAAGAAAATTCCGGATTATCTTCTACGACATCGTGAAGAACACCAACGATTTTTTCGTCGATGGTTTTACCGGCATTCATCACACGGAAAACGTGTCCCAGATAAGGCGCATCGTATTTGTCAGTTTGTTTTTTGTGTGCTTTGGTAGCGATTTTTATGGCTTTGTTGAGGAGTTCGTGCGACGACATTATTTTTTCTTTTTCTTTAATTGTATAGAATCTTTCGGCTTTTCTATTTTGTAGAGTTGTGTGTCTCTTTTGGTTTGCTGTAATTCGGAATACTGGTTTGCTGGTTTTTTATTGAGCATCTTGTATTTAGATGCTTTTGTAGAATCTACATTTTTGTAAAATGGATTTCCGCCTATTGCATTATCATTTTTGCTTTTTTCTAATTCTTGTCTCCAAAGTTGCTTGTCTAAAGTATCTTTTGGAGTTTTCTTTTCCTTAGTTTTTTGCTGAGCAAATGTAAATACTGAACAAACAGAAAACAATATTAAAATTACTTTTTTCATTGGTTAAATTTTGAATTGAAATTAAAAAAAAACCTTAACATATTTAGTTAAGGTTTTATTAAAATATATTTTTAGAATTATCTTCCTTTCAATTCATCTAACAATCTTTCCAAAGAATTAAGGTCAGAAATCAAAACCTCTCTTGCTTTTGCACCATTGAAACCGCCAACAACGCCGGCAGCTTCTAACTGGTCCATAATTCTTCCGGCTCTGTTATATCCTAATTTTAATTGTCTTTGCAGCATAGATGTTGAACCTTGCTGAGTAGAAACTACGATTCTTGCACCTTCTTCAAACAAAGCATCTTTCTCATTCGGGTCAAAAGCGCCAACTGTTGAACTGCTTTCTTCACCAGAATATTCTGGAAGGAGATAAGCATCAGAATAACCTTTTTGTTCACCAATAAATTCTGCAATTCTCTCAACTTCTGGTGTATCCACAAATGCACATTGCAAACGCGTCAAATCATTTCCGTTGAAATAAAGCATATCGCCTTTCCCAACCAATTGTTCCGCTCCAGGCGAATCCAAAATCGTTTTAGAATCCACTCCGGAAATTACACGGAAAGCAACCCTTGCAGGGAAATTCGCTTTAATCATACCTGTAATTACGTTGACAGAAGGTCTTTGCGTTGCAACAATTAAGTGAATTCCAATTGCTCTGGCTAACTGTGCCAATCTTGCAATCGGATGTTCAACTTCTTTTCCAGCAGTCATAATAAGGTCTGCAAATTCGTCAACAACCAAAACAATATAAGGCAGATATCTGTGTCCATTTTCAGGATTAAGTTTTCTTTGAGCGAACTTTGCGTTGTATTCTTTGATGTTTTTACAGAACGCATTTTTCAACAATTCATAACGGTCATCCATCTCGATACAAAGTGAGTTCAAAGTGTTGATTACTTTTGCATTGTCTGTGATAATCGCATCTTCTGTATCAGGCAATTTTGCCAAATAATGTCTTTCTATTTTTGAATAAAGTGATAATTCTACTTTCTTCGGGTCAACCATAACGAATTTCAGTTCGCTTGGATGTTTTTTGTAAATCAATGAAGTCAAAATCGCATTAATACCAACCGATTTACCTTGTCCGGTTGCTCCAGCCATTAGAAGGTGAGGCATTTTTGCAAGGTCAGCTACGAAAACTTCATTAGAAATTGTTCTACCAAAAACGATTGGCAAATCCATATCTGCGGATTGGAATTTCGGAGAAGCTACAACAGAACGCATCGAAACCATTGTTGGATTTTTTCTTGGAACCTCGATTCCGATGGTGCCTTTTCCTGGCATTGGTGCAATAATTCTGATTCCAAGTGCAGAAAGATTCAAAGCGATATCATCTTGTAATTTTTTAATCGCTGCAACACGGATTCCGGCTTCTGGTACGATTTCGTAAAGTGTTACAGTTGGACCAATCGTTGCTTTGATTTCAGAAATCCCAACATTGAAAGTTTTCAATAAACCAACAATTCGGTTTTTATTTTCTTCGAGTTCGTCTTTATTAATTGTGATTTCCTCGTTTCCGTAATCTTTCAGTAATTCTACAGAAGGCATTTGGAATTTGGCTAAATCTAATTTATGGTCGTATAATCCGTGTTTGCTAACCAAATCATCTGATTTCTGTTGTTCTGCAGTTACTGGAAAATCTTCATCTTTTTTAATTTCTACATTGAAGGCGAAATCATCCTCAGCTTTTACAACCGGAGTTTCCACAATTGGCTTTTGAGGCTGAGTTGGAGTAGAGGATAGTATAATTGGTTCAGGAACAGATTCTTTAATCGGTTCTTTGATTTCTTCTCTGAAAGACGTCTGATTTGGCGTTTTAATTGGTTCAAAATCCTGAGTGACTTTGATATTACTAAAATCATTGTCAGTTTTAACAGGATTTGAGTTAACCGAAATGTTTTCAGTTGCAAGTTCTTTGTCAAGTTCTGCATCAGCCTCAAATTCTTCGTCAGAATCTGGCATCAGACTTTTCAGTTTACCAAAAGTATTATCATTAATATCATTGAGTTTATTTTTGATAGAACTTGGTCTCAGGTTGAATTCTAGTACAAAATAAAGAGCAAAACTTACTAAAAGAACCATCCAAAGTCCAACGGAACCAATATAGGATTTTAGGTAATCCATAATTTGATAACCGTAAACACCGCCAAGAACGCCTTCGCCATTGGTTACTGCACCAAAAAAAATTGGAGTCCAGCAAATGAAAAATAAACTGTGAGAGATAGTTTTCCAAGGTTTGAAATAATTCTTCTTGAAAACCAATGTTCCAAAAACAAAACACAAAAATGCGACAACAAAAGCGGCTACACCAATACTTTCAAAAATGAAAAGATTACCCAACCAATCTCCAATTTTCCCAAAAAGATTGGAAGATTGTACCATTTTGTCAGACATTGTTCCGGCTTGGCTTTGGTCGGACTTCCAGTTCATCAGATAAGATATGAAGGAAAGTGTCAAAACGATTGATAATAAGATGAGCGTAACGCCCGAAATTATTCTTGGTTTTGAGATGATTTTGCTTGAGTTTGAGGTCGTATTTTTATCGTTGTTCATTTTCAAAAATCGTCAATAGATGCAAATTTAATGTTTTTTATTTCTCACATAAATTGTTGAGTGTTATTTTTATTTTTTCTTAAAATTATATGAGTTTTTAGCATTCTAATTATCAGTTTGAAAAGCCTTATTAAGAATGTTTCAAAATAACGATTCTGCTTTCTAAAATGACAAATAACAGTTTTTTTTGATGCCGTTGTGGTTTATCATCCTTATTTTTGTGAATTATAATTTTTGGAATGAAAAAGATTCAGGATATTCTTATTTCTACGCGAACGATGGCGACTTTATTGCTTGTTTTCGCAATTTCTATGGCCGTTGCCACTTTTATCGAAAACGATTACGGAACGCCTACAGCAAAAGCTTTAATTTACGAAGCCAAATGGTTTGAAGTTGTAATGTTTTTGCTGATTCTTAACTTCATTGGAAACATCGGACGATACAGACTTTATAAAAAAGAAAAGTGGCCGATATTGGTTTTTCACTTAGCATTTGTCCTGATTTTCATTGGTGGAGCAATCACACGTTACATCAGTTTCGAGGGAACAATGCATATCCGTGAAGGTGAGACTAATAACGAGATTGTAACCGACAAACATTTCTTCAAAATCAAAATCGAAGAAAAAGGAGAACAGCAGAATTACCACGATGTTCCTTATTTGATGTCACCACTTCATCACGATTTACAAGCGACTTATGATTTCCTTGGAAAAGAAAAAATTGTGGTGAAAGCTTTAGAATATATTCAAAGAAAAAAAGATAGTTTGACTGTTGATAATAATGGAAAAGAATTCTTGCATCTTGTTTCAACCAGCGATATGGGCGGTCGTCAGAATATCTATTTGGCAGAAGGTGAGGTTCAGAATATCAATGGAACTTTGGTAAGTTACAACAGAACGGCAATCGAAGGTGCTGTTGAATTCCAAAAAAAAGATGGTCAACTTTATATCAAAACACCAACTGACGCTGCTTATATGACAATGGCAACTCAGGCAACCGGAACGACTAAAAAAGATGAATTCCAACCACTGGTTTTGAGAAGTCTTTATACGATTGACCAATTGAAATTGGTAATTCCGGAAGGAACAAAACGTGGAAAATTGGTGGCTTACGAAGGTGATAAACAAAAAGATAAAGATGTTCCGGATATGCTGAAAGTAGAAGTTGCCGGACCAAAAACAAAACAAATCGTTGACCTTGTGGTAGAAAAAGGTAATCCGAATAATTACAAACAAATCAAAGTTGATGGTCTTGATATAATGTTAGGTTTCGGACCAAAGGTTTATTTCACACAGCCTTTTGCACTTAAATTAGAAAAGTTTGTGATGGAAACTTATCCAGGAAGTTCTTCGCCATCGGCTTATGAATCTCACGTTAGAATTGTGGACGAAGGAAAAGAAACACCTTACAATATCTATATGAACCACGTTCTTAATTATAAAGGATACAGATTCTTCCAAGCGAGTTTTGATCCAGACAGAAAAGGTACAGTTCTTTCTGTAAACCACGATTTCTGGGGAACTTTGATTAGTTATATCGGTTATGCATTCTTGTTTTTAGGAATGTTTGTGACGATGTTCTGGAAAGGTTCCAGATTCTGGAGTTTGAACCAAATGTTGAAAACCATTAGTAAGAAAAAAGCAGCGGCTGTTCTTTTGATTTTATTAAGTTTCGGGCTTAATGCTCAGGAAATTGATATGCACGGAACAGACGGAAGTCACGAAGGACATTCTCATTCTACCGAAGCAAAACCAGCTGCTCCGAATAAAAATCCAATGGTTTTGGATGCGGACGAAATGGTGAAAAATATTACAATCAATAAAGAACACGCAGACAAATTCGGTTCTCTATTGGTTCAAAATTACGAAGGTCGTATTGTTCCTGCCAACACACAAGCGCTTGATATTTTACATAAATTAACTTCACGTTCCAAATTCCAAGATTTGGATGCTAACCAATGGTTTTTGGCTGCAACGATTGACCCGATGTTTTGGGCTCAGGTAAATATCATCAAAATCGAAACTGCTGGTAAAGTTGGAAAAGACCTTAGAGCTAAAACAAAAGCTACGGACGAAGGTTTTACAAGTTTAATTAAGTTATTCCCTGCCGATAAAAACGGAAATCTTCGTTTTGTTTTGGAAGATGATTATAATGATGCTTTCCGTAAAAAAGCTTCTGAGAGAACAAGATACGACGAAGCGGTTATTAAACTTAATGACAAAGTTCAAGTATTGAATGGGATTATGTCTTACCAATATTTCCGAACTGTTCCTGTGAAAAACGATTCGAATCACACTTGGAATTCTGTAATGACTCCAACTTTTGAAGCGGATGAAAATGCACAGGCGGTTCTAGGACCATATTTGTCAAGTGTTCTTATGGCAACACAAGGTGGAAGCTGGGCAAAAGCTGATGCAGAACTGAAAAAAGTAGAAGAATATCAGCAAAAATGGGGTAAAAATGTAGTGCCTTCCGAAACCAAAGTTAAGCTTGAAGTTTTAATGAATACGTTAGATATCAATTTCAAATTGTTGATTTTCTATACAATCATTGGAGGATTGCTTTTGGTTTTAGGTTTTGCAGAATTGTTCAAACCTAATAAGATTCTTAACATCGTTATAAAAGCATTGATTTACATCGGTGCGATTGGTTACATTTTCCATTTCTTAGGATTAATAGCAAGATGGTATATTTCTGGACACGCACCGTGGAGTAATGGATACGAAGCGATTATCTTTATTTCTTGGGTTGGTATTTCTGCTGGATTGATGTTTTATTTTGGAATCGGAAAACCTTCTTTGGAACAAAGAGCAGCTTCAGCTGCAATGAAATTGGTTAGTAAAAATAATTCTAACGCTTTGATTCCAGCAGCCGGATTCTTAGTTGCGGTAATTATGATGGGATTTGCTCACGGTGGTTCCGCGCTTGACCCACAAATCACGCCATTGGTTCCAGTTCTTAAATCTTACTGGCTGGTCGTTCACGTTGCAATTATCACTTCAAGTTATGGATTCTTCTCATTATCGATGTTGATTGCAATGATTTCATTGATTTTCTATGTGATTTCTAATAAAGAGACCTTCAAAAGACACAATGACACAACCTTGAAAGAACTAGCTATCGTAAGCGAAATGTCACTTAATATCGGATTATTAGCCTTAACCATCGGAAACTTCTTAGGAGGAATCTGGGCGAATGAATCTTGGGGACGTTATTGGAGCTGGGACCCGAAAGAAACTTGGGCTTTCATCTCGATTATGATTTATGCTTTTGTAATCCATATGAGGTTGGTTCCTGGATTAAGAGGTAGATATACTTTCCACGTTGTTACGATGTTCGCATTTTGTTCAATGGTAATGACATATTTCGGGGTTAATTACTATTTGTCAGGATTGCATTCTTACGCAAAAGGAGACCCGATTCCATTGCCACTTTGGGTTTACATCAGTATTGGTTATATGTTGGCATTGTCTGTTGCAGCTTGGTTCAAGTATAAAAAACTGAATGAAAAGCAAGAGAAAAGAACACAGGTAGAGCCTTAAACTTGGTTAGATAAAATTAATTAACCGGACTTTTAATAAGTTCGGTTTTTTTATTTTTTGTATTAAAATAAATAGTATATTTATGATATCAAATTAATATCAAATTAAATACTATGGAAAAAATTGTAAAACCTTTGTCTGGCTTCTTAGCATTAGTAATTAGCCTTATTCTTTTTGGATTAAGTGTTTTTCTGGTTATCAGTGGAGCTAGTGATAATAATCCTCTTTCGGTGATTTTTGGAATGTTTTCTTTTGTTGCATTTATCTTCTTTCTAAAAGGTTTGATGATTATTCAACCAAACCATTCCAGAGTGCTTAGCTTTTTTGGCAAATATGTTGGAACAGTAAAAGCTAACGGCTTATTTTTCATCAATCCATTGTATTCAACCCAAAGAATGAGTCTTCGCTCGGAAAACCTTCAGGGACAAACTTTGAAAGTGAATGACAAAATGGGAAATCCAATAGAAATTGGAGCTGTTATTGTTTGGAAAGTTGGCGATACATATAAAGCTGCTTTTGATGTGGAACGTTATATGGAATACGTGAGAATCCAAAGTGAAGCGGCTGTTCGACATTTGGCAGTGAGTTTTCCTTATGATAATCTGGAAGACGAAAATGCAGAAATAACGCTTCGTGATGGAGGTGATAATGTCAATCATATTCTTGAAAAAGAATTGACAGACAGACTTTCTACAGCCGGAATTGTTGTTCAGGAAGCGAGAATCAGCCATTTGGCTTATGCATCAGAAATTGCTGGAGCGATGTTACAAAGACAACAGGCAACAGCTATCGTTGCGGCAAGAGCAAAAATTGTGGAAGGTGCTGTTGGAATGGTTGATATGGCGTTGAAAAAACTGTCTGCAGAAAATATTGTTGAATTGGACGATGAAAGAAAAGCGGCAATGGTTAGCAATCTGATGGTGGTTTTGTGTGGCGAAAAAGCAGCTCAACCAATTCTAAATGCAGGCACGCTTTATAATTAATTCAAAATCAAATATTGATGAAGAAGAGTTTTGTTTTAAGATTGGATGATGAGATGTACAAACTGCTGGAGAAATGGGCTACTGATGAATTCCGAAGTGTGAATGGACAATTGGAATATATCATCAATCAAAGTCTAATTAATTCAGGAAGAAAAAAAAATAAAACGGATAACAAATCAACAGATAAAAAATAAGCAGTCAATTTTTTGACTGCTTTTTTATTGTAAAAATTTCTGAATGTAAACCTCTCTTTGGTTTTCAGAAATTCCTAAAACTTGATGAATGTAATTATCCATAGAACCATATTTTTTATTGATTTCATCGAAAGCAGATTGTAAATAAGTCCGCTCTATCCAACTCGTTTTTTCAACTACGCCAATGTCCAGCTTAGGATAAACGAAATGAAATGTATTGGCGAGATTCAGTCTTTTTTGAATTAAATCTTTTCTAAGATTATTGGACTGTAGATATTCTTCGAAAACAACGGAATCATCAAATTTTAGAACTTTTAAAATCATAGCAGTAATCATTCCGGTTCTGTCTTTTCCTGCTGTACAATGGTAGAGTACAGGTTGCTCTGAGTCTAAGATTTCTGTAATGATTTGTTTAATCATTTCAGGATTTTCAGAAACATAATCTGTATAGAATTTTATCATTCTTTTATCCGCATCATTCTCCCTGATTTTTCCTTTCAAAGCTAATTGTTTAGCATGGCTCATTTCATTCTCCTTATCTTCGAAAGCAGAGTATATTTTATAATTAATGTCCTTAGGAAGTTGATCTGGTTCTTTAGTGATTTCCTGTTGAGTTCTCAGATCAATAACTTTATTGATTTTCATTTTACTCAATTTATCAAAAGAAGATTTTCTAAGATGATGAAGGTTTCCACTTCGGTAGATTAAGCTGTCTTTAAGAGTTTTTCCTTCAGAATTTTTAATTCCTCCCATATATCTCAGATTATTCACTTTCTTTATTTCTATATGATTTTGATTAGAATAATTTGAAAACTCTGTCTTAGAAGAAGTGTAAGTCTTGCAGGAAATAATAAATAATAAAAGTAAATAATAGAAATATCTCATAATTCCGAAACGATTTTTCATACAGCTTATTTTCTTTCAATAAAAATTCCTGCTTATTTCTAAACAGGAATTGATTATTTTGAATATTTAATTTATTGTTTGATGACTTTTTGAGTTTCAGATTTACCATCAGCCAAATCAATTTTCATTAGGTAAATACCAGATTGTAATTTGGAAAGATTAATTTTTGTAGAATTATCTTCTAATAATATTTTACCATCTGCGTTATAGATAGAGACTTTGCTAATTTTTGCTGTCGTATTGATATTAATGAAATCTTTCACGGGATTTGGATAAACCGAAGATTTTTTTGCATTAATTTCATCAGTTCCCAATTTGATTTGAGTTGAGTATACAGGACCATACCAAACGCTGCTTTTGTCATCTACACACTTTGATTTTACATAAGTTTCATACAGCCAGCTTACGTTCAAATCACTTCGGGAATCTTTTGGTTCATTCTCAATATCACGATAGGTTTCCTGGCCTGCTGTTGTGAAAACTCCTCTTCTTCCCCAAAGTGTTTGCCATTGGTTAGATGTTCCATTTTCTTTCCAAGCGATATCTACGGTTGTATTTACTTGATTGGTAATTTTCAAATCATAAGGCGCAGCACAGATAACATCACCATTCTTTTGATTCTGAATGTACATAGAAATAGGAAAGTAGCCCTGTTTACCTGAGAAACCAGCCGTGGGAACATCAATTTTAATTGTATGAGTTCCGGCAGAAAGATTCCCCAGACTTATTTCACGATTAGGAATTACATCTCCAGGACACCAATTGTTCCACGAGATCCATCCTCTTAGAGTTTTCGCAGAAGCTCCATAAATGCCGTTACCTTGCGTATTGTATTGTCTGTAGTCTTCACAGTTTTTTCCACCCGGCATATATTGATTTACCAATTGATCATCAAGATAGACATAATGAACTCTTTTTACATATTCTTCTCCATTGTTATTGGAGCCATGGTTGGATGTGATTAAGTGTAAAGATGCATTAGGAACTGCTTGATCTAGTGTGAAGGTTACCAATCTTGTAGTTTGTCCAGGAACATCTGTGGCATTATAATTATTCAGATTTTGACGATAGGATAATGGTAATAAGAAATTCTGAACTGGAGAAGCAGTTCCTGTCGTTACGAATTCCAAATTACCGCGGAAAACGTCTGTTCTATCTGCGCAACCAGCGACTTCTGTATTAGCTGCAGCAGAATAACCATCTGCACGGAACTCAATCCAAAAATCATAAACAGCTGATAAATTAGAATCGTGTAAAATATTAGAAATATTATCTAGCTGATAACTGTATGGAACTTGTTTTATGCTTGCATTTTTATTCATAAAAGGCGTGATGAAACGTCCAATCTCGATACGTTTGATATCAGTTTGATTAAAAGTGTAAGTTGTACTTCCTTTTGGAACTAAAACTAAATTAACACCTGCCAATCTATCATAATTATCACAAGCCGCAGTTAAAACAATATTCATTTTAACACTGCTTCCAATAGAAGCGATTTCAGTTTCGGTTAATTTTCTGGAAATTATGTCCTGTTCATAAGCGTGCAAACGAATAGCGCCTGCAGGGATTTGCGAAAACGCTTCCGGTGGCATAGTTTGTCCTTCTCCCAAATAATGATACATACTGTAAAAAGGAACATCATTGAAAACAGAAACATTTTGAGCTTTAAAAAATGGTGCTATCGCAAGCCCTGCAATAGCAAATAGTAGTTTTTTCTTCATATTAGATTATTATTCTAACAAATTTAGAAAATCTTTATGAATAAAGACTTTTGTAACTGTTGTTTTATGAATTTAATTTTAAATAATTATAATTATATTGTGATTTTAATAATTTTTGTTTTGTGGGATTATGCTTGTATTTCATTTGTGGTTATCATTAGAAAAGTCTATATTTAAGAAAATTTACAAATTATGATATACATTGGTTTTATTGTCTTTTTGGGATTAATAACATTATTCGCATCTTTTTTTACTGTCAGACAAGAAACGGCTGCCATTGTTGAGCGTTTGGGGAAATTTCATTCGGTAAGACATTCCGGTCTTCAACTTAAAATTCCGTTTATCGATCAAATTTCTAAAAGAATAAATCTCAGAATTCAGCAATTGGATGTGATGATTGATACCAAAACTTTGGATAATGTTTTCATTAAAATGAAAGTTTCTGTTCAGTATCAAGTGATTAGAACTCAGGTTGGAGACGCTTATTACAGACTGGAAAATCCAGAATCACAGATCACTTCTTTTGTTTTTGATGTAGTAAGAGCAGAAGTTCCAAAAATGAAACTGGACGATGTTTTTGTAAGAAAAGATGATATCGCAGTTGCGGTAAAAGGAGAACTACAAGAAGCTATGAACAGTTATGGTTATGATATTATCAAAGCTTTGGTTACTGATATCGATCCAGATGAACAAGTAAAACACGCAATGAACCGAATAAACGCGGCTGAGCGTGAAAAAACAGCGGCAGAATATGAATCCGAAGCGCAAAGAATCAGAATCGTAGCAGTTGCAAAAGCGGAAGCAGAGTCTAAAAAGTTACAAGGACAAGGTATTGCGGATCAAAGACGTGAAATTGCAAAAGGTCTTGAAGAGTCTGTGAAAATGTTGAATAGTGTACAAATCGAACCTCACGAAGCTTCTGCTTTGATTGTTGTAACGCAACATTATGATACATTACAGTCAATCGGAGCTAACAATAGATCAAATCTTGTCTTGTTGCCAAATACACCAACAGCAGCAAGCTCAATGCTTAATGATTTGGTTGCGGCAATGGCAGTTTCTAAACAAATTGATAATGGTGATAGTCCGAAACCCAATCGACAAAATCCAAACTTATTATAAAATGAAAGCCTGAATTATTCAGGCTTTTTTATTCTTCATTGGGATGAAAACCTATTGTTCTCACAGGTTCTTCTTTTGTTTTGTAAACATCGAGTTCCTGTTTCAAATCTTCTATTCTGCCAGCAAAACGATCGTAAGCGTTATCTTCTGCTTCGGATAAAAATTGTTGTACATTGTTCAAATAATCACCAGTTAACTTGGAAGCAGATTCTTTTAAAGATGATTCTAAAATCCCTTGATTAATTTGTATGTTTTCAGTTTTGTTTTTCAAATATAAACTTCTGATTCTTTTCTTTAAACTTTGAGTGAAATCGACCAACATTGTATTAGAAAAAACTCTCATTTTTTCAGCAGTTTCTTGCCAGAATGGAATTTGATCCGCTTGATTGTTTTCTAAGATTTTTAACAAGATTGCGTCTTTACTCAAGTTTTTAGTCATATTGAATAACAGTATTTCCGCCCGCTCTTGTTTGTTTGGAGGGAAAATCGGAATCAAAACATCAAATCTTCCAGGCGCTAGAATCTCAGATTCTATCCCTTCTAATTCTTTTGCAGAACCAATCATCAAAAGGTTTTCTTTCTCAAATTTTTCGATGTAATGGAAAATGCTTTCTTTCACATCACTATATTCAGAACTAATAATTTGATTTTCTGATTGCTGTGTCATTATTTGATCAAAATTTTCAAGAAATAAAACAACGTTTTCTTTCTTAAGCATTTGAGTAAGATAATCATCAAAATTGGCTTTATAATTATTCAAACTCGATTTTAACTGTGATTGTCGGACTTCAAAAAAATCAAAATTAATCATCTCTGCAATCTTTTTTGCCCAGAAAATTTTACCACTTCCCGGAGGACCATAAACAACGATTCCTGCAGCTTTTTGTATTCCCCAATTTTTAGATTGTTCAGGATTGATGAATGGTTCCAGCATATCAGAAATGTAAAAGAACAAATCTCTATAACCAATGAAATCCCTTTGTTTAAGTTCTGTTTTGTTTCCAAAATAATTATAAACAAACTGATAATCGCCACCGAGTTGATTATCTATCCCAAAACTTGAAATAGACGATTTGTAAATTCCGTTATCAAAAATATTGGGTGATTGATATTGTATGATTTGTTCCACTTTTTCTGCAGGTTGATGTATCTTTTCAGCAATCTCGTCTGCTGTTTTTTCTTTACCTAAATCATCATCATATTTTTTTAGAAATTCTTGATTTTCTGTAGCGAATGTTTCAAAATTTTGGGTAATATTGAGATTCGGAGAAAGGCAATCTGAAATTTCAAGATTAAAATCCTGAATAAACTGTTTGATGCTTTCTTCGGATATATCTAGTTTTTTAGAAAACTCTGCAATGTTGTAAATCATTATTAATGTTTTCTGAAATTTAACAAAAACCATACAAAACTGAGTAACAATTAGTCTAATAATAAGACTATTCATAAAAATAAACAGATGGAAAAAATTCTGGAAGTAAAAAACTTAACCAAAAAATTCAAGCATATTGCTGTGAATAATATTTCCTTTGATGTAGAAAAAGGGAATGTTTATGGTCTTTTGGGACCGAATGGAAGTGGGAAATCTACCACTTTTGGGATGTTGCTTTCTACAATCAATCCAACTTCCGGTTCTTGGAAATGGTTTGGAAAAGAAGGAACAGATACAGATACGCTCAAAAAAATAGGTGCAATTATAGAGCAACCGAATTTTTATCCTTATCTCTCAGCTGAAAAAAATTTGGAGATTGTTGCAGCGATAAAAGGCGTTCCAAATAAAAGAATTGATGAAGTTCTGGAAACGGTTAATCTTTTGGCGAGAAAAAAAGATGCTTTCAAAACTTACTCCTTGGGGATGAAACAGCGTTTGTCGATTGCATCGGCTTTGTTGGCTAATCCGCATGTTTTGATTCTTGATGAACCTACAAATGGACTGGATCCGGAAGGAATTATCCAAATCCGTGATATCATCAATTCTATTGCAAAATCTGGAACTACAATTATTGTGGCAAGTCATCTTTTGGACGAAATCGAGAAAATTTGTTCACACGTGATTGTTCTAAAGCAAGGAACTGCAATCTATTCAGGTTCTGTAGATGCGATGAGTAATACGAAAGGTTTCTTTGAGTTAAAGGCTGAAAATACAGAATTACTAATATCAGCTTTAAATCAATTGAACATTTTCTCGAGTGTAAAAGAAAGAGAAAAATTGATAATTGCTCAGATCTCGGAAGATATTTCGGCATCAGAACTTAACAGAAAATTATTCGAAAAAGGGATTTCGTTATCTCATCTTCAGAAGAAAAAAGAAAGCCTTGAAACTCAATTCCTAGAACTTGTAAAACAAACCAACTCATGATAAGATTATTAAAATTAGAATATCTCAAGAATCTGAATTACAATCCATTCAGGATTTTTGCTGGATTATATTTCATCGTTTTGATTTTGCTTTTGTTCATCGGACTGGTAGATTTTGACTTGGCAGGATTGAAGGTTAATTTGAAAGAACAAGGGATGTATGATTTTCCTGGAATTTGGAATTTCACAACTTATATTGTCGGATTATTGAAAATATTTTTAGGCTGTATTATTGTTTTTTCCATTTGTCAGGAGTTCAGTAATAGAATGTTTAAACAGAATATTATTGATGGATTGAGTAGAGAAGAGTTTATAGGATCTAAATTATTGACGATTTTAGTTTTTACAGGATTTTCAACTTTATTGGTTTTTATCATTGCTTTTATTTTGGGTGAAAGTTATTCTTCAACACAAGAAAATGATTTGATTTTTAAAGAGATTTATTTCATTTTTAACTACTTTTTGAAGTTGTTTACATTTTTTTCCTTCTTGATGTTTTTATCCATATTATTTAGAAAATCAATATTTGTTTTTCTTGGGTTTTTTATGATTTGGATAGGAGAAGGCATTTTTTCAGGAATTGAAAAATTTGCAGTAATGAAGAATTTTGACCCAAAAGATAAAGCAACTATTACTATCAACAAAACTTATATTACTGATTTTTTACCATTAGAAAGTATGTCTAAGTTAATTCCAAATCCTTTGATTAGAACCAAAATGGCTGAGATGTTTGGGATGCAGTTTAAGTTTGAATATCCAATTGGAAGCCTTGTTGCTTGTATTATTTGGTCTGCAATTTTCATTGCAGGAAGTTATTGGATTCTCAAGAAAAAAGATTGGTAGAAATGACTTTAGTTAATTATTTTAAATATTTAATATATAATTTTTTATGGATTTTATTTAAAGTTAATTTAATATAAAAATAAAGCTATTATTCAGACGAATGATAGCTTTTTTGATTTTATTTGTAGATTTTTATCTACAAAAGCCCTTAAATAAAGCATTTTACGATTGTTTTTTTAACCCAACTTTAACTTTTAATGTATTGATTTTAACAATAAAACGGATAATTTTGCATCAATGGATTTTAGATTTGCCATCGTTGTATTAAGCCTGTTTCTTTCTTCTCAATTTTTAATTGCTCAGAAGAGTTATAATGCTTTGGTTTACGAAGGTAATAAGAGGTTTGATGCGAAAGAATATAATGCATCTTCCAGCAAATACTTAGAAGCAATCTCTGTGAAAAGTGGGAATTACACTGCGCATTATAATCTCGGAAATTCGCTTTTCAAAAGTAAAAAATACGAAGAAGCTACAGCTGAATATCAAAAAGCAGCTAAGCTGACAAAAAGCAAATTTGAGAAAGCTGCTGCCATTTATAACCAAGGGAATGTTCAGATGCAATCCAACAATCCGGAAAAAGCAGCTGAACTTTATAAGCAAGCCTTAAAACAAGATCCTTACAACGAAGCCATTCGAAAAAATTACGAAATCGCAATGTTGAAGGATAAAGAAAAAAAGAATAAACAAAAACAAGATCCTAAGAAAGGAAAAGGCGAGGGGAAAGATCAGAAAAATCAGGATCAGTCAGGAAAAGGAGATCAGAATAAAAATCAACAAAACGGACAAGGCGATAAGCAGAAAGGTGATAGTCAAGGAAAGCCTAATGATCCTAAAAAGCAAGAAAATAAAATACCTGAAGAAGCAGAAAAAATGATTTTGCGAGATATAGAAAATCGTGAAAGAGAAACTGCCCGAAGAATATTAAACAAAAAAGCCAATTCGATGCCACAAAGCAACGAAAAGGATTGGTAAATGATAAGAAAAAATTTATACATATTATTTCTTTTAGCATCGGCTTACTCCCTTGCTCAGGTTAATCTTTATTCTGAGGTTAATACACAGGACACGCGTGTTAATTCGCCTATTGCATTTACAATTGTTTTAGAAATTTTTGGAGAAGACCTGATTCAGGAAACGCCTGTCAAACTTCCAGACCTTACGAAATTTGATTATGCCATTTCTTCCGAACAAAATACTTTGATTGATCCTGTAAAAAAGATAAGAATCAATCAAATGGTTTATCAGTTTTCTCTTAGCCCAAAACAAACAGGAAATGTAAAAATTGGTTCGGCTCTTGTCAAAATCAATGGGAAAATGTATAAAACAGAACCGATTGATATTTTTGTGAAAGAAGCAGAAAAAAAACCTTTGGCGGCCAATAATCCTGCAAAAAGTATGTATTTGCAGATGCAGTTAGAGGAAAGAGAAGTTTATAAAGATGAACCTGTTGTAGCTGTTTTAAAAGCTTTTTCAAGGAATATTTCAAATTTCAGACACTTGGAACCAGCTAAGTTTGAAGTGGCTAGAAATCTTATGATTCGTTCTATTGCTAATTTTGATGAGTCAATAGAGGACACGGAAAATGATTACTCTTCTCAGGTTGTCGGGATGTTTGTGATTGTACCTAAAGTGGCTGGTGTTATGGATGTTCCTCCAGTTGAGATTCCTTTTGCAAATCATAAAAATACGCTCGTTTCTAACAAAGTCAAACTTAATGTAAAAAAATTACCGGAAGGCGCGCCAGAAAATTTCCATAATGCAGTCGGAAAATATGATGTGAAAATCGAAATGGTGGATAAAGGCAAAGAAAATTTTGAAATTAATAAAGCCTTTAACATTGCAGTAAAGGTAAGTGGTTGTGGAAATCTCTCTCCATCTATAGTTCCAAAAATTTTACCTTCTCCGGATTACGAAGTTTTTGAGCCAAAGATTATCAATAATTCTACTCCAACAACCAAAGGTATCGAAGGTGAAGTAGAAGCTCAATACGTTATTATTCCTAAAAAACGGGGTGATTTGAAAATCTTGACAGAGGACTTTTCGTATTTTGATCCAAAAGAAGAAAAGTATGTAGAAGTCGGTTCTAAAGTTTTAGTACTAAATGCTCTTACTGCACAAGATATTGCCAATGCAAAAACGACTTTGCAAAAAGTGAATGAATATACCAATGATGTTCTTGAGAAAGTAGACTCGCCGGTAATGGATACGAAAAAATTACAAGTGAAGGAACATAACAAACTGAACTGGTTAGGTATTCTGGGTAATCTTCTGATTATTGGTTTTGGTTCAATCGTATTTGTTTATTTCAACAAACGTCGCAAAGAGAAAAAGAAATTGGAACTTGAAAAGAAAAATGCTGTTTCGTTACCGATTGTTAATATTGAAGAAACAGAAGCTCTTTTGCGAAATAAAGATAAATTTGATTTAGATTCTTCAATTAATTATTTGACTAAAAAAATAAGTGATGAAAATCCATCTCAATTTTTTGATGCTTTTGAGGACCTTAAATCTGATGCAGACAAATATTGTAAAAACCATTATTCACATACGTTTTCTGAGCATTTGAAGTCTAATTTTGGTCTGAGTGATTATGAAAAATACAATCAATTAATCACAAAAGTCAACATCGAAAAATATTCTCCTTTCTCTTCCAAAGAAAAACAAACCGAAATCTTGAACGAAGTTATAGAGGTTTATAAATTACTTTAAGAAATTTTCAAAAATATTTTATATTTTTGCGAAATATTTAAAATTGAAGTTATGGAATTTTTAAATGAATTTTCTTTCAAAGAAACAATGACAGCTTTTATGGTTTTGTTTGCAGTTATTGACATTCTGGGTTCGGTTCCAATTATTGTTTCATTAAGACAAAAATTCGGGAAAATCGAATCAGAGAAGGCTGCGATTGTTGCTGGTTTACTGATGATCTCTTTTCTTTTTATCGGAAATAATATTTTGAAATTCATTGGAGTAGATGTCAATTCTTTTGCAATTGCGGGAGCTTTTGTAATCTTTATTATAGCAATTGAGATGATTTTGGGAATAGAAATTCATAAAACAAATCAACCTCAAGCAGCGTCCATTGTTCCAATTGCTTTTCCATTAATCGCTGGAGCAGGAACTTTGACTACAACTTTATCTTTAAGAGCAGAGTATCACGATATTAACATCATCTGCGGAATTGTCCTAAATACATTATTCGTTTATTTAGTTTTGAAGATGGCACCCTGGATAGAACGAAAAATGGGAGAAGGTTCTCTGCAAGTTTTGCAAAAAGTTTTCGGAATTGTCCTTTTGGCTATCTCTATTAAATTATTTACCGCTAACTTTGCGCAACTGTTTCAGAATTACATTCACTTTTAATAATATTGAAAAATGAAGACATTTTATAAAGTATTTTTAGTTCTTTTTATCCTTTTTGTTGGGATTAATTTTTATGCCATCGATTGGAGAGCTGGTTTTTTTGATGATGAAAATACAAAATTCATCTTCTCAATTTCCTCAGGAATTTTAGGTATTATCGTAGTTTACATTCTGCACAACTGGAGTAAGTTGGCAGAGAGAAAATAACAAAAAACGCTTCAGATTTCTGAAGCGTTTTTTTGTTTCTATTAATTCAAATCTTGAAGCGCATTTTTCAAAAACTGAATACTTGTCTTATTGATTTTTGATTGAGTTTGCGAATTATCCCATTGCGACAAAATCTCTTCCAAAACTTCATCTTCACATTCATATTTATCATCTTCATCAAACATCACAGCAGTTGCAAAATGAATCAATTCTTCTTTGCTAACTTCATCAGAGAGAAATCTTTCACAGATTTTTATCAATTCTAATCGGGTTATAATCATGTTTTGTTTTCAAATAATGACTACAAAGATAGACTTTTAGATTTTGAAAATTATTTTTAGGGCAGCTATTTCCGCCTTCCGCTCCCAAACCTAACGAAGAGGTTCGACTTAGTCAATCTTTTCACTTTACTCCGTTGTGTAAAAAGGATTTCCGCTCAAGTCGGGCTGCGAGCAATTCAATGTTCCTACATCATCTATCATAAAGCGTCTCATACAACTTAATAAAATGCTCTTTCACAGCTTTTCTTTTCAATTTTAGAGTAGGAGTGAGCAGTCCGTTATCTTCTGTCCAGATTTCGGGAGTTAATTCGATTTTTTTGACTTGTTCCCATTTTCCGAGATGTTGATTGATTTTCTCAATTTCCTTCTCGATTTCGGATTTTAAATCTTTGGAATTGGCAATATCTTCAAGAGAAGTTCCGACATTGATGTTATTTTTTGAAGCCCAAGTTTTGGCAAATTCAAAATCAGGTTGAACCAAAGCTGTTGGCATTTTTTCACCATCGCCAACAACCATAATTTGCTCAATGAATTGTGAAGCTTTTGCAAGATTTTCAATCACTTGAGGTGCAACATATTTTCCACCGGAAGTTTTGAACATTTCTTTTTTTCTGTCTGTAATGAAAAGAAAATTATCCTCATCCAAAATCCCAATATCTCCGGTTTTGAAATAACCATCTTCTGTAAAGATTTCTTTAGTTTTTTCTTCGTCTTTGTAATAACCTTGTGTTACAGTCGGACCTTTTACTGTAATTTCGCCATCTTCCTGGATTTTAACATCAATATTTTTGATCGGTCTTCCAACAGAACCGATTTTTGTAAATTCAAAACTGTTGACTGCAATTACCGGAGAAGTTTCGGTCAATCCATAACCTTCCAAAATCGGAATTCCTGCAGCATGAAACATCGTGTTCAATCGTTTTGATAATGCAGCTGAACCTGAAACCAACGTTATGAGATTTCCTCCCAAACCTTCTCTCCATTTGCTGAAAACGATTTTATCTGCAATAATATGAGCCAAAGATTTTGAACTTCCCAATTTATAGTTTTCAGCAACTTTCAAGGACCAAAGGAAAATTTTAGTTTTTATTCCGCCGGATTCTGTCCCTCTTTTATAAATCGCATCATAGACTTTTTCCACCATTCTCGGAACAACGGTCATATATTGCGGTTTTACCTCCTTTAGGTTTTCGCTTAGTTTCTCATTACTTTCAGCAAAATACATAGAAATCCCATTGGTTGTGAAAAGGTAAAGAATCATCCTTTCGTAAACGTGACAAAGCGGAAGAAAGCTCAAAGCTCTGTTTTTGGAATCCTTGTGCGGAATTCTATCTTCACAGCCAATCACATCAGAAACGATGTTTTTATGTGTCAACATTACGCCTTTCGGTTTTCCTGTCGTTCCAGAAGTATAAATAATAGAAGCTAAATCATCCTCAGAAATTGAATCTTTAATAGAATCAACCTCTTGCTGATTATCATTTTCTTTGCCTAAATCGAAAAGTTCCTTCCAATTTTTAGCATTATCAACTTTATCAAATGTAAAAATCTCCTGCAAATCGGGTAATTGATTTTTAACCGAATTGATTTTCTCAAACAATTTTGCATCAGAAACAATACAGATCTTCGAATCCGAATTTTCAAGATTATAAACACAATCTTCGCCAGAAATAGAAGGATAAATCGGAACGGTTACAACACCAATTTGCAAAGCAGCTTGGTCAAAAAAACACCATTCAACTCTGTTGTTGGAAGAAGTTATGGCAATTTTATCTCCTCTCTTGAGGCCGTATTTTAGTAAAGCTCTTGATAATTGATTGGTAATTTTGATATAGTCATCCGTTGAGATTTTCTCCCATTTCCCGTTTCTTTTGTCGCAGATAAAATCATTTTTTTCGAAATTAGCTTTCGAATAATAAGGAATATCAAAGATTCTTTTTACTTCCATTTTCTGATACGATTTTTTAAACTATCGTTTAACGCAAATATAAATAAATATGGAAAACCCACAGAAAAAAAGCTATCCATAGGATAGCTTTAGTTTATTCTTTGTACATTCTGTCGTATAAATCTTGGAATTCTGCTTTAATAGCTTTTCTTTTCAGTTTAAGCGTCGGCGTCAAGAGTCCATCATCTATTGTCCATACTTTCGGAGTCAATTCAATCTTTTTGATTTGTTCCCATTTTCCAAGATGAGCATTGATTTTCTCGATCTCTTGTTCAATTCTTGATTTCACAGCAGGATTGGCTGCAATTTCTTTATGGGAATCTGAGATTTTTACATTATGAAGTTCTGCCCAATGTTTAGCAAAGACAAAATCTGGTTGTACAAAAGCACAAGGCATTTTTTCACCATCGCCAACTACCATTATTTGTTCAATGAATTTTGAAGCTTTTGCCAGATTTTCAATAACTTGTGGAGCAACAAATTTCCCACCGGAAGTTTTGAACATCTCTTTCTTTCTATCGGTAATGAAAAGAAAATTATCCTCATCAATCATTCCGATATCACCAGTTTTGAAATAACCATCATCTGTAAAAGCTTCCTTGGTTTTTTCCTCATCTTTATAATAAGATTTGAAAACCGAAGGGCCTTTTACAACAATTTCCCCATCAGATTCTATTCGGACTGTTACATTTTCCAACGGAATACCGACAGAACCGGCTTTCACTTTTCCAAAACTGTTTACCGAAATTACTGGTGAAGTTTCCGTCAAACCATAACCTTCCAAAATAGGAATGCCGGCAGCGTGGAACATATTGTTCAAACGCTTAGATAAAGCCGCAGAACCAGAAACCAAAGTAATCAAATTGCCACCTAAACCTTCTCTCCATTTTTTGAAGACCAATTTGTCCGCAATCGTGTGCATAAAAGATTTTGGTTGTCCAATTTCATATTTCTCAGCAATGCCTAATGACCAAAGGAAAATTTTGGACTTCAGTCCGCCAGCAGCAGTTCCTTTGTTGTAGATAGAATCGTAAACTTTTTCCACCAATCTTGGAACAACCGTCATATATTGCGGACGAACTTCTTTAACATTGTCTCCAATTTTCTCGATACTTTCGGCGAAATAAATAGAAATCCCATTGCTTAGATAGAGATAGAAAATCATCCTTTCGAAAACGTGGCAAATTGGTAGGAAACTGAGCGCTTTCAGTTCTTTGTAATCTATGCTTTTATCTTTTGGGATTCTTGGTGTGCTTGCGGTGACATTCGCAACCAAATTATTGTGGGTTAACTGAACACCTTTTGGTTTTCCAGTTGTTCCAGAGGTGTAAATAATCGTCGCCAAATCCTCCGGATTGATTGCTTTGGAAAGGTCATCAACTTCAATTTGAGTTGATTCATTCTCGCCAAGGTCAAGAATTTCGTTCCAGTTTGGAGCACCATCGATTTCGTCAAATGTAAAAACGCCAACCAATGAAGGGATTTCGGGTTTTATATTGGCTAACTTTTTATATAGATCAGAATCAGAAACAAAGCAATATTTAATTTCAGAATTATTGAAAATATAAACATAATCTTCCTCAGAAATCGTTGGATAAACTGGAACTGTAACTACGCCTATTTGCGAAATTCCCAAATCCATAACTGCCCACTCTGTTCTGTTATTGGACGTTATGAGTCCAATTTTGTCTCCGGGTTTTATACCCAATTTTAAAAGTCCGCGAGATATTTTATTACCCTGATTGACAAATTCTGCAGTGGATGTTTTTGTCCATTTGCCATTTTTCTTCGTGACAAGACAATCTTCATTAGGAAATTTTTCCAAAGCCTGTGTTGAAAAGTCAAATATTCTTTTAATATTCATAAAATATCTTTATTAATATATTATTAAAATTAAGTTTACATTAGCGTAAATATAATTTTTTTTTCTAAGATAACAAAATCTTGCATTTGTCTTTGAATTTTTGCTAAAAAGTTTATATTTACGAACGAAAAATATAATAAAAAACTTTATGGATTTCAATCTTACAGAAGAACAACAGATGATACAACAGGCCGCAAGAGATTTTGCCAATGCAGAACTTTTGGAAGGTGTTATAGAAAGAGATAATGAACAAAAATTTCCTTACGATGCTGTCAAAAAGATGGGTGAAATGGGTTTTTTGGGAATGATGATTGACCCAAAATATGGCGGTGCTGGCTTGGATAGCACTTCTTATGTTTTAGCGATGGAAGAAATTGCAAAAATTGATGCATCTGCTGCCGTTGTAATGTCCGTTAATAACTCTTTGGTTTGTGCAGGTTTGGAAAAATTCTGTAATGAGGAGCAAAAAATGAAATATCTAAAGCCATTGGCAAGCGGTGAAGTGATTGGAGCGTTCGCATTATCTGAGCCGGAAGCTGGTTCTGATGCAACTTCCCAATCCACAACGGCTGAAGATAAAGGAGATTATTATTTGTTGAATGGAACAAAAAACTGGATTACTAATGGAGGGAATGCGACTTATTATATCGTAATTGCACAAACTCATCCAGAGAAAAAACATAAAGGAATTAATGCTTTTATTGTTGAGAAAGGGTGGGAAGGTTTTGTTGTTGGAAAGAAAGAAGATAAACTAGGAATTCGTGGAAGTGATACACATTCTTTGATGTTCACTGATGTGAAAGTTCCTAAAGAAAATAGAATTGGAGAAGATGGTTTCGGTTTTGCTTTTGCGATGGCTGTTTTGAACGGTGGTAGAATTGGGATTGCTTCTCAGGCTTTAGGAATTGCTTCTGGAGCTTATGAATTGTCTTTGAAATATGCTAAAGAAAGAAAATCTTTCGGAACAGAAATCATCAATCACCAGGCAATTGCATTCAAATTGGCGGATATGCACGTGAACATTATGGCGGCGAGAATGTTGATTTACAAGGCTGCTGCTGAAAAAGATGAAGGTAAAGATATCTCAGAAAGTGGTGCAATGGCGAAATTATACGCTTCTCAGGTAGCGATGGATACAACTGTAGAAGCGGTCCAAATCCACGGAGGTTATGGTTATGTGAAAGAATATCACGTTGAAAGAATGATGCGTGATGCAAAAATTACTCAAATCTATGAAGGAACTTCAGAGATTCAAAAGATCGTGATTTCCAGAG
The DNA here is from genome assembly GCF_036780765.1 of Epilithonimonas sp. Classification (GTDB taxonomy): domain Bacteria; phylum Bacteroidota; class Bacteroidia; order Flavobacteriales; family Weeksellaceae; genus Epilithonimonas. Next base: position 131,426 of record NZ_DAIQCG010000005.1, read on the forward strand.
CGATATCTAAGAAATAATAAATTATTTTTTATTAAATAAAATTTCAAACCTTCCAATTTTGGAAGGTTTTTTATTAAAATATGATTCAATTCATTTGAATATGTAAATTTGCCTTCGATTATTAAATTAAATGTCGGAATTAAAGAAAATAAGGGAAAAACAAAATCTAACTCAGGAAGAATTGGCTGAAAAGTCGGGACTTTCTGTCAGAACCATTCAACGTATCGAAGCAGGAATAGACCAAAAGGTTATACTTTGAAAACTTTGGCTTCAAGTCTCGATATTTCTCAAAATGATTTATTGACTCCAATTATTCCGATAGAAGAATCTGGTGTAAAAAATCCAATTTTTGAAGAATCTGTTTTAAAAATAGAAAATGAGCCCATAGAAAATTGGACTTTTATCAAAATTATCAATCTTTCTTCGCTTCCCTTGTGTTGGTTTCCGGTTGCCAATTTTCTACCGCCTTTATTGATTATGCTGATTTCAAACAAATCATTTCGCTTCAAATCATTTTAGCTGTTCTTGCTCCAATTATTTTTAGTTTATCGTCACCTTATCAAAAAATATCTAGGGGATAAAGGCGATAAAATCATTGAAATTCAAACGAAATAAAATCAAAACAAATTAATTACAGTTAATAAAATTAAATTGTAATTAATTTTGTTACAATTAAATTTTATTTCTAACTTTGCACTGTTATGAACAACACAAGATTTGCAACCGCGATACATATTTTGACACTTCTTGCGAAAGATTCGCAAGAATGGCTGACATCTGATTGGATTGCCGGAAGCGTGAATGTAAATCCTGTGATTGTCCGTAAAGAATTAATTAACCTCAAAAAATCTGGCTTAATAGAAAGCCGACAAGGAAAAGTAGGAGGTGTGAGAATTGCGAAAAATCCTGAACAAATCAACATTTCAGAGATCTATGAATCGGTAAAAAATACAGAAGTTCTTGGTAAAAGAAATCAAAATCCGAATCCGATTTGTAATGTTGGAAAAGATATCAACAAAAATCTTGGTATTTTATTTGGCGAAACAGAGGATTTGGTTTCACAGTTTTTGAAGGGCAAGAAATTGTCAGATTTTACCAATCAATTCAGTTAAAATTTTTTGACTTAAAATGTAACAAAATATATTACAATTATTAAAATTTAAAATTATGAGCAAAACAGTAACAGTAATCGGAGCAACAGGCTTCGTAGGAAAACAAGTCGTAAACGAATTATCAAATAGAGGTTATGCTGTAAACGCCATCGCAAGAGACAGTTCAAAGGTTGAATTGAAAGATAATGTAACTGCAACAAGCGCAGATGTGAACAATGTAGAAGAATTAGCAAAAGTTTTGGAAGGAAGTGATGCTGTAATCAATACTTTCAACGCAGGTTGGACCAACCCGAATCTTTATGATGATTTCTTAAATGGTTCAAGAAACATCGAAAAAGCAGTTGAAAAATCAGGTGTTAAGAGATTTATTACCGTTGGTGGTGCAGGAAGTTTGTTCATCGATGGGAATCAATTGGTAGACGGTCCAGATTTCCCAGCTGATATCAAACCAGGCGCAACTGCAGCAAGAGATTACCTAAACGAAATCAAAAAGAACGAAACATTAGACTGGACATTCTTTTCTCCAGCAATCGAAATGCATCCCGGAACGGCTGGTGTGAGAGTTGGAACTTACAGAACTGCTTTGGAAAATCCGGTTTTTAACGAAGAGGGAAGAAGTATTCTTTCTGTCGAAGATGTTGCTGTGGCTTTGGTTGACGAGTTGGAACAAAACAAATTCGTTAAACAACGTTTCACTGCGGCTTATTAATATTAGTAATTCTTAATAAAAATCCCTTCAAAGTTATATGCTCTGAAGGGATTTATTATTTGTCAAAATGAAATATGTATCATCTAACCGTTTATTTTCTAAAGTCTAAAAAACTATTTCTCGTAGACCAAATAACCATACGCAGGAATACTCACATCAGAACCTTTGATTAATTCAGCTTTACTATTTGTGAAAACATTCTTATAACTTCCCACCGAATTATCATCTTCAAGTTTAAAATTAACAGCATCTTTTGATGTGTTAATCAAAACCAAAACTTCACGTTCTCCGTTTTTTCTTAGATAAGCAAGAACTTTGTCGTTAGAAGTTGTGTTGATCCAATAAGTTGTTACTGCTGGGTCGCCACCTCTAAGTGCTGGATTTTCAGATTTAAGATTCAATAAAGTTTTATAGAAATCTTCCAATTCATATTTTCCATTCCAAGGGATTGGGTCTTTTTCGAAGAATTCCAAACGTTTCGCTTTCATTGGTAATTCCTGTCCCGAATAGAGTAGAGGAACGCCATTCCAAGTCGCGGAAAAGACAGCTAAAGCTGGCGCAAAATCTCCATATTTTTCATATTCAGTTCCGTTCCAAGAGTTTTCGTCGTGGTTTGTAGTAAACCAGGCTCTCATTGAGTTATCTCCAATTTTAGAGTATTGCTCTAAAAGATTTTTCAAATCAGAAAGCGGTAGGTTTTTCTTGTAAAAATCTTCGGAAAGGTGCATCCATTTCCAGCTATAACTCGCATCGAAAACTTTCCCATAATCTGGACTTTCCAACTCATCAAATTCGCCTAAGAAGAAAAGAGGTTTCAGTTTTTCCACTTCTGGTCTTGCCTGTTGCCAAAAATCAACTTCTACCCAGCTTGCCAAATCGCAACGGAAACCATCGATATTAGTTTCCTTTACCCAATACTTCATCGCATCAATCATTGCCAGACGCATTTCTTTGTTGGTATAATCCAATTCGATAATGTCGTCCATTCCGCTCGCTTTGTGGAAACTTCCGTCAGCGTCTTTTAGAAACCATTCAGGATGAGATTTTGTCCAAACGTGATCCCAACCAGTATGATTCGCTACCCAGTCGATAATCACTTTGAATCCTATTTTATGAGCTTCATCTACCAAATGTTTGAAGTTATCCAAAGTCCCAAATTCAGGATTGATGCTTGTATAATCGTAGGCAGCGTATGGACTTCCCAAACTTCCTTTTTTGTTCTGCTGAGCAATTGGCGTAATTGGCATAAACCACAATGTTTTAACGCCCATTTTTTTCAGTCTCGGAAGTTCTTTTTCAAATGCTGCAAAAGTACCTTCTTGGGTGTATTGTCTAACATTAACTTCGTAGATATTGGTCGTGCGTTTCCATTCTTGTGGGTTTTCCATAGTTTGATTTTGGGTTTTACAGGATAATAATAATGCGGCAAGTGCCGAAAGAAGAAGCAGTTTTTTCATTGCTAAATTTTTAAAGTCTGTTCTGTAAAAGTACTGAAAATAAAAAAGTCCGAAAAATTCGGACTTGTTAATATTTTATAAAAGTTTTTTAATCTTCGTCGTCTTCTTCGAAAACATCATTGTATCCATTTTCTTCATCATCGTTAAAATCGTCCTCCTCATCTTCGAAACTTGTTTCATTGAACTCTGATTCGAAGTCTCCAAAATCTTCATCCATAAATGGCAGGGCAGAGTTTTTGCTTTTTCCGTTGGAAGAACCTGTTTTGCTAGGCGCTTTCAAAGGAACATTACCAAATCTGTAAACCGTAATAGGATAGTTAACTGCTGGTTTTTCATCTACAATCTCCAACAATTCACAGAAAAACTCCCAAAGTTCTATGAACCCGTATTGGAATCTCATTTTCTGTCCAACAGCAGGGAATCCTTCCGGCAAATAGATGTCAGACATGATTTCACCATCGCCATCATCGCTCATATCTTCCAGAGGAACTGCATTTCCTTCATTCCATTCGTCATCAGAAAAATAAAAAGAAGACAACTCTTCCCCAGGCAAATTGAAAGCACTTTTTATACCTAGATGCAGATTCCAAAGTGTTTGTTTTTCTTTGACTTCTATGTCTCGGAAGATTGTCTCTTTGGCGTCTAGAATTACTCTAATTTTATAAACCATTTCGTTTTACTTTAAACTTTATTTTTGTCTTGATTAATGATGCAAATATAAAACAAATGAGATTTGAGAAAAGTTTCTGAGAAATTTTTTTTCAAAAAAGATTTTTATAAATTCCCAGCTTTCAGATTCATTTATTAATCAACAATCGCAGCTTTTGCTTTTTTGATTTTTTCTAAAGAAGGCTTTGCTAGTTTGAATTTGAACTTAGTTCCGGAAAGATAAGCGCTTTCTACGCTAATCGTTTGTTTATGGGCTTCCAGAATGTGTTTTACGATGGCTAGACCTAGTCCGGAACCGCCTTCTTTTCTGTTTCTACTAGACTCTATGCGATAGAATCTTTCGAAAATTCTTGGCAGATTTTCAGGCTTTATTCCCATCCCGTTATCCTCGATAGAGATGTGGATGCTCTTGGTTCCTTCTCTGGTAGAAACGATGATTTGAGCCTCTTCTCGGTTAGCATATTTTACAGCATTCGAAATAAGATTAATCAAAACCTGCGAAATTCTCTGCTTGTCTGCGTAAACTAAAAGTTGAGATTGCGTCGTTTGCAATTGCATTGTCATAGAATGTCTTTCGGCTTCCATTTCCAACAAATCAAAAACTTCCTGAATCAAATGATTGATATCAAAATTGCTGTACTTCAAAGCGATTTGACCCGACTCGAAACGGTTAATCATATCGAGGTCTTTTACAATATTCAAAAGCCTTTCTACAGATTTATCAATTCTTTCCAAATATTTGTCTCGGATATTGAGGTCTTCAACACCACCATCACGAAGAGTTTCGATGTAACCTTGCATAGAGAATAATGGCGTTTTCAGTTCGTGAGAAACGTTACCGATATATTCTCTTCGGTAATTTTCCATTTCCTTCATCATATCGATTTCTGCATTTTTCTGATTCATCTCGTGGACTTTTTCGCCCAATTCCTTGAATCCGATATCTGTATCAAAATCGTGAATGATATCTTCCGGGAGAATGTTGGTGATTCTCCTAATCTGGTTTTTACTGTAAAAGCTGAAAAGAAATTCCAGAACAAAATAGTTCAGCACGAAAACGAACCATAATGTGAAAATCAAAAAATAGTTGAAATCTTTGGTCTTGAAATAAATATCATCTGTATAAATCTCAAAAAGTAAGACAACACTTCCCACCACAGCTACTAAAAGGAAAGATGCTGCAACAGATAACCAATTGATTTTTACCGAATTTCTTATTCTCATTTCAAAAAAAAGATTTTCTTTTTAGAAAATCTTAAATTATTGTTAAACTACTAATTTATAACCTATTCCTTTGAGTGTCTGGATGGTATTGATTCCCAGTTTTTCTCGTAATCGCCTGATGTGAACGTCTATAGTTCTTTCACCTACAATCACATCGTTGCCCCAAACTTTTTCCAGAATCTCTTCTCTTTTGAAGACTTTGTCTGTGTTAGAAGCCAAAAGATAAAGCAAATCGAACTCCTTTTTCGGAAGTAAAAACTCCTCTTTTCCTTTAGTAACTTTGAAGTTATCTTTATCGATGATTAAATCGCCTAGTTCTATATAATTGGAGTTTTCCTGAGAATTAGCTCCCATTTGCAATAATGCAGCAACTTTAGATACTAAGATTTTTGGTTTGATTAATTTTACAATATAATCGTTTGCGCCAGCTTGGTAACCTGCCAATTGTGAAAATTCTTCACTTCTTGCAGATAAAAATACAATAAGAGTTCTCTGTAATTCCTTGATTTTACGAAGATCCTGACAAGTTTCTATTCCGTCTTTTTCTGGCATCATAACATCTAAAAGTATAAGATCTGGCAATATTTCTTTAGCTTTTTCTATTCCTTCGTTCCCATTACTAGCGGTAAAAACCTGATAACCTTCTTTTTCCAAATTATAAGAGATGATTTCCAAGATGTCCTGCTCATCATCAATTAAAAGGATTTTTTTACGATTCATTTCGATTTATTAAGTATCCCAAAATTAAAAAAAAATGAACTCTATATCACTAAATGTTTAAAGTTCACACAAATTTAACATTTATAAAATAAATAATTGATGTTTTGAAATCATTTTTGATAAGAATAATTCTATGCTTTAATTAGAATTTATAGGTTTCATTTTTGAGGAAATTAAGTTAAATTTGCACCTCACGTTTCAGAATTATGGAAGAAGAAGAAAAAAAAACACTCAATTTTATTGAGCAAATTATAGAAGATGATTTGAAAAATGGCTTGGATACGTCCAAATTGCGTTTCAGATTTCCGCCGGAACCAAACGGTTATCTTCACATTGGTCATACAAAAGCAATCTGTATCAACTTCGGTTTGGGGCAAAAGTACAATGCGCCTGTAAACCTTCGTTTTGATGATACCAATCCCGCAAAAGAAGAGCAGGAATTCGTTGATTCTATCAAAGCAGATATCGATTGGTTAGGTTTCAAATACGATCAGGAATTATATACTTCAGATTATTTTGAACAATTATATGTTTGGGCTGTTGAATTAATTAAGCAAGGAAAAGCTTATGTAGATGAACAATCTTCCGAAGATATCACGGCACAAAGAAAAAATCCTTTTGAGGAAGGAATCAATTCGCCTTTCAGAGATCGTCCCATTGAAGAAAGTCTTGAGCTTTTTGAGAAAATGAAAAATGGCGAATTCGAAGAAGGAGCGATGAGTTTGCGTGCAAAAATAGATATGGCTTCTCCGAATATGAATATGCGTGACCCTGTGATGTATAGGATTTTGAAAAAACCGCACCACAGAACGGGTGAAAAATGGAAGATTTATCCAATGTACGATTGGGCACACGGAGAGTCTGATTATATTGAGCAAATTTCACATTCATTATGTTCATTAGAATTTGAAAACCATCGTCCACTTTACGAATGGTATCTTGACCAAGTTTATGATAATGAAAGCATAATGCCCAAGCAGAGAGAATTTGCAAGGATGAACGTTTCTTATATGGTAACCTCTAAAAGGAAGCTTCAAAGATTAGTTCAGGAAGGTGTAACAACTGGTTGGGACGATCCAAGAATGCCGACTATCTCTGGATTGAGAAGAAAAGGTTACACGCCAACAGCTATCAAAAACTTCATCGAAAGAGTTGGTGTTGCAAAGAGAGAAAATTTGATTGATATCCAGTTGTTGGAGTTTTCTGTGAGAGAAGATCTTAACAAAGTTGCGACTCGCGTAATGGCGGTTGTAAATCCTGTGAAATTAATCATCGAAAATTATCCAGAAGATAAAGAAGAATGGTTGGATACTGAGAATAATCCTGAGGATGAAAATGCTGGAACACGACAAGTGCCTTTCTCAAGAGAAGTTTATATCGAAAGAGAAGATTTCAAAGAAGAAGCGGATAAGAAATTTTTCCGTTTAAAATTAGGCGGAGAAGTTCGTTTGAAAGCGGGATACATTATCAAAGCGGAGAGAGTAGAGAAAGATGCTGATGGCGAAATCACTACAATCTATGCGACTTATGAAGAAGATTCTAAATCCGGAAGCGGAACCGAGGCAAGTCTTAGAAAAGTAAAAGGAACGCTTCATTGGGTTTCTGCGAAACACGCTTTGCCAATCGAAATCAGAACTTATGAAAGATTGTTTACAACGGAACAACCAGACGCTGTGAAAGAAGTCGATTTTATGGAATTCATCAATCCTCAGTCATTGAACGTCTCTCACGGTTTTGCAGAACCAAGTTTGAAAGATGCGACATTGGACGACCATTTCCAGTTCCAAAGGATTGGTTATTATATGAAGGACAGAGATTCTTCTGATAAGACTTTGGTTTTCAACAGAACGGTTACGCTGAAAGATGGTTATAAACCTTAATTAAGTAAAAAAAATATTAAACAAAAATCAGTCTTTTGGCTGATTTTTTTGTTTTTGTAACAAGTGAATTTGACTGTTCTATAACTTTTTCAAAGCAGAAGTTTTGTGAATGGCTGTTTTTCCGGTTTTTTCACTCATCACTTCGTATGGAGGATTCTCTTCAGAAGCTATTCTTTGTGTGTTCATAAACATAAAATCCTTGGTATGAATATTCGTAATGATACCGTAGGTTTCTCCATACTGAAAATTCCATTTTACGTTGTCTCCTTTTTTATACATAACACATAATAATTTAAAATCGATTAACAAAAATTATACAAATCCGATTTTGCCCGATTTTTAAATGAAGTATTAGGCCCAGTGAAAAAATATCATTAGAATCAATAAAATTAAGCCTAAAATCAATGAAAAAATCACTAATCATAGTTGTCGAATGCGCCAAACTATTATATTTGCACCTTATTTAATACATATACTTACTACTATGAAAGAACTAATCGAAAAGATTAATGCTGAATTTGAAGCTTTCAGCAAAGAGGCAGAACAACAAGCTGAAAAAGGAAACAAAGCAGCTGGAACAAGAGCAAGAAAATCAGCTTTGGAGTTGAGCAAACTTTTCAAAGATTTCCGTAAAGTTTCTGTTGAAGAATCAAAGAAATAATCTTTACCAAAAAATATCCCTGTTTATGACAGGGATTTTTTTTCACTTAATTCAAATTTATTTTGAGTTATCTTTTATAAATTAAGAAAAAGTATAGTTTTTGCTTAGTCCTTTGCAATGAAAAAAATTTACTTACTTTTTCCTTTACTTACAACTTCAATTTTATATTCTCAAGTAAGAGATTCAACAAATCTGATTTCTGAAGTTAAAATTGACGCTTATAAAAAACCAACGACTTACGTCTCTTCTACAAAATCTGTTGCTGTAATTTCCGAAAATCTTCTCAACCAAAATCCACCAGAACGGATGTTGGAATCTATCAACCAAATTCCGGGTGCAAGGATGGAAGAACGCTCGCCGGGAAGTTATCGGATTTCACTTCGTGGAAGTCCTTTAAGATCACCTTTTGGTGTTCGCAATGTGAAGGTTTATCTTGACGATTTTATTTTGTCTGATGCTTCTGGAAATACTTATTTCAACGTTATTTCTCCAGCTTTAATCCGCCGGATGGAAGTTTTTAAAGGTCCAGAAGGTGGCGATTATGGTGCGATGACAGGCGGAACTTTGCTTCTCAAAACCAATAATCTGGATAACTTATCAGCTAACCTATCCATTGGAAGCTATGGCACATTCAACCAAAATATTGACTTTTCTAAACAATTGAGGAAGCATTTTTTTGAGGTTTTCCAAAATTATTATCAAACCGATTCTTACAGAGAACAATCCAAAGTCCAGCGAAAAGAGTTTTTTGTTAAGGATAATTACCAATACTCCAAGCAAGGGATTTTGAAAATGATGTTGTTGTATTCGGATTTGGATTATCAAACGCCTGGCGGATTGACTTTGGAGCAGATGCAAAATAACAGAAAGCAAGCGAGGCCTTCCACAGCCACAGTCCCAGGTTCGAAGGAACAAAGAGCAGGAATCCAAAATAAAATGATTTTGGCAGGATTGTCCAATTATTATCAATTTAGTCCCAATTTTTCCCATTTTATTTTGGTTCAAGGTTCTTATGTGGATTTTGAAAATCCCTTCATTACCAACTTCGAAAACCGATTTGAAAAGAATTTTGCGCTAAGAACACATTTCAATTATGAGAAAAATTGGAGTCTAATTTCGTTAGCTTACAGACTGGGATTCGAAGGTGGAATTAATGATATTTTTGTTAAGAATTTTGATAATAATAGAGGAGTAGAGGACAGTCCTCAGGATTTTGACAAAATCAAAAATACGTCGGGATTCTATTTTCTTTCTCAAAAATTGAATATTGATGAAAAGTTATTTACGGATGTTTCTATAAGTTTAAATTCCAATTCTTACGATTGGCAAAGGCTTTATCCGGAAACAGAATATGGAAATGTAAAATTCAAAAATCAGTTATTACCTAATTTTGGAGTTACCTATATTTTGGATCAAGGTTTTTCTGTGCGAGGAAAAATTGGAAAAGGGAATTCTGCACCGACTAATGAAGAAATCCGCTCATCAACACAGAAATTCAATGCCAATCTTAATCCGGAGTATGGTTGGAATAAAGAAATTGGAATTAGAAAACAGTTTGGAAATTTTCTATTTTTGGAAGGCAGTTATTTTGATTTTCGAATGAAAGATGCTATTGTGAGAAGGCAAAATGAAGCTGGACAAGAATATTTTGTGAATGCAGGAGAAACTGCTCAAAAAGGTTTTGAAGTTTTGTTGGAATCCAAAAGTTTTGATTTGAAAAATGATTTTTTCAGCCGTTTTGGATTTCGTTTTTCAGGAAGTTTTTACAATTTCAAATTTCATAATTATAAACAAAATGAGCAGGATTTTTCTGGTAATGATTTAACGGGCGTCCCGAAAACAACTATTAATTCACTTGTCAATTTTACTTTTTTCAAAAAATTGTCTGTTGATTATACCCATTTCTACAATTCAAAATTACCGCTTAATGATGCTAATTCTGTTTGGTCTGAGCCTAGTTTAGTTGGAAATATTCAATTCAGATTTCCTTTACAAGCCGATAAAACCAAGTTTAATCTCAGTCTTATGATTCAGAATTTATATAATACAGATTATGTTTTAGGTTTTGATATCAATGCTTTTGGAAATCGGTATTATAATCCTGCAGCCAAAAGAAACTTTATCTTGGGTGTTGAGACTCATTTTTAAATGATTGAGATTGTGCTTAAATTTTTGATAAAGGCTAAAAAAATCTATAGTTATGAGATCCAATGTTTTGTTGTATTTTTTTTCATTTATATTATTTTGAACGCCAAGAAATTTTCATACGCGAATAGATTTACAATAATAACAGTAATAATAAAAAAGCACAGCAAGAAGAGTTACTGAACTTATACAAGCAGAAAAAATCTTATTTCAATAGTGTCTTTTTCTCTTTTATTCAAGATTTTATCCGAATCTAATTCTTGGTCAAATTCGATTTTAGTTCCTTTGATTAGATTGATTTCTGTTTCAGACGTTTTGTTTTTCCCATCCCAAATAACTCTAGAGATATTAATCAATTCGAAATTTCCATTCTGGAATTTGAAGGTGTATCGACTTTTGAGATCATTAATATCGGTTAACATTTGCAAATTTCCATCTTCAATAAAAAAATCAGGAATTGTATTGCCATTGTGTTCGCCATTTTTATTTTTAGGATATTGACTTTCAATAATTTTTGTAGAGGAAACAACCAGTTTTTTAGTTTTGTTATTTGGCTGAAATAAAAATATTTGAAGTCTCAAAGGCCGTGTCTCATCTTTCAAATCCATTTCTACAACAACTTTGTCCAGCTTTTTATCATTATTCAAATCACCATCTTCTTCCTTCGCAACGTAACTGAAATTATCCTGATTTGAAGTTTTTTGAGCATTCAAATTTCCGGTAATCAATGATATGATTTGGATTGTGTAAAGCAATAGATTTTTCATAACCTAAATTTAAAATAATAAAAAGAGTGAAATTATTATTGTTAAATCAATACTTTGCCAAATCAGAAGCAGTCAAATTCTGGATTTTTGGTAATGGTTTTGGTTTAAATTTCTCTCGAATTTTATATTTTTTTTTTGGTCCAAAATCCTGATCAAAAACAACCTTTGTTCCTTTTAATAAGTCAATTTCGGTTTCCGTAGTTATTTCTCTTCCGTCAGAAATGATTCTCGCAATGTTAGTTAATTCAAAATTCCCATTACTAAATCTAAAAATATAGCGGCTTTTCAGCTCGTTGATATTGGTCAGAATTGTCAGTTTTCCATTTTCGATAAAAACATCAGGAATACGGAAGTTTTTCTTCATTCCATATTTCTCAGCATCATATTGAGGTTCAAGAATTTTGTCGGTAGAAACTGCTAATTTCAGTTTTTTGCTATTAGATTGTGACAAAAAAATCTGCAACTTAAAAGGTCGAATCTCTATAGTATTATCAGCCGAAATAATTATTTTGTCATTGATTTTATCTTTATTCAGATCACCTTCTTCTTGCCCAACTATTTCACTGAAATTATCTTGATTTCCAGTTTTTTGTGCAGACAAATTAATTGATAACGAAAGACAAAATAAAATGAAATAAAATGATGATAGTTTCTTCATAAAAATGACAATTAATGATAAGCTTTACAATATCTCTGATAGTGATTTTAGAAAAGATTTGGAATCTGATATATCATAAAAAACCATTACTAAAGTAATACTGTAAACTGAAAATATGAAAAAAAGAAATACTATTAAAATTAAGAAAAACCGGGATGTTTTATCCATCGGTTTTTTAAATAAATAATACATTAAAAAAATCAATGCTGAAGGTACAACAGCAGCTACCAAACCCGCTTGAGTAATCATCTTAATGATATTGGTTGCAGTAAGTTCGGTAAGATAATGTAAAGATTTATACCAAACTGTAAACCCAATGACGCAGATAATGTAAATGGCCAAACCGATGTACAAGTTTCTAGATTTTCCCATTACTATTGATATCTCGGGTTTCTACCAGAACTGAAAGAACCTCGCAATCCATCTTCCACTTGTTGCCAAAATTGTGTATGACTTAAACTGTGAGAGGTCATGGCGAGATATGGTAATGATCCTGGTCTTTTATCCAATTCTTTGATAGTTGCTTCATCGTTTGCCGTGACCAGAAAAGCGTGATACTGATTTACAAGTGTGTGATATCTTTCTAGATTTCCTCTCAGAATTTTCAGCTGAGCATCTAGATTACCAGTGAAAATATATTCTGCAGCATTAATTCCTTCCGTAATTTTTTGCAGTTGAGCAGGTTTTATAAATTGACTGAAGAGTCTCATCAGTAGATCTTCTAGATTGTTACTTTGTACCGCAGATTGCGTACCTCTTAAAAATGTGTCAAATGCACTTTTCTTTCTTCTGGAATTATAAGAATCGTGCTGGGTAATATTAACGTCTAAAATGGTTAATCCTCTGGTTTGTCTTTGAGGTGTCCAGGAAGTGGCGTCTATACTGTCGGTAATTCCTCTACTTTCGCCAAAAACATTGGCTAGCAAACTTAAGATATAACTGTCTCTTACACCTGTTTTTATATCAAACAAGATGTTAAGCGTGTTGATACCTTGGGTAAGTTTAAGATGTCTTGCAAAGGTAATTTTATCGTGTCTTCCGCCTCCGGAAAAATTCTTATGAACATCATAAGTCCATTGGAGAACGTTTCTCAATAAGCTTATGAATGACTGTTTCTCATTTGCTAAAGTTGAGTTTTCTATTGTTATAGAATCAATGTATTTGATGAATTCCTGAACAATCAAATTGATGCCAAGAAATGCATTAGACATTTCTCGCCACGCAGCAATAGCTTTATTCTCGTTATACCAGCCTTTCAGATATTGCATGATGAGATCCATCTTTACATTTTTCAGGATAGTGATTCCATTTTCAAATTTTTCCATTTGAAAAGACTTCAGTAATCCTTCCATATTAAGTAAACTGAAATTTGCAATCAACTGCTGTGTCAGATCATATTCATTGTGAACATTGATGATTTTACAATCTTGATGGAGTTTCCCGTGGTTTAACTGATGTTTTCTCTGGAAGAATGGAGTAGAGAGGTAAGTAATACTTTTGATTTTCCAAGGGGTGGGAAATTCGGTAAAGTTGTTTCTTTTCAGAATTGCAGATTTCCCTATCATCTCTCTGCTCGTAATGAGTTCGGAAAATTGATTGATGACATTTCCACCGTGCGAGTGACCAATCAGGTGGAGATGAACTTCTTGATTTCTCCAGAAACGGTAAGTTCTCAGCATCACATCTAGCAATCTCTCGGAAGCAAGATTTCTTTCTTTGGTATCATTATCGCCCGACCAGCTGAAAAATTCACCTTCTATATGAAGATCAAGATAGTGCAGTTTTATTTCCTGTATTTTATGCCAAAAATTGTTGTAGCTTTCTTTGGTCTTCTGTTTAAGTTCCGCATCTATTGCTTGCCAGTATTTTGTATTGGCTTGATGTCTTTCTCCAGTAGTATTAATGGGATCTGTAGTTCCTGCGACAAACATTACGACGTCGATAATTCTGCGTGCTGTTTGAGGTGGGTCTTTAGGAGAACCCCAATATAGCCCATTTTCTGTACCTTCTTCCGTAACAGTTCTTGTAGCATTAGTAACAATGTTTTCGTTAGAATACATACTGTGACCTTTTTCAGATACTTTGGTGTAGGTGCCTTTTACAATTCTTGTTCTGCTCATTGCTACTTGGTTTTTATTATATCATATTTCTGTTAAAGAATTCATCTTAAAACTTAATCTGTTAACATATTGTGATTCTCTTTTCGATAAAACTTTATCGGAAACGCCATCCAAAATAATTGTTTCCAAAACATCAGCTTTCTTTTACAAGTTTCCCGTCTTTATCAAATTCATACCAAATTCCTAATTGAAATGTAGTCGAATGCAAATTGAGTGTAATGCCTTTATTATAAATCATATGATTGAGATGATAAACTTTCACAATTTTATATAAAGAATCATTTGGAGTGAACCGATAAGAGATATTAGTTTGATTTCGCATAATTTGGATGTAACCGGAGTCTGTTTTGCACTGCAGTTTGATCATTTTTAGTTGGAAATAAAACTACAAATTTTCCCGAACTGTAAACGTTTTGCGTATTAATAATTACATAAAGCATCTGCTAAATTTTCTTCCTCTGCTGAATAGGTCTTCCCATTTTTTAAATGAAGTTTAACTAATTTATATTGAGCATTTAGTTATTAATGTAGTTTCTATCTTTTCTTGAAATCACTTTTCCTGAAATTCCATCGAGCTTTATAGTTTCTAAAATATCAGGTTGCTTTAACCATTCTATTGTCCACCAAGGATGATTGTTTTCTAAACCTCTCTGGATTGTAGTGTGGTAGCCTGTGCTTTGTAGAATTGGACCTTTATCGACTTGTATTTTTTCTTTTTCACAAAATGCTAAAATATCTTCAAAAGTGAATTTGAAGGGTTTATCGTAATCTGTCTCTTTTATAAGTTTTCCACTTTCATCGAATTCATACCAAATTCCCTTTCTAAATGTTGTCCAAGGTAAATTTAGTGTCAATCCTTTACTCTTAATATTACCATTTTGAAAATATATTTTCACAATGGTATAATTGGAATTTTTAGGTGTTTTATTATATCCTTTTCCATAAGAACCTTGATCTAGTTCAATATATGATCCGTCGGCTAAAAATTCTCTGAATGTGAGTGAGTTTTCTTTTTTAGATGAATTAAATTCAATTTGATTAAATTTTTCATATTTATTATCGACATATGGTGTCATGTTTTTTATATTTTGGGATTTACAAGAAGAAATAAAAAATAGGCTGATTAAAAAAAATATCTTTATCATAACAGTTTTATTTTGTGTTTGTATTGGCTTTTACCCACTGCCATTTCCAAAGATTGTAGCGAGTTTGTGAAACACGGTGAGAATAATCCATTATATTTTCTGTCTTCGCATATTCATAAGTAAATTCTGCATTGGAATCTGCCTCAGAGTTAGTAAAACTGTGAGGTAATGCAAAACTATGTAAAAACTCGTGAGCAGCTGTTTGATCATTCTTAGTGGGAAATAGAACTACAAATTTCCCACTGCTATAGCCATTTAAACCGTTTATTGCACCGGAAGCATCTACAGAACCTCCGTTTTCTCCAAGATATATGGCTTTGTAGTGGTTATCATATTTGTTTTCAGCTTCCTTGTTATTTTTGAGTTCTTCTTTCAGTTTAGAATTGATGTAGTTTTCCAGTGAAATAAAGCCTTTGGGAGTGTTTGATGTAAAGCTATAATAAGCTGCAATCTGATTACCTATTACATATTTCCCACCTATTTGGAAATTGGGATCTGAAGAAAGATCGATGGTTTTGGTTTCCACATCTGTCTCAATCAGCGCTTGACAAAGATAATTCTCAAAGAGAGCTTTTTGTCCTGCTGAGTTACCTGTTTTCGAACTCGATCCAATGATTGGAGTTTTTACTTCTATTAATAAGACTTTTGCTTTCTTTCTTCTTGGTTTGTGGTTTGCCCATACTTTTAATCTTCCTGCTACTTCAGAAACTTCTACGCCTGCTGAATTTTTTTTAGTTGCTATCACTTCTATAATTTGATCTGTTGCAAATTCTTCCAGACATTCTATCGTTACAAAGTCTTTGAGAGTATGTTTTCCCTTTGTCTTGGTAGCAATTTCCATTGGCGAAATGTTGAAAAGCTTATTTTCTTTAAATTTAAGTGTATCTGGTTCTTCATCGACTTCAATATTGAGAGTCAATAAGGCTTTAGTATTTTTATAGTTCGAAGGTTCTAATTTTTGTGTCCTCGTGTTTTTTATTTTGGTAGGATACAAAGAAACCCAAGAACAGTAATATTTTTCCGCTGTTCCGTCTGCTTTCTTTTTCCAAGGAATATTGTAAACACCATAAACTCTTCCTAAGTTAGAATATAAAGTAGGAGATTTCTGAAAGCTTCCGTTGTAATCATTAATATCAGCTACAAGAGTAGTATGTGTAGAATCTGTATATTGTTTAGCGACAATATTCTCGTAATTGGTATCGCCAAAAACCGAAGTCTCTCCAAGTCTCATCCAGTCAAAACCATAATCTTCACCTTTCCATCCATCCTTACTGCGAAAATGAACCACGCATTTTGCTTTGATTTCTGTTGGAGGAGGATTTGAAGGAGTTCCATAATATATGCCAAGTTTTTCTCCAACTTCTGAGATCCATTTCACGGCATTGGAGATGATACTTTCATTAGAGTACATCGTATGACTTTTATCGGATACTTTGGTATATGTTCCTTTGACAAATCTGGTTCTGCTCATATTTCATTTTCTTTAATAGTGAAAACAAATTATTTTGGGAAAATAATGTTGTAATTAGGATAAGTCCCAATGCCGTTTTTACCTGATTTTTTTCCAATGTATTCTTTTATCAGAAGCTCTTTTCCTGTAACTCCATCTAAACAAATAAAGTAAATTCCTTTTTTGTTTTCAACGTTTCCTTCAACATTAACAATCAGCCAGACTAATTCATTTTTCAAACTAAGTTCTGGCAACAAAAATTTAAAATCATTTGCGGATCCTCGTAAGATCATTGGTTTAGGAATTTCAGAATTTGGAACTGTTTTAAAATACGCTTTGTCCAGATTAAAGTTTTTTCTTTTCAAATAGTTAAATACATCCTGATTGTTAAATTTGAAGAGAGCATCGTAATTTATTTCATTGATAATTTTTCCATCTTTTCCGTAATCCACTGCAGTTACATCAAAACCATAAATAGATTTTTTATCACTTCTTACCGCATTTCCATTACTGCCGTATTCTGTATTTTCTATGAAATCATTATTCTCAAACGTTTTTTTATAGCCTGTTTCGCTATCTCCTTCAATGGTAATTTTATTATTTTCTTTAGTTTCGACTAATTTATAATGTTTGATGTTTTTACCATTGGGATTATCTGTTGAGCTTACTGCGCCATTATATGAAATGTCAGAGATTGTTGCATTCTTTTTTAGATATTCCAGATCTAGCATATTTTTGTTTTTATTGTTTTGACCGTTACAGGATAAAATACCAATACTCAAAAAAACGATTATTAATCTTTTCATTTCAAATCTATTTTAAGAATTTGTGCAAAATATTCCATTGCCACGCAAATGTTGATATTACGGGGAATTTTCTGTTTTCGAAATCCGAATAATCCATCACATTATCTGTTTCAAAATTCAAAAAAGTGAATTTGCTATCATTGTCAAATGTGTGATAAAGATTCATAGCGTGTAAAGCTTCGTGTACCAATGTGCTATCATTAAATCCGATGTTAAGAACAACAACCGATTTCTCAGGAATCCCAATGTCCATTGTCTGTCCAAACAATCCACCAGCAACATCATCAATAAAAAAGATTTTCATGTAGTCAGTGTATTTCGGATCAAATTTTATCATCGTTTCATAAAGAACATCAAAAACGTCAGATGAAGTAGGGCCGTATATTCTATAACTGTCCTCGAATTTTTTCTTTTGTGAAGCTGATAGTCTGTTGATATGTAGATTGGCGGTGACAAAACTTGGAATTATCAGAGCTTGGTTAAGGTATTTTGTGATTTCCTTTTTTCTTGATTCTAGATTAAGAGTAGAAAAATTACCTTTCCCGTTGTGAACGTTAATCAAAGCAACAGTCATTTTTTTTTGATGAGCCACATTGTTCGGATTGATTCTCATTCTGCCAACTGTTTCCTCAAAACCACTTTCGGAAACTGCAATTACATCCAGATATTCATAAGCATTATGGGCTGCAATATTTGTGATTTCCAAATCATTATACAAAGTCTTTTTTCCGACAGTATTGTAGGCAATTTTATCTTTATTAAGTTTATAATATTTAGAATTAATTTTATATCGCAACTCTTTCGGCTGTTCTTTAATTTCTACTTTTAAAGTAAATTTTGCCTTCGAATTCGGCATCAGAGAAAGAATTGGAACAACGTACAAATCATTTTTCCAAACTACATTGAAGAGATTGAATTGTTTTAAAAGATTATCATATTCATCATTACTTTTTTTGAACGTTCCACCATTAAATTCTTGAAGTAATTTTTTCTTAGAATCACGATATTTGCCAATAATATCACGGTACCAATATTTGTCGCCTTTTCTACCAGTATCATTATCTCCCATTCTAATCCAATCGAAACCAAATTCTCCATTCCACTTATCATGGGGACGAAAATGCACGATGCATTTTGCATTAATCTTTCCAGCAGATGATTTTGAAGGATCGCCATAGCTCACACCTTTTTCTTCACCTTTCTCAGTAACAAAATCACTCGCAGTAGTCACTATATTCTCATTAGAATACATACTGTGTCCTTTCAGAGATAATTTGGTGTATTTTCCTTTTACGATTCTGGTTCTGCTCATTTTTAATTGGCTTTAGATTTCTCTCCGCTATTATTCTGAACTTCTTTTTGTGCGTGCTTATGAATGGATTCGTTGGATTGGATATTCATAGATTTCTCACTCACTTCCGTTCTTTCCATTTTGGTTTCGCTGTGAACATCGCCATCAATCATTTCGGTTAATTTTCCTGTGATGAACATACTGGCGTCGCCTGCAACGGATGTCAATTTCATAGCACCAATACTTTGGGTTGAGTTCATTCCGATGCTTTGGGTATTATTCATTCCAATCGTCTCAGAAGCATTCTGACCAACACTCGTTGTCATATTTTCGGTGACATTGATGTTCATATTCTTACAATTCAATGTCATTGTTTCCGGAGCTGTGATGTTAATGTTGCTTCCGGTGGTGTCCAAATGAATCTCATTACCACTTTTATCAGTAATAATAATACTTTCATCTTCTGTGAAAACAACTTTGTGTCCGCTTCTTGTCATAATAGATTTGACACGATTATCTGCAAAACCACCTAAAGCTGTTCCACCGTGGAACATTCCTCCCATTACAAATGGCCTGTCTGGGTGATTGTGAACAAAGCCAACCATAACCTGATCGCCAACTTCAGGAATCGCAACGTAACCTCTGTTTTGTGTAATCTGATCTGTTCCGCCAGCATCGGGACTCATCATTCTGATAAAGTTGGTAGTGTCGTGCAGTTGCCAGTCAAATTTAACTGTGATTCTGCCTTGTCCTTGTGGGTCTGTATTGCTGATAACAGTAGCAATCTGTGGTTGCGCTGCCGGAACTGTAAACTCTGGTTTTGGAAGAAATCCTGTATCGCTGGCAATGGCTTTGAAAGTTCCTTTGTAATTTCCTAATGTATCGACATCGTGCGAAGTCTCAATAACCATTATTCTGGTAAAATAACTCGTTTGATTGCTGTCTGGTTTTCTCATTTCCAAATCTGCAACACATCCCGGATATAAGAAAGGAATCGAGATATTTCCTGTAACAGTGAAAACTTCTACAGCTTTGCTTCCTGCGGCGCTTTCTTGGGAATTAACTACATCTTTATCCGTAACCGCTTTTATTGGTGAAACCTGTAAAGATCTTGTGGTGAAAATTCCGTTTTGGGTTTGACCGTAAGCACTTTTTGCCAGATCACTTTTATGTTTAATCGGCGTTTCTCCCGAAGTCAGTTTGCTATTCTGACTGCTGTTGTAACCATAGAATTCGGGTTTAGTGTGAATCGCTTTTAACTCTACGCGGATATCGCTGACATTACTTCCATAGATTAATTTGAGTGGAGGATTTTGTGGTGGGAGTTTACCAAAATGTAAAACTTCGCCATCATAATAAAACTGTTCTCCGTAAGCTTCCGCCATTCTTGCGAGGTAATTGTAATGCGTTTCATTATACTGAACACTGAATGGAATTTCAGAAAAATCATTCGCATCCACACGAACATCATACTTGCTGCTTCCCAAACCTTCTTTGATAAGTTGTGAGGCAATGATGCTCATATTTACTGGCGATTCTCCCCCAAAACTCTGGATGGTTGGTGCTGCATCCAGTAAAATTGTTGGACTGAAACCGCCAAGAACAATATTCGGTAATCCGCCCTTTTCCTGACTGAATCCAACTCTGGTAATAACACCTACAAAAGTCCTTTCCGGACTTTCCTGAATGTCTTTGTATTTTTGAACGATTGTAATTCTTTTTCCTAAAAACTCTTGGCTGGATTCCAGATTATGGTTTTCCTTGTTTCCTAAAGTATCATGTGCCAGAATCAGTTCAAACTCGTGATGTTTAGAGCTGTTTTGAGATAATGTGAAATGTTTGTAATGCGAGATTACTCTCCCTTCAATCACAATATTAAGTTTGACAAGGCGGTTGATTCCAAAAATCTGACTCGATGAGATGGAGTTGGCACTGTTGTCCGGTTTGAAACTTTTTGTAGTAGTATTGGAAGTAGCCATATTTTGTGATTTTTTAGTATTAAATATTTTATACTTTGTTTAAACTAAACTTGGTCTATCGCTTCTGTGAAGGCTTTTTTTTGAATATTGAATTTAAAATCAATAATATCGAATCGATAAAAAATTATCATTAGCAATTATTTATTGATAATTAATTCGCAACAATCTTCCTGAAATCATAGCAATAATAATGCAATTGTCGCTCAAAAGATTGTTAATTAATCAAAAATCCTGATGAATGTCTCCAAAGAGGTTTTTCATCAGGATTATTTTTTACTTTAAAGATAAATAATCAGATGATTATTTAGCACCTGGCCAAACGCCGTCGTAAGCTGAGTTACCGTAATCGATTTTCTCTGCACTTACTACAAAACTGATGAACATATTATCCTCGTTCAAAGCATCGTAATCTACTTCGTGCTGGATAACGTACCCATTTTCCCACTTCAGAGTCGTCAAAGTTCCTTCTTCGTGGGATTTGTTGAAAGTGACTTCACCACTGGTTGGCTTGTACTTACCATTCAATAAACTTTCCAAAATTCCTGAATCTTCAGTCGCTTCCACAGTGATTTTGATCAATGCATTGGAAGGGTCTGATGCAACTCTACCGGAAACATCCGTGTTTCTTGATACACCATAATTCAGTTTAAGAATTTTTTGCTCTGATCCGCCGTTGAATTTTAATACGGCTCTTGAATTGTTTGCCATGATTTCTAAAATTTAAATTGTTAATATATTGTATTGTGTATTAGTGTGTTCCTTTCTTTTAACATACCAAAGATAGAACCACATCACAAAAAAATCAGTAGTAGAATTACTACACTTTTAGAGAATATTGGAAATGAAAAACAATTCAGTATCAATTTTATTGAGAAATCTGGGCGGGTAAAGTTTGATAATCAACTCCCATATCTTTGACTAATAACTTATAGGATTGCGGATTGATAAGGTAAACAGCCGTTGAGTCTTTATCAGAATCATTAGTCTTTAAATCATAATTCGAAATAATATAGATTGGAAATCGAATACTGTCTTTTGCGGATTTTACGATCGTGCCAGAATTGATTTTATAGATATTAACATTTTTATCTTCGATTTTAAGTTTATTAATCAACTCAAAAGCATTCGTTTTTATAACAATTAAGCTTTTGTCTGAAGCTTCTTGTGGTGTTAATGTTTTTTTAGGCTGTTCATTTCTTTGATTTTCAAAAAGATCTATCGAATAATGATCCGGCCTTTCATATTTTTTCTTGCAGGAAATAGTGAATGATAATAAAACGATCGTATATATAAAGTAAAAGTGTGTCGTTCTCATCTCGGTAGATTTAAATGAAAAAGGGAACTCATAACTTATTGTTGCAAATTCCCTTTGTTATTAATTTTTTATTGGGCTTATTCCTGTTGATATTCAGCATCCCATTCGTTACCGTCGTCTCCTTTGTGTCCATCCAATTTGATGACGAAACTTTTGGTTGGGAAGTAAGGTGTCATTCTGATATCCAGCCAAACACGGTCTTTATTCACTCTATCCTGTTCAAATCTTACAATTTTAAATTTCTCGATCAATTTGTCTGGACCTTTGATTCCGTCAAGAAAAGTTACGATTTGTCTTCTCAAATCATCTTCGTTTCGTGGATTCCAGTTTTCAAATGCTCTTCTGTTAAGGAAATCGAGCAGAACCTTAGTTACATAATCGAAAACTCTTACAACAGAATAAGTTTGTAACCCAATGTTATCTCCGGTGAATAATGTTTTTGCGGAGAATGCCATAATTTTTCCATACTCATTCACCATTGGAACCAATCCCATTTTTTCAAGCTGAGAGATTTCGCTCTTCTTAAGGTCAAATTTCACAGCATCCACTTCATTGATATTTCCGTGTTTTTTACCTGCGGCAACTTGTGACATCAACGTTTTATAAATTTTCCCAGCCATAGAAGTTGAAGGTGGAAGATCAACATTTTCCTCTTCGCCTACTTCCTCAGCTCTGCCTCTTCCTACAAGCCAGTTTGTAGTCATAATCACATTACTTCTATGAAGTTCGCCACCTGTAAGATTAGCAGAATGGAAAAGATCCACAACATCATCCGGTTTGTCAAGATTAGCAAAATCCGTTACCAGCATTACTTTGTTTTCGTTACAGATTTTTGCCCATTTTTCAACGACTTTATTAGATCCCAAATATCCTGGAATCGCTAGAATAGAGTAGTTGTCTCTCAAATCAAGACGGTCGTAATTTTGTTTAAATTCATCTGCAATTGCATCAATGAAAATCGGATTGTCTAAATCTTTCATCTGCTCCAAAGATGCATTCACGATGCTTACATTGTCAACTTTGTCAAGCTCTGTATTCTTAAAAAACTGAGCCATCGTTCTATACGACGTTTCAAGTTCGCGGATCGCACCAAGGCTA
Source organism: Epilithonimonas sp. (assembly GCF_036780765.1). Taxonomy (GTDB): domain Bacteria; phylum Bacteroidota; class Bacteroidia; order Flavobacteriales; family Weeksellaceae; genus Epilithonimonas. The sequence goes on from NZ_DAIQCG010000005.1 coordinate 154,632, forward strand.
TTTTTAAGATTGGTTTTAAGATTTTTTTCCGCACTCTGCGCTTTTGTTTTACAAGCTTCTGCCATTTCTTCAGCAGTGGCATTATTTTCCAAAAGTGAAATCCACAGATTCAGTTTTTGAGCTAAATCTTTTCTTTCAGTTTGTTTATTAGTATCATTTAAGAAGATTTCTTTACGTGCTTTTCTCGTTGGATTCATATTGGCAATCCCGTCTACAACGGTTTCTATAAAATTGAATCCACCAACTTTATTGAGATCGTTAATCGCTGAACCTCTTCTTTGATCTTGCTGTTGTTCTGCAGCTTGCTGATTTTGCGGTGCTGCTTGTTGTCTGTTGTCCATAGTTTTTGTGTTTATTATTTTTCAAGTTCACCTGCTACTTCTTTCAAAACTTCTATCAAAGCATCTTTGGTTTGAGGATTTTCAAGAATATTTTTTAGAATTTTATTATTCTTCAGTTGTCTCAGTATTTTGTTGTACTGTTCCTGTTCTATGCTAAGAGTTTTCAGATATTCTGAATTCTGAGTCAGATTTTTTGGAGTGAAATCTCCCAATTGCTGAAACCTGAATTCTTCATCTATGTAAGTTCCGTCTTCTGTCTCGTGCTGAACAGAAATAGAAGGTTGAAAATGTTTGAAAACATCATCTACCGATTTCAGACCTTTTACAATTTCCGGAACAAATGGTTCATCTGCTGTAAGTTGACTTACAATTAGCGATCTGTTTTCCTGAATTTCTTGGATTGCTTCGTTGGCGTCAACTTTTACTTCGTTTCCCCCAACACCATAATTAAACATTGCCATATTATTTATTTTTTGTGATTGATTTTCTGATTTTTTACTGAAATATTTTAAAATCTTATTGAATGAAAACATTACAGAGATTCTACTGGTTCGATGGTTGGCATAAAGAATCTATTAAGCCAATAAAACTTTTCTCCGTTTTGATCTATGATGATCTTTGGGTTACTTTTATTGTTTAGCAATCTGTCTGCCAATGTTTTATATTGTTTGAAATAGTTTCTTACAATCTCATTGGAAACTACTTTCGGTTGTTTCCATCCACTCAGCTTATATGTAGAAAGTGTTTCTTCCGCTGAGTTATCAAATCCTGTACTGACAGCGACAGAATAAGCCATAGACTGATTTCTCAGTTTTGATTTATCAAATTTCGTATCGCCAGAATAGTGCTTTTTAAGCGTATTCAGGTAAGAATTAATTGCCGATCCTTGGCTGAAAGTAGCAGTGAAGCTTTTTGTCTCTTGATAAACTTCTTGATAAAAAGCTCTCAATTTATCATACTCAGTTTCAGATAATAAAATTCCTTTTTCGACAGCTGGATAACTTTCCTTTAACTCAGTAGAAAAAGTTCCTTTGGTTATAAATGGATTGTTATAAGTAATCAACTGCGTTGTAGTTTCCGTTGGGATAGGTGTTGGCGCATTGGAAAACTGATTTCTGAAATCCGGCTTTACGATCGTTTTGGAACTTCCTACAGCTGATTTGAAATAGTTAGTCAAAGATGTATTAACCGTTTTATTATAATCAATAACCTGAGTAATTAAACTATCTAATGATTTAACAAGCAGATTGCTGGAATTGATTTCGCCCTTTCTCGGATAAACTACAAAACCCTGAGCCATACTTGCTTTCGGGTAATCCAAAGAATAAACGCCGCCTTCGCCCATTACAAGGTTGTAATTGTTCTTATCCATAATCATTTTTTGATCAACGATTCTGGCTTTGTCCAATTCTGCAATATTTCTGGCTGTTCCCGTTAAAACATTTTCTGAGAATAAAACGAAGTTGTTATAATAATCAGAAGAACCTGATGCAGATTGGAAAAACAACATTTTGGCGCGAGCTTTAGTCAGGTTTCTCATTGCTTCGCTAAGTCCTCCGTAACTGGACGCAGTAGATCCTACAACGATAACAATATTAGTCTCGTCAGAATTGTTTTTGATTAATTCTCCAGTAGTTGAAAGTGCTTCTAAAAGAGGTTGTGCGCCACTATTGCTACAATTTTGATTGGATGTTTGCAAGTCTATAAAAGAATTGATTTCCTCAAAATTATTACTCAAAGCTGATGGCAAAATATCTTCTCCACAATTGTTGTTTTTGTAAAGAACAGCGCCGTATTTGATGCTTTTAAAATATTTTAATTGATCTAATTTCAACTGGATATCCTGAAAAACAGATTTAGCTAAAGCAGAATTCTGGATATTATCTCGGCTGATATCAACCGTGAAAACAATGTTAAGATTTTTACTTCTGTTTGTTATTTCTTTGAATCTGTCATAATAAACAGGCTGTCCCAAAACATTATAAACAAAGTTTTTACTATAATCTAAAGCGTTTGTGAAGAATCGCGCTTTGTTAGAATTATCAATCATCGAAGGCGTAACAGAAACCAGATTTTCTATAGCAGTTCTGTTGACTCCGTCAGAAAGAGAGAAGTTGGTTTCTGTCAAAGATCCGTCTGGATTTTGTTTGTTGATAGCTAAATTATTTTCATTAGAGTAATTGAAATCTGATGAAACTTTCAAAGCTGTTCTGTCGCCCCAATTGGCAATCATATTAGAACTAATCCAGCCGTAAACATCTTTGGAAATACTATCGATTTTTAGATTTGGAGATTTTCCAATTAAGAATCTGTTATTAGCTTCGGATTGTTTGTAGATGTAAACCAATTGACCAACAGCAATTTTTTTACTGATAGGTTTTGTGAGATCCGGCGAAGAAAAAATCAAAGCTGAATCACCTTTCATATATTTTGAACCGTTTTTCAAAACATCAGAATTATTTGGAGAGATAACCGCTTTTACATTGAAACCATTATCGCTTCTTTTCAAAGAATTGGTCCAAAGTAATAATTGATCTTTCGGAATCCAACCATAAGTTTTAACTGATTTGGATGGGATTTTTTTCATCAAAGCATCAGGATTATATTCTGCAACTTTGATAAGATTTTTGGATGATTTTTCTTTTACTACTAGTAGTGGTTCTAGGAATTTAATTTCTTTAGGCGATTTTTCTTCACCTTTATCCATAAAAACTGTATTGTTCGCACGATCAGAAATTACCACCCAAGGTTCAGAATTTTTAGGAAATCCGTCATTCACTTTTACTTGATCTACATAGCCATAAAAATCAGAATCTGGTGTTTGTTGAGAAGGAATCCTTACTGAACATCCAATCAATATATATACAGAACCAAAAAGGTAGGCAGCGCTAAGGAAGTTATTTTTCATAATTTATTTTTTTAGTTTATTTACTTGCTTTGCTTTACTTCTACTTTAACAACACAATTTTGATTGGTGTCCAAAGTGGTTTTCACTTCCTGTATAGAATTATTTTTATCAAATTGCAAACCCATACAATAGTTGTAGAATGAGTTGTTTTTGTCATTCACGGTAAGTCCAATATTGTCTTTATTACACAGATAAGTACTGAGAAGATAATTGTAATGACTATTGAAATTGCTTCCGTTGGCGATTTGCTGAAGATGATATTTAAAATCATCATTGATTTTGCTGTAGATATCCGTTACTGTTGGCGCTGTAGCAACTTCATCATCCAGATCTTCATAAGCGGGAAGAATTTTTATCATATGCTGAATAGGCTCATTATCAATATCGGTATATAAAGTCACAATGTAATTTCCTGGATTTTTGAAGGCGTAAGTTGCCATTTTTTCTTTTGCATCAATGTTTCCGGTTTCACCAAATTTCCAAGTGTAAATCTTTGCGTCAGGAGAATCTGCACGGAAAAAAACATTTTCCAATTGCATCGCTTGACTTGGCGCATCTATTTTGGTGGCGACTTTTGTTGTATCTGCAGGTTTAGAAAAACCACCTGAAACCAGAATAGGAAAGGACTTGGTGTATTTGTTATCAATGATTAATGACACTTGATAATAACCAGGTTTCTTGAAAAAGTGCGCGCCTTTGTTTTTGTCAGAATTAAATCCATCTCCAAAATCCCATTTTCTTGTTTTTCCGAAAGTGGTGTTATCTTCGAAAGTCAATGTATCGCCCACATTGAGAGATGTTGGATAAACTGCTGCAACAATATCGTCTGAGCTATGGATGACTTTTCTCTGTAACCACAAAATAATAATGGCCGCTAAAAGCAAAAGACTTATTACTGCAATAATAATGTTCTTCCTGTTTTTTTGGATGTAATTCATAATTAAAAGTTGTTAGTTATTTTTCATAAGTAATGCGTTATCTCTTTGCAATTTTTGATTTTTACGTTCCTTGAAACCAATAGAGCAATCCTCAAATTGTTTGGTGAAAATCTTGATATTTTCGTTTTTTTTACCGGCGATATTTTTGTCTTCCACATACATTTTGTAGAATTGGGCAATCTGCTTGTAAGATTCTTTTCGAGGGTCTGTGATATTCACAGTTTCGAAGATGTTAGCAATATCGTTGATGCTGTATCGGATTTCGTTTTCTAAAAGAGGATTTTGATTCTCAGCAGACACTTTTTCGATTTTATTAAAAGTACTGTCTATAACCGGCTGCGCAATTTTTTGACGATCATCAAACTTCACTTTCTCTTCCAATGTTTGGATTGCCAGAATATCAGAATTGTTGAAAGGCGACTCATAACGGTACAAAATAATTACTGAAAGTAACAAGACTGCAAAAAAGAGTAGCCCCAAGAGGTACAAGAAGTAGTATCTTTTTTCTTTGTTGGAAAGGATAATTTTGGCTTGCATAGTTTTTAGTTTATTTTAATCGTCTTGCTATTTTTCCACCTGGCTCATTATTTTTGATTTGGGTATTGATTTTTTCTACTTTCCCCATACATTCATTTAGGTTTCTTATGGCATTTCTTTCTTTAGCAGTTACATTGATGAGTTCATTTTTGAAAATGGTCATTTTTCCAATGTTTTTCGTCAGCGTAGAATATTGTTTGAAAGATTTGCTGCTATCCGCTCCCATAATATTTTTCGTGTCCTGAAGATCCTCCAGAATTGAGTTTCTAAGGAAAATATCATTCTGTACTCGGTCTGTATTCAGCAAAGCCATTTTATAGTAAATAGTGTCCATTTTAATTTTCAAAAGTTCATTTCTACTGAGAACATTTTTATAGTCATTTAGTTCTTTTTGGATTTGTTCTCTCTGAATTGTTGAGCTTTTGAAAAACAGAAAAACCGTTGTTAAGCTGATTGATATTAAAATAATGAATGAAAATATGAATCGGATAATTCCATTTCTTACATCATCTGAATTCAGTCTTTTTTGTCCCTGTGTAGCCATGATTTCTAAATACTTGAATTATAATATCCGTTTTCTACACAAAATCTGGCAAGGTCCAATTTGCTTTTAAGTCCCAATTTTTCAGTTAATCTGTTGATGTAAGTGTCAATTGTTCTTGTACTTAAGCTTATTCTGTCTCCGATTTCTTTATTGCTGAATCCTTCATAACAGAGTTTAATGATGTGAATCTCTGTAACATTCAGTTCGTCTTGCTGTTTTTTCTGGCGATCCATGTAACTTTTCACAACTTCTTCCTGAGAAGCCCATTCTTTTTTATACTCCTCATAATCAGAATTTTTACTCAGAATACAATTTCTAAGAATATCTTTTATGATGATGCTGTTTTTTTGACAGTAGTAAGTGTTAGGAATTTCGCTGAGTGTAGCAGCCATATCATCCTGATATGTTGTAGAATAGGTGAGAATTGGAACATCCTTATTGTGCTGACGAATGTATTTAATCGCTTCAATTCCACTTAGAATAGGCATAAATAAGTTGATGATGAATACATCTTCCTGCTTTCTGTAAAGCCTGTTGATTAATTCGTTACCGTTATTACAATCATTAACAATAGAAAACAAAGGATTTTCCAAAAGCATTTTAACCAAAAACTGCTTAAAATAGAAATCGTTTTCTGCGATTGAAAAGCGTATTGCTTTTGTAGAAGTATTGTACATATTGAATATTCAGGGATTTTAGTTTTTATAAAAGGAGGCCGAAAATTTCGAAGTATTTAAATCAATCGATTTAATAAAAGCTAAATCAGAAGAATATTCTGCTGGGAGGTATTTTCCTTTTTGCAGGACAGTAAAAGGAAATGATAAAATGATAAAGTAGGCTATTCGCTATAATCATTAAATAATTTTTAATAGTGTTTTAACAAAATTCTAAATCCGTTAATATTATTATTGAAATAGTATCAAAAAAATAAATATCAAATATGTTGCCAATAAATTAGTAATAACTCAAATATGTTAAATATTAGTTAATTTTAATATGCTATTGTTGATGAATTAATATTTAATTAAAATTGTGAAAACGTAGATATAATGGGAGTTTAGAAGTAATTTGTTTTGCTTTCTAGGCAGTGACTTTATTTTTTTCGAAACATTACACATAATGATTTTTTAATATTTCGAAAACTAGAATGAAGAAGTCTAGAACCTGTTTGTAGTATAAATTTTAAGATATTACAGATTGTAAGTTTGTATGGACACAGATTTATTTTCCTATTTTTACTTGATACAATTTTTAAATGGCAAGAGAAATTCTTTATAAATTAAATCGCAAAAATTATAGAAGAACAGATTCTTTCCCAAAACCTTAGGATTGGAGATAAATTACGCTTACATTTGGATATTTGTGTATGATGATCTTTGCGAAAACTTTTGTCTAACCTACAAATGTATACTTGCTTGATTAATGATTTTTATCAACTATGCTTATTAATTTTACCTCTATCTATGTTTTAAAATATCTCCACTATTATATCATTCTTTATACTTTGAATTCTAGTTTTTAAATATTAGTTTTGGTCAGCTAATATTAAAAAAACTTAGCTTAAACAATAAGGAGATAATGGTAATAAAACCATTTTTTATAATTTATATGGAGTATGCAGATATTATATAAGATTAAATATAAAATAACCTGTTGTGCATTTAGCATAAATTAATTTTTAATTTGTTCAAACTTCTTTTGAATATGAAAAAATTTAGATATTGAATCATTGTAAATGAAGTTATTTTTGATGTTATTCTTGTTATCAAACCTTGAAAGGTTTTAGCAAGGTTGATGTTGATTGAGAACTGTCCGCACAGTTGCGATATATTGGTTTCAATCCTTTTTCTGATTTTTGATTTTGTCTTGGAAAATTCTACAAAATCATACTGATTTTTACGCATTGGAACAGAGAGCTCAATGTTGGAATAATTGAATAAATCAACTCTTAAATTTTCACTGATGTATCCTCTGTCGCCTATCAACAAACAATTCTTTAAATTTTCTTTCACATCCTTCAGATAATTTACATCATGTAAATCAAACGAATGGAAGATTCCGTTTTTGTCACAAACCGCATGAAGTTTGAAGC
>NZ_DAIQCG010000006.1:0-25760 GCF_036780765.1 Epilithonimonas sp.
AAAAATTATTGTGTTTACATCGAAATAAAAAAAGAAATGCTGTTAGACGGATTCTATATTTTAATTGTGTATCATTAAATTAATTACAAATACACATGATTTTTTCTATTTATCTGTTAATCTTTTTATAAAAATGTTGTTTTCATTTTTTTTAAGTTCTTAATTAGATTATTTTTGCACAAATTAATTTTTAAAATGAAAAAATACTTATTTCTTCTTTTAATTGCTTTTATGGCAGTATCTTGCTCTAAAGTTAAAGTTGAAGGAAATATTAAGGGAGGTTCTCCTTTGGAAAGAATAGAATTTATAGAAGCTTCTGGTGTTGCTACTTTACCATTGGTCAATCTTGGTGTGGATGATAAAGGAAACTTCAAAGGAGAATTCAATGCACCCAAAAATGGTATGTATGCGATGACTTACGCTGGGAAAATGAATTTTATTTATCTTAAAAAAGGTCAAACTTTAAAGGTTTCTGGTGATGCTGTATCATTTCCTGAAGTTTTTAAAATTGAAGGTGATGCTAAGAAAAATAATGACTTCATTGCAGAAACTCAAAAATATCTTCAGTCTTACAGTTCTAAATTGAATATGCAATTGCTTCAGAAAAAAGAAGCTGATTTCTTAACTGAAATTAAAAAAGTTCATTCTGATCTTGAGAAAAATTTGGACGAAACAGCTGATAAAATTGGTCCAGATAATGATGTGGTTAAACTTAAAAAAGATGAGTTAACAACTAATATTTTAACTTTCTTAGTTCAGTATGAATCTACTCACGGACAAACAATTGGTGATCCATCCTTCAAAGTGTCTAAAGTTTTTACAGATTATGAAAAATCTTTGACTGTGAATAATGATAGAATGGTAGAAAACCTTCCAGTTTATAGAAATTATCTTTTGAACAAGGTAGGTCAGGATTTTCAAAACTTTGCAGTTAAGCAGAAAGATAAAAACAATGTAAGTATGTCTGCAATTTTTGCAAGATTCTTAGCAAATAATAAGGAGATGTCTCAGAAGACAAAAGATTATTTATTAGCTTTTGTTATTGCTAAATTTGATCTTAATCCTTATACAAGTGAGGTAGAAAAAGTACAAAAAGTTAGCGAAGAATATATCAAAGATTCTGAAGTTAAGAAAGATTTGAAGTCTGCTATCAATGCTGTTTTTGGATTGAAGAAAGGAGAAGTTGCTCCAAAAGTAAATCTTGTTAGATTGGATGGGAAATCTGGAACTATTGAATCAAATGGTAAACCAACTTTGGTAATGAGTTATGCGTCTTGGAATCCTTACATTGGACAATCTACAATTCCTGTTTTAAAAGAAGTAGTTAATTTCTACAAAGCTAAAGTTAACTTTGCATTTGTAAATCTTGATGATACTAAAGAACAATTTACTAAGACGGCTAATGCTCTATTGAAAGGAATTCCTGGAACTAATTATTATGCTGAAGGTGGACTAGCTTCTGATTATGCTAAGAAATTCTTTATCTACGGATTCAAAATTCCTGGATTTTTCTTGATTGATAAAGACGGAAAAGTGGCTAGCCAAACTTTTTATAATCTTGGTGATGCTAAGTTTGTGGAAGAAATGAACAAAATATCTGGTTTACAAGCACCGTCTGTAAATCAAGGTGCACAATTACAAAATGATCTGTTGCAACAGGCTCCTGCAAATGCAGACTCTGCAGCAACAAAATAAATATTAGATGAAGAGAAAAAAGAATCTGATTCTTGAAAATATCAAACTCCTTTCTGCAGGTGCGAAAGGAGTTTCTGTTGGTAAGACTACAGAAGGAAAAACCGTTTTGGTTTCCGGTGCAGTACCTGGAGACGTGGTGAATGTTAGAGTCAAGAAAGCGAAAAGTAATTATTACGAAGGCGAAGCTGTAGATATTTTAGAATATTCTGAAGATCGAGTTGAACCAAAGTGTATCCATTTTGGAACTTGTGGTGGTTGTAAATGGCAGAATATTGCCTATGAAAAGCAACTCGATTTCAAGCATAGTGAAGTTGTAAATAATATCACGAGAATCGGTGGTGTCTCTGGATTTGATATTATTCCAATTTTGGGTTCGGAAGAACAATATTTCTACAGAAACAAAATGGAGTTTTCTTTTTCCAATGCACGTTGGTTGACTCAATATGAAATTAGTTCAGAAGAGAATTTTGGAAATAGAGACGCTTTAGGTTTCCATATTCCTGGGATGTGGAGCAAGATTCTTGATTTGAAAGAATGTTTCCTGCAAGAAGATCCATCAAACCAAATTAGATTAGCTGTTAAAAAATATGCAGTTGAAAACGGTTTGGAATTTTATGATGTGAAAGCTCAGGAAGGTTTCTTAAGAACTTTGATGATGCGTCAGAATTCTAGAGGAGAATGGATGGTTCTTTTCCAGTTATTTAAGGAAATGAAAGCAGAAAGAATCAAATTATTCGATTTTCTTTTAAGCCAATTCCCACAAATCAAAACTCTTGTATTTGCAATCAATCCAAAAGGAAATGACAGCATCTATGATTTAGATATCCAAACATATTTTGGAGAAGGTTTTCTTTATGAAGAAATGGATGGACTTAAATTCAAGATCGGACCAAAATCTTTCTTCCAGACCAATTATCGTCAAGCATTAGAACTTTACAGAAAAACTTTAGAGTTTGCTGAATTGACCGGTGATCAAGTGGTTTATGACCTTTATACAGGAACAGGAACGATTGCTCAATATGTTGCGAGAAACGCAAAGCACGTCATAGGAATCGAAGCAGTGCAAGAGGCAATTGATGCAGCCATAGAACACGCAGAACTGAATGGTCTTAACAATACTACTTTCTATGCTGGTGATATGAAAAATGTCTTCAATGATGAGTTTCTAGCCAACCATCCAAAAGCTGATGTTCTGATTACAGATCCGCCAAGAGATGGGATGCATCAGAAAGTTGTTGAGCAAATCCTGAAGTTAGCACCAGAAAGAATCGTTTACGTAAGCTGTAATTCTGCAACGCAAGCCAGAGATATTGCATTGATGAAAGATGATTATGAGTTGGTAAAAATTCTTCCTGTTGATATGTTTCCACAAACGCATCACGTAGAGAATATCGCTTTGTTAATCAAAAAATAAGATTTAATTTTATACTAAATTCTAACATCAGATAATGAAGAATTTAATATTGTTTTTCGGGTTTTTATTACTTCTCACAAGTTGTGGAGGAGATGATGATATCTGTCTGAGTGCTGATTCTACACCGAGATTGAAGCTAAAGTTCAAAAGTTCAGCCAATACGAGTAATCAATTGGTTAGAATTGATACACTTTATGTAGATGTTGATTATGGCAAAACCGATTTAACCAATATCATTACAGCACAAGCCAACGTGGATTCTATTTTTGTCCCGATGAGAGTTGATGCTTCTCCTTATACTGATATTTATTTTAGAACAAGAAAAGAAGGGCCTAGAAGTAAATTGAGAATTAATTATACAACGAAGGCAATTTATGTTTCGCCAGCGTGCGGTTATAAAATTAATTATGAAAACCTGAATGCCGAGCTTTTGGAAAGTAATCCTGTACAAAATGTTGAATCCAATCATACTTCATTAACTGATGAAACTAGAATCAATTATTATCTTCGTTTTTAGTCTATTCTGTATCTCTACTTATTCTCAGAATAAAGCTGAAGAAAAAAAATCAGATTCGATTAAATGGCAATATAAACCCAACCTTACCGTAGGCGTTGATGTGCTGAATCTTGGAACAGGTTTTTTCAGTGATAGAAAGTTATTTCAAGGCTATGTCTCAAGTAGGATCAATAAAAGAGTTCATGCTGTTATAGATTTGGGTTACGACAAAAATGTTTACCAAAAGAATGGCTACGATGCAAAAGCCGATGGGATTTTTGCTAAAGTTGGAGGATTTTATATGTTATCTATGGATCCGGAAAATGACCTGAACGGTTTCTACGCTGGTGGAAAATTAGCAGGTAGTTTCTACAATCAAGAATATATGGCAATTCCTGTCAAAGGAATGAACAGTGAAGGTGTAACTATTGGTTTTGATCCTTCTACGCAAAGCAGTTATTGGATAGAAGCCATGTTGGGTGCTAGGGTTCAGGTTTTTGAAAGTAACTTCTTCATAGATGTGAATTTGCAGCCTCGATATTTAGTTTATACCACCAAACAAGACGAGATAGAACCAATGATTGTTCCTGGTTTTGGAAGAAGTTCAGGGAGTTTCACGATGGGATTTAGCTGGAGTTTAGCTTACAAATTTTAGAACAATACAACAAACATAAAAGTCCGCCATAGAGCGGACTTTTTTTATGATTGAGCAGCTATATCCGTCTTCCACTCCCAAACCTAACGAAGTAGTTCGACGAAGTCAATCTTTTCATTCCACTTCGTTGCGTAAAAAGAATTTCCGCTCAAACCGGGCTGCGGATTCAATATCTAAACAACCTTTGGATTTCAATTTAAATCAATGCAGATAAATCATTAAAACAAAAAAGCACAAAACCGATAAAGGCTTTGTGCTTTTTGAATATTAATGTTCTAAATATTAGTTAATCTTTATACTGAAAGGACTTTCCATCATTATAGCAGATTTGGTATTAGGATCTGTAATGTGTTGGAAAATCTTGAAATTCTCTTTTCCGATTTTGTTTTTAATCATCCTTGTAGAGAAATCTTCCTCAGTCTCAGCAGAGAATATTTGCTCGAATTTTGAAACTTTCGCAGGGTAAGCAGCAACGCCATAAGTTTTAAGGTTAGCAGATTTTGCAGCATAATTAACCGCATCTTGCAAAGAACCCAACTCATCTACCAAGCCAATTTCTTTACCACGAACACCAGACCAAATTCTTCCGCCACCAATGGCATCGATTTGTTCAAAAGATTTTTTTCTGTTCAGCGTTACAAAATGCACAAATCTCTGATAAGTAGATTCTACGCTTCTAGTCATTATATTCAACGTCCCCGGAGTTAATCCATTGATTGTCGAAATCATATTAGAGTTGGCATTGGTAGAGACGATATCGCTTCTGATTCCGTTTTTCTCTGCCAATTCTTTGAAATAAGGAACGACTCCGAAAACACCAATCGAACCTGTTAAAGTATTAGGCTCAGAGAAAATTTTATCAGCGCCCATCGCAATATAGTAACCTCCGGAAGCTGCGTAATCTCCGAAAGAAACTACGACCGGTTTTTTTCTTTTCAACTGTTGCATTTCGAAAAGAATCTCGTCAGAAGCATTAGCACTTCCGCCAGGAGAATTAATTCTGAAAACCACAGCTTTCACATCATCATCTTTCTGAAGTTTCTTGATTTCTTTTACAAAGTTTTCAGAATAGATTCCGTCATAACCTTTTCCGTTATAGATAGCTCCTGAAGCATACAGAATTGCAATTTTTTTACTGTCACTGTCAGAATTTAATGATTGAGAATATTTGGCAAAAGAAATTTTGTTGAGTTTCTTATCTGTATCGATATTCAGTTTTTTCTTGATGATGTTATCGTATTCAGATTTTTGAATGAGTTGATCTGCTAGTTTATATTTAAGACTCAAATTCGGCAAATAGCTGTAAAGGCTGTCAGTAATTGTATTGAGTTCAGCAACAGGAATATTTCTTGAATTTGCAATTTTAGATGAAGTATTAGACCAAATATCATTCAATAAAGTTGATAATTGTTCTTTATTTTCGGGAGAAATTTCATCTCTTAAAAACGGTTCAACTGCCGCTTTGAATTTCCCATGACGGATTACCTGAATTCCTATTCCGTATTTCTCAGCAAAGTTCTTGAAGAATGTTACTTCTGTTGAAAGTCCTTTCAATTCGATCAATCCAGCAGGGTTCAAGTAATATTTGTCAGCCACGGAACCAAGATAATAAGCACCTTGAGAAACTGCATTTCCATAAGCATACACAAATTTGCCACTTTTCTTGAAATCCTTCAGGGCATTTCTAATATCATCTAACTGAGTCATCCCGGCATTGATGTTATCCACTTCCAAACTGATTCCTTTTATCTTATCATCAGTTTTCGCATTTTCTATAGCTTTCAAAACATCATAAAGCAAAACCGGAGTTTGCTCAGATTTGAATGCGAAAATTTCTTCCTGATCTTCAGAAGGGCTGTCAATTATTTTTGTTTTTAAATCAAGAGTGAGAACAGAATTTGATTTTACATCTGTCCCTCCAGATAATGATGATATAATAATGAATCCAATAAAAAATAGGAAAAAACCTGCTGTTACAATGAAAATTGCTGTTAAATTTGCTAAAACTAATTTGAAAAAACTTTTCATCTAATTATATTATTTGGTCTATATGTCGTACAATGATGTTGTTTTGTTACTTGGAAGTAATATAAATAATCCAGAAAAAAACATTGAAATTGCTATTGAAAAAATAGAAAATCAACTGGGTTTAATATTAAATAAATCTGAATTAATAATAACAAAACCTGTAGGGTTTGAAAGTTATAATAATTTTTGTAATATTGCAATTAAATTAAAAACACAATTTTCACCTATAAAACTACTTTCCGAAGTAAAAGTGATTGAGGAGAATATGGGTCGTGTAAGCGATTCTGCTGTTCTAGGGGCTTATCAGGATAGGATTATTGACATTGATATAATATTATATAACAATATAAAATTTAGTTCTAAGCGATTAATTATTCCTCATCAAAAGAATCTTTACGAAAGAGATTTTGCAAGAAAACTCATTAATGAGGTGGAATGAATTTTTATAACACAGATGACTATGATGAAAAAACTATTACTCTTTTTCTTATTACCATTTCTTGGTCATGCACAGACCAATGACGATAATACTAGACCCGAAACTCAATCATTTAACAACAAAAGCCGACTTTTCAAAGATTGGTCTATCTCTGTTGGTGGTGGAACATCTTTTATGGCCAACGCGGATCTTACATCTTTTTACGATGGTAAAGTCAATTGGGGATGGAATGGCTATGTTAGTTTGGACAAACAAATTAGCCACACATTCGGGCTCTCCTTGATGTACACCAGAGGGCAGACTAAGCAAAAAGCTTATTTGAATGATGCTGCTGGCGTTGCCAATGGTAACACAAAGTTTGACCAAATTGCCTTATTGGGAGATATCAACTTCTCAAATCTAATGAGAAGAACAGATAATAAGTCTCCATTCCGTTGGGCTTTACATGGTTATGCCGGTGTTGGTTTTATTGGATACAAAACATTTTTGCAAGATAATGACGTGTATAGCAGATGGCCTGTGGAGATCGAACAAATGAATATCGCAAGTTTCACATACACTGGTGGAGTAGGATTGAAATATAATATTTCAAGATTACTTGATATAGAATTAAGAGTTTTATATCTTATCAGTGGAGATGAGGAATTTGACGGTGGCGGATGGTCAAGAACAGATACAGGATATAACCAAATTAATGATTCTTATACAGATAATGCTTGGTTATTTAATTTAGGTTTATCATTTAAATTAGGAAAACATCAAGATCATTTACGTTGGGTAGATCCTTTACAAGGTGCATATGCAAAAGCAGCTGCTTTGGAAGAACAGTTTAAGGATTTCAATGTTTGCGAAAAAGGAGATCAGGATAATGATGGTGTTTGTGACGATTGGGACAGACAATTGGATACGCCGGCAGGAGCAAGAGTTGATGGAGCAGGTGTAGCTTTGGATACTGATTTAGATGGTGTTATTGATCTTAATGACAAATGTGTTACTGTTCCTGGACCTATTCAAAATAACGGTTGTCCACTAGAAAGTACATCTCAGGTTTTACCAGTTAAAGAAGTGGCTATTGATGAAATCAACAAGTATTTCAATGGGATAGAATTTGAGCTTAACAAAGATGTCATCAGACCAAAATCTTTCCAGGATCTTAATAAAGCAGCTGACATTATTAAAACTTTAGGTGCTGATAGTCAATTTGTAGTTGTAGGTGCTACTGATTCCCGAGGATCTATTCAGTATAACAAAAAATTATCACAAGCAAGAGCTAATGCAGTTTTAAAATATCTTACAGATAAAGGTGTTTCTTCAAATATCTTAACTGCTGAAGGCAGAGGTAAAGAAGACTTGAAATATACAGAATGCGATCCGGCAACAAAATGTCCGGAGTGGAAGAATGAAGCTAACAGAAGAGTATATTTCGTGGCAAAATAAATAACTGGAAAAAAACATTTAAAATATGAAACAAAATTTATTATCATTAGTAGCAATAGGATTATTGTTGCCTATGAGTTTAGCAGGACAGGAGGTGTCGACAGATGCTAATTCTGGATCTCAAAATGTTTCTCCGTTTACACAAGAGTCTAAAAAATTCAATGATTGGTCTATTTCAGTTGGAGCAGGTGTACCATTGATGCAGTCTGCAGATATGACATCTATAAAAAACGGAAATGGTAAAAACCTTTTTGGATATTCTGCTTACATCAGTGTAGATAAAGTTATAACTCATGCCTTTGGTCTTAATTTACAATATGATCGTGGAGAAACAAGACAAGGTCAGGTTAATACAAAAGATCATAAACCTATAGAGGGAAAGTATCCGGCTGGTAGAACTCAGTATGATGCAATTTCAATTTTAGGTGATATTAATTTTTCTAACCTCCTGAGAAGAGTAGATAATAAATCTCCTTTCAGATGGGCATTACATGGTTATGCAGGTATTGGTACTTTAGCTTATAGATCTTACAGACAAGATCCAGGACCAGTGTATAATCAAACACTTAATTATGAAAAGAAACCTTTCAAATTAGGTTCACTTTTCGGTCAAGCAGGTGCAGGTCTAAAATTTAAAATCAATAATAGATTTGATATAGAAGGAAGATTAATGTATGTTGTTACAGGTGATGATGAGTTTGATGGAGCGGGAGTTGGTCAAAATGGATATAACTTAACAGAAGATCAAATTTCTGATAACTTCTTCAACGGAACTTTAGGAATTACCTTCAAACTAGGAAAACACGAATCTCACTTGATGTGGCACGATCCTTTACAAGAAATCTATTACAAACTAGATGTTCTTAATGACAAAACTCAGGATCTTGAAGTTTGTAAAAAAGGAGATGTAGATAACGACGGCGTTTGTGATGATTGGGACAGACAGTTAGATACACCTGCAGGAGCTAGAGTAGATGGAGCAGGTGTTGCATTGGATGTAGATTTGGATGGTGTAATCGATCTTTATGATAAGTGTGTAACGGTTCCAGGACCAGTTGAAAATCAAGGTTGTCCTGATCCTTCCTATACAAATACAGGAGTTGTAACAGATGGAGAAAGAATTATGAAAGGAATCGAATTTGATTTGAATTCTGACAGAATTTTACCTTCTAACACACCAATCTTGACTCAAGCTATTAATTATATTAATTCATCTAATTCTAACTTCAAGGTAATTGGAGGTACGGATACAAGAGGTACAGAACAATATAACCAAAAGCTTTCTGAAAGAAGAGCTAACAATGTAAAAAATTATCTAATCCAAAACGGTGCAGATAAAGCTAAGCTAGAAGCTATTGGAAGAGGAGAAAAAGATCTTCTTTATCCAGAATGTGAACCAGCTGAAAAATGCCCTGAGTGGAAAAACAGAGCAAACAGAAGAGTATATTTTGAATCTAAATAAAATATATTTCAAATAAATTAAAAACCGTTTCGTTTATTGTGAAACGGTTTTTTTATGTTCAGGAATTGATTAAATTTACAAATGCTTTCTTCTACAGAATCACAAGATAGACTCATTCATAAGACACTCAAACAATTTTGGGGGTTCGATGAGTTTAGGTCTTCTCAGAAAAATATTATTCTTTCATTGATTAATGGAAAAGATACTTTGGCATTGTTGCCAACTGGCGGAGGAAAATCGCTTTGTTATCAATTGCCTGCAATAGTTTTAGAAGGAACTTGTATTGTCATTTCTCCTCTTTTAGCTTTGATGCGGGATCAAGTAGATTCTCTTCAATCGATTGGAATCGAAACCGAATTATTGAGTTCTGATCTAGACGAATTCGAGGAAGAATCTGTTTATAATCGATGCAAAGACGGATTGATAAAAATTCTTTACATTTCTCCGGAAAGATTGCAAAATCAATTATTCATCAGAAATATTCAGGAGATTGATGTTTCTTTTATTGCGGTTGATGAAGCGCATTGTATTTCAGAATGGGGTTCAGATTTCCGACCAAGTTATCAGAATATCAAAAAATTCAGACAGGAATTTAAAAATGTACCTTGTCTGGCCTTAACAGCTACTGCAACCAATCAAGTGGTTGATGAGATTGTAAATAAGTTAGGACTCCATCAACCTCAGATTTACAAACAAAGTTTTAAAAGAGATAATCTCAATATCATTGTTGAAAATACTTCTAATAAGTATAACAGGATTTTAGAATTCCTGAGACAAAATCCTTCTTCAGGAATTATCTATACAAGAACCAGAAAAGAAGCGGAAGAATTAACTTATTTCCTTAAAAATA
The DNA here is from genome assembly GCF_036780765.1 of Epilithonimonas sp. Taxonomy (GTDB): domain Bacteria; phylum Bacteroidota; class Bacteroidia; order Flavobacteriales; family Weeksellaceae; genus Epilithonimonas. The sequence goes on from NZ_DAIQCG010000006.1 coordinate 10,477, forward strand.
ATAATTTCCAAAATGCTGATTTTTTTCACGCGGGATTACCTTCAGCTGAAAAAGAAAAGCTTCAGAAAAAATGGATTAGCAGTCAGTTTCATGTTTTGGTTTCCACCAATGCTTTCGGAATGGGAATCGATAAAGAGAATGTGAGGTTTGTCATACATTTGTCGCCATCTTCCACAATTGAAAATTATTATCAGGAAATAGGAAGAGCTGGCAGAAATGGTGAGGAAGCGTTAGTTTTGATGCTCTGGAACGAACAGGAAATTAAACAAATCGACGATGTTTTCAAAAACCAAATTCCAAACAAAAAGGAATATGAGAAAATACTGACTTACCTCTACTCAATTTTTCAAATTGGCGATAACGACTGGCCGGAAAAAACCTTTCAGCTTGATCTCAATAAAATTAAAAATTTAACAAAATTATCAATCGCAAAAATCAAAAATATTCTGACTTTTCTGAATAATCAGGAACTGGTTTATTATAAAAATAATATCTCAGCCTCCACTGTTCAGAGTTTTGTTCAGTCGGATGAGCTGGAGCAATTGGCTTCTTCAGATGCTTATTTTATGGAGTTGTTGTTTAGGAATTTACCTGGTTTGGCAATTCAGAAAGTGCATTTCAGTGATATGGCTTTTTGCAAGAAAAACGGATTCGACCTTCAGAATTTCAAGTTCAAATTATTGCAGTTGCAGAAAGCCGGACATTTGGAATATCTGGACGGAAGCCTCCATTCCATTAAGTTCTTGAAACCTCGTAATGATCGCTATTTGTTCGGAGGATATTGGATGCTTTTTCATAACATTCAGAAAAATAAACTCAGAAAATGGGAAGAAAACAAATTCTATATTCAGGATTCCGATTTCTGTAAAATGAAACTCATTCTCAGTTATTTTGGGGAACGAGATGCGGAAAATTGTGGAAAATGTTCGGTTTGTAGAAAGAGAACCAACTCCAAAAGAACCTTATCTTCCGATATTGCTCAACAATTGTCGAACCGACCGATGTCTTTGGATGAGATGGCAGCAAGTCTCAATTTTTATTCCAAAGAATCTATTTCGGAAACCTTGATTTTCCTTTTGGACATCGGAAAAGTCAAAATGTTGAATTATAAAACTTATATGCTCAATCAATAATAATTTTAGTTTGGGCAGCAATTTCCGCCTTCCGCTCCCAATCTTTTTTGCAATAAGATTTCAGATAAACTAGAAATTCAATCAAAGCAAAAAAGGATTTCCTCTCAAGTCGGGCTGCGAGCGATTCGACTAAAAAAATTAATTATCAACTATCAATTATCATTTATCTATTATAAAAGCAATGACTAAATCTCTTAATATCGTTTTTTTCGGAACTCCCGATTTTGCAAAAGCTTCTTTGGAAGCGATATTCAAATCTCATCACAAAGTGGTTGGCGTTGTAACAGCGGCTGACAAAGCAAGTGGAAGGGGAATGAAGCTCACGCCTTCGCCTGTGAAAGTTTTTGCAGAAGAAAATAATCTCAACCTTTTCCAGCCAGAAAAACTGAGAAACCCAGAATTCTTGGAATCAATCAGAAACTTAAATGCAGATGTTTTTGTTGTTGTGGCTTTCAGAATGATGCCTCAGGTTTTGTTCTCGATTCCGAAATTGGGGACGTTCAATCTGCACGGTTCTTTGTTGCCGGATTATCGCGGTGCAGCGCCAATTAATTATGCAGTCATCAATGGAGAAACCAAATCTGGTGTAACCACATTTTTCATTAATGAAAAAATTGATGAAGGTAATATTCTGCTTCAGGCTGAAACCGAAGTTTTACCGGAAGATAATGCAGGAACTTTGCACGACAAATTAATGGTAATCGGTGCTGATTTAATTATTGAAACTTTGAATGGGTTGGCAGAAAATTCCATCACAGAAAAACCTCAACCTGAAAAAGAAAATCCGAAAACAGCTTATAAAATCTTTAAAGAAAATCTGAAAATCGATTGGAATCAAAGTTCCGAAACGATTCATAATTTCGTGAGAGGAATGTCGCCTTATCCTACAGCTTTTACGATTTTGAAAATTGGAGAAGAAGAAAAATCACTGAAAATCTTCAAAGGGCATTTTGAATTGGAATCGCATTCGAGAGAAGCTGGAGATTTTGATATTTCTAAAACTGAGTTCAAATTCTATACAAAAGACGGACTCTATTATCCGGAAGATGTTCAAATCCAAGGAAAGAAAAGAATGCCTATCAAAGATTTTCTTAACGGAATTCAGAATTTTGAAGATTATAAAAAGTAAAAATATTTTAAAATGAAAAAATTATTTTTCGGATTATTATTGGCATCTAAGCTTTTCTTTTCACAGGATTTGAAAGTGATGACTTACAACATTCGTCTTTCTGTAGATAGCGACAAAGAGAATTCTTGGAACAATAGGAAAAATGAAACTATGGCGCTGATGTCTTATTATCACCCGGATTATTTCGGGGTTCAGGAAGCGGTTCCACAACAAATGACTGATATCAAAACAACATTGACGGATTATGATTATGTTGGCGTTGGAAGAGATGATGGGAAAAATCGAGGCGAATATTCGGCAATTTTCTATGACAAGAATAAACTGGAAGTTATTAAATCCGGAACATTCTGGTTGAGCGAAACGCCAGAAAAACCTTCAAAAGGTTGGGACGCCGCTTACAACAGAGTTTGTACTTATGCGTTTTTCAAAATTAAGAAAACTGGGAAACAATTCTTGGCGATGAACCTGCATTTTGACCACGTTGGTGACGTTGCAAGAGTGAATTCTGCAAAACTGATTCTTGAAAAAATCAAAGAACTGAATTCGAAAAATCTTCCATTAACTTTGACAGGAGATTTTAATTTGACGGATGATTCTGAACCAATCAAAATTATTTCTAAATCACTAACCGATTCCTATTACAATTCCCAAAAACCACATTACGGGCCAAAAGGAACTTGGCAAAATTTTGATATCAATACACCTTCTACCGAGCGTTTGGATTACGTTTTTGTAAAAGGATTCGATGTGTTGTCCAACAGAACAATTAATGACAGACGAGAAAATCTTCTTTATCCGTCCGACCATTTTCCGGTTTTGACAGAGATTAAGTTTAAGAAATAGACATAAAAAATCCTCTTTCATAAGAGTATTTTTTTTATGCGTGGAGTTTGTCATTTCGTAGGAATCTAAACATAGTTAGTAATAGTCTAGATTCCTACGAAATTACAAAATTATGTTTTAGGATAACTGTTATATGAATGCCGGATCTGCAGCCTGACTTATCTCTGATTTCTTATTTATTTTATTTGAATTTATGAATCTCGTTCCTCGATTTGAGCGAATGTCCTTTTTAATCAACGAAGTGGAGTGAAAAAAATGGAAGTTCTTCGACAAACTCAAATAAACTACAAACGGATTAAGTAGCCCAAATAATTAGTTTTAATTCTCTATTTTTGATACATGTATTTTATATTTCCCCTAAAAATTAAATTGATTTTGTAAAATTGAAATTAAATCTGATTAAAAAATTAAGAATTAACAAACTATTATTAGGATTGTTGCTGATAGGAACGACAGTGTCTGCGCAGGAATTGTATATGCCGAGAAATATCAAGAAAGCTTATGCCAACGGAACACGGGATATATCCGGAAAGCCGGGGAAAAACTATTGGCAGAACAAGGGTGTTTATGATGTGAATGTGAAAGTGGATGCTAAGACGAAGATTGTTTCTGGTTCTGAAACGATTAAGTATTCCAATAATAGTCCGGATGAGCTGAAGGTTTTGGCCATCCGATTTGTGAATAATGTTAATAAACCACAATCTGGAAGAGCTGGATATAGTTCTAAAGATGCTTTGACGGAGGGACTTAAAATCAAATCTTTATCCATCAATGGTGAAAAGTATAATATCAACAGTGATGACTGGTCAACGGTGGAAGCTGTGAAATTAACAAAACCTTTAGCTTCAAAATCTAATACAGAAATTAAAATCGATTGGGAATATCCATTGGCCAAAGAAAGTGGAAGAGAAGGGCAAATAGATCCGGAGACTTTTTATGTGGCTTATTCTTTCCCAAGAGTTTCTGTTTATGATGATTACAATGGCTGGGATATGTTACAGCACAACGGACGACAGGAGTTTTATAATGATTTCAACGATTATAGTTTTTCTATTTCTGCGCCTAAGAATTTTGTGGTTTGGTCAACTGGTGATTTCCTAAATCCTGATGAAGTGCTTCAACCTGAATATCTGAAACGTTATAAAGAGTCTTTGAAATCAGATAAAATTATCCACGTTGCGAATGCTGACGAAATGAAATCTGGAAAAGTGACGAAGCAAAATGAGTGGAATGAGTGGAAATTCAAAGCTCATCATATTGTTGATTTTTGTTTTGCATTAAGTAATCATTACGTTTGGGACGCCTCGAGTGTTCAGCTAAAAACCAAAAGAGCAAGTGTACAATCTGCTTACAATGTCGGTGCGAAAGATTTTGAAAAATATACAGAATGGATACGTTATAACCTAAAATGGTTTACCGACAATTGGCCAGGTGTGGAATATCCTTTCCCGGTAATGACCGCTATCCAAGGTTACGCTGATATGGAGTATCCGATGATGATAAACGATACAAGTATCCCAGATGATTTGCAGGATGCGAGGCTGACGGCTGACCACGAGATTGCGCACACGTATTTCCCTTTTTATATGGGAATCAATGAAACGCGATATGCTTATATGGACGAAGGTTGGGCGACCACTTTGGAATACCTGATTGGGATTGATGAAAATGGACAGGAAGCGGCGGATAAATTTATGAAGAACTTCCGTGTGAAACGTTGGATTAATGATGCTTCTACAGAACAAGACCAACCGATTATTACGCTGAGTTCTCAGCTTTCTGGAGCGGGTTATGGGAATAATGCTTATGTAAAATCGGCGTTGTCTTATTTGGCTTTGAAAGATTATTTGGGTGATGACTTGTTCAAAAAAGCGCTTCATCACTATATGGATAATTGGAACGGGAAACATCCAATTCCTTGGGATTATTTTAATTCTATGAATGCTGGTTCTGGTAAAAATCTGAATTGGTTTTTTAATAATTGGTTCTACACGAATAATTATATTGATTTGAAGATCAATTCTGTTTCTCAGGAAAAGAATCAGATGGTTTTGACGGTTGATAATGTGGGTGGATTTGCGATTCCCTTTGATGTGGTTTTGATTTATGAAGATGGGACGACTGAGAAAGGACACTTTACGCCAATGGTTTGGGAGAAAGACCAAAAATCAACAAGTTTGAATATTCCGGTTAAGAAGAAAATCAAGTCTGTGAATCTGGATGGTGGGATTTTTATGGATTATACGGGGCAGGATAATTTGAAAAATTTATAATAGAAAATTTATCTGTAGCAGAGATAATTCTTTAATAAATGATAGATTTGCAGACTAATTATAATTAACAAAATTATCCAATGAAAAGACTGACTATCGCATTGTTTTGCGTAGCTACACTTAGTATCATTTCTTGTGCTAAGGACGGAGATAAAAAAGATGACAGCAAATATACCGACGAGCAAAAAGCGTCTTATTACATAGGAATGAGTATCGCTCAAAATATGAAACAAGAAGGCTTCAAAGTAGATGCAGAACTTTTGGCTCAAGGTATCAAAGAGGAAATGGACAGCACGAAGAAAAAAATGTTGCCAGCTGAAGAGATGAACAGCTTTATGCAGGAATTTATGATGAAGCAACATCAAAAGAAACAATCCGAAGCAAATGCGCAAGGCTCTGAAAATAAGAAAAAAGGTTTGGAGTTTCTAGCTAAAAATAAGACTAACCCAAAAGTAAAAACTACGGCTTCTGGCTTACAGTACGAGGTTTTACAAGAAGGTAATGGTAAAACAAAACCAAAAGCATCCGACGTTGTACAAGTAAAATATACCGGAAAATTGTTGGATGGAACTGTCTTCGATTCTACAGACAAAAATGGTGGTGCGCCAGCAGATATTAATCTAGGAATGGTCATCAAAGGATGGACAGAAGGAATCCAATTGATGAGCAAAGGTTCTAAATACAGATTTTACATCCCTTCGGATTTAGCTTATGGAGATCAAGGCGCCGGAGGTGCAATTCCTGGAGGTTCTACGATTATTTTTGATGTGGAATTGGTGAATATAAAATAAAATCTGATTCAATAAAGTCAAAAACCTCAGCTGAATAGCTGAGGTTTTCTTGTTTAAAATAGTATTTAATATGAAGAAAAATTTAACTCTTATTCTACCGGTCTGAAAACCAAACCTGTTTCCTCAAAATAATCTAAAGTGATTCTGTCGCCGTCATTTACATTTCCTGCGAGAATTTCTTTGGATAATTTATTTAAAACTTCCTGTTGAATGACTCTTTTCAATGGTCTTGCTCCAAAAACTGGGTCGTAACCTTTGTTAGTAAGATAATCCAAAGCATCTTGTGTTGCGGTCATAATGATGTTACGTTTTGCTAACATATCATTGAAACCTCTTAGTTGATATTGTACGATTTTTCCGATTTCTTTTTTTCTTAATGGCTGGAACAACACTGTTTCATCAATTCTGTTCAAGAATTCCGGGCGAAGTGTTTGTTTTAATAAATCAAAAACCTGAATTTTGGTTTTATCAACAATTTCATCCTGATTCTCCTCCGTGATATTTTCAAAATTTTCCTGAATAATGTGCGAACCCAAATTCGAAGTCATAATGATAATCGAGTTTTTGAAATTCACGACTCTACCCTTGTTATCAGTCAAACGACCGTCATCCAAAACCTGCAATAGAGTATTGAAAACATCTGGATGCGCTTTTTCAATTTCGTCTAAAAGCACTACTGAATAAGGTCTTCTTCTGACCGCTTCCGTCAATTGTCCACCTTCATCATAACCAACATATCCTGGAGGCGCTCCAACCAATCTGGAAACCGAATGACGTTCCTGATATTCACTCATATCGATTCTCGTCATATTGTTTTCATCATCGAATAAAAACTCTGCCAATGCCTTTGCAAGCTCGGTTTTTCCGACTCCGGTTGTTCCTAAGAATAAAAAACTTCCGATTGGTTTTTTATCATCACTCAATCCCGCTCTGTTTCTTCTGATGGCATTGGCAACAGCTTCAATGGCTTCTTCCTGACCGACAACTCTATGATGAAGTTCGGTTTCAAGATGTAACAATTTTTCTCTTTCAGATTGAAGCAGTTTGGTAACAGGGATTCCTGTCCATTTTGCAATTACTTCAGAGATATTTTCAGAAGTCACTTCTTCTTTAATCAATTCATTCTGATGATTTTGCATTTCCAGTTCAAGTTTCTGCAAAGCATCTTCTTTCTCCTTGATTTTCCCGTATTGAATTTCTGCAACTTTCGCATAATCTCCAGCTCTGGAAGCACGCTCAGCTTCCAATTTTAAAGCTTCTATATCTTTTTTAATCTGAGTAAGATCTTCAGATTTTTGTTTTTCTTTTAGCCATTTTGCATTGATTTCATTTCTCTGTTCAGAAATTTTAGCAATATCCTCTTTTAAATGGTCAATTTTCGTCTGGTTTCCTTCTCTCGAAATTGCTGCTAATTCAATTTCCAACTGCATCAATCTTCTGTCTAAAACATCCAGTTCCTCAGGTTTTGAATTGATTTCCATTCTTAATTTAGCAGAAGCTTCATCAATCAAGTCAATCGCTTTATCTGGTAAAAATCGATCTGAAATATATCGTTGAGACATTTCCACCGCAGCAATAATCGCTTCGTCTTTGATTCTTACTTTGTGATGCGCTTCGTATTTATCTTTAATTCCACGAAGGATGGAAATTGCCGATTCAGTATCCGGTTCTTCCACCATTACTTTCTGGAAACGTCTTTCTAAAGCTTTATCTTTTTCAAAATATTTTTGATATTCATTCAAAGTCGTTGCTCCGATTGCTCTTAATTCTCCTCTGGCTAAAGCAGGTTTCAGAATATTCGCCGCATCCATCGCACCTTCACCGCCTCCGGCTCCTACTAAAGTATGGATTTCATCAATGAAAAGAATAATCTGTCCGTCTGATTTAATGACCTCGTTAACAACAGATTTCAGACGTTCTTCAAATTCACCTTTGTATTTTGCACCGGCAATCAAAGCACCCATATCCAAAGAATACAAAGTTTTATCCTGCAAATTTTCAGGGACATCGCCGTTGATAATTCTGTGGGCAATTCCTTCAGCGATAGCGGTTTTACCAACGCCTGGTTCTCCAATCAGGATTGGATTATTTTTGGTTCTTCGTGAAAGAATTTGCAAAACTCTTCGGATTTCTTCGTCACGACCAATGACTGGATCCAGCTTTCCTTCTGATGCTAATTCGTTGAAGTTTTTTGCGTATTTATTTAAAGATTGATAAGTCTCTTCTGAGCTTGCAGAAGTCGCTTTTGAGCCTTTTCTTAATTCTTTGATTCCGCCTTCCAAAAGATTTCTGGTAACGCCCATATCTTTCAGCATCTTAGAAACTTCTGAATTGGTTTCTATTAATGAAAGCCATAAATGCTCAATAGTTACATACTCATCACCCATTTTTTTAGCAATGTTGGGCGCATCCAACAAAACTTTGTTTGCCGATTGTGAAAGATAGATATTCCCTCCCTGAACTTTCGGAAGTTTTTCTAAATTTTCACGGTTGCGCTCTCTTACCAAAGTCGCATCTGCTTCAGATTTTTTCAATAAGAAAGGCGATATATTTTCATCTACCTGGAAAATTCCTTCTAGTAAATGTTGAGGTTCAATCTGCTGGTTGCCAAACTCCATTGCGACTTGTTGTGCAGCTTGGATGGCTTCTTGTGATTTTACGGTGTATTGATTTAAATTCATATTATATGTATTTTTGATTTCTTAATTTTTGTTTCAATTTAAGATTTTAGACATCAGATTTCAGACCATAAGAGTAAGCTATATATTAATTTTTACTCAGATTTTCTAATTTCTAATGTCTTAAACCTATTCAATCATTTAATTCGGAAATATTATTTCAAAAACCATTCAATTGTATTATTTTTAAAAATATTAGACAAAATTTCCGAATTATTAAATTTCATATCAATTAATCAGGACAAAATTTCCCAAAAATTAAATTTTTGATGAAAAATTATTGTCAATTTGTAACATTTTTTCGAAAATATTAATAGAAAGTCTTGAGTGTTGCTCTTGGTTTTTTGTTGTTTATTGAATTTAAATTATGTCAGTCTTTTTAAATTTCTAAATCTAATTTTATAAGTCTTCAAATAGTTTTATATTTGGAGAAAACCAATATTATGTATTCACAAATAGAGATAGATTCCCAATTCGATGGAAAACTGCAATTGATTTATCTTAATCAGCCCGATAGTTACAACAGTCTTACCCAAGTAATGTTGGGAGAATTGCGAGATGCGGTTAACAAATTCAGTAATGGTCAGAATGTAAGATGTGTTGCCATTGCTGGAAAAGGAAAAGCATTTTGTGCCGGGCAAAACTTGAAAGAAGCTTTAGAATTTGATGAGGATGACAGAACAATCCAGAGATTTGTGATCGAATATTATAATCCTTTGGTTCTGGAAATTGTTAAATGTAAAAAACCAGTCATTGCTTTAGTTAATGGACCAGCTGTTGGAGCAGGAGCAATGTTAGCTTCAATTTGTGATTTTACTTTGGCGACAGAAAGTTCTTATTTCTCATTTGCTTTCGCTAATATTGGTTTGATTCCCGATACGGCCGGAACTTATTATTTACCAAAGTTAGTAGGAAGACAATTGGCAAGTTATTTATCTTTTACTGGGAAAAAAGTTCCAGCGACAGAAGCTAAAAAAATAGGTTTGGTTGCTGATGTTTTTTCAGATTCAGAATTTGTAGAAAAATCTATGGAGGTTTTGACACAGCTTTCTCACGCAGCAACAGCTGCACTTTATCTGACTAAAAAAGCATTTAATAAATCATACACCTTAACACTTTCTGAACAGTTGGATTATGAATCCATTATTCAACAAGATGCAGCAGAAACCGAAGATTTCAAGGAAGGAGTTGCGGCTTTCATCGAAAAACGTTTGCCAAATTATAAAGGAAAGTAAATGAACGCAAGAGAAACGGCAGAATATATGTTTGAGAAAGATTTGTTTTCTCAATGGCTGGGAATTGAACTTGTAGAAATAAAAGATAATTATTGCCTTATAAAAATGCCTGTTAAACCCGAAATGATTAATGGTTTAGGAACTGTTCACGGTGGCGTTACATTTGCTTTTGCAGATTCGGCATTGGCGTTTTCTTCCAATAATTCTGGCGAAGCTGCAGTGGCGCTCAATTGTTATATTAATTTCACAAAAGCAGCAAAAAATGGCGATGTTTTAACGGCGGAAAGTATTCTTTTGAATGATACTAGGAAAACGGCTATCTATGATATCACAATAAAGAATCAGAATGATGAGGTTGTGGCAGGTTTCCGTGGAACAGTTTATAAAATTGGTAAGAAGGTTACGGATCTTAAAGTTCTATAGAAAAATAATATATAAAAACTTCAAAATTTATTTTGGAGTTTTAAAATAAATTATAACTTTGTAATTCAAAGTTCTTTTTATGGAATCGAAAAATTATCAGGAAGAGTTAGCGCATATCCGTCAAATGATGGAACGCAGTTCTAGATTTATTTCATTAAGTGGTTTGTCTGGTGTGATTGCTGGGATTGTCGCCTTGCTTGGCTCTGTTTACGTTTATTTTATTTTCCAAAGAGAAGGAATTGATTACTTTGATGGAGAAAGAAATATTTATACGCCAGCTTTAGCTCAGGAGCTATTCTTTATTGCATTGGTAATTTTGATCTTGGCAATTTCCAGTGGTTATATTTTCACAGCTAGAAAAAGTAAAAAGAAGAACCTGAAGATTTGGGATTCGATTACGAAGAAACTGTTATTCAATTTTGCAATTCCGTTAATTGCAGGCGGTTTTTTTTGCATCGCACTTTGGTATCATCATTATTTTCCTTTAATTGCGCCATCAATGCTTATTTTCTATGGATTGGCTTTGATTAATGCAGAAAGATACACATTGAGCGATATCAAATATCTTGGAATCTGCGAAGTCATTTTAGGAATTATCGCATTATTTTGGCTTGGTTGGGGATTGATATTCTGGGCGATTGGTTTTGGATTTCTGCATATTTTTTATGGGATTTTGATGTACAGAAAATACGATTAGATTCATAATTAAATCTATTTTCAAATTATCTCATTATTATATTATCAAATTAGTAAAATGCTTAACATCAATCAACTCAACAAAGAATTCGAAAGCCGTGTAAGATTGGGCATTATGTCCGTTCTTATGGTCAACGACTGGGTTGATTTTACAGAAATGAAAAACCTGCTGAATGCCACAGACGGAAATCTTGCAAGTCATAGTTCCGCTCTTGAAAAAGCCGAATATATAGAAATCAAAAAAGAGTTTGTAGGTAAGAAACCGAAAACATCATATCGTGTGACGCAGAAAGGTAGAGATGCTTTCACAGAACATATCAATAACTTAGAAAAATTGTTGGGAAGATAACTCCCGATTTTTTTTGAAAACTAACTTTGTAATTCAAAGAACTTTATAGAATTTATGACCAGAAAATCATTCATCAAAAAATCCTTACTCGCAACAGCAGGTTTATCATTATTCTACAGTTGGCAGATAGAACCATTTATGTTGGAGTTTGTAAAACAAGACTTACCAATCAAAAATCTACCTTCAAAACTTCATAACAAAATCCTGATGCAGATTTCAGATTTGCACGTCGGCAATCGTTTCGATTGGAATTACTTGATTGATTCTTTTAGAAAAGCGAAAGCATACAAGCCAGATTTTGTGGTTTACACGGGCGATTTTGTCTGTTGGGAAGATAATCCTGAACAATTTGAACAATTGAAAAACGTAATGAAAGAAGCCGTTCACGGAACTCTTGGAACAGTTGCGATTCTAGGCAATCACGATTATGGCGCAGAATGGAGAGAAGAATATGTTGCGGATGAGGTTTCAAAAATTCTGACAGATTCCAAAATTCAAATTCTTCGGGATGAGAAAGTGAATTTATCAGGACTTAATATCTATGGTTTCGAAGAATTGTGGGGAATGAATTTCCATCCTGAGAAATTAACAAAAACTATTAATCCAGATGAAGCCAATCTCGTCCTTTGTCACAATCCCGATGTCTGTGATTTGGATGTCTGGAACAATTATCAAGGTTGGATTTTGTCAGGTCATACACACGGAGGACAATGCAAGCCTCCATTTCTTCCGCCATTAATTTTGCCTGTTAAAAACAGAAAATATACTTCTGGAATTATCGATTTGCAAGACGGGAGAATGCTATATATCAACCGTGCGTTGGGACATTCTTATCAGGTAAGGTTCAACTGTAGACCAGAGATTACATTATTTACACTTAAATCAATTTAAAAAAATCATAATTATGAAAAAACATCATTTAATTTTCATCACAGTTTTGGCAGTTATCATTTTCTTTTATAAGGAATATATTGCGCTCAACCTCGGTATTTTTGGAATCTTGCTGAGTGTTTTAACTTATTCTCAAACAAAAATCGAATCTAGAACAAGGACGTTTTTGACTCTTTTTGTAACCTCAATTTTTTCGTCTTTAGCATTTGCTTGGTTTGGCGATGCTATTTCGTTTGTCGCTGTTTTTGTCTCTGTATTTTTGCTGAGGTTCAAAGGCACTTACCCGAAACTAAAACCATTTCTATATATTGAAGTTCTATTGTTGAATCTTTTCACATTCTTGGGAAGAGTTTTCAACATAGAGCAATGGTACGGGAAATCCAAAGAAAGAAGTTTTGCGAAAAAGCTCATTGCAATTATTCTGATTCCAGCGTTTTTTATCTCAATTTTCTTTTTCATTTATGCACAGGGAAGTGATCATTTTGCCAATTTGTTCAGAGATTCCGAGCTTGAGTTTCAACCTTTGACGTTTATTGTCTTGGCGATTATAGGATTTTACATAGGATTTATTTTCTGGAATTTCGGAGTCGAGCGATTCATTTTCAAACAAAACAGATACTTGAACGACGATTTTTCAGGCTTAGTCAAAATTCAAAAACCAACATTTTCTTTCCTTGATATTGATTCTGAAAGAATTAGTGGATTGATTTCTTTTTCTGCGCTAAATATTCTGCTTTTGATTTTCATCGCGACTTATAATTATGAACAGTTTTTCGAAGTCACAAAATCTGCCGTCGGTTTGAGTGCCGAAACGCACGAGCGAGTGAATGCTGTGATAATGTCAATCGTGATGGCGATTCTCGTGATTTTATTTTATTTCAAAAAAGGATTTAATTTCGATGATAAAGCTAAATCTTTGAAAATTTCTGCTAAGATTTGGATAGTTTTGAATGCTGTTTTGGTAATTTCAGCATCACTTAAAAACTCAGAATATATCATCAATTATGGTTTGACCTACAAACGTTTGGGTGTTTATGCATTTTTGATGATGGCTTTGATTGGTTTGATTTTTACATTCATCAAAATCCAGAAAAATATGACCAACGCTTTCCTTTTCAACAAAATGTTTTGGGCTTGTTATGGCTTGATTTTGGTTTGCAGTTACGTCAATTGGGGCGGAATTATCACGTCCAACAATATCAAAAGAAAGGATTTTGCGGACAATTATCACTTGGTCTCCATCAATTATAACGAACAAAATTTGCTGGATTACGCCGAGAAAACCTCAAATTCCGAAATGAAAAATCAACTCAAAAAAAGAATCGAATCTTATCAAAAAGAATCTTTCCTCTCAAAAATTTTATATTATGAATTTATTAATATCGAAAAACCAAAAACTAAATAGTTTAAAATATTGGGCACTGATTCCATTATTTTTGGTTGCCTGTAAAAAAGAACCGGAAATCAAAGAACAGAAAGTAGATACTGTTACCACGATTGAAAAACCGATTGATTCACTATCAACAATTCTGAAAACAGAAAAAGAATCCAATCAAAATATCGTTACAGTTGATGCTTCAAAAATGCCAATCCGACTGAATTTGGAAATCACAAACCCTAATGACCAGATTATTCTGAGATTGGAAAACCTTAATCAAACAAAAATCAAAGGTTATTTGAAAACGGAAAAACCGATGAATATTAGATTCAATCAAATCAGAATGCCGGACAACACTTTCGACGGACCATTTTCTCAAACGATTGAATATGATACAAAACAAAAAGGAGAATATTGGCTGATACTAGCGAAAAGCAATATGGCAGACGGAACGCCAGTCGGAAAGTTCTTCGTCAAAATAGAATAAACGAAAAAGAATCTCAATTGAGATTCTTTTTTTATTTTCAGTTCTCGCTGATTGAGCAAATGTTACTATTTTTTTTAAATTATTATCAGCTTAATCTGTAAAATCTGTGAGAGATTACATTATAAATTATACAAAACTTTGGATTGCTAATTTGTAACCCTTCATTCCAAATCCAGATATAACCGCATCACAACTTTCAGCTGTCACAGATTTCTTTCGGAATTCTTCACGCTTGTAGATATTACTGATGTGAACTTCTACTTTCGGTTTGTTGATATTCTTCAAACAATCTGAAATCGCGTAAGAATAATGGGTAAAAGCACCAGGGTTAATTATCACTGCTTCGAAATCATCTTCTTGTAATCTGTTAATCAATTCACCTTCAATATTGGATTGATAATAAAAAAATTCATCAGTAGAGAATTCACTCTTCAAATCATTTAGATAGTCTTCCATAGAAACAGAACCGTAGATTTCTGGTTCACGAGTTCCAAGTAAGTTGAGATTTGGGCCGTTTATGATTAGGATTTTCATTCAGAATATTTTATCAAAGATATAAATTTATGGTTGATGCTGAAAGCAAAATCCATTTCCAATACTTGTCCGATGTTTGCATCTGCTGCCACTTTTTGTTGTGCCTTTGCATTGAACAGTGGTTTCTGTTCCTCCTGTTTTCTTAGTACTAAAACTGGATATCCCTAACGCAGAAACTGGTTTGCAAATCTTACAAGCAGATAATCCTTTTTCTAAAGCTGAACTAAGGTCTGTTTTGTTGGAAACATTCTTAACCATTCTACAATTTGCTGTATGATACTTTTCTCCGCTTGGAGTGAAATAAACAGTTTGAGAAGTGATGAAAATGAAACCAAAAAGAAAGAATAGAAGTGAAAATGATGATTTCATAATAAAGAATATTCAAAAAAATAAAAAATCCTTCAGAAATTTCTGAAGGATTTTTAAGTAGCCCGTAGGGGAATC
>NZ_DAIQCG010000006.1:25860-76275 GCF_036780765.1 Epilithonimonas sp.
GAACCCCTCTTACCAGGATGAAAACCTGAGGTCCTAACCGATAGACGAACGGGCCTAATTAATTTTTCTTTTTGTTTATCCATATTATTCTAAATGAAAAATACAAATTTTAAATGCTTAAAAAAAATACCTCCAGAAAAATTAATGAAGGTATTTTTAAGTAGCCCGTAGGGGAATCGAACCCCTCTTACCAGGATGAAAACCTGAGGTCCTAACCGATAGACGAACGGGCCAAACTTTATATTAAGCTAAACCGTTTACGTGTTTAGTTAATTTACTTTTCAAGTTAGAAGCTTTATTCTTGTGAATAATGTTCTTCTTTGCTAATTTATCCAATAAAGAGATAACTTTAGGTAACTGCTCTGCTGCCACTGCTTTGTTTTCTTCGTTTCTCAACGCTTTCAAAGCCGTTCTTGCAGTTTTGTGATAGTATCTGTTACGAAGTCTTCTTACTTCGTTTTGTCTAATTCTCTTTAATGCTGATTTATGATTTGCCATATCGTTCAAATGTGGGTGCAAAGATAAAAACTATTTTTTAATTTGCAAACTTTTTTTTAAAAAATTAAATTTTATTTTGCCTATAAGTTGCTATGATTTTAAATCATTTTTGAAGATAAAGATTCAGTATCTTTCTTTCTCCTTTAAGGCGGTGCAAAAGTATAGATATTTTTTAAAATTCAAAATATTTTTTTAGATGTTTTTTTAAAGTTGTGATTTTCAGATAAAAAAAATGAAAGCTAAAATAACTTTCATTTTTAAATCGTAGCCTATAGGGGAATCGAACCGCTGTTGCAAGAAAGAAAATCTTGAGTCCTAACCACTAGACGAATAGGCCATTTGTTTTTACGGTCTGCAAAAGTAGAGAAACTCTCTACTTTTTGCAAATCGTTTTTATCTATTTTGATTTTTTCTCGATGACAGTATTGGTAATTCCTTTATTTTCCAAATCTTTCTGAGCCTTTACAGCGTCTTCCAAAGTTCTGTACTTCCCATGAGTATAATAGAAAATCCCGTTTTCTTTATTTCTTACAATATTTGGAAGAGCCTTTAGTATATTAGATTTAGAATCTAACTTATCTTTACCAGCATAAACTTCTATAGTATAATAACCCATTCCTAAAGCTTGGTTTGGAATAAAACTAATAGCCATAGAATTTCTAAATCCGGCATCTTTTGCTACTTTCAGATTAGTGTCTTTTACAGAAACATAGTTTGTTGTTCCATAATAATACTTGTAGAATCCATTTTCTTTGATTGGTAAAATATATTTCAAACCTTTCAGGGCAGGATCATCCTCTGTATATCTAGAAAGCGTGCTCATCAATAATATTCTGAAATCGTTTTTCAGAGGTTGCTCTACAGGTTTTTCAGGCTCAGGCTCTTTTACATTTCTGTCGACAAGCTTTTTATAACTTGTAATGGCGTTGAAGATACTCTCCGCAATGGCTTGCTGTCCATCTTCTGTAGAAATATAGTGAGCATCTTCGTAATTATTAACAAATCCAGTTTCAATAAGGATAGATGGCATCGCATTCATTCTCAAAACGTGAAGGTTTTCTTGTTTTACACCACGAGACATTCTTTTATCTTTTTTTACAAAATTCTCTTCAACCAAGCCTCCAATGATAAGGCTCGCTTCAAGATATTTACTTTGCTGAATTTTAAGAGCAATTAATGATTCCGGAGAATTCGGATTATAAGAAGCAAAGTTCTCTCTATCTTTTTCATCCAGGAAAATCACGTCATTTTCAGCTTTTGCAACATCCAAGTTGGCTTTGTTTTGATTAGGGCCTTGTACGAAGGTTTCTGTTCCTTGTGCTGTGGCACTTCTACTTGGTGAGGAATTAACATGAACTGAGATGAAAAGGTCGGCTTTGCTTCTGTTAGCAAGTGTTGTTCTGTTGGTTAAAGAAGGATATTCGTCTATTTTTCTGGTATAGATGACTTTATAATCCTTATTCTTCTCTAACATTTTCCCCAATTTCAAAACGATTCCCAGAGTGACGTTTTTTTCTTGAACAGTTCCAATGTCGTTATAATTTCTATTAGCGCCTATGTCGCTTCCACCGTGTCCTGCATCCAGAACGATAGTGAATTTTTTTTGAGAATAAATACTGCTAAAACCGATAAAAAATGTTAACAGAAAGAAAATTTTATTATAAAATTTGAAGCTGGTCATTTTAATCTTTAAAATTTAATTAATTTTGAACCCAATTTCAGAATGACTGCATTGGCTCGAAGTATTTTCAAAAGTATATTACTAATTTTAAATATCCTAATTTTTAACAATATTTTATCACAAACTGTGCCTAAAAATGTTGATGAAAAAAGTGGTATTCGTGACTCTATAAATATAACCAAAGATTCCTTAGGTGTAAAGAAAAAAGATACAATTCTTCCCAAAGAAGAGTTGGAAGGTGTAGTGAAAATGAAGGCAGAACGTAGAAATACTTCTTCCATTACCAACAAGCAAACCTCTCTTTATAAGAATGCCCAGATCATCTATCAGGATATGCAAATCGATGCAGATTATATCAGATTCGAATGGGAAACTGGAAAAATCTATGCTAGAGGAGAGCAGGATGAAAAAGGGAAGATTATTAAACCGGCTATTGCTACACAAGCAGGCAAAAAGTACGAATACAACGAGGTAATTTATAATATCAAAACCAAACAAGCCATCGCTTTCAATGCCAGAACAGAAGAAAGTGAAGGTGTGATTGTTGCTCAAAAAACCAAGAAATATAACGACTCTGTTTTTGTGATGAGCAGAGGAATGTACACTACGGATGAATATTTTCTGAAGAAAAAAGATTCGTTGCCGGACTATCATATGTCTGCACGTATTATCAAACTTTTGAAGGGCAAAAACAGCTCACAGATTGTAACGGGTCCCATCCAAATGTACATAGAACAGGTTCCTACACCTTTGATAATGCCTTTTGCGATCCTTCCTTTTTCGGATAAAAGATCGGCGGGTATTTTGATTCCGAGTTTTGGAGAAAGACAGGATGTTGGTTTCTTCCTGAATGGTTTAGGTTATTATCAACCAATTGGAGATCACTTCGATTTGAAAATTCTTTCAGATTTATATACTAAAGGAAGCTGGAATTTGAAGCCGGAACTTAATTATCTTAAAAAATACCGCTACTCTGGAAACTTTGCAGCAGATTATGGTTACACGGTTCGTGGGATCAAAGGTTTGGATGATTACTCTAAAACCAAAACTTTCCGAATCGCATGGCGACATTCTCAGGATTCTAAAGCTAATCCATATTTCACTTTCAATGCAAGTGTGGATGTTGTGAGCAGTAAGTTTTACAATAATACTGTTAACAACAATTACATCTTCAACGGAAACGTACTGAACACCACACAAACTTCTAGGGTAAACGTTACGAAAAGATTCCTGAATCTTCCAATGACCATCAGTGCGAGTATGGCCTATAACCAGAACTTTGCGACAGGACTTACAGATTTGCGTTTGCCGGATATGACGATTGCGGTTAATCAGTTCTATCTTTTCAAACCAAAAACAGGTGTTAGAACAGGATTGTTGGAAAACATCAACGTAAACACAGGTTTTGCATTGAGTAATTATGTTACCACTACAGAAGATAAGCTTTTCAAACAAGAAATGTGGAAAGACCTGAAAACGGGTGCGAAAAACAATATCTCATTATCTACAAACACAACAATTGCCAAATATTTCACATTTACTTTATCTGCTAATGCTGATAATGTTTTAACGACAAAAACTCTCGAGAAAAGTTATAATCCATTGACGAACTTGGTGGAGGATAATTATAAAAGTAATGTTGCCGGTTATACTACTTTCTCTACAAGCGCAAGTTTGCAGACGGTTTTGTATGGTCAGAAAAACTTCAACAAAAATTCTTCGATTGTAGCAATCCGTCATATGGTAACACCGAGTATGAGTTTTTCTTATTCTCCGGATTTCGGTGAAAGGAGTTGGGGTTATTATAAAAATTATTCTAATGCCAGAGGAGAGATGACGCCTTATTCTATCTTCGATGGTGGGATTTATGGTGCGCCAGCTTCCGGACTGCAACAAACTATGGGTTTCAATATCTCAAATAATTTGGAGATGAAAGTGAAGTCCAAAACCGACTCTACTGGTGTGAAAAAAGTTAAGATTTTTGAAAATCTTAATATCTCCGGAGGTTACAACTTTGCGGCAGAAAAGTACAAATGGTCAGTTTTCAGTGTTACTGCGCAGTCTTCCTTTTTTAATAATAAATTGAATGTCAACTCCAGTATGACCATCGAACCTTACGAAATTGTATTCACAGAAGGAAGTGATACTGGTGTAAGAACAGAGAATTTTGGACATTTCAGTTTACAAGGGATTAATTTCCAATTATCTTATCCGATGAGTGAAGCTATTTTTGGGAAGAAAGAAGAAGGCTCCAAAAAATATAAAAAGAAAGGTGAGATACGGAACGAGAATTATTTCTTTGATGATGATAATTATTCCCACTATTCTCCAACTTGGACACTGAATGTGAATGCCAATTATTCCTATACAAGAGGTCTTTCCCGTTTAGGAACCAAAGTTGCATCGCTTGGTTTGGACGGAAGTATAAAACTGACACCATATTGGAACATCAACGGAAGTACAAACTATGATATAGAAAAGAAAGAGCTGGGTTATACCAGACTGGGGTTTGCCAGAGATCAACGTAGTTTCACGATCACTTTCAATTGGGTTCCTTTTGGAGCATATAAGGTTTATGATTTCTTTATCGGGATCAAGGCCAATATCTTAAAAGACGCGGTGAAATATAAAGAAAGAAGTTTTACACAACCTAACAGTACTTTTTAAAGCTCAGAGAAGGAGATATAAGATGGATGAGATTGATTATTTGAATAGAATGAAGAAATCTTCTGACATCTGGCTTCCAACTTCCATCTAATTTATATAGTTTTGTAAAAATTTATCTCTCGAAATGAAAACAATCATTCATACATCAGATGCTCCCGCAGCTATCGGACCTTACTCACAAGCAACTTTGGTAAACGGAACCTTGTACATCTCTGGTCAGATCCCTGTAGATCCGGAAACTGGGAAGCTGGTAGAAGGCATTGATAAGGAAACTCATCAGGTGATGAAAAACCTGAAAGCCATCCTAACAGCGACTGATATGAATTTTGATAATGCTGTGAAAGCTTCTATCTTTCTTAAAAATATGGACGATTTTGCAGTAGTGAATGAGATCTACGCTTCTTATTTTGATAACGATCAATTTCCGGCAAGAGAAACCGTGCAGGTATCTTGCCTTCCCAAAAATGTGGATGTAGAAATTTCTATGATTGCTTACAAAGACTAGATGAACTTTCTTAGGAATACATTAGGTGTTTTGGCTGGTCTTACGGTAGCCGCTCTCATTATCACACTTGGGGTAAAGATAGACTCCTCGTGGATTACCTACAAGCAGTTTGCGCCTTTTAGCCATTGGGAATTACTCTTGCAGTCTGTCCAGGGCAAAGATTCTTTCTATATAGCACTGTTGTTTTTTGGTGGATTGGGCGTAACCTTCGGTGGAGTAGTAACTGCCATGATCGTGAAATATGCTAAAGTAGCTTATGCCATTTTGATAGGCTTCATCATGTTGTTCATTGCGATGCTGGATATCATTATTTATCCGTACCATCCTGTTTTTTACAAAATATCCATCTTCCTGATTTTCTTCCCATTTTCGTGGATTGGTGGAAAAATAACAGAAGTTATCTACGAAAGACGGAAAAAAAGAGCCAAACAATTACAGACAAAAAATCAAAAACCACAAGCTTAAGTTTGTGGTTTTTTGTTGGAGTAAATTTGAATCTTATTGTTTAACCTGAGTCCTGGTAACGATTTGCTTTAAATTTCTGAATATCAAACAGAATATATTATCAATAGCGTCGGGCTTCAGCCCGATGTATTAAAATGTAATTTAAAAAGGCTTTAGCTAAAACATATTTTAAGTTTTGGCTAAAGCCCATTCCTATTGATATTCAATAATTTTCTTAACCCGAACTCAGGTTATTTAGACTATCGTTAAAACGACAGAACTGTAATCTTTAATAATATCAACAAAATAATGGGGCAGAACCACCAACTGTCAATGGAAACAATCCCGCACAACGGGCTTAAGCTCTGTAGGAGTGGACTGTTAACAAACACCCTCATCCTTCAACAAAACTTAGTCTCCCAATAAACGAAGTTGCTAACCCAATTCGTGAATTGACCTTTCGTGGTCATAATTATAGCTACCAAAACCATAACTCGACCTACCAAAAGTATTTGTTGACCTACCAAAAGTATAGGTTGACCTGCCAAAACACTAGATTGAGCTATCAACAGCATAGGTAGAGCTACCAGTTTAATAGGTTGACCTACCAAAAGTATTTGTTGACCTACCAAAATCATAGGTCCACCTACGTTTTTTGTAGGTCAAAGTCGTTTTTATTGAATTTTTAGTAATTTAAAATCGTTATTTTGATGAATTCATAAATTGCTTCTCTTAGTAATAAAATAACCGTCTGGGCTAGCCAAGACGGTTTATTTAAAATTTTAAAAAATGCTAAATTTCCTGTAAGTAAAAAATTAGATTTAAGCTAAAACAGAAACCACAAGCCAAGACTTGTGGTTTTCCTTTGTAGTTAGTATAGTTAGTTTAATAATCTTTAATAAGCCGTTTCATGTACTTTCACAGCTCTTCCACTCGGATCGTTCATTTTTTTGAAGGCTTCATCCCATTCCAAAGCCACTGGCGTAGAACAAGCTACTGAAGGGACAGAAGGTACGCAACTCGCTGCAGAATCACTTGGGAAATGACTTTCGAAAATAGTTCTGTATAGGTATTCTTCTTTGCTCATCGGTACGTTAATCGGGAATCTGAATTTCGCATTTGCCATCATTTCGTCAGTTACTTCATCTTCTGCGACTTGCTTCAAAGTATCAATCCAAGAATAGCCAACACCGTCACTGAATTGCTCTTTCTGTCTCCAGGCAATACTTTCCGGAAGAATATCTTCAAAAGCTTTTCTCAGAACCCATTTTTCCATTCTTTCCGGCGTTACCATTTTATCTTTTGGATTGATAGTCATCGCTACATCCATAAATTCTTTGTCAAGGAAAGGAACTCTACCTTCTATTCCCCAAGCCATCAGAGATTTGTTGGCTCTAAGGCAATCATAAAGGTGAAGTTTGCCTAGTTTTCTAACAGTCTCTTCGTGGAAAGCTTGAGCAGAAGGTGCTTTGTGGAAATACAGATAACCTCCAAACAATTCATCCGAGCCTTCTCCTGAAAGCACCATTTTGATTCCCATAGATTTGATGACTCTCGCCAAAAGATACATTGGGGTGGAAGCTCTGATAGTTGTTACGTCATAAGTTTCCAAATGATAGATAACGTCTTTGATGGCATCTAAACCTTCCTGCACAGTGTATTTGATTTCGTGGTGAACAGAACCAATATGGTCTGCTGCTTTTCTTGCTGCAGCCAAATCCGGAGAACCTTCCAAGCCTACAGCAAAACTGTGTAATCTCGGATACCAAGCTTCCTGAGTGTCGCCGCTTTCTATTCTTTGTCTTGCAAATTTTGCAGTTACAGCCGCGATGATAGAAGAGTCCAAGCCGCCAGAAAGTAAAACTCCATAAGGCACATCGCTCATCAGTTGTCTGTGAACCGCTTCTTCCAATCCTTTTCTGATGGCAGCGATATCGGTTTCATTATCTTTTACATTTTCGAAGTCTGTCCAATCTCTTTTGTACCATTGCTGTAATTCCTGTCCGTCTTTGCTGTAAAGGAAATGGCCTGGCAAGAATTCTTCTATTTTGTTACAAACACCCTCCAGGGACTTCAATTCAGAAGCTACATAAAAACTTCCGTTTTTGTCCCAACCCATATATAAAGGAACAATTCCCATATGGTCTCTTCCGATTAAATAAGCGTCATTTTCTTCATCATATAAGGCGAATGCAAAAATTCCGTTCAGCTTTTCTAAGAAATCTTTTCCATCTCGTCTGTATAAAGCCAAAATGACTTCACAATCAGATTGAGTCAAAAACTCGTAATCCGGAAATTCTGATCTTAACTCTTGATGATTATATATCTCGCCGTTAACGGCTAAAGCAACTTTTTTATCTTTTGTAAATAATGGTTGTTTACCAGAAGTAGGATCTACAATAGCCAATCTCTCGTGAGAGAAAATCACATTGTCGTGCTGGTAGATTCCGGACCAATCTGGACCACGGTGTCTAATCTTTTTAGACATTTCTAATATTTGAGGTCTTATAACTTCATTTTTTTGTTTTGTATCAAATACACATACAATTCCGCACATATTTTATAATATTTATTTCAGTTTTTAATTAAAATTATATGGCAAAAATATGTTTGTTTGTTTAAAATTAAAATTATTTTTTAGTTTTAGTTTAAATAATTCTTGTTTTTGTATTGATTTAGGTTTGTTTTTCTGTTTTTTTTAATCGTCTAATGTTTATGATTAATTTTTTATATAAAATTACTAACAAATTAAATTTGGGATTTAAGTGGAAAAAAATAAATAATTTATATAATTAAGTTTATATTTTTATGAAATTGAACATATTGTTAAAATATAATTAATTTTTTTAAATATAGTTTCATTTTTTTTGTTGGAAATTATAAAAATTGTACGATTTTTGTATCGAAAATTGTATTGTAGGTGCAGTGATGCATTTATAATTTTTTTCATCATTTGTGTTTTTGCCCTCTTATTCATAGTAAGAGGGTTTTTTATTTTTTTTGATTTTGCTAAGCCATATATATAGTATAACTTTGTAAATAATCTAAAAAAAGTAAAAAATATGTCAACTTACGTAGTTGTAGGTCTCCAGTATGGAGATGAAGGGAAAGGGAAAATCACGGATGTTTTATCAGCCAAATCAGACTATGTAGTCCGTTTCCAAGGTGGTGATAATGCTGGTCATACCGTTTATGTTGGAGAAGAAAAATTTGTTCTGCACCTTTTGCCTTCAGGCGTTTTGCAATGTAAAGGGAAGTGTATCATTGCCAACGGTGTAGTTGTTAACCCAAAGGCTTTTATCAAAGAAATCGAGCAGATAGAGAGCAAAGGTCTTAAAACAGATCACGTTTTCATCAGCAGAAGAGCACACGTGATAATGCCTTATCACATTTTACTAGATACTTATAGAGAAGAAGAACAAGGCGGAACCCAGATTGGAACTACCAAAAAAGGAATAGGACCTTGTTATGAAGATAAAATCGCAAGAGTAGGAATCAGAATGATTGATCTTTTGAATCCTGAAGTTCTGAGAGAAAAAATCGAGAAAAATTTAAAAGTAAAAAATTCTCTTTTTGAAAAATATTTCGAAAAACCAGGTTTGGATGTTGAAGAGATTTATCAGGAGTTTTTGGCTTTGGGAGAAAGACTAAAAGATAGAATTGTTGATACAGAATTAGAAATCAATGAAGCAATCCAAGATGGGAAAAACATTTTGTTTGAAGGTGCTCAAGCCTTGATGTTGGATATAGATTTCGGGACTTATCCGTTTGTAACTTCTTCTTCGCCTTCTACAGGCGGTGTTTGTACAGGCGCAGGTGTTCCGCCAACAGCTTTACAAAATTTAATTGGCGTTGCAAAAGCTTACACAACCAGAGTTGGAAATGGTCCTTTTCCCTCAGAATTAGATAATGAATTAGGGGAAAAAATCAGACAAATTGGTTTCGAGTTTGGCGCTACAACAGGAAGACCGAGAAGAACTGGTTGGTTGGATTTGGTTTCTCTTAAGCATGCCTGTATGATTAATGGAATTAATAATTTGGTAATTACTAAATTGGATGTTCTTACAGGAATTCATCCTTTAAAAATTGCTACAAAATATAAAACTGAAGACGGAAAAATCATTGATTACTTTACTTCTTCTACAACTAAATTATATGACTACGAACCAATATACGAAGAATTGGAAGGTTGGGATGAGGATATTACTAATGCAAGAACTTATGACGAACTTCCTGCGAATGCGAAAAAATATATCGAATTCATAGAAGAGCATTTGGGAATCAACGTTTATCTGGTTTCGGTGGGGCCAGAGCGTTCTCAAAACATCATCAGAAAAGAACTTTTTTAGATTTAATCCTTTAAAATATATATAAGCTGGAGTTGTAATTCCGGCTTTTTTTATGAGTTGGATTTAAATAAAATTTCATTTTGGTATCATAATTGAAAAGACCTTAATTAGTCATAATTCACATTTTGTGAGAAAATTATAAGTTATGAAAAATTTATTTTTAACAGGAGCTGTTTCTATCTTATTATTATCTTGTAACAAAGATGATCAAAAAGTTCAGACGGCAACTTTAGAACAACAAAAATTGGACTATCAGGCAAGACAAATTGATCTTGAGAAACAAAAACTAGCTATAGAAAAAGAGAAAATCAATTTTGAAAAACAAAAAGATAGTCTCAATAAGGTTGAAGAAGAGAAAGAAGCGGAACGAAAAGCCGAATCTAATCGTGTTGCGAGAAAAAGTTCTAGAAGAAGTAGTTCTTCATCGTCATCATCAGGAAGTGTGGCTTCTAATTCTTCGTCTTCAGGTTCCTCAAGTTCAGCTGGAACAACAGCAACTCAGAAAAAAGGTTGGAGTAGTGCAGCAAAAGGCACAGTTATTGGTACAGTTGGTGGAGCGGCCGCTGGTGCCATTATTTCTAAGAAAAATCCTGGTTTAGGTGCAGTAATTGGTGGTGTTGCAGGTGGTGCAACCGGTTATACAATTGGTAGAGCACAAGATAGAAAATCGGGTAGAGTGCAGAAGTAAATTTTCTTCATATATATTTTAACACTGAAAGATTGCTTATTTTTGGTAAGCAATCTTTTTTATGCTTATAATTCTCAAAACTATTCTCATATTTTTACTGACCAATTTTGGCAATGGAATTTTTGCGAGTAAACTTCTGAAAATCAAAAGCCAGAGTTTTACAATAATTTCTCTTTTAGGAATTCTAAGCACTACTTTTTTACAAACAATCTTAGCTTTTTTCCTACCATTAAACTCTTATATAGAAATTGCTTTTTTAATTTCTGGAGTTATCGGAATCCTACTCTTTTTTAAAAAGAGAGATTTTTCTTATTTAGAATTCAGGAAAAACATCAACTGTTGGTTTTACTTTTTTATTGTATTAATTCTTTTGGTCGGGTCATTTTCGCCTTATTTGTATGACCATTACAGTTATTACCTTCCAACCATTACATTTCTCAAGGAAGTTGGTTTTGTAAAAGGAATTTCAAATCTTGATTTATTACTTGGGCAATCATCATTTTGGCATATTTATCAAGCGGGATTTTCAAATTTAACGGATGGATTTTTAAGGGTTAATGTTTATTTATTAGCATTATTTCTAATTTATATTTACGAAAGAAAACAATGGGTTTTGTTGCTTTTTATTCCGTTTTTCTTAATTTTTATTCAGCAGCCAAGTCCGGACTTACCAACATTTATAATTGCTTTAATTGTTCTGAATGAATTATTAATTAACCCAGACAGAAAATTACTTTTATACCTTTCCATATTTGTATTTTGCATCAAGCCAACAATGTTTTGGTTACCTTTATTGATTGTTTTGGAAAGTTTTTCCCGAAAAAATTTCAAATGCCAAATGTTGATTCCAATTTTAGCTTTTGGAACTTTATTTTTGTTCAAAAATATTTGGCTTTTCGGATTTCCTGTTTTTCCGGTTTCTATTATTGATTTTAATTTACCTTGGAAACCAAGTCAAGAGATTTTGACTTATTCTTCACAAATTGGACTGATGAAATCTTATGATATGCATTATTCTTATCAGCAGATTAAGGATTTTAATCTTTTGGAAAGAATGCATCATTGGTTTACGATTGGATGGAAATCAGTTTTCAATTTTGGAATTATATTAAGTGTTCTCATTTTAGGATTTTTGGCATTTAGAAGAAAAGAAAAGTTTTACATATTACTTTTTATTTGTGTTTTATTGAAGTTTATTTTGATAATAATCTTCTCGGCACAATACCGATTTTTTATTGATATTTATTTAGTCGTCTTATTTCTGATTTTTAAAAGTGTTTCACAACAGAAATCTGTTTTTACAGCTATCATTACTTCAGTTTTTGTATCAGTGATTTTTATGTTTCCTGGATTTGTTCAAAAGTTCAATGTTGGAAAAAAGATGACGGGTTTTAGTTGGTATCAGCTTTATAAACCAAAAGAGAATAATTTGGTTAATTTCAATTCAGAATATAAGATTGGGAATTTAAACTTTCATGTTCCGAAATATCCTTTTCAGAAAGATTTTTTTCCTTCTCTTAACATTTATGATTTGAAGCTTTATGATTATTACGGGATTTTTCCACAATATTTTGATAAAGATGTGCAGAAGGGTTTCTATCAAAGAAAATTAACCGAAGAAGAGAAAATTCAATTAAAGGAAATCATATCCGAAACCGAGAAATACAATCCAAAAGTCCCTTAAAATTTCTCTATCTTTGAATACTATTTTCCTGAATTTAAATTCTGGTTTACTTAATTTTTAATTATTAATTAATATCAATGCCCGATTTTTTACATCCCGATAAAGACAATTATTCTGATGACGATTTGATTCAGGAAGAAAAAATCCGTCCGCAGAGTTTCAGTGATTTTGCAGGACAAAGAAAAACTTTGGACAATCTAGAAGTTTTTGTTGCAGCCGCAAAAAATCGTGGAAGTGCTCTAGATCACGTTCTTTTGCACGGTCCACCAGGATTAGGGAAAACCACTTTGTCGCATATTATAGCCAACGAATTGGGTGTTAATTGTAAAATCACGTCAGGCCCAGTTTTGGATAAACCAGGAAGTTTGGCCGGATTACTTACTAATCTTGAAGAAAATGATGTCCTTTTCATTGATGAAATCCATCGTCTTTCGCCGATTGTGGAAGAATATCTTTATTCCGCAATGGAAGATTATAAGATTGATATTATGCTGGAAACGGGTCCAAATGCTCGTTCTGTTCAAATTGGACTTAACCCATTTACATTAATTGGTGCAACCACAAGAAGCGGAATGTTGACAAAGCCGATGCTCGCAAGATTCGGAATCCAAAGCCGATTGGAATATTATACAATAGAACTTCTCGGGATGATAATTGAAAGAAGTGCAAGGGTTTTAGGCGTTCCAATCTATGAAGATGCTGCACTGGAAATTGCAAGAAGAAGTAGAGGAACACCTAGAATTGCGAATGCACTTTTGCGAAGAGTCCGAGACTTTGCAGAAATCAAAGGTAACGGAGAAATAGAAATCGAAATCACAAAATTTGCATTGAATTCTTTGAATGTCGATGAGTTTGGCTTAGATGATATGGATAACAAAATAATGCGTGTGATGATAGAGAATTTCCGCGGAAAACCAGTCGGAATCTCAGCTTTAGCAACCTCCATTGGCGAAAACCCTGAGACTTTGGAAGAAGTTTATGAACCATTTTTGATTCAGGAAGGTTTTATTATCAGAACTCCACGAGGTAGGGAAGTGACCGATAAAGCTTATAAACATCTAAATATTTCTAGACCTAAAAATTTGGGCGAATTATTTTAATAGTTATTCTAAATTACAGTAATGTTCATTCCAAAAATATATAAAAGCGAAGACCAAGAATGGATGAAGAAAATCATCAGTGAAAATGCTTTTGCACTTTTGATTTCGGATAAAGAAAAATTATCGGCAACACATTCTATGTTTTTGTTGAATGATGACAAAGAAGATTTTTTTCTAGAAACTCATATTTCTAAAGCTAATTTTCAAGCCAAAATTTTGGACGATGATGATGAGGTTTTATGTGATTTTTTAGGTGCTCATTCTTACATTTCGTCATCTTGGTATGAGAAAACAAATGTTTCAACGTGGAACTATGAAGCGGTTCAAATCCGTGGAAAAGTGAAGGTAATGACAGGTGATGAACTTTATGAGCATTTGAAAAAGCTTACTTTTAAATATGAGAAAGTTCAGAAATGTCCAATGTTTGTTGAGAATATGGGCAATGAATTTGTGAAAAAAGAAATGAAAGGTGCTTTTGGAATCAATATTTATCCAACAGAAATCTTTATAGCAAATAAATTAAGTCAAAATAGAAACGATAGTGATTTTGAAAATATTATTCTTAATTTAGGGCAATCAGATTTTGCAAATGATAAAAAAATTGCAGAGTTGATGAAGGAAAATCGAGATTCGATTTAAAACTCTCAAAAAACAAAATATTTATGAAACTCTATCCAATCCAATGTGGAAAATTCAAATTAGATGGTGGTGCAATGTTTGGTGTTGTTCCGAAAACGCTTTGGGAAAAAACAAATCCAGCTGACGAAAAAAATCTCATCGAATTAGGAACTCGCTCACTTTTAGTGGAAGATGGCAAAAAATTAATCCTAATAGATTGTGGACTTGGCGATAAACAAGACGAAAAATTCTTTGGACATTATTCTCTTTGGGGAGATGATTCTTTGGATAAAAATTTGAAGAAATATGGATTTGTAAGAGAAGATATTACGGATGTTTTTTTAACGCATCTTCATTTTGACCATTGCGGTGGTGCAATAGAATGGAATGATGATAAATCTGGTTACAGACCAGCGTTCAAAAATGCGCATTTCTGGACCAACGAAAATCATTGGAAATGGGCAACGGAACCTAATCCTAGAGAAAAAGCAAGTTTCCTGAAAGAGAATATTTTGCCTTTGGAAGAAAGTGGACAACTTAATTTCTTACCATTGCCAACAACCGGTAATTATGGATTCGCTCCCGATTTGAAAATGGATGTCATTTTTCTAGATGGACATACGGAAAAACAAATGCTGCCTGTTCTTCAGTATCAGGAAAAAACAATTGTTTTTGCAGCAGATTTGATTCCGACAGTAGGACATATTCCGCAGGTTTATGTAATGGGTTATGATACCAGACCATTGCTTACCTTGGAAGAGAAAGGAAAGTTTTTGAAGCAATGTGTGGATAATGATTATCTTTTGTTTTTTGAGCACGATGCTCATAATGAATTGGCAAGTTTGAAAATGACAGAAAGAGGAGTGAAATTAGACCAGACTTTTAGTTTTAATGAAGTTTTTGGATATTAGATAAATTATGGAAATACAAGATATTAATCAAAATCAGGAAGAAGATGTTCCCATACCCAAGATTATTGGATTAACGGGTGGAATTGGCTCCGGAAAAACAACAGTTGCAAAATTATTAGAGGAAAAAGGTTTTCCTGTTTATTATTCGGATGACGAGGCAAAAAATATTGTCAACAAAGATTCTGTTTTAAAAGAAAAAATCATTGGCCTTTTGGGATCTGAGGCTTATTCTAATGGCGTTTATAATCGGAAATATGTTGCTGAAAAAGTCTTTAATAATTCTGAACTATTAGAACCATTAAATCATTTGATTCATCCAGCAGTAAAAATTGATTTTGAAAAGTGGGTGAATTCTCAAAAATCTGAATTTGTTTTCAAAGAAACCGCGCTTCTTTTTGAACTGAAACTGCATCTGCAATGCTACAAATCTCTTTTGATTACAGCGGATGACAACCTCAGAATCAAAAGAACGATGGATAGAGATGATAAAACTTATCGTGAAGTAGAAGCCATTATACAGAAGCAAATGCCGGAAAAAGATAAAATCAAATTAGCGGATTATATCATTTACAATAATTCTGATTTGGAAAGTTTGCGAGTTGCAACTGATGCTGTTGTTAATGAACTTAATTAGAAATTACTTTATCTCATAAAAAAGAAAAACCCCGAATATTATTCGGGGTTTTCTATTGATAGAATTATTGATTAATTCTTGATGAATTTAGTTTGAGTTTTCTCACCATTTGATTCTACAGATAGGATGTAAACGCCTTTTGTTAACTTAGAAACATTTACTTTTCCATCTGTTGTTCCTTGGTTTACCAATTGTCCACCTACAGAGTAGATCTCGAACTGAGCTTTTGAAGATACATTAGAAATATTAATGATATCTTTTGCCGGGTTAGGATACACATTTACTGAGTTTTTCTTAACATCAGAAACGGCTAGCTGTCCAACGTTCAGAGTATAATCTTCTACCTGTCCATAACCGGATGTTCCGCAAGGTGTAGTGTTTGGTGTGAGTGTAGAATCGTGAAGACGTACTCTCATTCTTGTCTGTCCTATTTTTGCAGTAGCAGGTATTGCAATACTTCCTGTCCATGGAGATTTCTTTGCAGTTGTTACCAATACTCTCTCACCAGCATCATCAAAATCACCATCTTGGTTTAGATCTATCCATACTAACACTTGGTCCTCAGCATAAGAAGTTCCGGAAAATGATGCTGAAAAATTGTAAGTCTGACCAGCATTTACATTTCCTATAACAGTAGTGAAATCTTCATATCCTGCTGTAGAAGTAGAATTATTATTAATGTTTGCAAACGTCACATTGGATATTTTCTCAAAACTTGTAGAAGTTGCTCCCGCTGTACAATATTCAATACCTTTTGTTGTAAAATTAGTGGTGGCGTAAGCACCCACTGTTCCACTACAAACGGCAGCTACACTCACATTATAAGCTGTACTTAATACCAGTCCAGAAATCGTATAAGTATTAGTTGTGAGATTGTTAACCTCTGTCCAGTTGGTATCAGCAGCTTTTTTATATCTTAATGTATAAGTAGCATTAGCTACAGCATCCCAATCTATTTTTGCACCGGTCTGACTAATCTCTGAAGCTACAAGACCAGCAGGCGCTGTTCCGTCGCAATTTACCATTGCAGACACTGTTACCTTACCAACAGCGTAGAAAACATTACCTAAAGCGGAAACTCTTATTGTAAGTTGAGAATTGGTAGCGAACGTATTAAAGTTTAGTTCCTCTGATCCATCATTAGGAGTTGATGCTGCTAAAACCGTCCAAGTATTACCATTATCAGTGGTGTAATCTATTTTTACATTCGCTACATTATACGGCGCAGCAGTTGTTCCCACTGGATCCCAAGTGAAAGCGGCTAGAGCATTGTTGTAAACCTTTGTAGATGTCACTTTAAATGGTCCTGCAGTTCCTACAACAACTCGTTGAGTGCCATATTGAGTTTGTTGTTGTGTTTTGTCCGGATTATTGTCTCGTACCGTTACTTTATAATTGGTTGTTCTTGCAACTGTAGAAACAGCTTCCCAATCTGTTGTACTTTTTAAATTTCCTGCTAAAACTGTACTAAGTTTAGGGAAATATCTCGTAGGGTTAGTTGTAGGATTCCAAGATCTGAATGTAGGTCCATTGGTATTGTTCCCTAAATTGCTAGTACTGGTTGTAGAAGATGCACTATCGGTTTGTTCCCAGCAATATGTAATAGGGTTTCCTTCAGCATCAGTTGCCTGCGCGGTTAATACGAAAGCAGTACTCTTAGGAATTGTCACGTCTGGCATAGCAACAATTACTGGTGGCTGATTTGCTACTGCCGTCTCAATATCACAGGTTTTAGAAGTAAGATTGTTCTGTACCTGTATAATACTGTTGATATGGAAGTATGGATCTGAATGTGCCTGAACATCCGCACTAGTGATACCTGCGTATCCCATAATTGTGGATCCTGATCCTGGCTCTACATTTTGGCCAGTGCCCTCCAGACTCATAGAAAATGTATGATTGGCACCTAATTGATGTCCTATTTCGTGGGCAACATAATCTATGTCAAAGTTGTCTCCTTTTGGGATACCATCTGCAGGTGAAGTAATTCCAGATCCTTTTCCTAATGGAGTAGTTGTAGTTGGATTAATACACACACACCCAATACAGCCAGCGTTACCACCACCGCCAGAAGCACCAAACATATGGCCGATGTCGTAGTTATCATTTCCAACATTAGTTGTCAATGTAGTTTGTAATTGCTGATTCCATTGGTTCAAATTCGTAGAATATGGATCTGTACTTGCGTTGGTGTAAATTACAGAAGGAAAATCCTGTAAAATCAAATGCAGTGCAAAATCATTTTCAAAAATTCCGTTGCAACGAGTTAGAGTTGCATTAATCGCTGTCAAAGCACCTGCAACAGTACCTCCGTGGTACGCTGTGTATTCACCATTCACAGACATCGCAAGGCGCATTGTTCTATATTTTTTGTCAGATGCTTTAGAAAAATCTGTAGCACTGTTTGCGAAGCTAGAACCATTTGCAAGCTTTTCTATTTCCTTCTTTGTGACAAGAGGCTCGGTACTATTACAAAGCCAAGATCCATTTGCTCCACTGGTTTTGTTTGTCTTTGGATGGACGCCATAAACCGATTTTTCTTTGTTCTGTGGTTCTACAAATTCATAGATGCCATTTTTAATGATCATCGACTGGAAATCGTCTGGAGCTACAGAAAATCTGATGTACTTTTCCGGATCATCTATACCGGTTCCAACATATGATCCCAATTGGTATCTGTCTGCCAAAGATTGCACCACTACAGGTAAACTGTAGACTTGAAATCTTTCAATTTTACCATTTAAAGTTGGTACACTAATGATTACTGGTTTGCTGTCCTTCCCTGTAGGTTGGGCATTTTGCAGTTGTGTGCGAATAGCGTTAACATCCAAAGAATAAAACTTGGTTGCTCCATTTTGCCGTAGATTTTCACCTTTCATAGTTGTAGGTGTCCACTGAGCTAATGCACCAGCCACCATCCCAAAAGAAAGGAGAGTAGTAAAGATTTTCTTCATTATTAATAAATTTTTAACTTACCAAATATATGATTTAATAATTAAAAAAGCATCAGAAAACCTGATGCTTTTTCAATAAAATGTAAAAAAGTTTAATTATTGTTGAATTTACTTTTTGGTTAGCATACTATAAATAAATAATAATAAGACTGAGCCACCAATGGCCAATAGCCAACTTCTTGGACTCCAAAAAGAATCTACATCACCCCAACCTAATACATAAGTTCCAATAGCTCCTCCAAGAAATGAGCCTATGATCCCAATAATAACTGTTACAACCCATCCACCAGGATCATTTCCTGGATGAATAGCTTTTGCGATTGCTCCGGCAATAAGACCGAAAATAATCCAAGTTAAAATACCCATAGTTTTGATTTTTTTAATGTTAATATAAATGTGATTTATTATCTCTTTTTGAAGAATGAATTTACAAATTCCATACCATTAAAAATCTGAAGATCCTGGATTTTTTCCCCTACACCAATATATTTTACTGGAATCTGAAACTGATCCGATATTCCTATTACAACGCCACCTTTAGCAGTTCCATCTAATTTTGTTACTGCCAAAGATGTTACTTCTGTAGCTGCGGTAAACTGTTTTGCCTGTTCAAAAGCATTCTGACCTGTAGAGCCGTCTAAAACCAATAAAACTTCGTGAGGCGCATCAGGAAGCACCTTTTGCATTACACGTTTTATTTTGGAAAGTTCGTTCATTAGATTGACTTTATTATGCAGCCTTCCAGCAGTATCTATTATGACAATATCTGCATTTTGAGCAACTGCAGACTGAACGGTATCAAAAGCAACAGAGGCAGGATCGGATCCCATCTCTTGTTTTACAATCGGAACGCCAACGCGCTCACTCCAAATTACCAATTGGTCAACAGCAGCTGCTCGGAAAGTATCAGCAGCGCCAAGAACTACTTTCAATCCTTGGGATTTGAACTGATAGGCTAATTTTCCAATAGTTGTAGTTTTTCCAACCCCATTCACACCAACAACCATTATGACATAAGGTTTTTTGCTTGTGTCGATATTGTCTGTATCCAAATGAGGATTGTCCAAAAGAAGTCCAGTAATCTCTTCACGAAGAATATTATCTAATTCGCTTACATTGACATACTTGTCTCTCGCAACACGATCCTCTATTCTTTTGATGATTTTGATAGTTGTTTCTGCACCGACATCTGAAGCGATGAGTACTTCTTCCAAATCATCCAAAACTTCATCGTCTACTGTGTTTTTTCCAACGACAGCTCTGGAAATTTTATCGAAAAAACCTTGGCTAGATTTTTCCAAACCTTTGTCAAGCGTTTCTTTATCTTCTTTTTTGAATATTTTTTTAAACCAACTCATTATTAATAATAGATGATGAATGATAATTGATAAATGATTTTATCCGAAGCAAATATAACAAAAAAACTACCCTAAAAGAGTAGTTTCTATATTGTATTCGGGTAAGGGATTATTTTTTCAAAAATCCTTCAACTTCGTCAGCGTTCATTACTTTTTCTTCAAAAATGTAAGCATCTGATTTAGAAGACTTAACCATTTTGATTACTTTTGTCATTTTTTTTGAACCAGCTCCACCTTGAAGTGTTGCTACTACTTTCTTTGCCATTGTAAAATATTTTTATAAATTACTTAATTTCTTTGTGAACAGTATATTTCTTAAGAACTGGATTGAATTTTTTAAGTTCCAATCTCTCTGTAGTGTTCTTTTTATTTTTTGTAGTAATGTACCTTGACATTCCTGCTACTCCGCTTTCTTTGTGCTCAGTACATTCTAGAATTACCTGAACTCTGTTACCTTTTTTAGCCATTACTTAGTAGTGTTTTTAATGAATCCGTTTCTAGCTGCTCTTTCGATAGCTTCTTCAATACCAATCTTGTTGATGATTCTCAATCCGTGAGCAGAAACCTTAAGGGTTACTGACTTTTCTTGCTCAGGAAGGAAAAATTTCTTCTCTAGCAAGTTAATTTCAAAACGTCTTTTCGTTTTGTTATTAGCGTGGGAAACATTGTTTCCTACCATTGCACGCTTACCTGTTATTTGGCAAATTCTTGACATATCTCGATGTTCTTTTGACTAATGAATATTTGAGAGTGCAAAATAAAGGATTATTTTTCAGTTAGACAAATTATTTCAAAAATAATTCGTAAAAATTAATATTGCATTTGAAATTCAAAAGCATGAGTCTAATTATTTGATTTTGAGATGACTATTAGTTCTCGATGAAGAATTTCACATTCTCTAAAGGATTTCCCAACATTGCAATTTTTCCTTTGATAAGGATAGGACATTGTATTAATTCGGGGTTGAGAGCAATGACTTCAAGGGCTTGTTCGTCATTCACAGTTTCTGATTCAGAGAAATATTTTTTGAATAATTCTGTAGAATGTCTCAGGATTCTGCTAGGTTTTTTATTGAGTTTTTTGAACAAAGTTCTTAATTCAAACAAGCTAAGCGGATGTTCATTGATGTCAATAATCTGAAATTTGATATCATTCTCGTCCAGATATTCCAGAATAGCTTTGGACTTTGGACAACTGTTATTATGAATTACTTTTATCATGATGCTTTAAAGTTAAATTTTGGCTAATGTAATTTTCAGGATTGTAAAAATTATTTCACCAAAAAATAATTTAAAACAAACCGTTCAGTTCTGCATCTATTCTTTCCAGAATGTACCCGAAATCCTCAGGTCTTTCTACGAAATCTAGATTGTCCACATCAATAACAAGAAGTTTGCCTTCTTTGTAATTTTCTATCCAGCTTTGGTATTTGTTATTCAGCTTTGATAGGTAGTCTATACTGATTCCAGCTTCGTATTCTCTTCCTCTTTTGGAGATTTGTCGCACTAAAGTTGGAACATCTGCTCTAAGATAAATTAGCAAATCCGGTGCCGAAACAAAGTCTTTCATCAATGTAAAAACGGATAAATAATTGTTAAAATCACGTTCGGAAAGTAAGTTCATTTCAGCAAGATTTTCAGCAAA
The DNA here is from genome assembly GCF_036780765.1 of Epilithonimonas sp. GTDB lineage: Bacteria > Bacteroidota > Bacteroidia > Flavobacteriales > Weeksellaceae > Epilithonimonas. Next base: position 47,596 of record NZ_DAIQCG010000006.1, read on the forward strand.
AATATGGGCATCCTCATAGATTGTTCTGTCCTGGATAACGTTCTTTCCGCTTTCACGGATTTCCTTCACTTGGCGAAATCTGCTGCCTAAAAAATAAATCTGTAATGCAAAACTCCATTTCGACATATCGCCATAAAAATCATCCAAATAAGGATTGTGATCTACATCTTCAAATTGTGCTTCCCAATTGTAATGTTTTGATAACATTGTAGTTAGGGTTGTTTTTCCGGCGCCAATATTTCCTGTAACAGCGATATGCATTTTTGTTATAATTGATGAGTTATAGTTGATAAATGATAGTGTTGAAAACTGAAACTTCAAAACCAATTATGATTTATCAATTATCATTTATTTTTGTCTGTAAAGATAAAGCTTGTCCTGTATGAGTGCCAAAAATCCAGCATTATTTTTATCCACAATTTTTGCATTGGGATTTTGGAAGATTTCGATGAGATTTTTGCCATCGAATTTTTTGATACTTTGGTTATTGAATATCAATATATCATCATTATTCCGCCGAAGTTTTCTGGCATTATTGATAGTTGTAGAATAGAGCAGGGTAGCTCTGGTATTGTAAACTTCTAAAGTGTTTTCCAGAAGAATATATACCTTATTGTTATAGAACAAAAAATCCTGCAGAGATTGAAGGTTGATATTGAATGGGAATGAATTAATTATAGAATTGCTCCGAAAATTGTATTGAAAAAGCGTTTTGTTGCTGTCATCTATCAGCCACGCAAATTGTAAATCTTCTGCATAAACGGCTTTTATGAATCCGAAGGTTGGACTTAGATTGATTTTCTGGATTTCATTCAGATTTTGATCAAGGAATTTTATTTCCTGAGCATTTTCCGAAAACATGACGATATTAAGAGGATTGGTAACACTTTGTATTTTGTAAGGAAAAGTCATTAACAATTTTCCAAGCTGTGCTCCCACCGAATCATATTTGGTAAGACTGAAATCTTTCTTCTTATATATATAGATGTTGCCATAGTCGTCTCCTAACACTTCTTGGGCATCTCTCAACTGTAAAGAATCGAATCCAATTTTTTTCTGGGAAAAAGTTAGAATCGAAGTTAATATTAATATGAAATATAATAATCTCAATAGAATGTTCTGTGATTTAGTTTCCTTTTAAGGTAATAATAACATCTTTTGTGAACGCTTTGTTCTGATTGTAAGTCGCATCACAAATCATAGTTGAAACGTTGTAGCTGCCTTTGTCAACTAAAATATAATTTTGTCCATTTGCAGGAACTGAAAGATTGTAGAACTTTTTACCACTGATTTTGATGACAAGAATACATTTGGACTTGTTGACGAACTGTATGATTGCTTCTTTTTTGTTCGGATCGTTGTTGAAAAGACTAGTAAGAACTGCGGCTGTGTTTTTCGCCTGTTCAGAAGGTTGTCCTTTTGCTGCTGTTGTTCCAACTTTGGATGTTTTCTCGATTTTATTTTCAGTCATTGCTGTTACAGTTGGTTTGGCCACTGCAGAATTTCCACCATATTTCAGGGATAATGCCCTTTGTTTTAACTCTGGAACAGCAGGATGTTTAGGGTTATTACGGATGAAACTTTCTACAACAGCTCTGTCTGTGGTTGATTTTGCTTCGAAGACGCTTTGCGAGAAAGTGGAAAGAGAAACTAGAAAAAACAAAAGTAAAAATATCTTCTTCATTATTAATAGGGACCTGATTTTAATTGAAACGTAAAAATAAATTAAATCTTGTGAAATAGTGTGAAAATTAGATTAAAAATTAATTAGATTTTTTACCGAATTGGGAAAAATCCTCCCAATGTTCTAATTTTATTAAGATTGTTTTTTGGTGCTAAATATTTTTATAAATTTCACTATATTTGCACGCTGAAAAACATGAAGGAGGTAAAATAAAATTAAAATAAAAAATAATCAATATTATGTCTTACACACCAGTAGCTGCAGACGTAGCAAAACTAAGAAACACGACAGGTGCAGGAATGATGGACTGCAAAAAAGCTTTAGTAGAAGCTGAAGGAGATTTCGAAAAAGCAATCGACATCCTTAGAAAAAAAGGACAAAAAGTTGCTGCTAACAGAGCGGATAGAGATTCTTCTGAAGGTGCAGTTATCGCAAGAGTAAACGAGGATAACACTTTAGGCGTTGTAATCTCTTTGAACTGTGAAACTGATTTCGTTGCTAAAAACGAAGCGTTCATCGAGTTGGCTTATGAAATCGCTGAAATGGCCATTTTTGCTGCTACTAAAGAAGAGTTATTGGCTACAGATTTCCACGGAATGACTGTTGCTGATAAATTGATCGAGCAAACAGGTGTTATCGGGGAGAAAATCGAGATCGGAGCATTCGAAAGAATAGAAGGACCTTTCTTAGGAGCTTACATCCACGCTGGAAACAAAATTGCGTCTATCACTTCTCTTTCTGCAAAAGTTGACGGAGCTGACGAAGTTGCAAAATCTGTTTCTATGCAAGTTGCTGCAATGAATCCTATTGCTCTTGATGAGACTGCTGTTTCTCAAGAAACTATCGACAAAGAATTAGAAATCGAAAGACACAAACTTATTGAGGAAGGAAAACCTGCAAACATTATCGATAATATCTTGAAAGGTAAAATGCAGAGATTCTACAAAGACAATACATTGGTACACCAAGATTTCATCAAAGATTCTAGCATATCCGTTGCTGATTATGTGAAATCTATCAACGCAGATCTTAAAGTTACAGGATTCGTAAGAGTTGCTCTTGCGTAATCATAACATTACTTTAAAATATAACTAAATCCTGCTAAAATTTTTAGCAGGATTTTTTGTTATAAAATTTAGAAGTAAATTTGCAATCCTTATTATTATGTTAAATGAGATATTATTTGTCTTCATATAAGATTTTTATCACCGTTCTTCTGATTTTATTTTTTGGTAAAGTGAACGGACAATTTATCAATGTAGATGCTACAAGCTATACACCTCAGCAACTGGTTGCGGATAAATTTATAGGCTCTCAAAATCTTACCTGCGTAAGTATTTCCAACGTAACTGTGTCTGGTGGGAATCTTGGGGCGGGAAACTCAAGCTATGGCTATTTCAACAAAGGAACAAGCAATCTCGGGATGAATGAAGGGATTATATTGTCAACAGGTAATATATTAGCAGCGCCAGGACCGAAGACGAAGCCTGTTCAGAGTGCGACCGCCTCGGGCTGGACTGGGGATCTGGATCTTGCAGATGCAACCGGGCTTCCAATGTCGGAACTTTCCAATGCGACTTTTTTAGAATTTGATTTTAAATCTACCCTAAGCAAAAAAATCAGCTTCAGATACATGTTTTTATCTGAGGAATATTATCCCGGAAACTATAACTACAGCGATGCTTTTGCATTTCTAATAAAGAAAAAAGGCAGCAAGGATCCTTACCAAAATATTGCTGTTGTTCCTGGAACTGGTGATCCGGTTTCTGTCACCACAATTAATGACAGAGATAATCCTAAGTATTTTGACGGATTTATCGGTTTTTACAGCCAACAAAATGGAAGCAATGACAGTGCAACAAATTTTAATGGCCAGACCAAGATTCTAACTGCAGTGGCAGAGATTGATCCCGGAGAAGAATATCACATCAAACTGGTAATAGCAGACGAAGGCAGAAATGCAAACTCACAATATGACTCTGCAGTATTTTTGGAAGCTGGAAGCTTTACCGGTAATATAGATTTGATTCCTGCTATTGAAACAGATGATTCCGCTATTATCTGTAATGGTTCTAATGTTACAATACAACCTAAAAATCCAGCGAGTGATATTAATGATTCTGGCGCAAAATATTATTGGTATAAGGATAATGTTAGTCTAGGTTTGCCGCTCAATCAAACTTCTTACACTACTAATGTTCCGGGAGATTACCGATTGGAAGTGGTGCTCAGCACAGGATGTACACTTGCAGGTAATGTTAAGGTAGAAAATGCTCCCGTTGCCGTCATTAATAATTCTCCGATAATGATTTGTGATGACGAATTTGATGGAAAATATGTTGAGAAGTTATCGAATTTTACGGGTCAGATTGTCACTAATTTTAATGGAGATTTCACAGTAGATTATTATACTCAATCCGGAACTAAAATTAACCCTGATAATGATTTTGAGTTTACACAGAACCCTCAGGATATTACAGTGAAGGTTGGTGCATTTAGTTGTACTCCGGACACTTACACTTTACAATTCTATCACGGTTCTCAACTTCAGATGAATTATCCGCAGCAGCCAGCCACAATTCCGGTTTTTGATGTTTGCGACAATGAATTCAAAGGAAGTAAAACCGTGAATCTGGATGATTTTATTGCTTTTATGACAACAGAAACGCTAAATCCCAATGATGTCAAATTTTATGATAGAATATCAGAGCTCAAAGCGGATAAGCCGTCAATCAGTAAATCACAAACACTAAGTCTTACACAAGCTGAAAAGACATTTTACATCCGGATAAAAAAGCCTGGAAACTATTGTGATAATTATTCTTCATTTAAGCTAAGGTTCAAACAGTCTAAAAAATCATCGATTTTAAAAGACACGATTATTTGCAAAGGGACTACAATTGATCTGGATGCAGGTGATGGTTTTGATCCCGCTTTGAATTTGGGATTCAGTTCTTATAAATGGTACAAAGAATCCGATCCGGCGCATACTATCAGCACTAATCGTTATGCTTCTAATCTTGCTGCCGGAAATTATATTGTGGAATTAGGCTTTAATGATTGTGTTTATCCCCAGCCTGTAAAAATATCAGAACCCGAAGATTTAGTTATTAATAATGTTTTGATAGAAGGCGACAAAATCACAATTGTGGCTTCTAATGGCATTCCTTCTTATCAATATTTTCTAGATGGAAATAGACAATCTTCGAACGTTATTGAAAATGTTTCCAAAGGTAAACATACAGTTGAAGTCAAAGATCAGTGTGGTTCTGTATTACAGACTGTTTATATCATTAATGAAAAAAATGTAATAACACCTAATGATGATGGTTATAACGATATTATAGATTACTCTGATTTGTTGACTAAAATAGAACCGCGACTTGAAGTCTATGATAGGAATGGGGGTTTGGTTTTTAAAGGTGCCCCGGAAAATCAGTTTAAATGGGATGGCAAATTAAAAGGAAGACCTTTGCCTACTGCATCCTATTGGTACATATTAGAATGGAACGAAGCTGGAAACCCCGATAGAGTTCAAAAAACGGGCTGGATCCTCCTGAAAAACAGAAACTCAGATTAAAATATCAATCTTTTAACAGTTCTTTTCTAAAAAAGAATTTATTTCTAATTACTTAACAAAAAGCCCATAAAGTTTAATGAAATTTTAACTTTATAGGCTTTTTTTTGTAATGATACTCCACTTATTCTCTATAAATTTGCCAATTATTATGAAGAAGATATTTACTATTGCTTTGTTGTTCTGCATTGCATCAATTTATGGGCAATATTTTGAAGGTGAGATATTTATAAGAGATAAGTCCAGTCTTTATCTTAATCAAGTCTATGTAACCAATATCAATGCACACAAAAGTGTATTAGCAAATTATAATGGCGAGTTCAAAATTGCTGTTAAAGAAGGCGATTTGCTTAGGTTTACGTCTATCGCTACAGAAAGAAAAGATATAGAAGTAACAAAAGAAATGTTGGCCAGGAAAAAGAATTTCGTAGAACTTCAGATTGCATACTATGAAATTCAGGAAGTGATTCTTAGTTCTTTCAAACCGACAGGTAACCTTAGAAGAGATGTTTCCATGCTGAAAGGTTCTGAAAAAATATTTGAACTTAAGAAAATGATTGGTTTGCCAGAACCAAAGGGAGATGGGACTTCTCCTGAGATTCCGGTTTTATCATTCAATCAAGGACTTAGTTTTAGTGTTGATAGTATTTTTGATTTGATTTCTGGTGAGAAGAAAAAGAAAGAGCGCTATTATAAATATGAAAAAATGAATCAAGGGATCAAAAATCTTCAGGATTACTTTGGAGACGAATATTTTACAAAACTTAAAATCCCAAAAGAACTGATTCCAAACTTTCTTCAATTTATCTACAGCTCAGACAATATTTCTATATTCTTGGAATCAAATAATTACGAGGCTACTAAAGTTTATATAGAAAAATACCTACCTATTTATTTGAGAAGATTGCAAAACTCTCATTTGATGCAAGTTACAGAAGATTTGAAAAAAGAATGATTTTATTTTTATAAAAGTTCTTAAAATAATTAATTATTTATTGAAATTAGATAAAAATGTTTATTTTTATCACGTTTTTAAAAGTTTAGAGACAATTTAAAAAATGGGGAAAAACAAAGCAGCGAGGTTTAGAGAAAATACAATATTACCAAATGTCATTCAGCCAACAAGAGAGGAAGCATTGAATGATTTTCAGTACAAAGGAAAATGGAACGAATTTTTTGGTAACGATAAACCAATAGTTTTGGAATTAGGATGCGGGAAAGGAGAATATTCTGTAGGTCTTGCAAAAGCGTTTCCGGATAAAAATTTTATTGGCATTGATATAAAAGGAGCTAGGTTTTGGTTTGGTGCTAAAGAAGCAATACAGGATAATCTGAAGAATGTTGCATTTCTCAGAACTCAAATAGAATTGATAGAAAATCTATTTGCTGAGAAGGAAGTTTCTGAGATTTGGATTACTTTTCCAGACCCACAAATCAAATATAGAAGAACCAAACACAGGTTGACCAATCCGGAATTTTTGGAAAAATATAAGCATATTCTTAAGAAAGACGGAATTATTCACCTGAAAACAGATTCAGAATACTTACACGGATACACTTTAGGATTGTTGCAAGGTTTGGGACATCATATTCTTACTGCGCATCATGATATTTATGGCGCTGCAGAATATCAACCAGACACCCCATTGTTAAAAGATATTAGAACTTATTATGAAGATTTATTTTCATCGAAAGGCAAAACAATTACTTATATCAAGTTCAAACTAAAGGATGAATAGATTTTTTTTGCTATTTATAGTTGGTTGTTTATTAATTAGTTGTGCTGGTAATATTTCTATGGTTTCACCCATTGTCTCCGGGAGAAATACAGATATTATATTGGGTTTACAATCTACTCCCAAAAAGCTAAATTTGGAGCAAAAAGCAGTTTCATTGCTGAATCATTTATTCAATACGGATCAGGCAAATAAAGGTATGGTCTTGATGATAAGTAATGAGTCAGATTGTGATTTTACTATGGACATTTCTGGAAACAATCACTACATTTTGCCAGTCAAAGCTAAGAAAAGTGAAAGTATTGTTGTAGAAAAAGGAGAATACGAGATAAAGTCCCAGGTTTGTCAAAGCCAATACAAGGTTTATAAAACATTTTCTGAGAATACACAATTAAGTATAAAATATACAGTTATAAATACATCAAATGTTACGAACAACAATGTAGCATCGTTACAATAAAAAAAACGCTTCAAAATATTTTGAAGCGTTTTTTTTAGGAGTTTAATATTGGGTTTATTTTATAGCCACTTCGTAAATTCTGCTCCAGTTCTTTCCGGTAATTACCATATTTTCACCTTTGAAAGCAATTCCGTTTAGAACATCATCATTTCCTGTTGTATTCTGTTTTGCAATGTTTGTGAAATCGATGATTCCAATCACTTCACCATTGGCAGGATTAATCTGAAGAACGATAGGCTTTTGCCAAACGTTGGCGTAGATAGACCCATCGTGATATTCCAATTCATTGACTTGATCATAACCTTCTTTGTTGCTTGCAACAGCAATTTTTCTTACAATTTGAGAAGGATTTTCAGGATTTAGAAAATAGATATATTTTGATCCGTCAGAAACAATTAGGTTTTTACCATCATTTGTCATTCCCCAACCTTCAACAATTTCTTCTGGATAGTCAAATTCTTTTATCAATTTAATATTAGAATCATAGATGAATCCTTTTTTTGCTTTATATGTTAATTGGTAGATCTTGTCTCCAAAAACGGTTAAGCCTTCTGAGAAAATAGTATCAGGTTGCTTAACTTCTAAAAGTGGAGTGCGGCTTCCTAAAGTATATTTTACAATTTTTGATTTTCCATCTAGTCCAACACTTTCATAAACTGTATCGCCATGGATTTCAAAACCTTCAGTAAAATTATCAGCATCGTGTGGATATTGATTCACAACTTCATAAGGGACTTTTCTAGCGTTAGCTTTAGCAAAAACATTGATAGTTGCATCCTGAGTCAAGACTTCACCACCTTTAGTTTTGATATTGAAAGTCACATCGTTTTCTCCCAAAGAGAAAAAGTTAGGATCGATTGTCAAATTACTACTTTCTTTATCTCCATAACTGATTGTGATGGCTTCTGCATAATCCAATACATCTTGCGGTATTTGCAATTTGTCGCCAAAATGATATCCTTTACTTTGTTGTCCAATGTTATAGTCGTTCAAAGTATTGAGGATTTCTTTGTCCTTATTACAACTTGCCAGAATTAATAAAGCAAAAGCTGATGCTATAAAAATTTTTTTCATTAGAATTATTCTTGATTTCCCGCTTTTGCGGTTTCATTTTTTTATAATCGATTTTATTTTAGCAATTATCGATAATGTTCTATTATTAACTGTTTGCCAAAAATACGAAATAATAAAAACTAAAATCTCATAAATTTTTCTTAATTAAACATAATCATGTAGATTTGTAAATATGATTACGATAATTGCTGCTATTGGAAACAAGAATGCTTTGGGAAAAGACAACCAATTGCTTTGGAAACTTCCAAAAGATTTGAAACATTTCAAAACGCTTACAGAAAATCATCCTGTCGTGATGGGAAGAAAAACGTACGAAAGTATTGGTAAAGCTTTACCAAATCGTACTAATATCGTAGTCAGCAGAAAAGAAAACTGGTTTCAGGAAGGTGTTTTGATTGTATCTACGCTGAAAGAAGCTTTGAAATTTGCTAAAAAAATCAACGAAGATTTCTTTGTAATTGGTGGTGGCGAAATTTATAAGCAAACAATCGATATTGCTGATAAATTAGAAATCACGCAAGTGAACGGAGATTTTGAAGCAGATACTTTTTTTCCTAAAATTGACCTAAAGATCTGGCAGAAAACAGACGAAGAATGTCATTCTAAAGATGATAAAAACGATTATGATTTCTGTTTCCAAACATTTGAAAAAATTAATAAAGATTAAAAATTTTTCCTGATTCTTATTTCTTGAATCTTGTTTCTTAATAATGGATTATCCAAGTAAAGTTTTGTCGAAAGCTGTTGAAGAAATCGCAGGTTTGCCCGGAATTGGCAGAAAATCTGCGCTTCGTTTGGCGTTGCATCTGTTGCGACAGCCGGCTTCTCAAGGTATTTCTTTAGGATCATCAATACAAAATCTGGTGACTGATATCAAATATTGCAAAGAATGTCACAATTTCTCAGACTCAGAAGTTTGTGATATTTGTAATGATGAGAAGAGGAATGATGAACTGCTTTGTGTTGTAGAAGATGTGAGAGATGTGATGGCGATTGAAAATACAGGAAAGTACAAAGGGAAATATTTGGTTTTGGGTGGAAAAATTTCTCCAATGGAAGGGATTGGTCCAAGCCAATTAAGAATCGGAAGTATAGAAATGAAAATAGGAGAAGGCGTTGTAAAAGAATTGATTTTTGCGCTTAGTGCAACTATGGAAGGCGATACAACGGCTTACTATATTTATAAAAAATTCAAAAATTCACAGGTTATATTTTCAAGTATTGCCAGAGGAATTGCGGTGGGAGATGAGTTGGAGTATGCAGATGAGATTTCTTTAGGAAGATCTATAACCAACAGAACTGCTTATAACGAAGCCGGCTAATGAGAGTAAGTGTCATCATTGTTCATTATCAAGTAAAGGATTTGTTGAGAAATTGCATCCTTTCTATTCAAAAATATTTTCAAGGTTTTGAATATGAAATCATTGTAGTTGATAATAATTCTCCGAATTCTGATTGGAAAACTTTGATGTCCGAATTTTCTGGAGTTAACTTCATTAGCCTCGACAAAAATTTCGGCTTTTCCAAAGCTAATAACATTGGTGTCAATTCGGCAAAGGGAGAATATGTTTACATCTTGAATCCTGATACAGAAATCGAAGGTGATTATTTTAAAGAAATCCTCGATTTTGCAGATTCTAAAGAAAAATTTGGTGCTTTAGGTCTTAGGATGCATAATTTGGAAGGCGAGTTTTTACCAGAAAGTAAACGTTCTGTGCCGGATTTGGTTAATTCTTTCGAAAAATTATTCACTTCGTTTAGCAACAATACCAAAACCTATTATAGGAATGATGTTGATGAATTTGGTATTGCGGAAGTTGAGGTTATGACAGGAGCTAATCTTCTGATTAAAAAATCTGTTTATGAGGAGATAGGTGGATTTGATGAGCAATATTTTATGTACGGAGAAGATATAGATATTTGCTATACAATCTTGCAGCACGGTTATAGAAATTTCTACTATGGCAAATATTCTATTTTACATTACAAAGGAGAAAGTACCATATATGATAAGGAGTATCTCAATAGATTTTTTGGAGCAATGGATATTTTCATAAAAAAATATTACAAAAACCAAAAGCCAATTCAGTATGTTATTATGAAAATGGGTTTACGGGTTAGGTATCTTGCCGAAGAGATTAAAATTAAATTTAAAAATTAAATTTTCTCATGAGGAAAAGTGGATTCTTCTGCAAATTTTCTCAATTCCAACATTTCATTTTTAGCTTTAAACTGCCCAAATCTTGCAGCAAAATATGTCAGTCCAATGAAAACTAAAACCACAAAAGAGCAGGGTAAAGCCCAAGGATAATTATCGGTTTTAATTTGTTTTTCAACATAATAAAGTGTGAAAAAAGTCATCCAAGCGATTGTGAAAAAAAAATAAAGAAACATAAAAAATGTCCATACAGCAGAACTAGGTCCAAAAATTCCTCTGATAACCGTTGTGTCAGTCTCTTCATCTTTTTCAATTCTCAAAGCTAGATTGGGTTTCCAATAATTGTCTTCCTTTATTTTTACGTAGATTGTCGCGACTTCTTTATTGATATTACCATAGAATTTGTCCTTATTATCGTCCAAATATTTTCTAAGATTCACTTCGTACTCCTCCAAAGAAAGATGCGTATAAAGTTTGAATCTTGGTCTGTTTCTAATATGGTTGAGGGTTTCGCTCATAGTTCGGGTTTCAATTGGTCATTCAATAATTATTCCTCAATATAAGGGATTGGATCTTCCAAAATGAAATCTACTTTCATTGGTAAACCATTTCTTTTGATTTCGAGTTTTATTTTTCTGCTGATGTAGGTTTTGAGAATAGCGTGTATTTTGCTCAATGTCATTTCCTTAGCAGTTTTATTGTCGATTGTTATAAGTTCATCATTTTTCAGAATTCCGGCTTTTTGTGCTGGCGAATCTTTCCTCGTTCCTGATACAATGAAAACAGGTTTCAATGAAAATTTATATTGAAATGAATCGGCGTTACTATTATAAACATTAGTCTCATTATTTCCATGATTGATTCTTGAGGTTTGTGCCTTCACTTCTTCTTTTTCCCAGATTAATCCGTTTTGCTTCAGCTCCAATCCACTTCCGTCTATCAAAAATGGATCGTTCAAATTTTTATTAGGTTTGAAATAAATTTTCTTTTCAGAATAATCAAAAATTACCGAAAATCTTCTAAGAATTTCTGAGCCAATCGAACCTTTCCTGTCTTTTACAATATTGAGATGTTGGATGGAAAACTCATCCGGCATAGAAGCAATCGGTTTGTTGAGTTTAAAATTGCCGATTGATAAAGAATTGATTCTGCTTCTTTTTCCAAAAATATCACCGCTGAAACCTCTTCCCAAAAAATCATCAATATTCGGACGGTTGTAAACAAAATCTTTGATAAGAACCGGAAACAACCAAACCGAATCTGTGTTTCCCAAATCCAAAAGTAGTTTCGAGCTTTGCTTATTGTGTTTCATTTCTACATCAGCCAACATGTAAGGTTTATTGAGTTCTACGGTCATTGGAAATTCTTCATATCTTTTTACTCTTTTTGGGAATTTGGAGTTGTCTTTATAAACCGTGATTGTTTTCTTCAAATAATTGATTTCTATCGGATGATTTTTGAAAAAATAATAGCCAATAATCCCATTCACGGGAATTCCAATATCTTGAGAAATGTTGAAGTCTTCATCCAGAACAATATAAACGGTGTGAGATTTGTCGACGAAATGATTTCCAATTTTGATGTTGTTTCTTATCGATTTCAAAGCTTCAACACTTACAGTTTCCCCCAAACCTTTGAAGGTGATTTTTTCAATATTTTTAAAATCAACTTCTTTGTTTTCTAAACTGAAAAGCAAAGTTTCCGCAATTCCAGAATCCAACATAAAATTGAGTTCAACGCCGTTTACGGTCATTGGAATGAAAATTAAGTTATTAATCAACTTAAATTTGAGGACCGTTTTATCTGCATTTTCCAAGACAAAGCCATCCTGAGCCGAGATCCAGAAACTCCAAAAAATACAGAAAAACAGTTTGATTTTCATTACATTAAATTACTTATTATTTCTTTACAAGTTTAATAATTTTTCAATTAAAATTAAATAATATTTATTATTTGTATAAAATAGTTGATTTTTTATCTAAAAAATGGAATGTTATTTGATATGTTTTTATTCAATTAGAAAAAATGTTGTCAATCGTTTAATTAAATTTTATTTTATAGTTATGAAAAATTTACTACAAGTATTTGGGAAAGATCGTATGGACGAAATTGTTTTCGCCAATAGAAATAAAGCTTATGGCGCCTATGTTCTTAGAAATGAGTATTCTAATGGATTAACAAAAGCGTTACTTATAGGAGTAGCTTTCTTTGGTGCATTATCTGTAACGCCGTTGGTTATATCAGCTTTCTCGACAGATACAATTGTTGAAAAACCAAAAGATTTTGGACCTTATATTTTAGACCCTGTCGATACTACTCCAAACGTTGTAAAACCAACTGTTGCTACAGTTATTCCTCCTAAAGTTAAAACTGTGGAGTCCCCAGAGTATACTCCAGTAAGAGTTGTGAAAAAGAATAAACCAGAGCCAACAGACGATGACAAAAAAAATGCGGCAATCAGCAATGTAACTTCTGCAGGCCCAGAAACAACAATGGTTACAGCGCCTCCAGTGATTCCTGGTCCGCCAACTGTTGCGCCTTACACTGCTCCAGTTCCTCCAACTCCAGTTGAAGATCCAAACATAATCGTAGATGGTAAAAAAGTAGATGTTGCTGCAGATTTCAAAGGTGGAATTAATGCTTTCCGTGAAAAGGTTGCTAATGGTTTCGATACGGGATCTGTGGATCAAACAGGTATGATTTCTGGCGTAATTACATTTGTTGTAGAAAAAGATGGAAGCATTTCTAATATCAAAATTACCGGACAGAATTCTGATTTTAATAAAGAAGCAGAGAGAACCGTGAAATCTATAAAATCAAAATGGACACCGGCTCAACTGAATGGGAAAACCGTAAGGTCATCTTTCAGAATGCCGATTTCTATGAGAATAGAATAGGTTGATTATCAATGTAATATTGATATTGATTTAATTAGAGTTTTATAATTATCCACATTTCCAGTCGAAATGTGGATAATTTTTTTATTTGTCAAGTGGTTAATTAACAATACTTTAACGAGTTGGGAGAATTTTCAAAACATTCTTAGTTCTAAAAAATTGTATTTTTGAAGATTAAATTCATTTTTATGGGAAAAATTATAGGTGTTGCAAATCAGAAAGGCGGAGTTGGAAAAACAACAACAGCCGTTAATCTGGCATCAGCTTTGGGTGTTTTGGAAAAAAGAGTTCTTTTGATAGATGCAGATCCGCAGGCTAATGCGACTTCTGGTCTTGGTGTGGAAGAGGTTAATTTTTCTACCTACAATTTGTTAGAGCATAGTGCAGAGGTTGCAAAATGTATCCTGCCAACTAGCTCACCCAACGTGGATATTATTCCTTCCCATATAGATTTGGTTGCGGCTGAGATAGAATTGGTAGATCGTGACAACCGGGAATATATGATGCGTGAAGCACTGAAGCCAATCAAAGATGAGTACGATTATATCATTATAGATTGTGCGCCAAGTTTAGGTTTGATTACAATTAATGCCTTAACAGCAGCGGATTCAGTAATTATCCCAATCCAGTGCGAGTATTTTGCTTTGGAAGGTCTTGGTAAATTATTGAATACGGTTAAGAATGTTCAGAAAATCCATAATCAGAATTTGGACATTGAAGGATTGTTGTTGACGATGTATGACAGTCGTTTGAGATTATCCAATCAAGTAGTGGAAGAAGTTAATTCTCACTTCCCAGAAATGGTCTTTGAAACAATTATCAGCCGAAATGTACGTTTAAGTGAAGCTCCAAGTTTTGGAGAAAGTATCTTGAAATATGACGCTGAAAGCAAAGGTGCGATTCAATATATTCAGTTAGCGGAAGAAGTTCTTCTGAAAAACGAAAAATTAGTTAAAAATTAAAATGATCTTGAGATAAAATTTATCAATTATCATTAATTAATTATATCATTTATAAAAATGAGAGACAAAACAAGAGCAATGGGTCGTGGTTTAGGTGCGATTCTGAATGCTGAAAGCAAAACCAATATCAACTCTGCTTCGGACGAAGGTGCAAAAACTTTGGTCGGAAACATCGTAGAAGTTTCGATTGACGATATTTACCCAAATCCCAATCAGCCAAGGACTTATTTTGACGAAAAAGCATTGAGTGATCTTGCCGAATCTATCAAAAGTTTAGGTATAATCCAGCCGATTACGCTTAGAAAAGATGGCGAAAAATTCGAAATTATTTCTGGGGAAAGACGTTACCGTGCTTCTAAAATTGCTGGTTTAGCATCTATTCCTGCATACATCCGTTTGGTAAATGATCAGGTTTTGCTGGAGATGGCTTTGGTTGAGAATATTCAAAGAGAAGATCTTGATCCGATAGAAGTTGCTTTGACTTATCAAAGACTTTTGGATGAGGTTGGTATGACTCAGGAAAATCTTAGCCAAAGAGTAGGGAAAGAGAGAAGTACAATTACTAATAGTGTTCGTTTACTGAAGTTGACACCGGATATACAGAATGGAATCAGAAGCGGTCAGATTTCGGCTGGTCACGGTCGTGCAATTATGGGATTGGATTCTGATGAAAAACGTAAGTTGTTATTTGATAAGATTATCGAACTTCAATTGAATGTGAGACAAGCTGAGCAATTGGCAGGTCAAATGAAAAATCCGCAGGAGAAAGAAAAAGTCATCAAGCAAACTTTGGTTCCAAATCATGTGAAAAAAGCTCAGAAAAATTTGTCTGATATTCTGAATGTGAATGTCGAAATCAAAACTGCAGCGAATGGAAAGAAAGGTAAAATTGTCCTTGATTTTAAAAATGAAGAAGAGCTGGAAAGCATTCTTGCTCACATCAGATAAATGAAGAAAGTACTTTCGATATTTTTGTTTTTTTCTTTTTGTTTGATTTTTTCACAAGTCAATCGCAATGATACAATACGCGTAGAAAATCATCCAAAAGATAGCATTCCTGCTGCCAAACCATTGTCTGAAGCTCAGGTTTTAGGAGATATTGCGGATAAAAATGCGCCGGCAAAAATCACAAAACTTAGTCCTATAAAAGCCGGTTTATATTCTGCAGTTTTACCAGGTTTAGGCCAATTCTACAATAAAAAATACTGGAAAATCCCCCTTGTTTGGGGTGCTGTAGGAACAGGTGTAGGCATTGCACTTTGGAATGATAAAAACTATAAACGCTACAGAAATGCTTATGTAGCAGAACTGAATGGTCTTCCTCACGAGTTTGATGGTATCAATGGCGTCAACAAAACTGTTTTGGGGAATGCGCAAGACCGTTTCAAAAGACAAAGAGATTATGCGATAGGAATCGCGGGTTTGATTTATATTCTTAATATAGTGGATGCCGTTGTAGATGCGCATCTATTTGAAGGTCGTAACGATCCGGATTTGGCATTAACGCCGGCGGTTATTAATGACCAATTCAGTAATTATCAAACTAAAGCTGGTTTGAGCTTAAGTTTCAGATTCTAATAAAATTCAATTCTAAAACATGAAAATAGCAATAGTAGGTTACGGAAAAATGGGAAAAATCATTGATGAAATTTCTCAAAGCCGTGGTCACGAAGTAGTTGCAAGATTAAAAGAAACACCGAATGCGGAAAATCTTAATAATGCGGATGTAGCGATAGAATTTTCTAATCCAGAAGTTGCTTTTGAAAATATAAAAACTTGCCTTGAAAATAAGATTCCTGTAATCTGTGGAACAACAGGTTGGTTGGATAAAAAGCCAGAGATTGAAAAGTTGGCTTTAGAAAATAATACACCATTTTTATATGGATCTAATTTCAGTTTGGGTGTTAATTTATTCTTTGCTTTGAATGAGAATTTGGCGAAACTGATGTCAAATACAAATGAATATTCGGTACAGCTAGAAGAAATTCATCATATTCATAAAAAAGATGCACCAAGTGGAACAGCTATTTCCATAGCAGAAGGAATTATTGAAAATTCTAAATATGAAGCCTGGAAATTAGATGAAACCAAAGATAAAGAATTAGGGATTTTTGCAATTCGTGAAGACGAAGTTCCTGGAACACACAGCGTTTTCTACCGATCAGAAGTAGATGAAATAGAAATCAAGCATACAGCTTTCAATAGAAATGGATTTGCCTTAGGAGCAGTAATTGCGGCAGAATGGATCGTAGATAAAAAAGGAATTTTCTCTATGAAAGATGTTTTGGGTCTATAAAAACTGTAACAAAAACCACATACTAAAAACTAATTGTAAAATAGCAAGCTAAAGCAAACTGCTACCACCCAAAAGCCAAAAGCTAAATTTATGAATTACATTATTACTTATACAGTTTACGTCCTTATCATCAGCGTTTTGATGGGACTTACAACTTGGAAGTTATTTAAGAAAATGGGATACAATCCATTATTATCTTTCATCCCATTTTATAACTATCTGATTATTCTTAAGGAAACTAAGCATTCAAAATGGTGGGCGATTTTATCTTACCTTCCCATTGTTGGACCTATTATGATGTCGGTTTTCCATATTTTCTTGATGAAGAAATTTGGAAAAAGAGGTGCTTTAAACGGTGTGCTGACTGTGGTTTTACCATTCATCTATATGGCTACTGTTAATTATAGCAAAGATCCAGAAATCGAAACTGAAGAAGAGGAAGAAGAAGGTAAAAAGAAAGAAACTTTTTTGGGATCTGTAACTTTCGCCGTGGTT
This sequence comes from Epilithonimonas sp., assembly GCF_036780765.1. Taxonomy (GTDB): domain Bacteria; phylum Bacteroidota; class Bacteroidia; order Flavobacteriales; family Weeksellaceae; genus Epilithonimonas. The sequence goes on from NZ_DAIQCG010000006.1 coordinate 64,935, forward strand.
TTTGCAACTATTATCCACGCATTTATCACTCAGCCTTTCGGGATTCCGACAGGATCTATGGAAAGAACTTTATTAGTAGGAGATTTTTTATTTGTTAATAAATGGGCTTACGGATACAGAATGCCAATGAGACCCGTAGCTTTGCCATTCTTGCAGGGAACAATTTTCGATACAGGTCAAAAAGGAAATCCAAAAGACGATCCTAAATCTTACGTTGACGCAGTGAAGTTGCCCTATTTAAGACTTCCCGGTTATGATGAGATCAAAAGATACGATATCGTAGTTTTCAATTATCCTCAAGATTCTGTGCATACAGCGATTGACAGAAAAGATCCTTACGTCAAAAGATGCGTTGGTATTCCTGGAGATGTTATCGAGTTCAGAGATGGAAGATTATTTGTGAACAATGCGCCAGAAAAGATTCTTGGAGACGAGTATCAACAACACGGTTATATTGTAACGACAGGTTCTCAGTTAGATATTCCGCAGTTGTACAAAACTTTTGGTTTCCTTCCGGTTCAAGAAAATCAAACTAATGAAGGATTTATCTATGCTTTCCAAGGTTTGACGGATCAGACCGCTAAAGAAATCAAAGCGCTTCCTCAAGTAATCGAGATTCACGAAATGATCGAGAAAAAAGGAGAAGGTGCTGTAAGATTTAAACTGAATGCTGATAAAACAGCTTACACAAAAAATGTTGATACAACACAATCCATTTATCCAATCAACAAGCCTTGGAATCAGGATTGGTACGGACCTCTTAGAATTCCGAAAAAAGGTGATGTTGTAAAACTAGATCAGGAAACTTTACCAACTTACCAATGGATTATCTCCGAGTACGAGCATAACAAGTTAGAAAACAAAAACGGGAAAATCTATGTTAATGGTCAGGAAACCAACCAATATACCATTAAGCAGAACTATTATATGATGATTGGAGACAATCGCGATGCTTCTTTGGATGCCAGATTTTTCGGTGTAGTTCCGGAGGAAAATATCGTAGGAAGACCGATGTTCACTTGGATGAGTGTCGAAGGTCTTTTCTCAGATGCAAGTTCTACTTATCAGGCACCAGGCAAAAAAATCCGTTGGGACAGAATGTTCAAAGCGACCAACACGGGCGAAGCCAACAAAACATCTTATTGGTGGGTGGCTGTCATTATTTTGGTGCTGTTCTTCGGTTGGGATTATTTCGCCAAATTATTCAAAAACAAAAAAGAAGATGAATAAATTTAAAATTAATTAGGAGCTATTTCCCGCTCTCCACTATATCTTTTTTGTTTTTCACCACGTTTGTCATCCCGAACGAAGTGATAACCCAAAAAACAAAAAAGGATGCCGTTCCTATCGGGGCTATGGGATTTGTCCTTCGAAATAAAGATTCAACACTTTGTTGAGGCTTCAAAGCTTCAGTAAAGTGTTTTTAGTTTTAATAAACTATAAATATAAAATCATTGTTATCTTTGCTGAGTTTTACGCCTTTGCGAACCTTAAAACATTCAGTAATTAAAAAATCTTTGCGGGCTTTGCGTTTAAATTAAATGCTTTAAGCAAAAGCAACATAATCAATATGAAAAAAGTTCTTTTACCAATATTTTATTTGCCACCAGTTTCATGGTTTTCAGTTTTCTTGGATAATGAAAACGAAATCTCATTAGAACAATTCGAAAACTTTCCGAAGCAGACTTACAGAAACCGTGCAGCAATTTACGGAGCCAACGGAAAATTACCTTTGATTATTCCAATCAAACATACAGGAAAAAGAGAAATCAAAGACATCGAAATTTCTTTCGCAGAAGATTGGCAAAAACTCCATTGGAAATCCATAAAAACAGCTTATCAAAGCACTCCATATTTCGAGTTTTATGAAGACAAACTCAAAAGTATTTTTGTAGAAAAGATTTTATCGTTAAAAGACTTTAACATCAAAGCTTTGGGTATCATTCTTGCTATTCTGAAAACCGAAAAAAATTATGAGTTGACTACGGAATATTTCAAAAATCCTGAAGCAGAAGATTTTAGAGGAAAATTCTCAGCTAAATTGGAATCAGAATATGAAATGTCAGAATATTATCAGAGCTTTTCGGACAAAAATGGATTTATAAAAGATTTATCTATTCTTGATTTGATATGTAACATCGGACCAGAAAGTTTAACTTATATCAAAAATATCAATAAAAACTAAGACCAATTTTTTTAATTTAATCATTATTTAATTATGAAACATTTATTGATAGCGGCTGCTTTTTTTGCCGGTTTTGCAACAGTAACAGCACAAAAAGCTGCTCCTGAAAATGATAAAGATTTAAAAACTTGGTATCACAAAGATTACGCTACAACCAAAGTCTATGGAGTTAATACTGAGAATGCTTATAAATTCTTAGAATCAAAAGGCCTTAAACCAAAAACGGTTGTTGTAGGTGTTTTGGACAGCGGAGTAGAAGTGGATCATCCGGGATTGGTAAAAAATATGTGGAAAAATCCAAACGAAATTCCAAACAATGGTAAAGATGATGACGGTAATGGATACATAGATGATGTTTACGGATGGAACTTCCTAGGAGGAAAAAACGGCGACATCGATGTAGATAATATGGAAGTGACAAGAGTGGTAAAAAAATACCAGTCTGTTTTCGAAGGTGATGATTCTACAAAAAACAAAGCGAACCAAGCTAAAATGCCAGAAGAGTTTGCAATGTATATGAAAGCTAAAGATGTTTTCACAAAAAAAAGTCAGGAAGCTAAACAAAGCGTACAGTTATATACAATGATCAATAATGCGATTCCTGATATGGTGAAATTATTGAATGGGAAAAACTTGACTAAAGAAACTTTAGCAGGAATAAAACCAACCACTCAGCAAGACGCAATGGCTATGCAGATTTTATCTCAAATGTCGGCCGATCCACAAATTGCAGGGAAATCAGCTGCTGAAGTGGAAACTTATCTCAAAGGACAAATGAAAGAGGCTTTGGATTATTTTACGCCACAAGCTGAAAAAGGTTATAATCTGGATTTTGATCCAAGAAAAGAAATCGTAGGAGACAACTATGATGATTATTCTGAAAAAAAATACGGTAACAATCATTATGAAGGTCCAGATGCAAAACACGGAACTCACGTTGCTGGAATTATTGCAGGTTTGGCAAACGGTTCAGAAAATCAATATGGTGTAGCTTCAAGAGTTGCAAAAATTATGACCGTAAGAGCCGTTCCAGATGGTGACGAAAGAGATAAAGATGTAGCCAATGCAGTTCGTTACGCGGTTGACAACGGAGCGAAAATCCTTAATATGAGCTTTGGGAAACCTGTTTCTCCAGGTAAAAATGTAGTTTGGGATGCCTTCAAATATGCAGAAAGTAAAGGTGTTCTTTTGGTAAAAGCAGCTGGAAATGAAAATGAAGATATCGCTGAACATCAATATTTTCCAACTAATTTCAAATCTCAATCAGATGAAAAACCATTCATCAATAATATGATTGTAGTTGGTTCGAACACGAATGATTCTAATGCATTGAAGTCTAGCTTCTCCAATTATGACAAAAAAATGGTAGATGTTTTTGCACCAGGTTCAGAGATTTACTCTACAGTTCCAGACGGAAAATATGAGTATCTACAGGGTACCTCAATGGCTTCTCCTGTGGTTGCTGGTTCTGCAGCTGTTTTGTTAGCTTATATGCCAAATCTTAAACCAGAGCAGATTATAGAATCTCTAGTAAAAACAAGCAATGCTAGTACAGCTAATGGTTTTGAAAATTTGTCAAGATCAGCAGGTGTAATAGATGTTGCTAAAGCCGCGGAATATGCTTACAAGAATTTTTACAAAGCAGATGCTTCAACAAAGTCAGCTAATAAACCTGTAAAAAAACAAAAATTGCAAAAGTCGATTGATAAGGCAAAGCTATAATAATTAGAACGTTATAAGAAAATAGAAAATCTAGAAACAACTCATGTTTTTTATTTTTTTATAATTTGGCATAATTTTTTATCATAACTTAGAATTAAATATAAAACTATGAGAAAATTAATTTTTTTAGGAATGATAGGAAGTGCGTTTTTTGTAACTTCTTGTAAAAGTAAAACTGGCGTGAGCGCTGGCGAAGCACAAGCATTACGTTCTGATGTAATGAAACTCAAAGGACAATGGGATATTTCTAATATTGATTACGATAAAAATTATAGCATCAAACCTTTTGATGAGGGAGCAAGTATTGGTTGTTTTGTTGGTAGCTCTTGGACTTTGATTCCTAATAATTATACCGGTACCTATACTTTGCACGGAGATAATGGCTGCCCATCAAAAACTCAGGCAATTACTTTCAGTGTTGATAAAAACAGTGTAGTTTCACTTAAAAAAGTAGGTGAAGGAGAAAAAGCTAAAAAAATTCTCTCAGGCTATAAGCTGATTCTTGAAAATGCTACAGAAAGTAGTTTCACTTTGGTACAGTCTGTAAATGCTGACGGAAAACGTATAGATATCCGTTATAATTTTGTAAGAACAGGTAAATAATTAAAAATACATATAATGAAATTAACTAAATTAAACATAGCCGCATTTTTTATTTCAGCTTCACTTGTTTTAACAAGTTGTGAAACTGTTCAAAATGCGAATAATACTCAAAAAGGAGCTGCAATAGGAACTGCTGCTGGAGCTGTACTTGGAGGGATTTTAGGAAATAACGTTGGTAAAGGTGGTAATGCGCCTCTTGGAGCTGTTCTTGGAGGAGTTGTCGGTGGAGTTGCTGGTGGTGTTATCGGTAATAAAATGGACAAACAGGCTAAAGAAATTAAAGAAGTTCTACCTGGAGCTGAAGTAGAACGAGTAGGTGAAGGTATCAAAGTAACGCTTCACGAAAATACAGTTAACTTCGATTTTAACTCATCTAATCTAACGACTCTTGCAAAAAGTAACCTTGATAAATTGGTAACAGTTCTTAAAAATAATCCAGATACTAATATTAATATTTATGGTCACACAGATAGTATTGGTTCAGATGCTGTAAATTTGAAAATATCAGGACAAAGAGCTGCTGCAGTAAAAAATTATTTTGTAGCTAATGGTATATCATCTACAAGATTGTTTACGGAAGGATTAGGCAAATCTAGTCCGATTGCTTCTAATGATACAGATGCTGGTAGAGCGCAGAACAGACGTGTAGAATTCGCAATTACAGCAAATGAAAAAATGATTAACGATGCTAAGTCAAATTAATAATCATTCATTTTTAATATAAATAATAAACCGCAATTTGCGGTTTTTTTTATTTTAATGCTATTTTTGTAGAATTATAAACATTGGATGAAGAATTATTTAAAATTAATAAGAGTAGAACAATGGGTTAAGAACTTATTTGTTTTTGCTCCTTTATTTTTTTCGGGTAAAATTACCAATACTCATCTTTTTTACGAGAGTATTTTTGCATTCTTAGTTTTCTCTTTTACCGCGAGTTCTATTTATATTATTAATGATTATTTTGATATAGAATCGGATAAAAAGCATCCGGAAAAGAAACATCGTCCTTTAGCAAGCGGAGCTGTTTCTAAAACAAGCGCAAAAATATTATTTGCATTGCTGATTCTCTTATCAGTATCATCCATTTTTATTGGGAATTATATTTTTAATAATAATTTCTGGAAATTCGGAGTTATTATCGCATTTTATTTTGTGATGAATCTTTTCTATACATTCAAACTAAAACAAGTAGCAATTGTAGATATCTGTATCATCGCCATTGGTTTTGTCCTAAGAGTTTTAGCCGGTGGATATGTGACAGGAGTTGTGGTTACGAATTGGGCAGTTTTATTAACTTTTGTTTTAGCTTTAGTTTTAGCAATTGGAAAGAGAAGGGGAGAATTAATTAATGCTCAGATTTCAGGGAAAACCAGAAAAGCTTTGGATGGCTATAATGTTCAGTTTGCAGATATTGCACTGTCCATCAGTTGTACTTTAGCAATTATTTGTTATCTGATGTTTACATTGTCGCCGGAAGTTCAGGCGAGATTTCATCCGAGAGTATTTTATACTGTGATTTTTGTGGTGTTTGCATTCTTAAGATATTTACAACAAACTTTGGTTTACAACAAAACCGAATCGCCAACCAAAATCGTTTATAAAGACAGATATATCCAAGTGACAATTGTCCTTTGGATAATAGTTTTCCTTTTACAAATCTATTTTAAGAAAGAAAATTAAAATATTAAAAGTTGAATTAATACGTTCAATTTTTAAATCATTAAAAACCGAAAGATGAAACCGAATTTTGTACAGAAAGTAACCAACTGGGGAAATTTTCCAATTGTAGAGAAGGAAATGAAGTCGGATGATTCTGTTTCTAAAATCAAACAATATGTTAGAGAAAATAACGAAGTTATCGCAAGAGGAAACGGACGTTGCTACGGCGATGCTTCTCTTGGAGAGCATATTTTTTCTACAAAAAGATTGAATAAATTCATCTCTTTTGACAGACTCAACGGAATCATAGAATGTGAATCTGGCGTTCTTTTGTCAGAAGTTTTAGAAGTCTCCGTTCCACAAGGCTATTTCCTTTACGTTACTCCAGGAACCAAATTTGTTTCTGTTGGAGGAGCAATTGCTTCTGATGTCCACGGTAAAAATCATCACGCAGAAGGTTGCTTTTCAGAATATGTAACAGAATTCAAATTATTGAATGAAAACTCAGAAGTTATTATTTGCTCTAGAGAAGAAAATTCAGATAAATTCTGGGCTACCATCGGCGGAATGGGTTTGACTGGAATTATTCTATCAGCAAAATTCAAACTGAAAAATATAGAATCCGCTTACATCAGACAAGAAAGCATCAAAGCTGAAAATCTGGATGAGGTTTTCAAATTGTTTGACGAGAGCGAAGATTGGACTTACAACGTTGCTTGGATTGATTGTTTTCAAAAAGGAAAAAATCTGGGACGTTCGATTTTGATGCGAGGCGAACACGCTTTGAAAGCTGAATTACCATCCAGTCTTCAGAAAAAATCTTTGAAATTAAAAGAAAAATTCAAGCCGACAGTTCCTTTTTATTTTCCCGGATTTGTTTTGAATGCTTTGACGATTAAGATTTTCAATTTCCTTTATTATAATAAGCAAACAAAGAAACAGCTTAATAATTTTATTGATTACGAAACCTTTTTCTATCCTTTGGATGTTATTAATGATTGGAACAAAATCTATGGAAAAAGTGGATTTATCCAGTATCAAATGGTAATTCCAAAAGAAAATGGAAAAGAAGGAATGAGACAAATTCTTGACGCCATTGCAAAAAGTGGAAATGGTTCTTTCTTAGCTGTTTTGAAGCTTTTCGGAAAACATAATCCTCAAGCTTATAATTCTTTCCCGGCTGAAGGTTATACTTTGGCTTTAGATTTTAAAGTCAATAAAGGACTGGGAAAACTGGTTGACCAATTGGACACAATTGTGGAAAATTTCGGAGGAAGAATTTACTTAACAAAAGATAGTATGAGCAAATCTTCTTTGACTAATTATCTTCAAAATGTAGATTCGTCCAAATTCGTTTCGCTTCAACATAAAAGAATTATCAATAACAATTAATAATTCATAACTAATAATTTATAATTTATATGATTGTTCTTGGTTCCAATTCCGAAGTTGCACAGGCATTTGTAGAAGAATGTTTAGCTAAAGGAGAAAAATTTCCAATCGTTTATTTATTAAGTTCCAATCCAGAAACTACTGAGAAATTCGCTGGTCATCTTCAGGTTAAATTTCTTCAGAATTCTGAAATTATTCCGTTGGATTTAATGAATGAGATTGATTATAAAACTTTGGAAAACATCAATTCGGATTTGTTGTTTTGTGCTTCTGGTTATCTTGGTTTAGGAACGGAAGAAGGTCTTTATGACGATGAAAATACAGCACAGATTATTGATGTTAATTACGCAAAATTAGTTCCTGTTCTCAATTTCTTCGCCAAAAAAATGGAATCCAAAAGAAGCGGAACAATGATCGTTTTATCATCCGTTGCTGGCGAAAGAGGAAGACAAAGTAATTTCATTTACGGAAGTGCAAAAGCAGGATTGACAGCTTATTTGAGTGGATTGAGAAATTACTTATTCGATAAAAAAGTTCACGTTCTGACGGTAAAGCCAGGTTTTATGGATACCAAAATGACTGAAGGTTTACCTCTCAATCCTGCTCTAACTGCAACGCCTAAAAAAGCAGCAGAAGGGATTTATAAAGCTTACAAAAATAAAAAAGATGTTGCTTACGTTTTACCAATTTGGGCAATCATTATGATGATAATCAGAAATATTCCTGAATTTATTTTTAAGAAATTAAAGCTTTAAATAATGAAAATTTGGATTTGTACTGTTTTTATCTTTTCGTTTAATATTATCTATTCTCAAAAATTAGATGAAAATAAAGATATAGACACTTTTTTGAAAAGTGTGGTTTCAGAAGACGATATTTATGATAATGAAATCAATAGTAGAATCCAATACATAAATAATTTAGATAAAAGAGTTCTAATTAATTACACTCAAATTCCAAATGATTTAATTCAAAAATTAAATAAAAAAGAACTCGATTTATTGGATAAGATTTATCAAATGTATTTTTCTGAAGTAAGAAAAATGGAATCAGATTTTTACATTGAACAAAAGGTCAAGTATAAATCATTAACTCCAAAATCAAGAATAAGTAAGATTCTCTTAATCGATGAGATTAAGAATTTTCCGGATACATATTCTATCATTTCCACAAATACTCTTCTGAATATTAAAAATAAGAATATTAATGATGATTTGAAATCTGTTTTTGAGATTTACCGAAAGAATAGTAACTTGTTGTCTCAACTTGTCGTTGATGTTGATAATTACCGAAAACAATTCGTAAATAATCCAATGTATTATACAAATTGGGAAAATGTTGAAAAAATTGATTTCTATAATAAAATCAATGCAGTTCTATGGAGTTATTCAAACTCAAAAGTTTATTTTGATAAAATCAATCATTGATGAAAAAATTATATCTATTCGACTTCGACGGAACTTTGACTTACAAAGACACGATGTTTTTGTTTTTGAAGTTTTATGACCCAGCCAAATTTTCTGTTCAGTTTCTGAAACACGTTCCGCTTTTTATTTTGTTAAAAATGAAATTGGCAGATGCAGAAGCTGTGAAGAAGAGCTTAATTTCATCGATTCTAAAAGGTCAATCTAGATATCAAATAGAAAAAAAAGCACAACAATTCTTTGAAGAGAATTACCCTAATTTATTCAGAGAAAACGCTTTGGATTTTATTAATAATATCGATAAAACTAATACAGAATCTTATATTGTTTCAGCGTCTTTAGATATTTGGGTTAAGCCATTTGCTGAGAAATTTAATATGAAATTACTTTCTACGCAGGCAGAGTTCAAAGATGATGTTTTCACAGGGAAATTCGTTGGGAAAAACTGTAACAAAGAAGAGAAAGTCAATAGAATTAAGCTTGAAATTGGCGATAAGAAATTTGATAAAATCATCGCTTTTGGAGATACTTCCGGAGACAAAGCCATGTTCAAATTTGCCAATGAATGTCATTACCGATTTTTTCACTAATTTAGTACCTTAATTTTTCAGCCTTTTTTCTGGCTTCTAATCGTATAAAAATGGAAAGAATTTATCTGGATAACGCAGCAACTACGCCTCTCGACGATGAGGTGATAGACTGTATGGTGAATGTTTTAAGATTCAATTATGGCAATCCGTCATCAACACACAGTTTGGGACAAGAAGCCAAGACCATTTTGGAAGAAGTAAGGCGAAAGATTGCAGATTCTTTGAAAGTAACTCCGGGCGAAATCGTTTTCACATCCTGTGGAACCGAATCCAACAATATGATTATCAAATCTGCAGTTAATTATCTCGGTGTTGAAAGAATCATCACTTCCGCTTTGGAACACAAGTGTGTTGCTGAGACTTGCCTTGAAATGAAGAAATTAAAAGGTGTTGAATTGGTTTATCTAAGACCAGATTCCAACGGTGACTTTGATTTGAATAAATTAGAAGAAGTTTTAAAATCATCAGACAAGAAGACCCTTGTAACATTGATGCACGCTAATAACGAAATCGGGAATATTCTTGATATCGAAAAAGTAGCTCATCTTTGTAAAGAAAATAATACATTGTTCCATTCTGATACAGTTCAGACAATGGCACATTTGGATTTGGATTTTTCTAAAATTCCTGTTGATTTTGCATCTTGCAGTGCACATAAATTCCACGGACCAAAAGGTGCTGGATTTGCATTCGTAAGAAAATCTTCAGGTCTGAAAGGAATTATCACAGGCGGACCTCAAGAAAGAAGTTTGAGAGCAGGAACTGAGAATGTGACTGGAATTGCAGGTTTGGGAAAGGCTTGGGAAATTTCTCAAGATAAAATGGAAGATTATAAGAATCATATTCAAGAGATTAAGAATTATACAATCCAACAATTAAAAGAAAAAATTGATGGTGTAAAATTCAATGGAAGAAGCGCTGATGAAAAAAGTTTATATACAGTTTTGAATCTTTTACTTCCTTATAAAAATCCTTTGATTGGATTGCAATTGGATATGAAAGGGATTGCCATTTCGCAAGGAAGTGCTTGTAGTTCTGGTGCGGCAAAACCGTCAATGGTTTTGATGTCTGTTTTGTCTGAAGAGGATTTGGACAACTCAACTCCGGTAAGAGTTTCATTCAGTCATTTTACTCAAAAATCTGATATTGATGCATTTGTGAGTGCGTTAGAAGAAATAGGTCAGCAATTCGTTATAGAAAAAGCTGATAGTTTACATAGATAATCAACAGATCAAATCAATTATAAATTTTGTAATTTTGTTTAATAAAACAATAAAGAAAAAGAAATCATGGCAGTAGAAATTACAGATCAATCCTTTCAGGAAACAGTATTGAATTCAGATAAACCAGTTTTAGTGGATTTTTGGGCAACTTGGTGTGGACCTTGCAGAATGCTTGGACCAATCATCGAAGAAGTTGCTGCAGATTTTGAAGGTAAAGCGTTAGTAGGAAAAGTGGATGTAGATAATAATCAGCAGGTATCTGTAGATTATGGTATCAGAAATATTCCTACAGTTCTGATCTTCAAAAATGGAGAAGTGGTAGATAAAATCGTGGGTGTGGCACCTAAAGAAGTGATAGCAGAAAAACTTAATTCTTATTTGTAAGAAAATAATTATATTGAAAATGAGCGTCTTTCTTTTTGAAAGGCGTTTTTTTTTGTAAAAAATTTGGAGATGTAAATTATTGTTGTATTTTTGCAACCACAATAACGAAAGGTAATAACCTTAGTTATGGCAAGAGATCCGGTAGTTCAGCTGGTT
>NZ_DAIQCG010000006.1:76375-147928 GCF_036780765.1 Epilithonimonas sp.
AGAATGCCGCCCTGTCACGGCGGAGGTCGCGGGTTCGAGTCCCGTCCGGATCGCATAAAGTTTATCAATTACTTTTCAAAAAATTGATCCGGTAGTTCAGCTGGTTAGAATGCCGCCCTGTCACGGCGGAGGTCGCGGGTTCGAGTCCCGTCCGGATCGCAACTACAACATCAAAGTAGTACAAAAAGCTTTAAAACGTATGTTTTAAGGCTTTTTTTGTTGTATGTCTGTTCAAAAAGCGCTAAAAAAGCACAATCTGAAAGTGAGCTATTGAGTTAACCTTTAAAAAAGGATGAAAAAGTTCACTGAAGATTCAGTCAAAGTCTTTATTTAGGCTGTTTGCCAACTGAATGACTTCCCGATATGTTTTGAGTTGTTTAATTTTAAAACTTTGAAATAAAGGCAAATCAACAAGACATTCAAATTACTATTCTATGTAAAGAAATCCAAGATCAACTCTGTGGGGAAGCTTCTATTTCTCTTCGTATTGTGATTTTAAGAGCATATTGTCGTTATTACACTGATGATTGGTGCTTGAAATCAAAAAAACATTCAGCTTGGAAACGTCTATGAAGATTTTTCCGTTTGTTTCTGTAAGTCCTTTTTACAGCTATTATTCCCAGACTTCGGCAAAATATTTTACGCCTTATCAACAAGCACACGGCGTACGATGATTTTTATAAAAGCAATTACGATTTGTCTAAATTCAGTAGCAATTTTTATGGTGCCGGAATTAGAATCAATGCTAAAGATGGGATATTTGGAATTTCTAGACTTAATATGCAAGAAATCTGGTACGGTCATTACATGAAATCTATCAGGATGAAGCCAGATATTAATCCATTAAATTTAGGATTCAAGTAAATCTTTTTAAATTTGACTTACTACAAATTTTAGCAAATTATTTTTTTCAATCAAAAACTAAAAATTATGCATCATCAACTTGAAAAACATTATGTGAACAGAGTCGGCTGGCTTCGTGCAGCGGTTTTGGGTGCAAACGACGGATTATTATCTACCACAAGTATCGTGATTGGTGTTGCCGCAGCAAATCCTGACCGAAATACTATTATTCTCGCAGCACTTGCCGGAATGATTGCCGGAGCAATGTCTATGGCAGCCGGAGAATATGTTTCCGTAAGTGCACAGGAAGATACTGAAAAAGCTGATTTGCTAAGGGAAAAAAAGGAATTGGAAGAAATGCCGGAAATTGAATTGATAGAGCTGGCAAAAATCTATGAAAAGCGTGGTGTAAGTAAGGAAACTGCTTTACAGGTTGCTACTGAATTAACCAATCACGATGCTTTAGGAGTGCACGCTCACGATGAATTGGGAATCAACGAGATTACTCAGGCAAAACCTTTGCAGGCGGCGTTCGCATCGTTTGGTTCTTTTGCTTTGGGTGCAATATTACCTTTTGCAGTATCACTTTTAGCGCCGATAAAAGAAATGGTTTATTTCCAGTATGGATTTTCAATTATTTTCTTAATGATTCTTGGCGCAATTTCTGCAAAAACAGGGGGTTCAAAAATAGGAATTGCTGTTTTGAGAATCTGTTTCTGGGGCACTTTTGCAATGGGAGTCACCGCTTTGATTGGGCATTTTTTTGGAGTTTCTGTGGCGTAAAAATTATTATTAAATAAAAAAATAAAGACTGTAGTTTTGAATTACAGTCTTTTTTCTTCCATTTTAATGAGGTAATTTTTCCCTGAAATAGCCATACACCCAAGTTCCTAAAATGGCACTTGTCAAAGTAATGATAACCGCCAAAGCTCCAGTTCCAATCTGTGCAAAAAGAGGTCCCGGACAAGCGCCTGTAATCGCCCAGCCAAATCCGAAAATCAATCCGCCATAGATTTGACCTTTATTGAATGTCTTGGGCGCAATTTTGATGGGTTCGCCATAAACGGTCTTAATGTTAAACTTTTTGATGACCCAAACGGAAATCATTCCCGTAAGAACAGCGCTCCCAATCACGCCGTACATATGAAAAGACTGCAAACGGAACATCTCCTGAATCCTGAACCAACTGATAACCTCCGCTTTTACAAATACAATCCCGAAAAGAATGCCGACGATGAGGTATTTTATGTTGTGATACCATTTGTGTTTCAGTTTGCTTTCTTTGATGCAAATCGTGTCTTGATGATGTATATCTTCTGTTTCTTTTATCATTTTTTAATTTTTAAAGTGAAAGAATAACCGGCAAAATAACATTGGCCATTAAAAACCCGCCTGCCATAAAGCAGATTGTGGCAACAAGAGAAGGCCATTGCAGATTGGACAATCCCATAATGGCGTGACCGCTGGTACAACCGCCTGCATATCGAGTTCCAAAGCCTACCAGAAAACCTCCGACTACCATTGTCAGGAAACCTCTTAAAGTTAATAGACTTGCAAAATTCATCAACTGTGGAGGAACAAGATTGCTGAAATCTGTAATTCCGTAAGTGGCTAATTCGGTTTTTAGTTTAGGATTTACTGAAATTTCTGCGTTGTTGATAAGATAATGAGAAGCAATCAATCCACCCAAAAAAATTCCGAAAACGAAAAAAAGATTCCATAATTCTTTCTTCCAGTCATATTTAAAAAAACTGATATCCGCAGGAATGCAAGCCGCACAAATATGTCTCAAAGAAGAGCTGATTCCGAAAGATTTGTTTCCTAAAATCAGCAAAACCGGAACTGTAAGACCAATGATGGGACCTGCAACATACCAAGGCCAAGGTTCTTTTATTAATTCTAACATCAATTCTATTTTTAATTTAAACTTTACTCTTACAAACAAAATCGCTTTTCGGAACTCCTGTTTTTGCAATGTCGCCAAAACCACCTGCAATTTCGCTAAAATTTCTGTATCCTCTTGCCTGCAAAATACTTGCAGCCATCATACTTCTATAGCCGCCTGCACAATGGATGTAGAAATGTTCTTTAGAATCTAATGTGTTAATCCATTGATTGATATAAGACAAAGGCTTGTTGAAAGCTTCTTCTATGTGTTCCGCTTCGTATTCGGATTCTTTTCTTACATCGATAATTTTCACTTCTTTTCCTATGATTTCTTTCTCAAATTCCTGAGCAGAAATTCTATTTACAGTATCGATTTCTTTACCGCTGTTTTTCCACGCATCGAAACCGCCTTTTAAAAAACCGATGACATTATCAAAACCTACACGGCTCAGTCTGGTAACGGTTTCTTCCTCCTGATTTTCGTCTGTAATTAATAAAATCGGCTGCTGCGCATCTACAACAAGCGCTCCAACCCAAGGTGCAAAATCACCATCTAAACCAATATTTACAGATTGCGGAATGAAACCTTCAGCAAAATCATTGTTGTTTCTGACATCTAACAATAATGCTCCGCTGCCTTCGGCAGTTTCTTCGAATTCATCAGGAGACAATGCGTGAAGCCCTTTCGATAAAATTTTATCAAAACTTTCGTAGCCTTTTCTGTTCATCGCAACATTCATCCCGAAATAAGCAGGTGGTGGAAGAAGCCCGGCCGTAACCGATTTGATGAAACTTTCCTTGTCTTTTTGGTTGAGCGCGTAGTTTGTTTTCTTCTGATTTCCTAAACTGTCGATTGTTTCTTTCTGCATATTTTTTCCGCAGGCCGAACCCGCTCCGTGTGCCGGATAAATGATAATATCATCATTCAGTGGTAAGATTTTTTCGTACAAACTGTCGTAAAGCAGACCTGCTAATTCTTCCTGTGTAAGATTCGCCGCTTTTTGTGCCAAATCAGGACGACCGACATCGCCTAAAAACAAAGTATCTCCACTGAATAATGCTTTTTCTTTTCCGTTTTCATCTATTAATAGAAAAGATGAACTTTCCATCGTATGACCGGGCGTGTGAAGGACTTTTATTTTGATATTTCCTACTTCAAAAACCTGATTGTCTTCTGCGATAATCGCTTCAAATTCGGGTTTTGCCGTTGGGCCGTAAACGATTGGAGCTTTTGTTTTTTTGCTTAAATCCAAATGACCGCTCACAAAATCTGCGTGAAAGTGGGTTTCAAAAATATATTTTAAAACAACGCCGTCTTTTTGCAGTCTTTCGATATAAGGTTGAGTTTCTCTTAACGGGTCGATAATCGCTGCTTCTCCGTTTGAAACAATGTAATAAGCGCCTTGAGCAAGACATCCTGTATAAATCTGTTCTATATTCATTATGATAATTTTTTAAGTTTTTTTATTGATACAAAGTTGAGCGATTAGAAATTTTTGTACCGCTACTTTTGTTACATAAGCGTTTTTTAGAAGAATAATTCTTTCACGATAATGTAAATTCCCATTATTAGAATAAACCATCCAAAAGCTGGTTTCAGCTTTTTTCCATCAATTTTTTTTGAAAGTTGTGCGCCAATGATGATTCCTATAATGGCTATGGACGAAATTGTGCTTAAAAGTTTCCAGTCGACTTCGACATTTTTTACTGATGAGAAAAAACCGATAAGAGAATTGAGAGCAATAATCACCAGAGAAGTTCCAATAGCTACTTTCATCGGTGTTTTAAGCAAATTAACAAGAGCTGGAATAATCATAAATCCCCCACCGGCACCGACAAGACCGGTAAGAATTCCCACAACAGAACCTTCGCCTGCCGCCAAAAGATTTTTGCTTTTATTAATACTTTCCGCTTGTAATTGTAATTCCGGACTTTTCTGAATCATTTTGTATGAAGCTAAAATCATTAAACCTGCAAAAATGAGAAGCAGAAAAATATCTTTGGTCACCACAAAATTATTAATGCTGAAAACTTCATTAGGAATCAGTGGAACGAGATAATTTCGGGTCAGAAAAATGGAAATAACGGAAGGAATTCCAAAAACGAAAGCCGTTTTCAGATTGATAAGACCTTTTTTAAAGTAAGAAAAAGAACCCACAACACTGCTGATCCCGACAATGAACAGTGAATATTCGGTTGCCAAAATTGCATCAACCCCAAAAAGATAGACCAGTACCGGAACTGTAAGAATGCTTCCGCCACCACCGATTAATCCTAAAGAAATTCCAATTAGAACAGAAGCTATATAGCCAAAAATTTCCATTTGCTTTTTTATTTATGATGCAAAATTGGAAATCCTGAAGAACGTACACCGCTACTTTTGTTACATAAGGATTAGTTAGTTTTCCGAAAGTGTAATTTTATTACGTCCGAGTTTCAATTTGCCTGCATCTTCAAGCTGTTTCAGAAGTCTGGAAACGACCACTCTTGCTGTTCCGAGTTCATTGGCGAGCTGTTCGTGGGTAACAGTAATGGTTTTCGAATCAGAATTTGATGATTTTTTATATAATAGATTAAGAAGTCTTTCATCTACTTTTTTAAATGCAATGGCGTTGATAATATCGAGTAATTCCTCAAAACGTTTATGATACAGCCTGAAAATATAATCGAGCCATTCGGGATATTCCTTAATGAAAAGCGAAACTTTATCCACCGGTAAAAACAGAATTTCAGCATCTTCTTCAACTTCGGCTTTTACCACGCTTTTTTCGTTGTGCATTCCGCCAAGGAAAGACATAATGCAGCTTTCGCCTGCTTTGATGTAATATAACAAAATCTCACGTCCGTCCTCTTCTGTTCGAATCACCTTAATCATCCCTCTCATCACAATAGGAATAGAGCGGATGGACGCATTTTCATCAAGGATGATGTCGCCTTCGTGATATATTTTTGTGATACTGTTCTGGTAAAGCTTATCCAGCAAATCCTTTGAAGTTGAAAATTCTTTTGATAAAACGGAGTTGTTCATTTTTTTGAATTAGGAAATAAAATTATGTAAATTTCTATCAATAGAAAAAAGAAATGGTGCCAACTGTCTTCGGCTGGTGCCATTTGGCTTTTGGTGAACTCCGTAGAACTATGCTCAAGCCATTTATTAGAAGACATTGATAATATGAAATCTTTCTTATCATCAGAAGTCAATATATTCTTTCCAAAAAGAACAGAGCAATATAACTGACAGCTGTACAGTCAGAACTTTTTTGGAAGATTATACAATTTGGTTTAATATTCCTTTTGCAGCGATAATCACTTGAGCTTTTCATACTTTGGACACGGTTGCAGAAACTTTTTCGAATCCTTTTGAGAGGAGTACCCCTGATATTCCGATGACGCAAATAAGCCGAACATTTGAAATTGATATGAAAGATATGTTGGATAAAAATGATTTATCGGCGCCAATTCTTCTTGAAAATAATATTGTTCTTTAAAACAATTTAAACAAACAAAAAACTCTTCCGCTTCGGAAGAGTTTTTATATTAATGAAAGCTTGGATTTAATTTCAAATCATTTAGGTCGAGTTGTAATTCTGCTTTTCGGATTTCCTCATCATCATAATATTTCTCGCGTCTCATCTGGAAAATATCAACTCTTTGTTTTGCATAGATTTCTTGAAGGATTTCAGCAAATTTATCAATCTCCTGAGTTGTACAATTGTTACATTCCAAAATGTCTAATTGGTTCTCTGTATTTTCTGTTTCGATAGAAATTTGCAAATGATAATTTTTCAAAAGATTACTTTTTCCAACGATTTCTGAATAATTAGAATTAATGTGATTAAGCGCTAGTCTGTTTAATCTTATTTGTATCTGTGCTTCCTGCTGTTCTTGTGGTAAAACTGCATCCAATGATGGCATATTTAGTTTTTTGACAATGAAAGGTAATGTTAATCCTTGTACAACTAAGGTTATGAAAATAACAATGAAAGTGATTAATAATATTAAATTTCTGTGAGGAAAAGGACTTCCGTCGTTCATCACAAAAGGGATAGAAAGTGCGGTTGCTAATGATACAACACCTCGCATACCAGCCCAGCCGATAACTATTGGGCCTTTCCAGCCTGGCGAAGGTTCTTTTCTTACAGATTTGAAGAGCCATCTTGGTACAAATGCAGCAGGATAAACCCATAAAAATCGAATAGCAATAACCACAACACTAATGATAATACCGTATTTGATGCCTTGGATTAATGATGCTTCTTCTAATCCGTGAATAATAGCAGGTAGTGATAGTCCTATCAGGATGAAAACCATTGCATTCATTACGAAAATCACAGTTGTCCAAACACCTAGCATATTGAGACGTGTATTTCCGTTTTTGAAAATTTCGTGAGATCTATATGAAATGAAAAGTCCACCTGTTACAACAGCCATTACGCCTGAAAAATGAAATTGTTCTGCACCCAGATATAAAATGTAGGGCGTCATAATCGTCAAAGCCGCATCAATGGCTGATGTTGTTGGCAGGTAACGATGTATGAGATACATAATTACGGCTCCAATCAATCCAACTACAATTCCCATTCCTGCGACTAAAAAGAATTGTCCGGTAGCTTCATTCATAGAAAAACTTCCTGTTAGAATCGCAGCTAATGCAAATCGGAATACAATCAATGATGATGCGTCGTTCACAAGGCTTTCTCCTTCCAAAATGCTGATGATTCTTTTCGGAACGGGTAATCCTTTTAAAACTGTTGTAGCTGCAACAGCATCTGGCGGAGAAACGATTCCGCCTAATAAAAACCCTAACGCCAAAGTGAATCCCGGAATCAATGCCTGAGAAAGATAAGCAATAATTAACGACGTCGCAAACACTAATCCGAAAGCTAATAAGGCGATTGGTCTTTTCAATTTCCAAAAGTCGTTCCACGAGGTGTACCATGCGGCTTCATATAATAATGGTGGTAAGAAAATCAGGAATATTAGTTCTGGATCTAATTCTATCTTGGGAATTCCAGGTAAAAGGCTAATGATTAAACCGGCTAAAACTAAAAAGATAGGATAAGCAATTTTCATTTTTTTTGCTACCATTACCATCATAAAAACAGAAAAAAGTAATGCCAGAATCAATAATAAATTATGATGCATTTGAAAAGAAATTAAATTATGTTTTTTCTGTAAAAATATAATTCTGCCTATTAAAATCCTATAGCTTTCTGGAATTAAATAAAAAAATGAAAATGATAATTTTTTGGGATTTGTTTAATGATTTAATTGACTGATATTTAAATGATAGAGCAGGAATTGTCTTATTGTTGTTTAATGCCAAAAATAATTACTGATTTTTGTAACAAATAGCAAAATAGAACTACTCATAAAAACTAAATATTACAATCAAAAAATGAAAAAGATCTCTCTTAGTGCATTGATGTTGGCTTCATTATTTAATGTTGCTTTTGCACAAACCAAACAAGCTGCTTTGGAGCTTAATTATATGGACACATCAGTGCGTCCGCAAGATGATTTCTACAATTACGTTAACGGAACTTGGATGAAAACTGCGAAAATTCCTGCAGATAAACCAAGTTGGGGTTCTTTTAACCAATTAAGAGAAACTACAGATAACAATTCTTTAGGATTATTGGATAACATCCTAAAAGAAAAATTTGCTACAGGTTCTGAAGGTCAGAAAATTCAGGCGCTTTATGAAACTTATATGGATATGAATAAGCGTAATGCTGATGGTCTTAATCCTATAAAAGCAGATTTAGCCAAAATTGACGCGATTAAGAATCTTAATGATTTGCAAAACTATCTTATCGAGGCTACTAAAAGAGGAGAGAATGCTTTCTATGGATGGGGAGTTGATGGAGATCTTAAAGATTCTAAGATGAATGCTGTCTATTTAGGCGACGCTTCTTTTGGTCTTGGTAGAGATTATTATCAAAAAGAATCTGCGAAGAACACAGAAACGATTGCAGAATACAAAAAATATGTAGCTAAAGTTTTAACAGAAATTGGTTACAAAAATGCTGATGTTGTTGCGGGGCAAATTGTTGATTTCGAAAAGAAAATGGCTAAAACATTATTGACGAATGAGCAAATCCGTGATGCTAACCTTCAATATAATCCTAAAACATTACCTGAACTAAAAGCTCTAGTGAAGAGTGTGGATCTTCCAAAATATCTTACTCAGGCTGGAGTTAAAACAAATAAAGTAATTATTGGAGAACTTAATTATTATAAAAATCTTGATACGTTTTTAACTGAGAAAAATATTCCTTTAATCAAGAATTATCTTAAATTTCATTTGACATCAGGAAGTGCTGGTTACCTAAATCAGAAAATGGATGATTTGAAATTTGATTTTTACAGCAAATATCTGCAAGGTCAGCAAGAGCAAAGAGCACTTAACAAAAGAGCTTTGTCTCTAATCAATGGTGTTCTTGGTGAAGCTTTCGGAAAGGTGTATGTTGAAAAGTATTTTACGCCAGAAGCTAAATCTCAAATGCTGACTTATATTGATTATCTTAAGAAAAGTTTCGGTGTACATATCAATGGTTTAACCTGGATGTCTTCTACAACCAAGCAAAAAGCATTGGATAAATTAAATAAATTCACGGTTAAAATTGCTTATCCGGATAAATGGAAAGATTATTCTAAATTACAACTGAAATCTGAGAAAGATGGAGGTTCTTTATATTCTAATTTGAAAAATGTAGAAAGCTGGCATTATGACAAAGAAATAGAAAAAGTAGGAAAGCCAGTAGATAAAACAGAATGGGGAATGTCTCCACAAACAGTAAATGCTTATTATAATCCTGTAAATAACGAAATCGTTTTCCCTGCTGCGATTCTTCAGCCACCTTTCTTCAACCCAGATGCAGATGCAGCGGTTAATTTTGGAGGGATTGGAGCGGTTATCGGTCACGAGATGACACACGGTTTTGATGATAGTGGTGCCCAGTTTGATGGTGACGGAAACTTAACCGATTGGTGGACTGCTGAGGATAAAACTAACTTCGAAAAAGCGACAAAAAGTTTAGCTGCGCAATATGATAAATATGAACCAGCAAAAGATGTTCACGTGAATGGAACTTTTACCAATGGAGAAAATATCGCTGACTTAGGTGGAGTTAACATCGCTTATGATGCTTTACAAATGTATCTGAAGGATAAAGGAAATCCAGGCAAAATTGATGGTTATACGCCGGATCAGAGGTTTTTCTTAAGCTGGGCAACAGTTTGGAGAACTTTGTCAACAGATAAATATTTAACTAATCAGGTTAAGACAGATCCGCACTCTCCAGGATTCTTCAGAAGTTTTGGACCTTTGGTTAATACAGAAGCTTTCTATAAAGCATTTGATGTAAAAGAAGGAGATAAGCTTTACAAGAAACCAGAAGAACGAGTTAAAATCTGGTAATACAATTTCCTTATAAAAAATTACCCTGTGATTTTCGCAGGGTATTTTTTATATAATTTCTAAAGGTTTTTAAATGATATTGTGTTTTGCTTCGAAAGTTCAATATCAAGGATAAATTTGTTATTGAATAGAGTAGACTTTGTGCTTAAAAAGCTTGGTTTAAGGAAAAGTAAGAACTTAATATTTTACGGAAGTAAGCTTGCTTTTTTATTAGTAAACAAAAATCCCATCTCGCAAGAGATGGGATTGAATTTATTTATAATTCTAAGAATTATTTTTTGATAGCTTTGAAAGTTTTAACACTTCCATCTTCCATCTTCAAGTTTACGATGTAAAGACCTGTTTTCAAGCTAGAAAGATTAAGTTCTGCTGCTGGAGCAAGAGATTTAACTTCTCTACCAGAGATATCGTTTACAGAAACTGATTTAACTCCTTTCACGTCAGAGATATTAAGAACATCTGTGAATGGGTTAGGATATACAGAAACTCCTTTTTTAGCAACATCAGAAACAGCAAGAGCATCAATATAATTAATTGTATAATCTTCAACCTGACCATTGATCATATTAGTACAAGCAGTTGTCAATGCATTGTGGATTGTAGTCCCAGAGAAGTTATACTTGATTCTCATGAATTTTTTACCAAAAGAAGTACCTGCAGGAATAGTGATATTTCCAGTTACAGGAATTGTAGTAGGAATTCCAACTACTCTGATCATTGTAGGTGTAGTGTTGAAGTAAGCTTCTCCAGCATCGTCGAAATCACCATCGTTATTCCAGTCAATGAACACAGACATTGCCCATCCATTTGTTATAGTAGTGTTATTACTTCCTACTATAGATAAAGGCATAGTAGTCACATCACGGTACCAAGGGAATTCTATACTTGTGTAATCTTGATGAACCGGGAAGCTTCCGATACCAGCAGGAGTTGGGTCAGAAGTATTAGTCATTCCTGCAAAAGTTACAGATCTGATTGGAGCAATGGCTGTTGGAGCAGACGATGTCAAAGGACCACAGTGACCTACAGTAGAGTTGGTCATAAAAGTAATCTCTTGACAACCTGTTGCATCTCCTACGTTGTTTGTAGGAACAACTTTAGCATAATAAGTTGTATTAGCAACTAAAGAAGTATTAATAGATGTTCCGATAACTGAAGTATTCAACACGTCAGATCCGCCAGGAGTCGTTCCTACTGTTACCTTGTAACCTGCTGCCTCTGGCACACTTGGCCAAGATAATCCTGCAGTTCCGGCAGAAATAGTACTTCCGTTAGCTGGGCTTGTAAAAGTTGTACAAGCTGGGGCATTGGTAACTACTGCTTGTTTTACAACAAAATCATCAATGTATAGCGCACCGGTAGAAGTTCCTGATCTTTGTAACCAAGTCCCTACACCATAAGTTTTATTTGGATCGAATGTTCCTGCAGGAATTACTGCACTAAGATTTTCGCAAGTAGTGATTGCCGCAGCTCCCAAAGTTACACCGGTTCCAACAGTTGTGATAGACCAGCTATTTGTTTCTTCATTTAACTCAGCATACATTACATAAAGTGTCCCTGTAAGGTTAGCTGCTTTTTTGTAATTGAAACTAACAGTCATAGCTTGACCATTGTTAGTTTGACCATAAAGATCTCCAATTTCTAAAAGATCTGCAAACCATCCAGTTTGTGTTACTGTTGCGCTGTAAGTCAAAGACCCAGATGTAGTTGCGCTACAATAGTTCACTGTGTTAAAACCACCTCCACCAAATTGGTAGAAACCAGTTGTGTCATCTTCAAAATCTTGAGAGAAGTCATACTGAGCATTGACTCCAATACCTAATGCCAAAAGACAAGATAATAGAATTTTTTTCATAAAATTATAAATTTATTTAAACTGATACGAATATAGAATTTTTTTTTATTCTGAGGAAGTATATTAACATTAAAAGTTAAATAATGTTAGTGAAACAAAAAAGCCACCTCTGTAAAAGAAGTGGCTAGATAATTTAATTAAGTTTCAAATTATTTTTTAATGGCTTTGAAAGTTTTCACGCTTCCGTCTTCCATCTTAAGGTTTACGATATATAATCCTTCTTTAAGATTAGATAAGTTGATTTCTGCAGCTGGCTCCAGAGATTTAACCGCTCTTCCAGACATATCATTTACAGTAATTGACTTAACGCCTTTTACATCAGATATTTTCAAGATGTCTTTGAATGGATTAGGATATACAGAAATATCAGCTTTATTAAGGTCAGAAACAGCTAATGTACCCATGCAAGTAACACTTCTTGTGTGTGAAGTTGAAGAATCTGTAGCTCCAGAACATGTGGAGTTCGTGTGGCTGTAGAACCTTAATACTCCTGTTGTAGTTGCAGTATAAGTTACTGAGTTTGTACCAGAAGCTAATCCAACAGGCGTTGCATCATTGGTTGCAATTGTGATATAGTATCCAGTTTTAAGTAGTATATCAAATTTATAGGTTCTTCCTGCTACAACATTAATTGCTGAATATTCACCTGCATAAGCAAGTGTTCTAGTAACAGCAGTTGTTCCGTTGCAAGTAGATGGTGTTAGAGTACCATATAATGCATTAGGAGCAGTTGTGCAATATGAAGCAGCTGCAGTAGTGAAACTGAATTCATTACATCCTGTAGCGCTTCCGATATCATTTTTAGGTACTACTCTCCAGTAATAAGTTGTAGATACGGCTGTTGGTGCAGTAGTAGATGTTCCGGCAACAGTTGCAAGTAAGGTTGTAGGGTTTGGACTTGTTCCAAAATATACATCGTAACTAGTTACAGTACCTCCTGTAGTTGGTGCTGTCCAAGATAGTGTAGTAGTGCCCGGAGGAACCGCTGTATTGTTGTTTGTTGGAGATGTTAATGTAGCGCAATCTGGAGCAGTTGTGGCAGGCGCAGTATTTGTTACTTTAAAATCATCTATATTTAGTGCAAATTGGTCATCAGAAGTACATCGGATTGCAATATAAATTTGTTGTCCTTTATATGATGATAAATCATAAGTGTATTCATGATATGTAACATCTGCTGGTGTAACTACAACAGGAGAGATTGCAGTGAAATTTGCTATATCAGTTCCTGTAGTTGATACAAAGACCTGAAATTTCTCCAAACCATAAGAAGAGTTAGCTGATTTTGCCCAAAAGCTAACTGCTGAAGTTCCTGTTGCAGCCATGCTGATTTGAGGTGAGATCAACCAGTCGTCATTCCAAGGGGAAGAAGTTGCATTGAAGCAAACAAGATTTTTGACACCAGTTCTTGCGGAGAATCCAGCCCCAGATGCAGGAACAGTAGCTGAAGCATTAAAAACCTGATAAGATTTTGCAACTCCTGAGTTTGGGAAAACCACAGCAGCGCCACCAGAGGTAATACCGTATGTTGTCTTAAGATCAACGTCTTTTAAAGTCCAGCTACCAATATCAGCAATAGCAAAATCTGTATAGCTTTCAAAGCTGTCTTCAAAAACTACTGTTGTTTGTGCGCTGGCACAAATTCCAAGTGCTACAAAGCACGATAGTAAAAGTTTCTTCATAATTATTTAATTTATATTAAGTTTGTAAATATAATAAATAATAATTATTCAAATGGCGAATTATTTGAAAATTATTTATTTTATTTTAATTTATTAACACAATTTCTCTTTTATTTAAATTGGTGTATAAAATAAAAAATCTACTCTTTTGATTAAGGGTAGATTTTTATATATTGATTATGTAAGTATTTTGGTGTTTATTAACTATAGTTGAAAAATATTATGTTAAATAAGTGTTGTGTTGTAGTATTAGGTTTAATTCAAAAAAACCTCGTAATTATTGATTTGATGCATCATTTCCAAAAGATTTTCATTGATGTTAATCTTATGCTGCATAGAAACCACTTCTAAAACAGATTCGTCTTCTGGATTTTTGATAAAAAAATTAAGTTTTTGCTCGCCTTGATTTTGAATGATGTTTTCTTTGAAAAACTCAATATCAGATTGTCGCAATGAGTCTAACGGAACAACAACAGACAAACTTTTAGCAAATTTTTCGAATGCTTCTTTCAATTCCAGAACTTCATTCACATTCACGAAAACACGTCCATCTTTTCCTTGAGAATATTTGATTTTCATAATCACGAATCGTTGAACTTCTAGTTTATCTTTCAATCGCATATAATCTCTATCGCCCAATCGGAAAGAGTAGGAGCCTGTGTAATCTTCCAGCATAACAAAGGCTACTTTTTCTCCGCTACGGAAACCGTCAGCTACACGATATTCAGTGATTAGTCCGGCAACAGTATATTCTTTAGTGTTATCTTTTTCATTCATTTTGTCTTTCCAACTTTTCTTTTCCTCAAACAATTCTGTTGTTTTTGCAGGAAAAGCCAAATCTTTGAATGCTTCTACTTCGTCCAGATTCAGGAAGTTAAAATTTCCTTTTGGTTCTGCTTTTTTTGTTGATTCTTCGAGGAGTTCTTCTTCCAGACCTACTTCATCCGAAGCTAAAATATCTTGAACTTCTTCGTCTGGAACATTATCTTTTTCTAAAATTGGAGCCACTTCTTCCAAAACGATTTCTTCTTTTTTCTCTTCCAGAACGGCTTTTTTAGAAAGAACGCCTTGCATAAATTGAAACTGATATTTGAACTCGTCCAAAGGATGCGCAGATAGATAGAAACCGATGATTTCTTTTTCTTTGTTTAGTTTATGCATATTTGGCCATTCTGCGCAAGGTAGAAGTTTCGGTTGTTCAATTTGAACTTCCTCGGCAAAATCTGCAAAAAGCGAGTTTTCCATCTCGTTTTTACTGTCTTGGAAGCTTTGTCCATATCTGGCAAGTCTCTCTATGTTAGTTCTTCCGGCTTGGTCTATATCAAAATATTGTCCACGGTGATAAGAATCCAATTCGTCAAAAGCACCTGCTATTATCAAGCTTTCAGCAACTCTTTTATTAACTTGCGAAGGTGGTATTCTTTCGAAGAAATCGTAAATGTTTTTATATTTTCCATTTTCTCTAATTAACGTAATCGCCTCACTTGGACCTTCGCCAATTCCTTTGATTGCACCAAGGCCAAAACGAATTTGCCCTTTCTCATTTACAGAGAATTTATATTGAGATTCATTCACGTCTGGACCCAAAACATCTACACCAATTGCTTTACAATCTTCCATAAACATTGTGATAGAAGCCGTGTTGTTGATATTATTACTCATTACACTCGCCATATATTCTGCGGGGTAATTGGCTTTCAGATAAGCAGTTTGATAAGCAATCCACGCATAACAAGTAGAATGGGATTTGTTAAAAGCATATTCTGCAAAGGCTTTCCAGTCATTCCATATTTTTTCTAATCGTTCTTCGTTAAGGTTGTTTTTTCTACCACCTTCTATGAATTTCGGATACATTTTATTCAGAACATCAATCTGCTTTTTACCCATTGCTTTTCTCAAAGTATCGGCTTCACCTTTTGTAAAATTGGCGAGTTTTTGGGACAGAAGCATTACCTGTTCCTGATAAACTGTAATTCCGTAAGTTTCTTCCAGATATTCTTCAAGTTCCGGTAAATCGTAAATAATTTCCTCGGTTCCGTGTTTTCTGTTGATGAAATTTGGGATATATTTTATTGGGCCTGGACGGTACAAAGCGTTCATTGCAATCAAATCGGCAAAAACCGTAGGCTTCAGTTCACGCATATATTTTTGCATCCCGGGACTTTCATATTGGAAAATTCCGATGGTTCTTCCGTCCTTGAATAATTGATAAGTTTTAGCATCATCAAGCGGAATTTCATCTGGGTTAATATCAATTCCGTGGCGTTCTTTCACGAGTTTTACAGCGTCTTTGATAATCGTTAAAGTTCTTAACCCTAAGAAATCCATTTTCAAAAGGCCTGCATCTTCCGCCACCGAGTTGTCGAACTGAGAAACCAAAATCTCTGCATCTTTCGCCGCAATCGTAATCGGAACCAAATTGCTCACAGGTTCCGGCGTAATAATCACACCACAAGCGTGGATTCCGGTGTTTCGGATACAGCCTTCCATCTTTTTGGCACTGTCCAAAACAGAAAATCTGGAGTCGTTTTGGTCACTTAAAATAGCTTTCATCTCATCAACCAGTTGTTGGTCTTCTGGTTTGAGCTTGTCGTATTTTGTTAAGGCTTTTGCGATGTTCATTCCGGGACTTGGCGGAATTAATTTTGCAATCATATTGGTTTCCGGAATCGAAACATCCAGAACCCGACCAGCATCTTTAATCGCCGATTTTCCTCCCAAAACGGAGTAAGTAATAATCTGAGCAACCTGTTCCTGACCATATTTTTCAACTACCCATTTGATAATTTTATCGCGACCTTCATCATCAAAATCGATATCAATATCGGGCATAGAAACCCTTTCCGGATTAAGGAATCTCTCGAAAAGTAAGTCATATTTAATTGGATCAACATTGGTAATACCGATACAGTAAGCCACCGCAGAACCTGCCGCAGAACCACGACCTGGACCAACCCAAACGCCCATATTTCGAGCCTCGTTACAGAAATCCTGAACAATCAAGAAATAACCTGGATAACCTGTGTTGGCAATAACTTCCAATTCGAAGTCTAAACGTTCTTTGATGTCATCAGTGATTCCCTCAACACCATATCTTTTTTTCGCCCCTTCATAAGTCAGATATGTCAGGTAAGCCATTTCGCCTCGTTTTCCACCATCGATGTCATCTTCTGGATTGATGAATTCTGCTGGAATATCAAACTTCGGAAGCAAAACGTCACGCTTCAAAGTGTAAGGTTTGAACTTTGCCAAAAACTCATCATATGCTTCAAAAGCATCTGGATAAGCTAGAAAAGTAGCTTTCAGTTCTTCCGAATTTTTGATGTAATATTCATCAGTGGTTAAACCTTTTCTTTTTCCAAATCCTTTACCTATAGGCGTTGAAAGTTTTTCTCCGTCTTTGATGCAACTTAAAATATCCTGAATATTCGCATCACTTTTATTAGTGTAGTAAGTCTCATTCTGAGCCAAAATTTTCACATTATATTTATCAGCGAATTGAAGTAAAACTTCATTTAAATGTTCTTCTTCTGGCAGATTGTGATTTTGGATTTGAACATAAAAATCTTCTCCAAATTCCTCTTTCCACCACTGGAATAATTCTTCTCCTTTTTGTTCTCCGATGTTCAGAATAGTGCTTGGGATATCACCATTGATTCCAGAGGTTAAAGCAATCAAGCCTTCTTTATATTGCGCAATCAGTTCTCGGCTGATTCTCGGAACGCCGAAATAAAATCCTTTCTGAAAACCAATACTTGATAATTTGACTAAGTTTTTATAACCATCAAAATCCTTCGCCAACAAAACGACTTGAGTTCTTCTGTCTGGGTCATCTTTTGTAAATTGCTTTTGTTCATATCTTTCAGAAATATAAAATTCTGAACCAACGATTGGAATCAGTTGACTGGAATCTGGTTCTTCTTCATTAAATTCTTCTCCATTTTCTTCAGCTTCCGCTTTTTTTGCTAAATATTCTTTATGCTTTTTTGAAATAGCAGAATTGGAAGCTTCAACCGCTGTCACGAATTTGAAAGCGCCCATCATATTGCCAATATCAACAATCCCGACAGCCGAGAAGTTTTCTTCTTTAGCTTTCGTGATAAGGTCGTTGATATTGGTAGTTGCCGTCAAAGTTGAAAATACAGTGTGATTATCAAAATGGAAATATTTGCCTAAATCAATCTCATCAATGTTCGTAATATCAACTTGTTTCTTTTTGTTGTTGAAACTTGCGATTTGTCTCCTGATAACAATTCCGAAAGGTTTTATCGGATTTGGATTGAGTGCTTGAAATTCCTTTAACTGAGCTTCATTGATTTTCAAAACCTCAGTCGGAATCACACCGATTCTCATCATTTCGAAGAAAACCTGCGCTGTTGCATTTACGTCGGCAGCGGCGTTGTGAGCTTCGTCAAATTTGTGTCCGTATAATTTTTCGTAAAGTTCTTCTAGTTTCGGAGATTTGTATCTTCCGCCACGTCCACCTTCTAGTTTGCAATAATCTGTTCCCAGAATCATTGTGTCAGCTCTTGGTTTTTCCTGAAGATTGTCTTTGATGTTTTTTCGATAAAATTCTGCTCCAACAATGTTATAATCGAATTCTACATTGTGTCCGGAAACAACTCTTACATTTTCCAGAGCTTTAGAAAATTCTTCCAAAATCTCCTGCAAATCACGACCTTCTTCATTCGCAATTTTTGTGGTAATTCCGTGGATCCTCGCTGCGTTGAAGGGGATGTCGTAACCTTCTGGTTTTATGATGTAATCTTGGTTTTCTATCAAGTTTCCGTTGTCATCGTGGATTTGCCAGGCAATCTGAACCATTCTTGGCCAATTGTCTGAATCTGAGAGCGGAGCGTTGAAATTTTTGGGTAAACCGGTGGTTTCTGTATCGAAAACTAAATACATTAAAATAGAATTTTGTGTAAAGTTAAGGTTTTAATAAGAGAAAAAAAATGGCTTCAAAGTCCGATTTTGTTAATTGTTCATAAAAAAGTTTATGCTGGTTAAAACTCTTTTCTCAGTGAGAATTAAATCTAATTTTGAAGAAAAAATAGCCTTTGAAAAAACTTTTATTAGTTACTCTTTTATTCATTTCGCATTTTATTTTTTCTCAACAGATTAGGGGAAGAATTGTCTCTGATTCTATTGCTGTGAATCAGGTTTTGGTTATTAATATCAATTCTCAGGAGAAAACTTATTCTGATTCTAAAGGTCAATTTTTGATTAACGGAAATATTAATGATGAACTTCGGTTCGTAAAATTAGGTTACGAACGTAAAGATGAATGTTTTATATTATTCGTTGAAAACATTTAAAACCAAAACTATTTTGAAATATGGTTTTTGTGATGAGCAGGATGTCGGGAATCTGAAACTTCATTTCGAAGCTTCATTTAAGAAATTCAGAAATAAATAGTTAATACTTTTAAAACTAATATGAGATAAGTATTTTTTTATCTTTGCAAAAACAATTCTAATGAAAAGAATTTTATTCAGTATAAGTTTTATATTTTCATTTTATTTTTCTAATGCTCAGGATCTTAAACTGAAAAATGAGTTCACTCAGCAAAGAGTAAATAATGAGAATAAATTAGATTCTTATTTTTCAAAATCCACTGCAAAATATTCTCAAAAAGAAAAAGACAGCCTGAAAAAGAATCTTTCAGGTTTTGCTGGAAAAATTCCAGTTTTTTATTCTATAGAAGAAACCAGTGCCAATGCCACTGCCAATATAGATGAACTTCAATCGGGGACTGTTCCTGGGATTACCTCTCCTGTAAATGGTAATGGAATCAAACTGACTGTTTTTGATGCTGGCCGCGTACAAGATACGCACGAGCAATTTACAACTAGCAGAGCAATTAATAAAGAAGCTACAACAGAAGCGAAGCATTATCACGGTACCAATGTTAATAGTATCTTGATTGGAAACGGATTAGCGACTGGAAACTTCACACAAAGTAGTGTCTCTTATCCTAAAGCCAATGCAAAAGGTATATTAACGCAAGGGGTTATAGATAATTATATGTTCGGAACAACTGCTTTGGGGAATAATTATGAAAAATTAACTAGTTTACCAGGACTTAATATTTCCAATCATTCCTATGGTGTTAACGTTGGATGGCAACTTTCTGGCACCAACACTTATTATTGGATCGGAAATTATGAACTGAATCATACCGACACATATTCCGGAGCTTATGCTGATAATGATTATAAATTTGATAAAATCGTTTATAGTCAACCACAGCAAATTATTGTAAAATCAACTGGGAACTATTATGGGGTAGGACCATCTGCAAATTCTAAGAAGTATAAATATAATTCTACAACAAGTAGTTGGGTTTTATTTGAGGCTAATGATGAGGTTCCGCCAGCAAACTGTAGTCAAGGCTATAACTGTATAGGATATGGGTCGTTGGCTAAAAATATTATTACAGTAGGTGCTGTAAACCAATTGCCAGGAAATCATAAATATACTCAAGCTAGTGATGTTGTAAAAGGAAGTTTCAGTAGTGCCGGTCCAAGAAAAGATGGCGCTGTGAAACCAGATCTTACAGCAGTAGGAGTAGATATGATTATGGCTAATTATACTACTGCAAATCCCAATGCGACTAATCTTTATGTTGTTAATTTCGGAACTTCTTACGCTGCGCCAATGGTTTCCGGTATTGCTGGTGCATTGACTCAAATTGAAAGAAATATTTCTGGAAACAGCAGTTTTATTTTCAATGTTGATGAGATGAAAGCATTGTTAACCCATACGGCGAATGAAGCTGGAAGACCAGGACCAGATGTTTGGTACGGTTGGGGCTTGGTAGATGCTAAGAAAGCAGCTCAAGTTTTAGTCAATAGACTTGATGAAGATGCTTACTTAGAAAAACAAACTTTGACATCTGGGCAACCTTTTACAAAACAAATCAAAGCAACTGGAACCGAACCGTTGAAAGTGAGCATTTCTTGGGTTGATCCTGCTATCACACCATTTACCAACGATATAGACCTTCAAAATAATCATACTTCAAGAATTGTGAATGATCTAGATCTTAGAGTAGTGGAAGTTGGTTCGGGAGCGATTTATTATCCTTGGAGACTTGATATTAATGATCCGAATGCTAATGCTACAAAAGGCGATAATACGGTTGATAATGTAGAACAAGTCGTGATTGATAATCCAACAGTTGACGGAATCTATAGAATTGAGGTTACCAATAAAAACTCTTTGGTTAATCAAGAAGGAAATGAGGCAACTCAAAATTTTGCTTTGGTAGCTACAGGAACTAAGAAAATAACTTTGACAGCCAATGATTCGAGTAAGGAAGAAGTTAAAATTTATCCTACGAAAACAAAAGATATAATCAATGTTAATGCGCCTAATGATATCGAGAGAATCGCATTTTTTGATATGAATGGTAAATTGATTCTTGAAAATACAAAGACTTCAAAATCTCAAGCTATTAGTTTGAATAAGTTCACAAGCGGTGTTTACATCATTACTGTGAAAAC
This sequence comes from Epilithonimonas sp., assembly GCF_036780765.1. Classification (GTDB taxonomy): domain Bacteria; phylum Bacteroidota; class Bacteroidia; order Flavobacteriales; family Weeksellaceae; genus Epilithonimonas. The sequence goes on from NZ_DAIQCG010000006.1 coordinate 97,574, forward strand.
AAAATCGGGAACTATTTCTAAGAAAATTATTAAAGAATAATTTCTAAATCAATCAGAACAAAAAAACCATCGGAATCTCGATGGTTTTTTATTTTATAATTACTACAAATTAGATTGTAGATAATCTCAATGTATTTGTTTTTCCGCCATTATGAACTGGCATTGCGTTTAGATTCACAACAAAATCACCTTGCTCTACAAATCCGTAATTATGCGTCAACATATTCACTTGGATTACAGTTTCGTCAGTTGATCTTTGCATATCATAATAGAATGCTCTAACGCCCCAAAGAAGATTCAACATCGTAATCACACGCTTGTTGTTACTGAAAACGATGATGTGAGACGAAGGTCTGTGTGCAGAGATTTGGAATGCAGTATAACCAGAACTTGTCAAAGTTACGATAGCTTCAGATCCTGTAGATTTTGCAATATCAACAGCAGAACGACAAACTTTATCAGTGATAAAACGCTCATCTACACAGTTGATTTTTTCTTCGATAACGTGGTTTAGTTTTGAATATAAAGCTGTTTTCTCGATATTCTTAACAATTTTAGCCATATTTCTAACCACATCCACAGGGTATTTTCCAACAGAAGTTTCTCCGGAAAGCATTACGGCATCAGCACCGTCAAGCACAGAGTTTGCAACGTCATTTACTTCCGCTCTTGTTGGTGTCAAGCTATTAATCATTGTTTCCATCATTTGGGTAGCAATGATAACAGGCTTAGCATAAAGTCTAGCTTTGTTTACCAAGTTTTTCTGGATAACAGGAACCTGCTCCATTGGAACTTCAACACCTAGATCTCCTCTTGCAACCATCAAGCAATCACACTCCATCAAAATTTCATCGATGTTTTTAACACCTTCTGGCTTTTCGATTTTAGCAATGATTGGTGTTTTTGTTTTGTTGGTTGGATGTTTTGCCATCAATTCTTTCAAATCAATGATATCCTGTGCGTGACGCACGAACGATAAAGCAATCCAATCCAGCTCAAGATCCAACATAAAGTTAGCATCCTCGATATCTTTTTCCGTCAAAGCAGGAAGAGAAACATTGGTATTAGGAAGGTTAACCCCTTTTTTAGAACTCAATGGTCCACCTTGGATTGTTTTTGCTCTTACTGTATCTACATTATTAGTTTCAATAACTTCAAAAACCAATTTTCCGTCATCAATCAAGATTCTTTCTCCAACTTTTACATCCTGAGGGAACTTCTCATAAGTCATAAAAACTTTAGTCGCATCGCCTTCCATTTTTTCGTTTGTGAAAGTAAGAACGTCTCCCGGGTTAAGGAAAGAACCTTCTTTTACTACACCAACTCTTAATTTTGGACCTTGCAAATCTCCCAAAATAGAGACTGAGTAGCCATATTCTTTATTGATTTCACGAATTAATTCAACATTTCTCTTCACCAATTCGTAATCGGCGTGAGAAAAATTAATTCTAAATACATCAACACCAGCTTGTATCATCTGTATCATCGTCTCCTTGCTAGAAGTAGCAGGGCCTAGTGTTGCAATGATTTTTGTTTTTTTTAGGTTTTTATTCATAATATTGAATTAATTGATAAAGTTCTTCTTCAGAACTCAGTGAATATTCCTGAATTTGAAATACGAAATTTTCCGGGAGCAAAATTAATGAAAAATCCGCAAACATATCGGAATTTGTTAGGATGTAATCTACATCTTGGTGCAGATTTAGTAAAAATTTAATATTTGATTCATCTGAAAAAAGTTGATTTTGAACTTTTTTTTCTGTAGATAAAATCGATTTGTTGGAAATGAAGCTATAACAGTTTTTTGAATATCTGTCATAAGCTTGATAACGAGAAAATTGATGATCAAAAAATTCGCCTTTGATGCTGATGTCATCAATTCTTTTGAAATTAAAATCGTTGGTCTTATTGAGTAAAAAAAACAATTCGTGCTCCGGGATTGTTTTAACAAGTCGAATCAACCCTATGACGATCTCCGTGTGATCTTCTTCTAGCTTAAGAAATTGTTTTTTGACCTTCAATAATATTCTCTTTTTTACTCAAAACATAGAAAGCTCTTTGCGCTGCTTTTTCCTCGGCTTTCTTTTTAGAACTTTCTACGGCATTCGCAATCTTTTCGTTGTGCAACCAAACGTGGCATCGGAAGACGGTGACTTTGTTAGGTTGGAATTCTTCGCAAGTTTCATACTTGATTGGAACTTTTTTCTTCTGGCTCCATTCCAACAGTAGTCCTTTGTAGCTGATGATTTTATTTTCCAGCTTATTGATTGTGGAAGGCGTAAGAATTCTGTCTAAAACAATTTTCTTGCAAAATTCATAATCAATATCTAGATAAATAGCACCAATCAAAGCTTCCAAAAGATTTCCGGAAATGTTTTCGCTCAGAATCGTTTGACTTGTATCTGCTTGCAATAACGAACTTAATTTCAAGTCTTCTCCAAGTTTGTTAAGGTTTTTCCTGTTAACAATTTTGGATTTCATCTGCGTGAGAAATCCTTCGTTTTCATTAGGATAAGCCTGAAAAAGATGACAAGAAATAATGGTTCCTAAAACAGAATCCCCTAAAAACTCTAGACGTTCGTAATTTTTTTTATTCGTACTTTTTGAAGAAGATTTTAAAGAAAATGCCTCTTTAAAGATTTCTAAATTATGGATATTGTATCCAACAATTTCAGAAATTTTTTTGCGAAAAAGAATATCTTTTTCCGAAAGTTTTTGTGCTCTGTTTTTTGGAAGTAATTTTGAAAAATAACTTTTCAACTCCATAAAAACATATTATATTTTTTTGAAAAGAACACAAGCGTTGTGACCTCCAAAACCAAAAGTATTACTCATCGCAATATTAACTTCTTTCTCAACAGCCGTGTTGAAGGTGAAGTTGAGTCTGCTGTCGATTTTTTCATCGTCAGTAAAATGATTGATAGTTGGCGGAACAATACCGTGAATAATAGTGTGCAAAGCAGCAATAGCTTCTATAACACCAGCGGCACCCAAAAGGTGACCAGTCATTGATTTTGTAGAATTGATCTGAATATCAAAAGCGTGTTCTCCGAATAATTTTGCAATGGCATTGGATTCTGCGATGTCTCCTAATGGAGTAGATGTACCGTGCATATTGATATGATCTACTTCGTCAGCAGTTACACCAGCATCTTCCAAACAATTTTTCATTACCAGATAAGCGCCTAATCCTTCAGGATGTGGTGCAGTCATATGATGTGCATCTGCACTCATTCCTCCACCAGCTAATTCTGCATAGATTGTTGCTCCTCTTTGTTTTGCGTGCTCATATTCTTCAAGAATGATACAACCAGCACCTTCTCCTAAAACAAATCCATCTCTGTCTTTGTCAAAAGGTCTAGAAGCTGTTTTTGGATCATCGTTTCTTGTAGAAAGTGCGTGCATCGCGTTGAAGCCTCCCATTCCGCTTGCTGTAACAGCAGCTTCTGATCCTCCACAAACAATTACGTCTGCTTTACCAAGGTTGATAAGCATTTTAGCATCAATCAAAGCATTCGCAGATGATGCACAAGCTGAAACTGTTGTGTAGTTTGGACCGTGGAAACCATATTCGATAGAGATATTACCAGGCGTGATATCTGCAATCATTTTTGGAATAAAGAAAGGATTGAATCTCGGAATACCATTAGACTCAGCAAAACCTAAAACTTCTGTTTCAAAAGTTTCCAGTCCGCCAATTCCAGAACCCCAGATTACACCTACGCGATCTTTGTTAACATTATCTTCTATAAGTCTGCTGTGAGCGATAGCTTCTCTAGCGGCAATCTGTCCAAACTGAGAGTTTCTATCCATTTTTTTTGCCTCCTTTTTATCGAAATAGTTAAGAGGATCGTAGTTTTTTACTTCGCTCGCAAACTTAGTTTTGAAATTAGTGGAATCAAAAAGAGTAATAGGAGCAGCGCCGCTCTCTCCCTTTTTTAGGTTTTCCCAGTATTCTTTCGCATTATTTCCGATTGGTGTAATAGCGCCGAAGCCGGTTACAACTACTCTTTTTAATTCCATAAATTTTTTCTGTCTAGATAATATTATTTATTTACAACTTCTTCGATGTAAGCAATAGCGTGACCTACAGTTGTAATTTTTTCTGCTTGGTCATCAGGGATTTGAATGTTGAATTCTTTTTCGAACTCCATGATAAGCTCTACAGTATCCAAAGAATCAGCTCCTAAATCGTTTGTGAAGCTAGCCTCTGGAGTTACTTCTGTTTCTTCAACGTCAAGCTTATCAGCGATGATAGCTTTTACTCTTGATGCAATGTCTGACATAGTATTTATTTTTAATTATGTTAATTTAGGTGCAAATATATAAAATTTCAAATCATTTCAATTTTTTTTTACTTTTTTAAACTCGTTCTAAATCTATTCTTTTTATAATCAAATCTTTAGATTTACTCTGTACAGGCTACAAAATTTTGTTTATTTTTGCGTCTTATTACTAATGATATTATGGAACATTTTCCTGATAATGACGATGATCTGTTCACTGGCAAAGATCATACACCTCTCAGAAAGGACGCTTTTGATTTGAAACCAGAAGAAAAAGTTAAGAAAATAGAAGGACTTTTTGCAGAGATTATGCAGACTTTGGGTCTTGATATGGAAGATGATTCTTTGAAAGATTCTCCTAAGCGTGTTGCAAAGATGTATGTGAATGAGATTTTTGGTGGTCTTCTTCCTGAAAATAAACCGGGCGTTTCAACTTTTAAAAACCAATATAAGTACCGCCAAATGCTGGTTGAGAAAGATATTACGGTTTATTCTTTCTGTGAACATCACTTTTTGCCGATTATAGGAAAAGCGCACGTTGCTTATATTTCCAACGGTGAAGTGATAGGATTGTCAAAAATCAATAGAATTGTTGATTATTACGCAAAACGTCCGCAAGTTCAGGAAAGATTAACGATGCAGATTGTAGATGCTTTGAAGGAAGCTTTAGGAACAAATAATGTGGCTTGTATCATCGATGCAAAACATCTTTGTGTGAATTGTAGAGGAATAAAAGATACAGCTAGTTCTACGATTACAGCAGAATTGAGCGGGATTTTCAGAACTAACCCCATTACAAGACAAGAGTTCTTACATTATGTAGGAAGTCATGCGAAATTTGATTAATAATGATAAAATTTAAAAAACAATCTCACAAAATCTTCATTACAACAATTATTTGTTGTTGATTTTTTATGTTTAAATTTTAAATCACTTATCAATTATAATTAATCATTAATTAAAACAATGCAACTAAAAATATACAACTCGCTTTCAGGCGAAAAAGAAGTTTTCAAACCAATATTAGAAGGTAATATCGGGATGTACGTTTGTGGACCAACAGTTTACAGCAATGTACATTTGGGAAATGTAAGAACTTTTTTGTCATTCGATTTTATTTACAGAAGTCTTCAATTTCTTGGTTATAAAGTAAGGTACGTCAGAAATATCACAGATGCTGGTCATTTGACGGACGATGGCGATATCAATAATGACAGATTCATCAAACAATCCAGATTAGAAAAACTGGAACCGATGGAAATTGTTCAAAAATATACTGTCGATTTTCACGATGTTTTGAAGAAATTCAATTTACTTCCGCCAACGATTGAGCCAACTGCGACTGGTCACATTATAGAACAATTAGAACTTACCAAACTTTTGGTAGAAAAAGGTTTCGCTTACGAAAGTAACGGTTCTGTCTATTTCGATGTTTTGGAATATAATGCAAGAGGTCTTAACTACGGCGAATTGTCCAGAAGAAATATCGAGGAATTATTTGCCAATACAAGAGATTTGGATGGACAAGGTGAGAAAAAAAATCCACAAGATTTTGCACTTTGGAAAAAAGCGTCACCGGAACATATTATGAAATGGCCGTCGCCTTGGGGAGAAGGTTTCCCTGGTTGGCATCTCGAATGTACTGCGATGAGTACAAAATATCTGGGCGATCAATTTGATATTCACGGTGGTGGAATGGATTTGAAATTCCCACACCACGAATGTGAAATCGCGCAAGGAAAAGCTTGCAATGGTCTAGAACCTGTGAAATATTGGATGCACGCCAATATGTTGACAATGAATGGTCAAAGAATGAGTAAATCCACTGGAAATTACATCCTTCCAATGGAATTGATTACCGGAAATAATGATTTCTTTGAAAAAGCTTTTCATCCAAGTGTGTTGAGATTTTGCTTTTTACAGGCGCATTACAGAAGTGTTCTTGATATTTCGAATGATGCCATGCTGGCAAGTGAAAAAGGCTTCAACAGATTGATGGAAGCTGTGAAAATTCTTAATACACAAGTTCAGGTGGAAGGTGTAGAAACTTCTTCTTTTGATTATAAAAATTGGAAAGAAAAAGTGCTGGAAGCTTTGACAGACGATTTCAATAGTCCAATTTTGATTTCTCATTTGTTTGAGGCAGTGAAGTTTATTTCGGCTTCAAAATTGGGAAAAGAAAGTATTTCTACAGAAGATTATGAAGATTTGAAACAATTCTTAAACGCCATTGTTTTTGATGTTTTAGGATTGGAAACGATTGAAGAATCTAATAACGATAAACTAGACCAAACTCTTCAGGTTTTAATCGATTTGAGAAATCAAGCCAGAAAATCTAAAAATTGGGAACTTTCTGACCAAATCCGCGACCAACTTCTTGAAAAAGGAATCGAGCTGAAAGATGGGCGAGATGGAACGACTTATGTTCTGAATTAAATTCATTACAATCATAAATGACAACAAATACGGTTAACGAAAGTTAAACCGTATTTTTGTTTTAGTAAAGAACTTTACTTTTGAATAAAATTAAACAATTTTGAAAAGACTTCTATTCTTTTACTTTCTCCTAATCTCTATAGCAATTTGCTCTCAGACGATTTCTGGTACAGTGATTTCGGAGGAAAGCAACCCTATTTCAAAGGTTTTGATTGTGAATATGACTTCTAATCAAAAAGTTTATTCAGACAATGTTGGAAATTTTTCCATTGAAGGTAAAATTGGCGACGAACTTCGTTTTGCTAAAGAAAGATACAAAGGCGAGAAAATAATTATCATCAATAACTTATTGAAAGTTGTTCTTCAGCAATTGCCACAGGAAATAGAAGAAGTTAAAATCATCAATAAAAGACTTGCGGAATCTCAGGAAGAAAAACTTAGAAAAGATATCGGATTACCAAAAGGGCCAGAAAAACCTCGTGAAAAACCAGTGGGCGCAAAAGAAGTGTTGTTGCCGCTACTTGGAGCTTCGCTTAATGTTGATAATCTGTATAAATGGCTTTCGGGCAATTCTAGACGATTAAAAAATCGCTATAAATATGAAGATTTGCAGGAAGGTTTGGCTTGGATTCAGAATAATGTAGACTTAGAATATTTTGCAGAAGCCGGAATTTTGCCAGATAAATTCAATGATTTTCTGATGTTTTCATTAAAAGATGAAAAAGTATTGATGTATATGAAAGCCAAAAATGTAGGCGGAATTACGGTTGCGTTGGACAATAATATAGCTACTTATCTCGAAAGGATTACGAAAAAATGATTTTTTTACGGGAATATTAGTTGTAATTCAATAAATCATTAAATTGCGTCAATATTAATAGACCTTAATAAATGAAACTATACTTTAGTGTTAACTTCGGAACAAAAGTTGGCCAACGACTCGTTTTGCGCCTATTTGAAGACAAAACAGAGCATCGGGACTACGACTTAACTTATTCCGAAAATAACAACTGGACCACAGAATTGGATTATTTTTCTAAATCAATTCTTTACAAATATCTTCTTGTGAGTGAAGATGGGGAAGTTTTGGAGGAAGAGATTCCTTTCCATAAACTGGATTTTCCGAACAGCTTCAAAGAATTTGTAATTTTTGACCAATGGAATCTTAAAAATTTCCCCGAAAATTATCTCACCAACAAAATCCTTCACAACCGTCTGCAAGGATTTCAACCTGCAAAACAACCAGTTGTTAAGAAGCATACACATCTTTTCCGAATAGAAGCGCCGCTTTATCATCCAAACTGGCAATTGGTTTTGATTGGAAATGTAGATGCTCTAGGTAACTGGGACTATGAAAAAGCAATCGAACTGAATGAAACTGATTATGGTGTTTGGGAAACAGGCGTAGAAATCAATTCTCATCAAACAATTCTTTACAAATACGCCATTAAAGATAAAAATACAGGGAAAGTTTTTTATGTAGAACCAGGCGAAAATCGTTGGGTTTTCGGAAATCCAAATAAGGATATTCTTTATGTAAAAGCGGACCATTATTTCAAATTTGATAATCATACGCTTTGGCATTCTGCGGGTGTTGCGGTTCCTGTTTTCTCTTTGAGAACGGAAGATGGTTTTGGTGTTGGAGAATTTCCAGATATCAAAAAATTAGGAGATTGGGCTAATGAAACCAAATTGTCTGTGATTCAGATTTTGCCGATTAATGACACGACTGCGAATTACACTTGGACAGATTCTTATCCTTATGCAGCGATTTCGGTTTATGCGCTTCACCCACAATATCTTTCGATTGAGAAGTTAGAATATGCTTTGCCAAAAGATTTGGTTGAAGATTATCAAACGAAAAAAGCAGAACTGAATGCTTTAAGTCTGATAGATTACGAGCAGATGATTTCTGGAAAATGGAAATATGCAAAGGCTGTTTTCGAAGAAAATCAAGAAACAATTCTTAAAGATAAAAACTTCAAAAAATTCATTAAAGATAATGAAGAATGGCTGATGCCTTACTCTGCTTTTTGTGTTTTGAGAGACAAATACAAAACCCCGAATTTTAATGAATGGAAGACTCATAAAAAATATGTTGCAGGAAAAGTAGCGACACTTTATTCACCAAAACATAAAGAATATTCTCAGTTGATGCTTCACGCTTGGGTTCAGTATCAATTGCATTTGCAGTTACAAGACGCTGTAGAATATCTCCATAAATTGGGGATTTCTGTAAAAGGAGATTTGCCGATTGGGATTTATAGATATTCTGTAGAAGCTTGGACAGAGCCTGAGTTATTCGGAATGGATTTCCAAGCCGGAGCACCGCCTGACCAGTTCTCGGATTTGGGACAAAACTGGGAATTCCCGACTTATAATTGGGAAGTGATGAAAGCCGACGGTTACCAATGGTGGAAAAAACGTTTCAAAGTTTTGGAGCAATATTTTGATGCCATGAGAATAGACCACATTCTTGGATTTTTCAGAATTTGGAGAATGCCGATTTCTGCGACTCAAGGTTTGTTAGGGTATTTTTATCCTGCGCTTCCTGTGACTGAGAAAGAGTTTGCTGACAGACAGATTCCGTTTAGCTTTGACCGTTATGTGAAACCGTTTGTGAATGACCCGATTCTTTGGGAAAACTTCGGAGATGCGAAAGAAAAAGTTCAGAATCAATTTTTCGATAATCATCATAACGGTGTTTATACTTTCAAACCAGAATTTGATACGCAGAGAAAATTAACCGATTATTTCGAGAAAGAATCTTGGGATTGGGCAGAAGAAAAATTGATTTCTTTGGCTGGAAATGTTTTGTTTTTAACCGAAGATACAGAAAACGGAGTTGTTTATCATCCAAGATTCAATATTACTAAAACTGCTTCTTATAAATATCTTCCGGATTGGGAAAAAGCAAAACTGAATGATGTTTATAATGATTATTTCTTCAAACGTCAGGATGGACTTTGGTATCAGAAAGCAATGGAAAAATTACCGGCTTTACTGAATTCTACAACGATGCTGATTTGTGGCGAGGATTTAGGCTTAGTTCCGGATTCTGTTCCGGTTGTAATGGATAAATTGGCGATTACCGCTTTGAAGGTTCAAAGAATGCCTTCTGAAAATATCGCTTGGTACGACCCGAAAAATGCAAGTTACTTGAATGTTGTAACCGCATCTTCTCACGACAGTTCTACACTGAGACAATGGTGGCACGAGGACAGAAATCTGACTCAGAAATATTTTAATAATCAATTAGGGCAATATGGAACTGCGCCTTGGGATTTGTCTCCGGAATTGTCAGAAATGATAATGAAACAACACCTTTATACGGATGCAATGTTGGCGATTTTCCCTATTCAGGAATTTTTAGCAACTGACGAAGAATTGATGAATCCGAATATGAATGAGGAGAGAATTAACAATCCTGCAGTTTTTCCACATTATTGGCGATACAGAATGCATCTGAAATTGGAAGATTTGAAAACCAAAGACCAATTCAATCAAAAAATTGCAAGTTGGGTTGAAAATAGCGACCGATTTTAATCCGAAAAAATAAATTTTAAAGCCTTTCAAATTTTTGAAAGGCTTTTTTGTTGAAAATTATTAGACTGATTATCAGATGTAAATTTGTTTTTTGAATTGAATTTTGATTCGAAATCTAAATTTTCGTTTAACTTTTATTATTCGTCAATATCCAAAAGATAGAAAGTTTCATTTCAAGGAAAAAATGGATTTTCGAATTTAATTTTTAAAATAAAAGAAATGAAACATTGAAAATGTTCCATTTGACAATTAACAAAATAAATAAGAACAAATGAAAAAGATAATTTTAACACTTGCTATTATTTTTGGAGGATTAGTTTCTGCACAAGATTACTATGACACTTATCCAACCGATTATAACGGATACGAATATTATGATGATTCCTACGATTATCCAGATGATTATTATTACAACTATCCAACGGATTATTATCCGGACCAATATTATCAAGGATATTATAACGATTACCGAAATGCGGTTTTCTCTGTAAATTGGAATCAGTTTTTTGTACAATACAGATTGAGTCCGTTCCAAATCAATCAGATTATGATTCTTAATAATCGTTTTGCTTCTTATGATGCTTGGAACTCTTATTACAGATGGAACCCGAACAGATGGTATTATGACAGATTTTATGCGCTTCAAAATATCCTTGGTCCAAGAATCTTTGTAGTTTATCAAAATGTTTATTTCCGTGGAGCAAGTCCGTTTGTGTATTACAGAAACCGTTGCGTAAACTTCTATGCAAGACGTTATCCGGTAAGACCGATTTACAGAAATGTGAATATTAATATCTACAAAGTAAACCGAGGAAATTTCCGAGAAGGATTTAGAGAAAATGTCAGAAATCAAGGGATGATAAATCCAACCAGAAATAACGGAATCAGAAATGATAATCCAAGAAGTGGTTCTAATGGAAATAATTGGGGAGTAATCAGAGGTTTTGAAAATAATGGAGTTAGAAATCAGCAAAACGGAAGAGTTAGACCTAATGAAAATGGAGGAATCAGAAACTCTGGGGGAACAAGAGATAATTTTGGAGGAATAAGAAGCGGAAGTAATTCTGAGAATATAAGAAATCAATCTTCTCCTAATATTAGAAATCAAGGCAGTATTAGACAAAATCAAAACTCTGAAAGAAGAATAGAAAATAGAAGTAACGAACGTTCTAACCAAAGAAATTCTACTCCAAAATCTGAAAGCGGAACTAGAGGTTCTGGAATGAGATTCACTTCTAGATAAAAATAATTTAACAAAAATTTATAATATCAATAATTTAACATTATAAATTAAAGTAAATCCAACAAACAGATAAAAATTACAAATATTAAAATCGATCAAAATGAAAAAATTAATTTTAAGCGCAGCATTTCTTGGACTAGGAGTTTTTGGATTTGCACAGACTACAGCAAAAGCAGATCATTCTCAGAAAAAAGCAGAACGTTTGCAACAAATGAAACAAGAACTGAATCTTACTGATGCACAAGTTGCTCAAATCAAAGCTTTACACGAATCCAAAGCGGCAGAAAGAAAGCAGGAAATGACGGCGAAAAAAGTAGACAGAATGCAGAAGATGAAAGAAAATGAAGCTGAAATGCAGAAAATCTTAACGCCTGAGCAATACAAAAAGTTCCAAGAATTGAAGGCTAAAAAAATGGCAGAAAGAAAAGATAAATTCCAAGCAAGAAAAAGTGCTGATGCCACAGCTACGAAATAAGTTTTAGTTGGTGATTAATTTCAGAAAGAGTCGTTATATTTTTAACGGCTCTTTTTTTTATATTTGGGTCTTAAAGTTAAAAATTCATAAAAAAATATAATAAGTTATGGTTTCAGAGAAAATTATTACACTCGTCAACGAACAAATTACCAAAGAACAATATGCCGCACAATTATATCTTTCTATGAGCGCTTGGTTTTATGCGCAGGATTTGGAAGGAATTGGGAATTATTTCCGAGTACAGTCTAAAGAAGAATTGATGCACGCTGATAAAATGTTCGATTATGTGAACGACATAGGTGGGCAAATTATCCTAAACGAAGTTCCAAAACCACCGTACGAATTTAATAATGCTCAAGAGGTTTTTGAAAAAGCTCTGGACCACGAGAGATTGGTTACAAAAAGTATCTTTAATATCGTAAAAGTTGCGAATGAAGAAGGTGATTTTGCAACCACAAGCTTCTTGCAATGGTTTATCAATGAGCAAGTGGAAGAGGAAGCTAGTGCTTCTACTTTGGTTTCTAAAATCAAAATGGTAAAAGATAATCCTTCCGCACTATATCTTTTTGACCAAGAATTGGCGCAAAGGGTTTTCAATCCTGCTGCTGATAACTAAATAAAAATAAAAAGAAAATCCCGATATGATTTCGGGATTTTTCTTTTAAATATAAATCACATCTGTCTTCACAACTTTCTTCCCAAATTGTTCCAATTTATTTTTATACGTTTCTACTTGTTTTTGGTCTTTTTCTTTTTCCTCACCGGTTTTGAAATCGATAATGATGAAGCCGTCTTTGGTTTCTACTAAGCGGTCTGGTCGGTAGGTTTTGGACTGCTCGTTTTCTGTGGCAAACATTTCTCTTTCATTGATGATTTTAAGATTCTCAGTGAAATAAACAGAATAATTTGCATCATTAAGAACATTTTCAATCCTTTCCAGAATCGATGTTTTTTCTTCATTGGTTATTTTTCCTTCTAACAAATAAGAATTGAGAACTTTCGTTACATCTTTCTTGGTTTTGATTTGGGACAGAATCTCGTGGGTGAAAATTCCCATCCTTACGTGCTCTACGCGATTTTGGTAATTTTTAGAAGTTGTTGCAATTTCTATATTCGATACTTTTTCAGTTTGTTGAGAAATCGAATTAATATTTTCTGACTGATAGTCTTTCTTCTCCTTTTTCTTTTGCTTCTTCAAATCAGAAACTGGGAAAATATCAAATGAATCTAATGATTCACCATTTTCTGTCGGTTGAAATTGTGTAACAAAATCATACAATTCCAAATTATTAGAAGATTTGCTCGGTTTCTCAATATAAAAGAACAATTGTTCGACTGGTCGGGTGGTTGCAACATATTGGATGCAGAAGCGGTCGATTTTATTGCGGTAAGAGTTCTCAAAATTGAATTGAGCCAAGTCCTCATCATAATTTTCCAGTTCGGGTGAAAACTGATTCAGAATCACGGTTTTCAATTCATCTTCGCTGTTGAGGTCGTACCATTCGGAGAATTTTTTGTCATTGTTTTTATTTTCCATTGGGATGAAAACCACAGGAAACTCCAGACCTTTCGCTTTGTGGATGGTCATAATCTGAACCGCATCGATATTCTCACTCGCTTGAATGCTGATTTTCGAAGCTTCATCATCCCAGAATTTAAGGAATTCTTTCAACGTTGCACCAGCATTTTGAGTGTAATTGAATAACATCTCGAGGAAGTTCAGAAGGAAATCTATTTCCTTATTCTCTACAGAAAATTCCTTAATGTAATATTCGATGAAATTGTAAAGATTCAGTTGTGGAACATCATTTTGAACCAATTTAATTTGGTAATGAGCATTAATATAATTCTCAATATCTTTCTTGGATTCGAGACTTAAAATGGTTTTAATTTCAGAAGTGAAATCGTTCATCTTTATTCTTCCCGAGACATTCAGGAAGTACATCATCTTTACCAAAAACTGTCTGTTTTTTGGATTGATTTCCCACTTCAGGAACTCAATCAAAGCTTTGATGGTAAAAGATAAATCCAGAGTCAATCCTTTTTCAGAAATAGTTTTGATGTAAGTTTCCTTTCCGTTATAATTAACCTTCAGATTTCCCAAAAGTTGGGAATAATTAAAAATATCATTGTTACCACGGCAAAGAATCGTAATGTCCGAAAAACTAAAACCATTATCCAGGCATTCTTGGATATCCTGCTGCATCTTCTGTGACGTTTCTTCATAAAAAACTGCTTTTACAGAGTTTTCCAGAAGATGAACTTTCACTCTGCCATCAAGTTTAGATTGTGCGCCTTGGATGGCATTTTCCCCGAATATCTTTTGATGCTCTTCACTCAAATTATGAGACATAAAATCATATAATCGATTGTTAAAATCAACAATATTCTTCGCACTTCTCCAGTTAAATTTCAAGTGTTCTGCTATCGCTTTCTTGGGCGTTGTTTCTTCTCCACTAATAATGTCCAGCATCAGTTTACTTTCGCCACCTCGGAATCTATAAATGCTTTGTTTTGGGTCGCCAACAATCGTAAAACTCGTATTGTCAGAAGTGATGCTGTTGTCACGAAGCGGTAAGAAGTTTTGCCATTGCATCGCCGACGTATCCTGAAATTCATCAAAAAAGTAATGCTGAAACTGGGTTCCTACTTTTTCGTAGATGAACGCAGAAGGCTCATTCCGAAGATTTTCATTAATGATAATATTGAATTTCGAAAGCAAAACCAAATCGTTTTCTTCCTCTATTTCCATAAGTTTTTTCTGAATATCAGCGTTGACTTTCAAAGGAAGAATCGCTTCCAGAATTTTTTCTTTTTTCTGAGAATCGATATAAAGGTCAATAATATCTTTTCTCCAGGAAATGAGTTGAGGTAAAATCTCTTGAATCTCAGAATCCTTAGATTTTCCCTTCGCGGAAGAGCCTTTTTGGAACGTTGCTAACGCAGAGTTTTCACTTGTTGGGAAAGGGAATTTGTCTCTATTTTTATTATGAAAATCAATCACTTTTACGAAAAACCCGCCTAATCCGTTTTTACCTTGAGCAAAATCTTCGATGTCAATATCTCTGCTTCTGATATTTTCAAGCGCTTGTTTGGCTAAGTCAGACGACTGAGTTTTGTTTTGATTGATTCTTTTTCTCAGTTCGTTTTTTTTGTTTTCGTACGCTTGCCATTCAAAATCTTTGTTGTCTTGCAAAGGTTTGTAGTGAATGTCATTTACGAACTTCTTTGCTGAGTTGTAAAGCGTTTGATTCAGATTAACACGCTCATTATTATCAAGATTATAATTGATGAAATCCATAAATGCTTCGGAAACGGTTTGTTCTTCGCCAATTTCGTCCAACATTTTATCCACCGCTTCTATCAAATAAGGTTCCGGTTGAATTTCCAGGTTGAAGTTCTGAGCCAAACCTAATTCATAAGAAAAACTTTTGACCAATCGGGAATTGAACTTGTCAATCGTTCCAATGTTAAGCGTAGAGTAGTGATGCAGGATATAGTCAAGAACTTTCTGGGAACGCAATCGCAAATCATCCAAAGAGATTCTGTAACCTTGTTCTGCAAGTGCTTCTTGAATATTCTTAAGATCTTGATTTTCGGAATAATTATCTTTTACAAACTCGCCAAGATAGAAAAGAATTCTTTCCTTCATTTCGTTGGCAGCTTTGTTGGTAAAGGTTAATGCGAGAATTGTCCTAATCGCATCTGACTGATTAGGAAATCTAAGACAAATCATTAACAGACGTTGAACAAGTGTGTAAGTTTTACCTGACCCAGCAGAAGCATTGATGACGGAGTATGAGTTTTGCATAAAACAAATATAACCAATATCATGAAGATTGTAAGATGCTGTTTTGGTTAATTAGATTGTTTTAAAAAAAATATAATGGGTGATTTCTAGAATGTAATGTTTTAAAAAAAAATAATTGATTGTGATTTTAATTTTTGCTATGATATGGAGTATGTACGGGATATGTATGGAGTATGTAAGGAAATAATACTTATGGAATAGGATGTGGATTTAGTAGTACTAATATAATTGTAGGTTATATTTCTACATCATAATCCAACCGGAAAGATCTTCTGTGATGGATGTTTGGTCCATATTTCTTCAATGCTTTTTGATGAACTTTGGTGCAATAGCCAAAATTGGTATTCCATCCATACTCGGGAAACTCATCGTGAAGTTTTATCATCAGATTATCACGATAGTTTTTCGCAAGAATGGACGCCGCGGCAATCGAGAGATATTTGCTGTCACCTTTTATAATACAATGATGTGGGATATAATTATAAGGGTGGAATTTGTTGCCATCCACTAAAATCAATTCCGGTCTTGTGCTAAGTTGGTCGAGTGCACGATGCATTGCGTGGAGGCTAGCGTTCAATATATTATGTTCGTCTATGAATTCGGGAGACAATTCTGCAATGGCAAAATCAACCGCATTTTCCCGAATATAAAGATCAAGATTCTGTCTGGTTTTAAAATTTAACGTTTTAGAATCATTAACTAAATTTTGCTTAAAATTTTTATCGACTATTACAGCTGCAGCAACTACGGGACCTGCAAGACAGCCTCTTCCGACCTCGTCGCAGCCTGCTTCAATAAAGGACTTAGAGAAATTTTGTATTAATAACATAATAAAAAAGCATTGCAAAGCTAATCATTTAAAATTATTTTATTATAATAAAAAATGATAGAAAAGCAGGTTTTTAATTAAACATTTATTTAAAGTTAAATTATTTTGTGATTTTTTGAGATATTTTGCATTGTATTTAAATTTTATTTAACATATTTGCAAAAGAATATTAAAAAGAGTTAATATGAATGTTAAATTAAAAGTTTTAAGTGTCGGAGTTCTTTTCTTTACAGGAGCGGCACTTTATTCTCAAAAAACTGATTCTTCAAAAGTTTCAAACATAGAAGAGGTAGTTGTTGTGGGTTATGGAACGCAGAAAAAGAGTCAGGTAACATCCTCTGTTACGACTGTAAAAGGCGACGCAATTTCAAATTTGAATACACCAACGTTTGAAGCACAGCTTGCGGGACGATCTTCAGGTGTTCAGGTAGTAAGCAATTCTGGTGAGATTGGAAGAGCGCCAGTAGTTAGAATACGAGGTGTTAACTCAATTACATCTGGAACCACACCGCTTTATGTTGTAGATGGTATGCCAATGTGGTCTGGTGATACAGGTGGGGGTAATACTCCGGCAAATGCACTTGCGGACATAAACCCTTCTGATATTGAGACTATGACTGTTTTGAAAGATGGGGCTGCAACAGCAATTTACGGATCAAGAGCTTCCAATGGGGTTATTTTGATAACTACAAAAAAAGGCAGAAACGGTAAGTTTGCTGTAAACTATAACAACCAGTTTAGTGTTGCTACTGTAGTTAAAAAATATGATCTTTTACAAACTCCTGATTTTGTAACCATTGCAAATGAGAAAGCTGCCGCTGCTGCAGTTGGTACTGTTTGGGCAAAGGGCACTGATTTTAATACAAACTGGCAAGATGCTGTTCTAAGAACAGGAACTCAAACGGATCATTTTCTTTCTATGACAGGAGGTTTGGGTAAGGGTAATTATTATGCATCATTAGGTTATACAAAGCAAGAAGGTGTTATTAAACCAAATGAGATGGAAAGGATGTCTTTCCGTTTGAACGCTGACCAAAAAGTAACGGACTGGTTTAAAGTCGCTACGAGTTTAGCTTATTCTGAAACTGGTTACAAAGGGCTAAATAATGGTTATAACTCCATTTCAGGAGCAATGTTTAGTGCGGTAAGACAATTGCCAAATACACCAATCTATGATCCAACAACCCCAACTGGTTATAATATCGTTACCTCTGGTACAGTAAGTAGGGTGGGACAGTGGCAGAACCTTATACCTATAACAAGTGATCTTACGAATATTGCTTACATAGTAAATAATAATTCTTATACTTCTAATTTATCTAGATTTATAGGAAGTGTAAAAGGTGATGTAAATATTACTAAATGGCTTACATATACTTTGCAGGCTAGTAAAGACAGATCTGTTACAACTGGATTTTTATATTGGAACCGTGTACACGGAGATGGTTTCTCAAGAGGCGGTTATATAGATAATAATTATCTAAATCTTGACAGATGGAATATCCAAAATATTTTAAATTTTGACAAGTCTTTTGGTAGCCATAATGTGAATTTGGTTTTATTCAATGAATATCAGAAACAAAAAACAAATTCTTTTTATGCTGATGGTCAAGGGCTTTCTACAGATTTCTTTGGACAAGATAATGTTATTACTGGTTCCTACACCACGCAATACTCAGGAGGATCTGCAACAGAGAATGGTCTGATTTCCTACGCGGGAAGGTTAAGTTATAATTTTGCAAATAAATATTTTGTGCAGGGAACAATCCGAAGAGATGGGCTTTCTTCTTTGCCTGCAGCTAATAAATGGGGTAATTTTCCGGGAGTCTCTTTAGGTTATACCATTTCTAATGAAGAGTTTTTGAAAGGCAACAAATATATTTCTGATTTAAAACTGAGAGCTTCGTACGGTAAAGTAGGAAATACAGACATAGGTAACTATCCATATCTAGGACTTTATAACAGTTATAAATACGCTGATTATAATGGTTGGGGATTTTCTAATACGGGAAATAATCAGCTAAGATGGGAAACAAATGTTAAAAAGAATATAGGTGCTGATTTTGGACTACTTAATAACAGGATTACATTAAGTGCAGAATATTACCAAAATGACAATAACGATTTGATTTTGGCTAGACCTTATGCGCCTTCTTTGGGATTGCCAGGTAACTTTATTAATATGAACATCGGTTCTATGGTAAACAAAGGATGGGAGTTCTCTCTTGGAACAGATATTATCAAAAATGATAACTTCACTTGGAATGTAGGAGGTAATTTATCGCTTACGAAAAACGAAGTGCTCAGCTTAGTTGATGGTTCTGATATTATTCAAAGTCAAAATGGTGAAACTGCATATTTAACCCGTGTTGGTGAGTCATTGAGAAGTTTATATGGATATAAATATTGGGGAGTAAATAAATCAAATGGTAATCCGGTGTATTACAAAGCAGATGGAAGTTTAGTTCAATTGGATATTGCAACTAATGCTTATCGAGTATTTGATGCAAATAACCCAGGTACTTTAGGGGCATCATCATCGCTTACAGGAGCTGACCGTTATATTTTAGGAAATACACTTCCAACTTATTTTGGGTCTCTCAATACTTCAATGAAGTACAAAAATTTTGATTTTGGTTTCTTAGCTAGATTTAGTGGAGGCAATTATATTTATAATGTGACTAGAAGAGAATTATTAAACCAAGATTTTTATAATAATGGAACAGAAATCTTAGGAAGATGGCAAAGCGTTGATAATCCTGGTGATGGTTGGACGCCTAAGTTGAGAGGTGGGTACACAAGTAATATTAACACAACCGGTGTGGCTAACTCTAGATTTGTTGAAAAAGGTGACTTCGTAAAAATTGATAATATTACGCTAGGATATTCCATTGATCGAAATTATATAGAAAAGGTTGGTCTTAGTAAATTGAGGGTTTTTGGTGTTGTACAAAATGCCATAACGATCACTAAATATACAGGATTGGATCCTGAGATGGAATCAAACGGTATGGATTACAACGGAGTCCCAAGACAATTGACAGTAACACTAGGTCTTAATGCAACTTTTTAAAATTAACAGAAATGAATAGTTTATTACATAAATCAAAAATTTTTATCGCAGCAACAGGCTTTGCACTTCTGGCTTTATCTAGCTGTAATGAGGAAAATATACTTAATCTTGAGCCTTATAATCAAGCCAGTGAAGATGGAGCTTTCAGTACTAAAGAGAATGTTATTCTATCCGTAAATGGAATGTATCAAGCCGCACAGGTGGGACAATATAATAATGCCACACCATCTCAGTCAGGAAGAGGGTATCCGTTTGGTGCTGCCTATTTCCAGCAAAATGATATGCGCGGGGAAGATATGGTGAATACCGCAGCGTTTTATGCTGTTACTTATGTTGGTACTTGGGATCCGGCAGGAGCGCTAAATACCGTTTATTATTGGATTGATACTTACAGGCTAATCGCTCGTGCTAATTTGGTTATTGAGGGCGTTAAAAAGGCTGTTAGCAATGGGGTGCTTACTGAGGCAGAAGGTAATGATTATATTGGACAAGCATTATTTTTCAGAGCATTCAGCCATTACGAATTACTCAATTTCTTTGCAAGACCATATAAGCATACTGCTGATGCTTCGCATCTTGGTGTTCCATATCGTACTGTCGCGAGTACATCCATTGCCACAGCTGCTGAAAATGAGAAGTTGCCAAGAGGTACTGTAGCGGCAAATTATGAGCAACTATTAAAAGATTTGAATGATGCTGAAAACTTTATGTACTCAAAAACCCAGAGAGGCACGGCAAAAGCTGCAATAGTTTATGCTACAAAAGAAGCAGCGATTGCTTTGAAAACCAGAGTTTATCTTAGTAAAGGAGACTATGCAAGCGTTATTACAGAAGCAAACAAATTGGATGGAAAGTATACGATAACTGCTGATCCTAATACTCCATTTGCTAATAACTATGGCAATACAGAAAGTATTTTTTCTTTGGAAAATTCTGCTACTAACAATCCATCTGTAAATGGGGCATTAGCTTCTCAATACTTAGGAAGAAGTTTAATTGCTATCAGTCCGATTATATGGAATAATGTGAGCTGGTTGGCAACTGATAAAAGACGAGGTACAAACCTTGTTACAGTAAAATCGGGTGTTTATTATACCAATAAATATAAAGATACTTCTACATTATCTGATGCATCTCCTCTACTTAGATATTCAGAAGTTCTTTTAAATAGGGCAGAAGCAAAAGCAAGACTAGATAATGCAACATATCTTGTAGATCTAAATGCTGTTAGAAACAGATCTCTTGTTAATCCAAGTACAGAACAGTATACTTTGTTCGCAAGCAAAACATTAGCTGTAAATGCAATTCTCACAGAAAGAAGAATAGAATTTTTAGCAGAAGGTTTACGATGGAATACAATACACCGTCTTCAGCAAGACGATGTGGCCCCAATGTCTGGAATTCCTGCAAAGTATAAAAATGGCGCAGCTCCAGTTGCAGCAGATTACAAGATAGGAACACCTTACGTTGTAAAGGCAGGTGATGTAACAGCGATTCCTTACACAGATTATAGATATGTCTGGCCAATTCCAACTTTGGAAACCAGTGCAAATCCGACACTTGCTGCTCAGCAAAACCCCGGATATTAATATTAAATTAAAAAAATACTTCATTAAGTTGAAGTATTTTTTTTTGTATTATTTTTAAAACAAGCTGGTGTTATTGTTTTGGAAAATCTTAAAATTATAGTTTATGCAGTAAATTACAACTGAAAATTGATGTTTTTTTAAATATAATATTATGTTAACAATGTGAAAGTTTAACATCTATTAACAATTTGTGTTGTATATATTAATAAACTTTTGCATT
Source organism: Epilithonimonas sp. (assembly GCF_036780765.1). Classification (GTDB taxonomy): domain Bacteria; phylum Bacteroidota; class Bacteroidia; order Flavobacteriales; family Weeksellaceae; genus Epilithonimonas. Next base: position 119,082 of record NZ_DAIQCG010000006.1, read on the forward strand.
TTTGTTTATTGAAAAATTTGATTTGATATGAAAAAATTAACAACAAGCGTGTTGGCAGTAGTTCTTTCGTCGTCTTTTGCAATGGTTTCTGCGCAAAAAGTACAAGACACTGCTAAAACGCAAGATATCGAAGGTGTTGTAGTAACGGCTTTAGGTATCAAAAGAGAAAAAAAATCTTTGGGGTACGCTACCCAACAAGTTTCTGGAGAAACACTTTCAGATGCAGGACAAACTAATGCATTGAGTGCTTTGTCAGGAAACGTTGCAGGTGTACAAGTAACTGCTCCTTCTTCGATGGGAGGGTCTACAAGGATTACAATGCGAGGGATTAGTTCAGTAACTGGCGAGAATAGACCTTTAATTATTGTTGATGGGGTTCCATTGGATAATTCCAATGTTAATAGTGTTGATACTCAAAGAGGTGCGGGAGGTAGAGATTATGGAGATGCTACATTTGATATAAATCCAGATGATATCGAAAGTGTAACTGTACTTAAAGGTGGTCCTGCTGCAGCACTTTATGGTTTTAGAGCTGGAAATGGTGCTATCATTTATACAACAAAGTCTGCTAAGAAAGGAAGGACTGAAGTTCAATTGAATACTGGTGTTACTTTTGAGAGTATCAATATAAGACCAAAATTACAAACTCAATATGGTGGAGGTAGTGAGTCTGCCCTTCAACAAGTAGAAATTAATGGTCGAACTTACAATGTTCCAGATTATAGTTATGACGAATCTTGGGGTCCAAAATATGATCCTAATTTAATGTATCTTCCTTGGAATGCCTTCGATCCAGAATTTGCTGGTGATTATTTAAAAGAAGTGCCATGGGTTTCGCCTACTCATGACGTAGATTCTTTCTTCAATACTGGTGTGACTTATACTAATAACTTCTCAGTATCAAAGTCTTTTGAAAATACAAACGTAAGATTATCTTATACTAATACTAATATCAGTGGTATTGTACCTAATAGTAAGATTAATAAAGATAACCTTAACATTAATGTTAGTACTGCCCTTTCTGATAAATTAAAAGCGGAAGCAAATATCAATTATGTTCGTACCGCAGGTTTCAATAGACCAGAACAAGGTTATGGTGATAATTCCATTGCACAAAAAATGTATCAATGGGGTCAAAGACAGCTTGATTACTCTAAATTAAAAGATTACAAGCTCTCTACTGGAGAACAGAGAACGTGGAATAGAACTGCTTTTGATGACGCTACTCCTTTATATTCTGATAACCCTTATTGGACTATCTATGAAAACACCTCTGCAGATCAAAGAAACAGATTCTTCGGTAGTGCAGGTTTGACTTATAATTTTAGCAAAAAGTTATTTGCTACTGGTAAGGTTTACGGAGATACATATTCTCAAACAATAACTTCACAAGTTGCGATTGGTTCTGCAGCACTTTCAGAATTTAATATTCAGAAAAGAAATAGATCTGAGTTCAACTACGAAGCAAAACTACACTATAATGATAATTTTGGAGATTTAAGTTTGAATTCATTTGCTGGATTTAACATTATGGATAATAAGGTAGATGTACTGAATGGTAATACTAATGGAGGACTTGTAATTCCTAATTTATATAACTTATCAAATAGTAGAGATAATGCTACTTCTACAAATAGTGCTAGTCACTGGTCAACTAGAAGTTTATTTGCATCAGTTTCATTAGGATACAAAGATTTTTTATATGTAGAAGCGACTGCGAGAAATGACTGGTTCTCAATGTTAAATGATGATCAATTCTATCCATCAGTAACTGGTAGTTTTGTTTTCTCAAGTTTGTTAAAACAAGATTGGTTGAGTTTTGGTAAGTTGAGAGCAGGATGGTCTAGTGTAGCAGGTGGAGGTAATCCTTATATTAGAGGGACTTATACTGTAATTAATAATCCATTCCAGGGAGATCCGAGTTATTCAATGCCAAATACCTTTGGAAATCCATTAATCAAACCAGAGCTTAAGAAAACCAAGGAAATTGGATTGGAAGCAAGTTTCTTTAAAAACAGAGTTGGATTTGATGTAACATATTATGATGTTGAATCTACTGATTTGATTATTCCTTTACCAATTGACCCTGCATCAGGATATGGTTTCAAAACAGTGAATGCAGGTTTAATGACCAACAAAGGTTTGGAAGCTATGGTAAATGTAACACCTATTAAGACAAGTGATTTTTCTTGGGATATGACTTGGAATTTTGCGCAAAATAGAAATAAGCTTGTAGAACTTGCTGAAGGTTTAAATACTTATGTTTTGACGAATGCTCCTTTTAGAGCTCAACTTGCGGCGCAAGTAGGATATTCTTATGGTGTTATTTTAGGAACTGATTTTGTCTATGATGATAACGGAAATAAAGTAGTCGGTTCAAATGGTCAATATTTGGCATCTGCAATCAAGCCATTGGGTTCTATTTTACCAGATTACAATATGGGTCTAAGAAATACTTTCAAGTACAAAAACCTTAGTTTATCATTCTTATTTGATATGCAAAAAGGAGGAAGTTATTTCTCAACATCTCACATGTGGGGTATGTACTCTGGAATGCTTGAGGAATCTGCATTGGGGGGAAACAGAGAAGCTGGTGTTATTCTTCAAGGTGTGAAACAAGATGGAAGCATTAATGATATTTTGTTAGATGCACCAACTTGGGGTGGAACTTATTATAGTACTGTGGATGCACAAAACGTTTTTGACGCTAGTTATATCAAATTAAGAGATATCACAATTGGATATGATTTACCTAAATCTCTTATAGGTAATGCTTTCCAAGGAATAAGAATTTCAGCATTTGCAAGAAATCTATTTGTTTGGAATCTTGATTTCAAAGGCATTGATCCAGAAAACGTTTCTTATGGGTCAGGTAATTTCCAAGGTTTGGAAGGAGGTTCATTACCTTCTACAAGAACTTATGGATTTAATGTAAACTTTAAATTTTAATTAAAATGAAAAAAATATTTTCAATATTATCAATTGTAGCTCTATCACTTACAGTTACAAGTTGTGCAGATACATTTGAAGAAATCGATACAAACCCTAACTCAACAGAGAATCCACTTCCAACAGGTCTATTTAATAGTGCAAATAAAGAATATATGGATTATACTAGAGATGGATGGGTTTCTGCAAGAATGATTTTACCATGGGTGCAATATTCAGCTCAAAGGATTTATACAGAAGAAGATAGATATCAATATAGATTAAGCACAGATGTGCAACTTTGGACCAGATCTTATTATGTGGCAACGGATTACAAAAAAATCATAGACTTAAATACTAATCCTGCAACAAAGGATCAAATGAAGGTTTATGGTTCTAATGAAAATCAGATTGCGGCAGCAAGAATTATGTTGTCTTATGTATTCTTAAATATGGTAGACTCATTTGGAGATGTTCCATATTGGTCTTATGGTAATAAAGATGCGGATTTTCAAGCCCTTAATGTTAATGATCAAGTTCAGCCTAAATTTGCTTCGCAAATGAAAATTTATACTGACATTTTAAAAGAATTAAAAGAGTCAGCAGAAATGATTAATGGTAGTGCTAATAGTAGAGTGTTTTCAGAAGGAGACCAAATTTTTGGAACTACTGCTAAATTAAAGAAGTTTGCAAATTCGCTAAGACTTAGAGTTGCAACAAGAGTAAAAGGCGTTGTTCCTGGAGCAGAAGCTCATATTACAGATGCTATTGCTTCGGGTGTTATGACTTCTAACGATGATACAGTAGGTATAACCTATGGTAATACAAACCTAACAGCTTCTCCTTTTTGGTTAACTTACGTTTCTAGGTCTGATTTTTCTATTTCAAAAACTTTCGTTGAATTGTTAAAAGGACAAAGAGGTAATTTTGGTGAAGATCCAAGAATATTTAAATATGCAGCTCCAACATCTGTGAAAGTGGGAAATATCAGAAATCAAACCATGACAGAGGCTACGAATGTTGATGAAATTGTTGGTATGCCATATGGTGTTACAAGTCAAATGTCAGCTTCACAAGCTCCAACTGCTAGTTTCTTTGGGAAAGATGTTCTGAAATTAGACTATACCGAAATTTTTATGGAGTATGCGGAAGTTGAGTTCCTCCTTGCAGAAGCTAACGGGTGGTCTCAAAGCCATTATGAAAAGGGAGTTAGAGCTTCTATGGAAAGATGGGGAATAGATGCGGCTAAGATTAATTCTTTTGTTGCTTCATTGCCTGCTGCTTCTCCTGCAAGTGTAGGTGGACAAAAATATGTAGCATTATTTATGCAACCTCACGAAGCTTGGGCAGAGTATAGAAGAACAGGATATCCAAATACATTATTATTACCTGGTCAAACTGGTGAGTTAAATGTACCAACAGCAACTGGTCAAACAACGTATGTGTTCACACCTTTGATTGCTGGATTGACAGATGTTCCTAAAAGAATTTTTTATCCAACAACAGTTCAGAATCTGAATGGTGCTAACTACCAAGCAGCTGTGCAATCAATTGGAGGAGATAAAATGGACACTCCTTTAATCTGGGACAAAAATTAAAAACTAGTTTCTAATTTTATTCTAAATAAATAAAACCCGCATCTTGCGGGTTTTTTTATGCAAAACGTTCCATAAAAAAACCTCAGAAATTTCTGAGGTTTTTTAAATTTATAGATATGGCTTTTACTTCCCAAACAATCCACCACCCATTCCAGGCATATTAGGCATTTTGCTCATCATTTGCATCATTTGTTTACCTTGAGGACCTTGCATCATTTTCATCATTTTGCCCATTTGGTCAAATTGTTTCATTAATGCATTGACGTCTTCTAGCTTTCTTCCCGAGCCTTTGGCAATTCTTTGCTTTCTGGAAACATTGATAATAGAAGGTCTTCTTCTTTCGTCAGGCGTCATCGAGTGGATAATCGCTTCGATATGTTTGAAAGCATCATCATTGATGTCCACATCTTTAATCGCTTTTCCAACACCCGGAATCATCCCCATAAGGTCTTTCATATTACCCATCTTTTTGATTTGGTTGATTTGCTTCAAGAAGTCATCGAAACCAAATTCATTCTTCGCGATTTTCTTATGAAGTTTTTTAGCTTCCTCTTCATCAAACTGTTCCTGAGCTCTCTCAACCAAGGAAACAACATCTCCCATTCCAAGGATTCTGTCCGCCATCCTTTCCGGATAGAAAAGGTCAAGCGCTTCCATTTTTTCTCCGGTAGAGATAAATTTGATAGGCTTTTCTACAACAGAACGGATTGTCAACGCAGCTCCACCACGTGTATCACCATCCAATTTCGTAAGAACAACACCGTCAAAATTTAAAGTGTCGTTGAAGGCTTTAGCCGTGTTCACAGCATCTTGTCCTGTCATCGAATCTACAACGAAAAGCGTTTCAGTCGGTTTAATCGTTTGATGAACCGCCTTGATTTCGTTCATCATTTGCTCATCAATCGCCAAACGACCAGCCGTATCTACGATAATAGTATCGAATCCATTTGATTTTGCGTAATTAATCGCATTCTCAGCAATCGCAACAGGATTTTTATTTTCTTCCTCGGTATAGACAGGAATATTGATTTGAGTCCCCAGAACTTTCAACTGGTCAATCGCCGCAGGTCTGTAAACGTCACAAGCTACCAAAAGTGGTTTTTTGCTTCTTTTTTGTTTCAGATAGTTCGCTAATTTTCCTGAGAAAGTCGTTTTACCAGAACCTTGAAGACCAGCAATCAAAATCACAGTTGGTTTGCCAGAAAGGTTGATTCCTTCTTGAGAACCACCCATTAAATCTACCAATTCATCGTGAACAATTTTCGTCATCAATTGTCCTGGCGTCAGAGAAGTCAAAACGTTTTCTCCAATCGCTTTATCCTGAACTCTTTTTGTAAGGTCTTTGGCAACTTTATAATTTACATCGGCATCCACCAATGCTCTTCGGATTTCCTTTACCGTTTCTGCAACGTTGATTTCCGTGATTTTTCCACGTCCGGAAATATTATGAAGCGCTTTATCTAGCTTGTCTTGTAAACTGTTAAACATAACTTTTTTAATAAGATATTTAAGGTTGCAAAAATAAGAAAAATTAAGCAAAAGATATAGAATAGCTTATTAGAAATAATATTCATCATTTATAAGTTGTCATTTATCATTTATTGTAATTTGACTCCATCGAATCTGAAGATTTGGGCAGCTTATGATATAGTGTAAGAATATTTTTGCTGAGCGAAGCGCCTTTGCGAACTTAAAAACATGGAATCAAATAAAAAAAACTTTGCGTACTTCGCGTTCAAAACTCCAAAGCAGATTTTCCTTACTTTTGCAAAAATAAAAAATTGGAAGACAAAAAAAATAACGCCTCCGATTCCCTTAGAAAATATGGAAAGTATTCGTCTGTTGTTTTTCAGATGCTCTTTATTATTGGCATTGCATTTTGGGGCGGACATCAGTTGGATTTGTATTTTGAAACTGGTTCCAATGTTTTGGTTTTAGTGATTGGTCTCAGTGGGCTTTGCCTTTCACTATACACCACTTTGAAGAGGCTCGAAATTTTAAATAAAGAAGAACAGGACAATGCAAAACAAAAGTAATTTAATTATCAGTGTGATATTTTTTCTCACATTTATTATACATTTCGCAATTTGGAAATTTGCATTTCATCTGGATGAAGTTATTATTATCAAGTTTTATTTGTTTCTTACGATTATTTTTATGATGATGATAACCTTGATTATTTTGATTAATAAAATCGTTCCTCAGTTTCTCGGACTTGCAGTGATAGGACTCATTTTAGTGAAATTTGGGTTGATGTATCTCATCAAAAATAAGCTTCATTTTGAAGCAATCCCAAATTATAAATTCCATTTTATAATGCCATATTTTGTTCTAACAGCGTTGCTTACATACTATGCGATCTGTTTAATTAATTATGACAAAAAACAGTAAAAATATTCTTCAAAAGAGAAAAAATAGTCTATTTTTGCAAAACGAAAAAAAAATCTACCGATGCTAAAGAAAACGGCAATTTTATTTTACAGTTTATTAATGTTTGCAAGCGCTTTTGCTCAGCACGAAAATGTTGAAAATCAACACGGTAAAGCTGTAACTGAAACTCCGGAACTTTCTGGAAAAGAAGAGAGGACTAAGGAAGTTAAGGAATTTGTAGATCATCATATTTTGGATGCTCACGATGTTGCCTTGATGGTTAAAGACGGTCATCACATTGGTTTTCCTTTGCCGGTAATTATTTATGATGAAGGATTTCATTTCTTTATGAGTAATACTAAGGGTGTGGATGGTCACGAGTTTATCCACGGTTCTCCGGTAGAAAGTAATGGTAAGTTCTATACACTTCACCACGAAAAAATCTACAGAACAGATTCTAAAGGAACTTTAACATTAGATAAAGACCATCACCCAACTGAAAAAAGAGTTTTGGATTTATCAATTACCAAAAGTGTTTTGACGATTATTTTAGTTGCGATTCTGATGGTAGTGCTTTTCGGGGGAATGGCAAGGTCTTATAAGAAATCATTGGTGCCGACTGGAGTTGCAAAATTCCTTGAGCCGATTATTGTTTTTGTAAGAGATGATATTGCAATTCCAAATATTGGACATAAGTATAAGAGATTTATGGGTTATTTGTTAACGGTATTTTTCTTCATCTTGTTTCTGAATGTTTTAGGTTTGATGCCTTTCGGGATCAATGTAACTGGTAATATTGCGATTACATTCTTCTTAGCTATTATGACTTATTTGATTACGACTTTCTCAGGTTCAAAAGATTACTGGAAGCATATCTTCTGGATGCCGGGAGTTCCTGTTCCAATGAAGTTTATTATGATGCCAATTGAATTATTGGGAACTTTGACTAAACCATTTGCATTAATGATTCGACTTTTTGCGAATATGACAGCAGGTCACATTGTTGTAATGACGTTGATTGGGTCTATTTATATCTTCAAAAACTGGATTGCCGGTGTTGCATTCCCGTTCTTGACATTGGTTATTTATCTACTAGAAGTTTTAGTAGCGTTCTTGCAAGCTTACATCTTTACAATGCTTTCTGCTTTGTTCATTGGTATGGCTGTTGAAGAACACGAGCACGATCACGCTCATTAATAGAATTATAAAAAAACAATTTTTAAATTATATACATTATGGAAATTCCTAGAATTATTGGTGCAGGTCTTATTGTACTAGGTGTAGGTATCGGTCTTGGAAAAATTGGTGCGGCAGCTCTTGAAGCAATCGCTAGACAACCAGAGCAATCTGGAAAAATCCAAACTGCTATGCTTATTGCTGCTGCACTTGTAGAAGGTGTTGCTTTCGCTGCGTTGTTCGCATCATAAGCCAAAAAATCAAACATTGTTACAGCGGTTGGCTGTAGCAATGTTTTATATTTAAAAATTTCAAAAAAAATTAATCTTACGATATAATGGAATTACTTCATCAGTTTTCATCAGGATTGTTTATCATCCAGTCCATCATTTTTTTAGTATTGCTTTTCATTTTAGGAAAGTTTGCGTGGAAACCAATTCTTAAATCTATAGACGAGAGAGAAACTTCTATCATCGATGCACTTAACCAAGCTAAATTGGCTAAACAAGAGATGGCGCAGTTGAAAGAAGATAACGAAAGAATTCTTCGTGAAGCTAGAGCAGAAAGAGATGGTATCTTGAAAGAAGCTAGAGATATGAAAGATAAAATCGTAAATCAAGCTAAAGATAGTGCTAAAGTTGAAGGCGAAAAATTGATTGAAGCGGCTAGACAATCTATCCAAACGGAAAAGAATGCGGCTATGGCTGATATCAAAAACCAAATCGGAACTTTGTCTGTGAACATCGCTGAGAATATTCTTAGAGAAAAATTGAACAACGATGGTTCTCACAATGCTTTGGTAGAAAATATTCTTAACAAATCTAACCTTAACTAATCAGGATGCTTACATCTAAAGTAGCTAAAAGATACGCACAAGGTTTACTGGATTTCACACAGGAATCTGGTAATACAGAATCTGTCTTCGGAGAGATGAGAGACGTTGTGAAAATAATGTCTGAATCTAAGGAGTTAGTTCAGTTTCTGAATACGCCTTTCATTGATGCTAGAAAAAAAGATGCTGTAGCTTTGGAAATTTTCAAGGATTTTTCTCCTGTTTCTAAGAACATCATCAGATTAGTTATCAAACAAGGCAGAGAAGCTCAGCTTAAAAATATTGCTCAGGAATTCATCAACAAAGTAGAAGATATCAAAGGGACTCAACGTATCTCTTTGGTTATGGCTACCAAATTGTCAGAGCAAAATATTCAGAAAATAATTGCTGATTCCAAAATGGTCAATGTTTCTAACTACGATTTGGAAACGATTATCAAACCAGATATCTTAGGAGGTTATATACTGAGAGTGGGCGACCAGCAAATCGATGCTTCAGTTAAAACCCAACTGAACAATATCAAAAAAGAATTTCAACTTAATTAAGAAAAAACAACCATATAATGGCAGAAATAAATCCGGCAGAAGTATCAGCGATACTGAAGCAGCAATTAGCAAATTTCGATACTCAATCTAACGTAGAAGAAGTTGGAACTGTACTTACAATCGGTGATGGTATCGCTCGTGTTTACGGTTTAGAAAATGTGCAGTACGGAGAATTGGTAAGATTCGAAGCTGGAGTAGAAGGTATCGTTCTTAACCTTGAAGAAGACAACGTTGGTGTTGCGCTTCTTGGTGAATCCAAAATGGTAAAAGAAGGTGATACTGTAAAAAGAACTAACAGAATTTCTTCTATCAAAGTTGGAGAAGGAATGCTTGGTAGAGTTGTTGATACTCTAGGAAATCCAATCGATGGTAAAGGACCTATCGAAGGAGAGCTTTACGAGATGCCTTTGGAAAGAAAAGCACCAGGAGTTATCTTCCGTCAGCCGGTAACTGAGCCACTTCAAACTGGTATCGTTGCTATCGATTCTATGATTCCTGTAGGAAGAGGACAAAGAGAGTTGATTATTGGTGACAGACAAACTGGTAAAACAGTAGTTGCTATTGACACCATCATCAATCAAAAAGAATTTTATGATGCTGGTCAACCAGTATATTGTATATATGTTGCAATTGGACAAAAAGCTTCAACTGTAGCACAAATCGTTAAAACTTTAGAAGATAAAGGAGCTTTGGCTTACACGGTTATCGTTGCAGCTAATGCTTCTGACCCGGTTCCAATGCAGGTTTATTCTGCAATGGCAGGTGCTTCTATCGGAGAATATTTCAGAGACACTGGTCGTGCTGCTTTGATCGTTTATGATGATTTATCAAAACAAGCGGTTGCTTACCGTGAGCTTTCTCTTCTATTGAGAAGACCACCGGGACGTGAGGCTTACCCAGGAGACGTTTTCTACCTACACTCAAGATTGTTGGAAAGAGCAGCAAAAGTAATTGCTGATGATTCTATCGCAAAACAAATGAATGATTTGCCAGAATCTCTTAAGCCAATCGTGAAAGGAGGTGGTTCGTTAACAGCTCTTCCAATCATCGAAACTCAGGCTGGTGACGTTTCTGCATATATCCCCACCAACGTAATTTCTATTACAGATGGACAGATTTTCTTGGAAACAGATTTGTTTAACTCAGGGGTTCGTCCGGCAATCAACGTTGGTATCTCTGTATCGAGAGTTGGAGGTAATGCTCAGATTAAATCAATGAAAAAAGTATCTGGTACTTTGAAATTAGACCAGGCTCAGTATAAAGAATTGGAAGCGTTTGCTAAATTCGGTTCTGACTTAGATGCTGCTACTTTGGCGGTAATCTCAAAAGGAGAAAGAAACGTGGAGCTTTTGAAGCAGCCTGTGAACTCTCCGCTTCCTGTAGAAAGCCAAGTGGCTATGATTTATGCAGGAACAGAGAATCTATTGAGAAATATCCCTATTAGAAAGGTAAAAGAATTCCAAGTAGAATATGTGGATTTCTTGAAAAACAAACATCCAGAAGTGATGGCAGCTCTTAAAGCAGGTAAAATTGATGACCAATTAACTGGAGTTTTGAAGCAAGTTGCAACAGAGCTTTCTGCGAAATACAACTAAAAAAGTTCAATGTTCAAGGATTCAGAACTATAGGTTTTGAAACCTTGAACTTTTTAAACAATAATCTTTGAACTAAAGAATGGCAAACTTAAAAGAAATACGAGGCAGAATTTCATCTATATCTTCTACGATGCAGATTACAAGTGCTATGAAAATGGTTTCCGCTGCGAAACTAAAGAAAGCACAAGACGCAATCGTAATGCTGAGACCTTACTCAGAAAAACTTCAGGAGATTATAGAGAACGTAAGTGCTGCTTCTGATGCTGAGAGTATCTCAGAATTCGCTATAGAAAGAGAAGTTAAAAAAGTACTTTTCATTACTGTGACTTCCAACAGAGGTTTGGCTGGAGCTTTCAACTCTTCTGTTATCAAAGAATTGAACACACAGTTCTCTGCTAACGAAAATGTTGATGTAGAAGTTTTGACAATCGGTAAGAAAGCTTTTGATGCACTTAGAAAAAACAAAACTGTTTACGAAAACTACAGTTCTTTGTTTGACAATCTTTCTTTCGACCACGTTTCAAATATGACAAGTAAAGTAATGTCAGATTTCAAAGCTGGAAAGTTTGACAAAGTTTACGTTGTTTATAACAAATTCATCAACGCAGCTACTCAGGAAGTAGTAACTGAGCAGGTTTTACCAATTGCAGTTTCTGCAGAGAAAGCAAGTTCAGACGTTAATGTAGATTACATCTTCGAACCAGGAAGACAAGAGATATTGGAAACATTGATTCCAAAATCGATTAAAACTCAGATATTCAAAGCTGTTTTAGATTCTGTAGCATCAGAACACGGTGCAAGGATGACAGCGATGCACAAGGCGACCGACAATGCAGAAGCACTTAGAAATGACCTTAAGATTTTCTATAACAAAGCAAGACAGGCAGCCATCACAAACGAAATATTAGAAATTGTTTCCGGAGCAGAAGCGCTGAAGAACAGTTAATAAAGATAAGTTAAAGTTAGTAGTTAGTTATAAAAAGCATTGGAGGTCAAACTTCAGTGCTTTTTATTATTTTGGGCAGCTTAATCCGCCTTCCGCTAGTAATTATTGAGGAGCGAAGCTCCGAAATGTTGGTTTTAACCCAATTTTTTATTCCCCGAATCATATTTTTTCAACTTCTAAAACCTAAGTTCTAATATCTAAATCGAAGTTAAAAAAAATATCTATCTTTGTAGATATTGTATATAACAACATTAAATGGACCCCGATAGTTTAGTCAAACTTCTCATTGCATTATTTTTAGTTCTTCTAAATGGCTTTTTCGTAGCCGCCGAATTCTCAATTGTTAAAGTACGTTATTCCCAAATCCAGCTAAAAGCTGCGGAAGGAAACGCTGTAGCAAAACAAGCCGAAAACATTATCAAAAACTTAGATGCTTATCTTTCAGCGACTCAGCTGGGGATTACGCTGGCTTCCCTTGCTTTGGGTTGGGTTGGAGAGAGCGCTCTGCATCACATCATAGAATCTATTTTTCACTCACTGAATATCGAATTGACTCAAGCGACGGTTACAACTATTTCGGTTGTTTGTAGTTTCTTATTAATTACAGTGATGCACATTGTATTCGGAGAATTGGTGCCGAAATCAATTGCGATTAGAAAATCAGAATCTACAACGCTTTTCATTGCTTATCCGTTGCATTGGTTTTATAATATCTTCAGACCATTCATTTGGTTGATGAACTCATTATCCAACGCATTTTTGAAATTAATCAAAATATTCCCAGCTTCGGAACACGATATTCACTCGACAGAAGAGTTGCAGTTATTGGTAAAACAATCTGCAGACAGTGGAGAAATCGAAGAAGAGAATTACGAAATCATAAAAAATGCATTCGATTTTACAGACCATAATGCAAAACAGATTATGATTACGAGACAGAATATCTCTTCTATTAATATTCAGGATGACCCAGAAGATATCATTAATCAAATTATGGAAAGCGGTTATTCGCGTATTCCAGTTTATGACGGTTCGATTGATAATATTGTGGGTATTTTCTACACCAAAGAAATCATCAGAGAATACATCAAAAGCAAAGGCCAATTGACTCACGAAGATTTGAAAGGTCTGATGAGGGAAGCGTTCTTTGTTGTTGGAAGTAAGAAGATTTCTGATTTGCTTAAGGTTTTCCAATTCAAAAAACAGCATTTGGCAATCGTGATTGATGAATTTGGAGGAACAGAAGGAATTATCACGCTTGAAGATATCTTAGAAGAACTGGTTGGAGAAATCCAGGATGAAGAAGATGAAGAAGAAAAAATCGTAGATAAGGTTGGCGAAAATGTCTATTGGGTAAAAGCAACTCAGCCTTTGGATGAAATTAATGAGCAATTACCAAAAAAAATTCCGCTTTCTGAAGAAGGCGAATATAATACGCTGGCAGGTTTTATCTTGAACGAATTGCAGGATATTCCGGAAGAGAATCAAGAATTCGATTATGAAAATTATCATTTCAAGATTCTTAAAATGCAGAACAAAAGTGTGGAGTTGGTAGAACTTCTTTACAACAAACCTTTTGTAGAAGATTTGACCGACGAAATCATTGAATAAATTTGATAATGAAAATCTATAATAATCAATCTTACGACCAACCAAAACGCCAGTACGAGGAAGAAGTATTGGTGTTGGAAGAAGAAGATGAAGTGTATAAAATAGTGCTTCATAATGACGATGTCAACACCTTTGATTTTGTGATAATGTGTTTGATGGACATCTGTGAGCACACTTTGGAACAGGCAGAACAATGTACAATCCTTGTCCATTACAAAGGAAAATGCACCGTAAAAACAGGCGCTCTGGAAAAACTTAAACCGATGCATCAGGCATTACTTGACAAAGGTTTAAGTTCAGAAATAGTATAAAATTAACACGATTACAGATTTTGTAATCGTTTTTTGTTTCTATTGGAATCTGTAGTTAGCTTCTGGCAGAGTATTGTTTTTCAAAAACTCTTCATATTCTGGGGAAAGAATCGCTCTTCCATAAGTACTTTCTCCGGACATTCCACCGAGTCTGATTTTGTCCTTTCCGTATTTGGAATTCAGCTTGTCGATAGCTTTCATTATCGGAATATGTTTGGAATCGATATCATTTTCAAAAAGATTAATCAGTCTTTCATTATCCGGAACAAAATCTGAAACCATCACACCGGCTTTCTTATAATGAAAACCTTCTTTATAAATCACATCCAGTATAGAATGTGCATACTTTGCCAAAATAATAGATGAACTGCTTGGATTTGGTAAAACAATAGAAAATCCGTCCTTATATTCGCCCAGTTCTTTCCGAAATCTATTGGTTTGAATAAAAACACTGATGACTTTGCAGCAGGAATTTTGCTTTCTTAGTTTCTCGGCACAATAGATGGCGAAAGTTTCAATACGTTCTGCCAATTCTTCTTTTTTGGTAATCATTTTCAGAAAACTTCTACTTACCACTATTGATTTTTTAGGAGAGGCTTTGTCTAATTCTAATTGAGGAATTCCTTTCAATTCGTTAATCATTCTCACGCCGTGAATTCCCATTATTTTCCGAACCCACATTTCAGGTTTTAATAATAGGTCTGAAGCTTTATAAACCCCATTGTCCATCATTTTTGCACTTAGCTTTCTACCAATTCCCCAAACGTCTCCTATTTTCAGATTACTTAATGCGTCATCAATTTTTTCTTGAGTGTCCATAATATAAACACCGTCAGGATATGTTTCCGGATTATTTTTCACAATGCGATTGGCTATTTTACAAAGTGTTTTGGTAGGTGCAATTCCGATGCTTACAGGTAATTTAAGTTGGTCTTTTATCTCTTTTCTAATGTTACGGCAATATTCATTAAGATTAAAATATTTAAAACCGTGAAAGTCTAAGAATAGTTCATCAATACTATAAATCTCGTACTTCATCACGTAACTTTTCGCTATTTTCATCACTTCTTGACTACAAAAGTTATAAAGCTCAAACTTTGCAGAAAAAACTTTTACATTGTGTGCCGCGAATAAATCTTTGTATTTGAAAGCTGGAGCGCCCATTGGTACTCCAAGTTTTTTTGCTTCATTACTTCTTGAAACCACACATCCATCGTTATTAGATAAGACCACAACCGGTTGATTCTCTAGCGTAGTGTCTAAAGTTCTTTCGCAGGAGACAAAGAAATTGTTGCAGTCGAGGAGCGCGTACATATAAGGATTTGAAAAAAACAAAATTAGTTACATTTTAAAACAATATTGTTATATTTGTAGTTATAAATTGTAACAATGTCTATTTTTTCAGATAACATAAGGTTTTTGAGAGCAAAAAAAATGACAACTCAACAAGAGTTGGCGGATACATTAATCATTACAAGGTCGAGATATGTTTCTTATGAAGATGGACGTTCCGAACCGCCGTATGACGTTCTTATTACAATCTCAAAGTTTTTCCACATTAGCATCGATTTGCTTTTAACTGTTGACATTAGGAAATACCCCTTAGAAGAAATGATGAATCTGCCGGATAATAGAATTGTCCTGCCAATTGTCGTTGATGAATCAGGTAATAACAGTATAGAAATCATCCCTCAAAAAGCTTCGATGGGTTATCTTTCGGGTTACAGCGACCCTGAATATATAGAAAGTCTTCAGAGAATTTCTTTACCGTTTTTGACTAATGGAAAGTACAGAGCTTTTCCTGCGCAAGGCGATTCTATGCCACCTTTCACAGATGGTTCTTACATTATCGGGAAATATGTGGAAGATATTGAGGATTTAAAAAAGAACAGAAGCTACATTTTTGTGACTTTGAATGATGGTATTTCTTACAAACGATTTAAAGCTAAAAATAGAACGTCAATTAAAGTAGCTGCGGATAATTCTTTTTACGATCCTTACGAGATTCCGTTGGGTGAGATTGTGGAAATCTGGCAATATGCGTCGGGGATTTTTCCTGAGGATTTTGAGCCCGATAATTTTGATAATTATAATTTGAAAGAGATGTTTCTGGAAATCAGAAAAGATATTAAAGAATTGGATAACAAAGTTTCAAATGCAAAGTAATTTTAGGACATACAACACAGATATGCAACTCAGTTTGTTTGATGCAGGCGAATATTATCAGTTTCCAACTGAGTTATTAGATTATACCGAACATTTTTTGTCTGAGGAAAGAGCAACAGAAATTGAAAAAAACCTTATAAAAAATGTTCCCTGGAAACAGAGCACACAAAAAATGTTTGATAAAGAAGTTCTTACGCCACGTTTGACAGCTTGGTACGGTGATGATGAAAAATCGTATCATTTAGGAGGGAATGAATTCAGTGTTAATGCTTGGACGCCTGAACTTTTAGGCTTAAAATATAAAATCCAGAAATTGACAGGTCATCAGTTTAATTCTGTTTTGCTTAATTTTTACAGGGATGGAAATGATTCTGTGGCTTGGCACCGGGACAAGGAAAGTGAGTTGGGCTGTCGTCCTGTGATTGCTTCGGTCAGTTTTGGACAAGTAAGAAATTTTGATTTTAGAAAAAAAGATAATCATCACAATAAATATTCGTTGCCACTTCAGCACGGTTCATTATTGATTATGAAAGGCGATTTACAGACTAATTGGGAACATCGGATTGCCAAATCTACTAGACCAATGAGACCAAGGATTAATCTTACTTTTCGCCAAATCCGTGAGTTGTAATCAGATATTAAAATAAAACCCAATTGTAATTCAATCGGGTTTTTGTTTTTTAGAATTTCACATTGAAGATTTTTTCTTCGCCGTTACGTTTTACGGTTACTGGATGTTCTTCACCAGAATTGACTTTTGAAAGACAATCCATATAAGAATAAACTTCTTTCACTTCACATTTTCCAATTTTTGTAAGAATATCGCCTTGTAGAATTCCGGCATTAGCCGCAGGTCTATTATCTATGACGCCATCGATGGCCATTCCGTCTTTCGTATCTGCATAATTTGGCATAATTCCTAAACTCACTTTATATTTTGGAACTGCTTTGGTAGCAGTAACCGCCGTTTTTGTAAAGGGAATTTCCTTTTCATTTCCTAATGCATTAGCCAAATTAAAAACATAATGGGTGATGATTTTCTGCCCTATATAATTGATTTTGTCAGCATCATCAGTTGGTTTGTGATAATCATTATGAGTTCCAGTAAACAAGAACAAAACCGGAATGTCTTTCAAATAAAAAGAAGTATGATCACTTGGTCCAACCCCAGATTCATCCAAAGACAAATTAATATTTTCTGGCTTGTATTTTTTTACCAAATCTGATAGGATAGGAGAAGTTCCAACACCACCAACTGTTAGATTGTTATCTTTATTCAGGCGTCCAACCATATCCATATTAATCATAAAAATGGTATTTGGATAGTTGGTTTTGATGGTTTCTGCTAATTTTTTAGAACCCATTAATCCATCTTCTTCGCCAGAGAACAAAGCGAAAATATAATTGACGTTTTCCTTGGTTTTATTTTGCGAAAATAGACGTGCTAATTCCAAAACAGCTGCAGTTCCAGAAGCGTTATCATCCGCGCCGTTGTGGATTTGTCCTTCGGAATTGACTAGAGTAGAATTGTGATGTTCATTAAGTCCCAGATGATCGTAGTGCGCTCCAATTACAATTGTTTTGTCGGCCTTGTTGTCAAGAACTGCAATTACATTTTTTCCTTTTACTGCAGTAGAGGTTTTGTCATCGTGAGGATTTAGCTTAACACTATATTCGAAGTTTTGAATGAATTCTTTTCCTTCGTAAGGTTTCAATCCTAATTTTTTGAATTCAGCAGAAAGATATTTCGCTGCTTTTGTTTCACCTTCAGAACCAGTCAGCCTTCCTTGTAATTCATCTGAAGCTAAGTAATAAATATGTTTTTTCAGATTATCTTCATCAACCTGTTCAGGATTTGATTTTTGCTGAGAATAGTATAATGCGGAAATTCCTAAAAGTGATAGTGTTGATACTTGTTTTAGTTTGGTTATTGATAAAAACATTTTGTTTAATTTTTATTAAGAACAAACCTAATGTTTTTGATTGATTTATTATCCCAATATTTATCATAAAAAATCCCGAGATATTTTCTCAGGATTAATATTTAAAAGATACTCTTCATTATTCAATAATAATTTTTTTCGTGACTTTGTCATTATCTGCTTTTATAGTTCCAAGATAAACTCCTGGTTTCAAACGTGAAACATCAATGTGAATTTTATTCTCTTCATTAATTAGAACCTGACTTCCACTCATATCCGTAATTTCTACTTTAAAATCTTTTATGGAATCATCAATTTTCAAATTCAATACATTCTTAGCGGGGTTAGGATAAAACTGTATGGATTCTAAATCTTTTGAAACAATATCTTCCGTAGCCAAAGTCTTAGTAGAAGCTGTTGCGAAATGCTGAACGGATCCTATGGCAGATTTTCCAACATTCAGAACATACACAGGATCCATATTCACTAATAAATCATTCGCTGTATGAACGTAAGGATTGTTGTAACCGCCTTCATATTCCCAATAACCTGTAATGATTTCCCCGTTCTGCTGAAAAGGAACATAGTCTGTACTTTCTGCCGGGTCAAAATCTACTGCTAATGGAGAATATAATAAAGTACAATTAGCCAATTCCTGAACGGCAATTGCTGCGGCTGCATTATTACTTGATGGATTACTTTGATCTTTGTCGTGATAAAGTTTTGTATTCGCTTTTGTTGCTAAACCGCCAACTTGGTCTAGATTTACAACCACTTTTATATCCATTTTTGGACTCGTTCCATTCACAATTTGGGAAACATATCTGGAGCTTCCCAAAAGCCCTTGCTCTTCACCAGAAAAATGAATGAACTTAATAGAATATTCAGTTGGGACGTCTTTTAAGATTCTTGCTAATTCTAATATGATAGATGTTCCACTTCCGTTGTCATTAGTTCCAGGACCATTAATTGAATCAAAATGTCCACAGACAATCACGAATTTGTTGGGATAAAGAGTTCCCGTTTTGGTAACGATAAGGTTTTTAGAAGAATAGCCACTTGCTGTCCAAGAATGCTCAAAAAAATCTGCTGTTGTATAACCTAAAGCTGTGTATTTGGTTTTTAACCAATTGAACGCATTAGTATTTTGAGTCGTTCCGGTTCTTTTTACTCCGAGAGCCTCAAATTCTTGCAAATAAGTATTGATATTAGTTTGAGAAATCTGATTAGCCCTGTCTTGATATGCTTGTATGAAAGTTTGTGCTTTGGAAATCTGAACAGATGCGATTAATATAAAAGAGAAAATAGTTCTTTTTATCATTATTGGAAATTTGTTGACAAAAATAAAAAAATCCTGAGATATTTCTCAGGATTTGATATTGATAACAAAGATTTGTAATTATTTTACTTGATCTACAACAGCTTTGAAAGCTTCAGGGTGGTTCATTGCAAGGTCTGCAAGAACTTTTCTGTTAAGCTCGATGTTGTTTTTCTTAAGAGCTCCCATAAACTGAGAGTAAGATAATCCGTGCTCTCTAGCACCCGCGTTGATACGAGTTACCCAAAGGCTTCTAAAGTTTCTTTTCTTCTCTTTTCTACCACGGTAAGCATATTGCATTGCTTTTTCTACCGCGTTTTTAGCTACAGTCCAAACGTTCTTTCTTCTACCGAAAAAACCTTTAGCTTGCTTAAGTACTTTTTTTCTGCGCGCTCTAGACGCTACAGCGTTTACTGATCTTGGCATAATGTTAATTGTTTTTTTGAAATGTGCGGTAACTATTTCATTACTCTTAGTGGCTCCATTTCAGGGTTAAATTGTTGAATTTGTTTTGAATTCTTATAAACCGAATATAGATTTATAAAAACTACTTAATTGCTAATTGTCTCAAAACACTCTTAGTGTCCACAGCAGCAACGTAAGAAGTTTGCGTTAGATTTCTCTTTTGCTTAGTTTCTTTCTTAGTCAAGATGTGGCTTTTGAAAGCATTCTTTCTTTTGATCTTACCTGTTCCAGTAAGAGCAAAACGCTTTTTAGCACCTGATTTCGTTTTTAATTTTGGCATTGTTCTGCTTTTTATAGTTTGTTATCAATATTCTTTTTTGATTCCTAAACATAATTAGGAATAATAGTTTGCAAAATTACAAAAAAATTCTGAAACCATAACTTTAATAATTATGGAACAAATGAAAAACCTCAAAAATTAATTCGAGGTTTTCTATATCATTGAATTTTATCAATATTATTTTGCAGGCTTCTTAGGGCTCATCATCATAATCATCCTTTTTCCTTCAAGCTTAGGAAGCTGGTCAACTTTTCCAACGTGTTCTAAGTCTTGAGCTAATTTCAAAAGAAGGATTTCTCCTTGATCCTTGAAGATGATAGAACGTCCTTTGAAGAAAACATAAGTCTTCAGCTTAGAACCTTCTTCCAAGAATTTTTCAGCGTGCTTTTTCTTGAAATCGTAATCGTGATCATCGGTTTGAGGACCGAATCTAATCTCTTTTACAACTACTTTTACTTGCTTTGCTTTTAATTCTTTGGTCTTCTTCTTTTGCTCGTACAAGAATTTTTTATAATCCAAAATACGAGAAATGTAAGGCTCTGCTTTATCAGAAATAACCACAAGATCCAATTCCTGCTCTCTTGCTATTTCTAAAGCTTTTGCTAATGGATAAACTCCTGGTTCAACGTTTTCTCCCACAAGACGTACTTCTCTTGCACGGATTTTATCGTTGATTTGATGAAGGTCTTCTTGGACTGGGCGTCTCATCGGACCTCTGCTGTTGTTTCTTTTTAGTGCTATGGTTTTAAAATTTTAAAATTAATATTCTTTATAAGGTTTTGCTAGTTTTAGCCTAATTCAAATGCTGGTTTTGCCTGCTCTTTGAAATAGGTAATGAATGCATCAATTGTCATTTCTCCCAAATCTCCTTCGCCTCTTCTTCTTACAGAAATCGTACCGTTATTCTCCTCATTTTCACCTACAATAAGCATAAATGGAAGCTTTTTCAATTCGGCATCACGGATTTTTTTACCTGTTTTCTCGTTTCTGTCGTCAATCAATCCGCAAATATCGTGAATTTCCAATGATTCTGAAACTTTTTTTGCATAATCTGCATACTTTTCACTAATTGGCAAAATCGTAAACTGCTCAGGACTCAACCAAAGTGGGAAATCTCCAGCAGTATTTTCAATCAGTATCGCAATGAATCTTTCCATAGAACCAAACGGCGCTCTATGAATCATCACTGGTCTGTGCTTCTCATTATCATTTCCATTGTACCACAGGTCAAATCTTTCCGGTAAGTTGTAATCAACTTGGATTGTTCCAAGTTGCCAGCTTCTTCCCAAAGCATCTTTTACCATAAAGTCAAGCTTCGGACCGTAGAAAGCGGCTTCACCATATTCAGTTACAGTTTTAAGACCTTTAGATTTTGCAGCGGTTACAATAGCGTTTTCTGCTTTTTCCCAATTCTCATCAGAACCGATATATTTTTCTCTGTTTTCTGGGTCTCTCAAGGAAATTTGAGCTGTAAAATCAGCAAATCCAAGCGAACCAAAAACATATAAAACTAAGTCAATAACTTTTTCAAATTCCTGTAATAATTGGTCTGGAGTACAGAAAAGGTGCGCATCATCCTGAGTAAATCCACGAACTCTTGTCAAGCCGTGTAATTCTCCAGATTGTTCATATCTGTAAACTGTACCAAATTCAGCATAACGTTTTGGCAAGTCTTTGTAAGACCATTGCTGTGCTTTATAAATTTCACAGTGGTGAGGACAGTTCATTGGTTTTAATAAAAACTCTTCACCTTCGTTCGGAGTTTTGATTGGTTGGAAACTATCTGCTCCATATTTGTCCCAATGTCCAGAAGTTACATATAATTCTTTTGCTCCGATGTGTGGAGAAATTACAAATTCATAACCTTGTTTTTTCTGAGCTTCTGATAAAAAGTTTTCTAATTTCTTTCTCAATGCTGCTCCTTTTGGCAACCAAAGTGGAAGACCTGCACCTACTTTTTCAGAAAATGCAAAAATTCCTAATTCTTTTCCTAATTTTCTGTGGTCTCTTCTTTTAGCTTCTTCTAATCTTTCAAGATATTCTGTAAGCTCTTTTTGTTTTGGAAAAGAAACACCATAAACTCTTGTAAGTTGCGGGTTTTTCTCATCGCCTCTCCAATAAGCGCCAGCAGCGTTAAGGATTTTCACAGCTTTTACAATTCCTGTTGAAGGGATATGCCCGCCTCTACAAAGGTCTGTGAAGTTATCGTGAGTCACAAAAGTGATTTCGCCGTCAGGAAGATTTTCAATCAATTCAGTTTTGAAAGGATTGTCTGCATATTCCTTCAAAGCTTCTGCTTTAGAAACTTCACGCAGGTTGAAAGTCGAATTTTTCTTAGCGTTTTCTAAGATTTTCTTTTCTAATTTCTCAAAGTCTTTTTCAGACAAAGGCTCTCCTCCGAAATCCACATCATAGTAGAATCCATTTGCAATTGCAGGCCCGATAGTCAACTTCGCATTAGGATAAAACTCCATAATTGCCTGAGCCAACAAGTGAGCAGAAGAATGCCAGAATGCTTTTTTACCCATATCGTCATTCCACGTCAAAAGCTGCACTGTAGAATCCTCCGTTATCGTGGTTTCTACTTCTGTCTGTTGTCCGTTTACGATGGCAGAAATCGTGTTTCTTGCCAAACCGTCACTTATACTTTGCGCAACTTGTAGTGGAGTAACTGCTCCTTCATATTCTCTGATGCTGCCATCAGGAAGTGTAATTTTTAGCATAATGGTTTAAAAAATTAATGTTTGCAAAAATAGTGATTTTTAAAGAAAGAATAATGTTATTTTAGTTTAACTTTTTCCTTAATTATCTCTATCACATCTACATTCCTCACTTTGGAAGTAACCCATCCGTGGATATCGATGTACATCAGCGTTCGTTTGTCATATTTGTTTTGTGAAGAAATTTCCAGTTCTTTCTCAAATTCCTTGAAAGCAATGGCTTGGTCTTTTGGATTTCTGTCATTGATTTTCTTGAAAAAATTCACGATGCTGAAATGCAAATCGCCCGGATTTTTCATCTTTTTAGCAAACTTCATTGTTGCTTTTACGAAGTCATCATAATCATCATCAAAACCAGATTCATATTTTGCCATCAACATCAAAATTCTTGTGTGGAAAAGCAAATCTTCCTGAACATTACCTTTGGAATTGATGATTTTTTGTCCAAATTTCACAGTGTTTTGATAGTTTTTGCTTCCAAAAAACATTGCTGCAATTTTGAGGTAAAGAACTAAAAAATGATGCTCGTCTATTTTATCACGATGTTTCTCCATTTTTAATTCCAATTCAGGAATCATTTTTGTACCGTTGAAAAAATCACCTTTTATGAAATAGAGATTCATTTTGGTGTTATAATAATTCAGAAAAATCAAAGATTGTGAATTCTCGTTATGAATGAAAGCATCTGATTTTACAATACTTTCAAACTTTTCAAACCTTTTCTCAATACCTTTGATACTCCCATAAATAAACAAAATTTTGAACAGATAAGTATTCCCTTTGATGTACCAAACAGGATGATTTTTTATCATTTCCGGATTCTGATGGAAAAGTTCTACCCACTGATAGGCGTACTTTATCGTGTATTTATAATCCTGAAGCAACTGATTTTTCCAAACGTGCGCTTTGTAATACCAAAGTTTTTCTGTGAAATTTAACTTTTTTAAATCAATATTTTTGATGTTGCTGTCAAAGAAATTAAGAATATTGTCGCGGTCATTATCGTTTTTGATGTAGCCGTGCGTCAGCATTTCGCTGTATAATTTCAAGGATAGATTGGAAAGTTGCGTTGCGTAACTATTTTGCTTGTTGATTTCGCTAGATTGCAGAATCAATTCGTCCGCTCGTCCATCAATACTTCTTGTAATGAATTGGGATTCAATCACTTTTTCAAGTTCAATAATTTCCGATGCAATGGCTTTTTCATCCAATTCCAATGCAGATTGTTTGGCTTTGTCAAGAATCTTCAGAGCCTGTTTGTACAATCCTTTTTGATATAAAATTGTAGCAAAATCCAATTGTTCACGCAACTGGATTCTATTATTTTGATGACTCGGATTTAACCTAAGACTTACTAAAATTTGTTTATAAAGGTGCGCTTTCAGATTAGAAAGTTGAAGTTTTGAAGAGATTTTTTTCTCAAGAATAATTTCCTCATTGTATTCCTTCATTTTATCCAATTCAGAAAAAAGCAGAAGAAATTTTGCATCGACGTTAATTCCAAGACGATTCACATATAACTTAAATTGTCGTTTTTCCGAAGTCGAAAGTGACTTTATAAGCACGAATAAAAAATCTTTTTGTAATTCTGACATTGTAAAATGATAGGATTTAATCTTTTGATTATTAAGTAATTATTGTTTGTTTTGATAAAATCGAATATTGTATTTATTTAATTAACTAAGATTAATACCACAAGTCAATTTCTACTTTTGAATATCAAAATTAGATAAAAACTTTATTATGGATTCGGAAAAAATTGAAATTTTTGACACGACGTTGCGAGATGGGGAACAAGTCCCGGGATGTAAATTGGATACGAAACAAAAATTAATCATTGCGGAACAGCTCGATAGCCTCGGAGTGGATATTATCGAAGCTGGTTTTCCGATTTCCAGTCCGGGAGATTTCTTATCAGTTCAGGAGATTTCGAAAATTGTTAGAAATGCCAAAGTCTGTGGATTGACGAGAGCTAATAAAAAAGATATAGAAGTTGCAGCCGAAGCTTTAAAGTTTGCTAAGAGGCCGAGAATCCATACAGGAATTGGAACTTCGGATTCTCATATCAAATTCAAATTCAATTCTACAAGAGAACAGATTTTGGAAAGAGCCGTTGAAGCTGTAAAATATGCCAAAAATTTTGTGGATGATGTCGAGTTTTATGCGGAAGATGCAGGAAGAACAGATAACGATTTCTTGGCAAAAGTTTGTGAAGAAGTGATAAAAGCAGGAGCAACTGTTCTAAATATTCCTGATACAACGGGTTATTGTCTGCCGGAAGAATACGGACAAAAAATCAAATACCTGAGAGAAAATGTAAAAGATATTGACAAAGCGATTTTGTCCTGCCATTGTCATAACGATTTGGGAATGGCAACTGCTAATTCGATTTCCGGAATTATCAACGGCGCTAGACAAATCGAATGTACCATCAATGGACTTGGCGAACGTGCCGGAAATACGGCGTTGGAAGAAGTGGTGATGATTATTAAACAACATCCTGACCTTAATTTCTTCACTGATATCAATTCCAAAATGCTGAACGAAATGAGTGATTTAGTTTCAGAATTAATGGGAATGCCGGTTCAGCCAAACAAAGCAATTGTTGGTGCGAATGCTTTTGCGCACAGTTCAGGAATTCACCAAGATGGTGTCATCAAAAACAGAGAAACTTACGAGATTATCGACCCAAGAGAAGTCGGAATCAACGAATCTTCTATTGTTTTGACGGCAAGAAGTGGACGTTCTGCTTTGGCTTATCGATTCAAAAATATTGGTTTTGATGTGACAAAAGTAGAGTTGGACTTTTTGTATCAGGAGTTTTTGAAAATTGCCGATACTAAAAAAGAAGTTAATAATGATGATTTAAGCTATATGATGAAATCATTTAATCAAAAAATTGGATAGAAATAAAATGAGCCAAAGTAAAACATTATTTGATAAAGTCTGGGATGCGCACGTTGTAGAAACTGTTCCGGATGGACCTCAGGTGATTTATATAGACAAACATTTGATTCACGAAGTGACTAGTCCGCAGGCTTTTGCGGAATTGGAAGCGAGAGGTTTAGAAATATTTCGCCCGAATCAGATTGTTGCAACTGCAGACCATAATGTTCCGACTTTGGGACAAGAACTGCCTATTAAAGACGAATTGTCTAGAACTCAAGTTCAGCAATTAACCGAAAATTGCAAAAAAAATAACATCGAATTATACGGACTTGGACATCAATATCAAGGAATTGTTCACATTATCGCACCGGAATTGGGAATTACTCAACCCGGAATGAGCATTGTCTGTGGAGATAGTCACACTTCTACACACGGTGCTTTTGGAGCGATTGCGTTTGGGATTGGGACAAGTCAGGTTGCACAGGTTTTTGCGAGCCAATGTTTATTGATGAACAAGCCAAAATCGATGCGCGTTTCTGTGAATGGAAAACTGAATACAGATGTTCAGGCAAAAGACGTGATTCTTTATATTATTTCAAAAACCGGAACCGATGCTGGAACCGGATATTTCTGTGAATATGCAGGAAATGTCTTTGAAGAAATGTCGATGGAAGGAAGAATGACAGTTTGTAATATGAGCATCGAAATGGGAGCAAGAGGCGGAATGATTGCGCCGGACGAAATTACTTTCAATTATATCAAAGACAGAACATTTGCACCAAAAGGAGAGGAATGGGATGAAAAAGTAGCGTATTGGAAAACTTTGAAATCGGATTCTGATGCAGTTTTTGATAAAGAATTTGAATTTGCTGCAGAAGATATCAAACCGATGATAACTTACGGAACTAATCCGGGAATGGGAATTTCCATTGATTCTAAAATTCCGACTGCTCAAAACGAATCTGAGGAAAAAGCCTTGAAATATATGGGACTTGATGCCGGACAATCGACAGCAGATATCAAAGTGAATTATGTTTTTATCGGAAGTTGCACTAATGCTAGAATTGAGGATTTCCGTTCTGCTGCAGACTATGTCAAAGGAAAGCAAAAGGCTGAAAATATAGTGGCTTGGCTAGTTCCGGGTTCACAACAAGTGGCAAAACAAATTTATGATGAAGGATTGGATAAGGTTTTCAATGATGCAGGTTTCCAAATCCGTCAACCGGGATGTTCGGCTTGTTTGGCAATGAATGAAGATAAAATCCCAGAAGGTGAATATTGCGTTTCGACTTCCAATAGAAACTTCGAAGGTCGACAAGGTCAAGGCGCAAGAACACTTTTAGCAAGCCCTTTAACAGCTGCGAAAGTTGCTGTGGAAGGAAGAATCCCGGCTTTTGAAAATTTGAATTAAAAATGTCTACCATAGAATCTATTAAGTCAAAATTCAATGCGGTATCAGAAAAATACGATAAGCAAAGAAAAGAACTGATACCTTGTTTTGATGATTTTTATAAAATACCAGTTGAATTATCGAATCAAATAAAATCCGTTCACAACATATTAGATATAGGAGCTGGCACAGGTTTGATGAGTGCTTTTTTTCTTGAAAAATATAACGAAGCCGATTTTACTTTGGTAGATATTTCGGAAGAAATGCTAAAAAAAGCTAAGGAAAGATTTTCAGGATTTTCAAATTTTGAATTTCTTGTTCAGGATTTAGAAGATTTAGCTTTAGAAAAAAACAAATTTGATTTGGTGATTTCTGGTTTAGCAATTCATCATTTAGATGATGAAGCTAAAAAACAGCTTTTCAAAACAATCCATAAACTTCTGAATGACGGTGGATTATTTATAAATGCAGACCAGGTTTTGGGTGAAAATGATTTTTCGGAAGCACTTTACACTTCTAATTGGAGAGAGAAAGTTGTAGCGAATAAAACTTTGACATCAGAAGAAAAAGAAGCAACATTTGAAAGAATTAAACTGGATAAGATGAGTCCGCTTAAGGAACAACTAAAATGGATGGAAGATGTAGGATTTAAAAATGTTGCAAACGTATATCAATACTATAATTTTGTTGTTTATACAGCAAAAAAATAAAGGCAAAAAAGCATCTATTTGATGATTACTTTTTAAAAGAATAAAAAATGCAAAAATTAGTTTTAATAAATTCTCAGGCTGTTCCATTACCGAGTGAAAATATAGATACAGACCAGATTATTCCGGCGCGTTTCCTGAAAAGCATTAGCAAAGAAGGTTTCGGAGAAAATCTTTTCAGAGATTGGCGATACAATGTTCATACTAATGAACCAAACGCTGATTTCGTTCTGAATAATTCTAAATATTCCGGAGAAATATTAGTGGCAGGAAATAATTTTGGATGTGGAAGTAGTAGAGAACACGCGGCTTGGGCGTTGACAGATTATGGATTCAAAGTGGTTGTTTCGAGTTATTTTGCTGATATTTTCAAGGGAAATGCACTTAACAACGGACTTCTTCCTGTGAAAGTTTCTGAGGAATATCTAAAAGATTTAATAGAAACGATTACTCAAAATCCTTCAACTCAAATTACTGTGGATGTTGAAAAGCAGACTATTTCTTTCGATGGAAAAACAGAAAATTTCGAGTTGGATTCTTACAAAAAAATATGCCTGATGAATGGCTACGACGATATTGATTTTTTAACAAGTAAAAAAGATGCTATAAAAGCATTTGAACAAAAAGCACAAAAAGTATATGAAGAATTATAAAATTGCCGTTTTGCCGGGAGATGGAATTGGTCCGGAAGTTACCAATGAAAGTGTAAAAATATTAAAAGTAATTGCTCCGGTTTTTAACTATAATTTCCAATTCAATTATGGAGTTATGGGAGCGGAAGCTATTAATCAGACAGGGAATCCTCTGCCTGATGAAACTTTGGAATTATGCAAAAATTCTGATGCTGTTTTGTTTGGAGCCATTGGTGACCCAGCATTTGACAATAATCCTGATGCAAAAGTTCGTCCGGAGCAAGGTTTGTTGAAACTGCGGAAAGAATTAGGATTGTTTGCGAACATCAGACCAATCAAAACTTATGCTTCTTTGATTAAAAAAAGTCCGTTGAAAAGAGAGATTGTGGATGGAACGGATATTCAAATTTATCGTGAGTTGATTAGCGGAATTTATTTCGGGGAAA
>NZ_DAIQCG010000007.1:0-21589 GCF_036780765.1 Epilithonimonas sp.
TTACCTATGTGTTACCCATTAAAAAAAATAAGCACCTACATTTCTGTAAGTGCTTAATTTTAAACGTGGTCCCACCTGGGCTCGAACCAGGGACCACCTGATTATGAGTCAGGTGCTCTAACCAACTGAGCTATAGGACCTCAAAATTGGTTGAATTTTGTGTGTGCAAAAATAGAAAAATTTCTTTATCTTCCAAATGTTTTAGGGTTTTTCTTGACACAATTCTACAAGAACACCATTGGTAGATTTGGGGTGAAGGAAGACAACTAATTTATTATCAGCACCTTCTTTGGGTTCATCTGAGATGAAAATAAATCCTTCTTTTTTTAATCTTTCGATTTCTGTTTGGATATTTTCTACGCCAAATGCGATGTGATGGATTCCTTCTCCTTTTTTATCGAGGAATTTGGCGATTGGACTTTCGGGGTTTGTAGCTTCCAAAAGTTCGATTTTGCTTTCTCCAATTTCGTAAAAAGATGTGGTTACACCTTCTCTTTCTACAGATTCCTGTTTGTAATTGGATTTGCCTAAAAGTCGGGAAAATAAATCATCTGAGTTTGACAAAGATTTTACGGCAATTCCTAAATGTTCTATTTTCATTGTGTTATTTTGAATAATCTTATATGGGAATGACGAAATTTATTTGGATAACCAAATCCCTAGCCCTGATAGGAGCGACATCCTTTTTCTTTTTTTGATAAAAAGAAAAAGATATAGCGGATAGCGGGATTAAGCTCCTAAAAAAATGTCAAAGTAAAAGGTATCACTTTGACATTTTATATTTTTGATTGATTAAGCGTTGAATCCTTCTATGATCTTTGAGAAGTCTTCAATTTTGAGTGCTGCACCGCCAATCAAACCACCGTCAACGTCTGGCTGGGAAAAGATTTCTTTGGCGTTATCAGGCTTCACACTTCCTCCGTAAAGGATAGAAACTTTGTCAGCAACTTCTTTTCCGTATTTGTCAGCAATCAGGTTTCTGATGTAAGCGTGAACTTCCTGAGCTTGTTCTGCAGTCGCTGTTTCACCAGTTCCGATGGCCCAAACAGGTTCGTAAGCAATCACAACTTTTTTGATTTCCTCGGCAGAAAGAGTGAAAAGAGCTGTTTCTGTTTGGTTCTTGATAACTTCTAAATATTTTCCAGATTTTCTCTCTTCCAATTTCTCACCGTTGCAATAGACTGGTGTCAAACCTTTGTCCAAAAGTGCTTTTACTTTTCTGTTGGCGTGGCTGTCGGTTTCTCCGTGGAAAGTTCTTCTTTCTGAGTGTGAAACCAAACTTCCGTCTGCATCAACAGATACTAACATATCCACAGAAATTTCGCCTGTATAAGCGCCACTTGCATACTCAGAAACGTCTTGAGAGAAAACGCCTACTTCCCCATTTTTGAAAACTTCTTTTGCAGCGGTAAGATATAAAGCTGGCGGAGCGATATAAACCTCACAGTTTGTCGTGTTATTTTTTTTGTATTCTAAAAGCTGAGCCATCAGTTCCTTTGCTTCAGCATAAGTTTTGTTCATTTTCCAGTTTCCTGCAACAATGTTCTTTCTCATTATATTTTTAATTTAAGTTCCAAATGTTTTTTAATAATATGTAAAATTGATGCTCCTCATCGCTCACTTTATTGTCAGCTTTGATGAGGGATTTTGCAAATTGGATGAAGTCTTTTCTTTCTTTCTCGGTAGAATCTTCTTCGAAACATTTTGCGTGAAATTCGAAATGTTCTTTCCATTGATCTGCTGTTAATTGAGCAATGATTTCCAATTCGTCGTCCAAGTTCAAAGGGAACGGAAATTCTTCCGCCATATATTCCTGAACTTTAAGTCCTTCAGCCGGCTTTATAATACCGTCCACAGCGGACAAAATCATTAACAAATGATAGCCTGCGATAGGTTTATTTGATTTTCTCATTATATAATTTAATCTTTATTTAAATAATCTTTTGCTCCCCACTTCTCCACTATTTTCCCTTTTTCTAAAATCAATACAAAAGGATTGCTTCTTGCGATGGTTTTGATAGCAATTTCGTCCATCAGAAAATTGGGGATTTGTTTATAAAAATTCGGCTGAGTAGTGATTCCGTAAACTTTTGCTTTTTCTGTCAAAGCTTTGGTTTCCGTTTTTTTAACTAATTCTAAATCTGCTTCTTTTGGTTTGTAGGTGAATACTAAAAAAACTCTCGGTTCCTTAAGAATTTCGTCTGTAATTGGATTTCCATTAGCGTCTTCTACTTTGAACTTCGAGATTTCTGATTCATAACCTTTTTTCGAAATTTCAGAAGTTGTTTTTCCATCTTCGATTTGCCAAGCTGTGTCTTTCCAATATTCCTTATTAATATATTCGTCTTGATCTACTTTTTTAACTTCTCCTGTTTTAGAATTTTTAATTGAATAAAACGTCTTGTATTCCGAAGGATTTTGTGCAATTTTTTGCTTCTCAGCCGCTAAGTCAGTTCCGATAGAATAAGCTCGGAAATCTATCATCGGTTCGTGAGCAATTCCTCTGTACATCACGAAAATCATTACTAAAACAAAAACGCCCAACAATGGTAATTTCCCAAATCTAACCTTTTCATCTTCTTCTCTTTTTCTGTAAAGAAGAGCTAATATGATTAATAAAACCAAAAGCGTAATATCTTTCCAAAACGACTGCCAAGGCGTGAGTTTCAATGCATCTCCGAAACATCCGCAATCCGTAACAACATTATAATAAGCGGAGTAAAATGTCAGAAAACCAAAGAAAACGCAAAGTGCAATCAATGCATAAAGTGTTTGTTCAAGCTTGATTTTCATCAATAACATAAATCCAAGAACCAATTCCAGAACAACTACAATAATTGAAAATGCCAAAGCATATTTTTCCAAAAAAGGTAAATTGAAAACAATTGGCGAAAAATATTCTTCTAATTTGAAAGAAAACCCTTTCAAATCAACAGCTTTTACAAATCCGGAAGCAATGAATATAAGTGCAACAATGTAGCGTAGAACTGCTTTCATAAATTAAAGATGGGAATTAGAGGATGGAAGATGGATGTTGAAAATATTATGCATATTTTAATCTTTTAATTGGTTTCTGAATCCTATGATTTGATTCATCATATAGTTCATTGAATTTTTCTTCTGAAATATAATTTCTATTTTTTGATTTATATAAACAAGTGACAACTTCTGCAAGAACGAATAGAAAAACCTAAAAATCTCTTAAACTCTGGCGTTGATTGTAAAATTGAGCCTTCTGAAATATTTAAAGCGATAGAATCTACAGCTCTTCTTATTTGAGAAACTAAATTGAGCATTTCGTCTTTTGGAAAATCCTTGGAAATTAGAAATATCTTCTCTCCAAAATCCATAGACTTTTGCCAAATAATTAATTTTTCAAATTTAAAACTCATCTTTGAATATTTAACAGATTTTTTTAATCTTCCATCATCCGACCTCCAACTTCCATCTTTATTAAACAGAAAACCGCATAATTCAGCATATCAAAATAGTTGGCATCCAAACCTTCGGAAACCAAAGTCTTACCTTGATTATCTTCTATTTGCTTAGTTCTCAAGACTTTTTGATAAATCAAATCTGTAATCGACGAAATTCTCATATCTCTCCAAGCTTCGCCGTAATCGTGATTTTTGCGTTCCATCAGCTCTTTTGCTTTTTGAGCATAAGAATCGTAAAGGTTGATGATGTCTTCAGGATTGGCATTCAGTTCATCCGAAAAGCCTTTCTCTAACTGAATTAACCCAATAATAGAATAATTGATAATCGCAACAAACTCATCTTCTTCACTTTCATCCACCATTTTCACATCCGTCATTTGTAATGTTCTGATTCTGCTGACTTTGATATAGATCTGATCCGTGATAGAACTTGGACGAAGAACGCGCCAAGCGGTTCCATAATCTTTCATTTTCTTTTGAAAAAGGTCTCTACAAACCTTGATAACGTCGTCAAACTGGGCGGATGTATTGTGCATAAATCTGTCTAATTGGTCAAAGATACAAATTTTGTTTGGAGTTAATTTATTGATAGTAATCAGAAAAATTATCTATTTTTATGACTCTAAAATTATTCTATGCGATTTGCCGTTTCTTTTTTTCTAATATATTCAGTTTTTATCAATGCTCAACAGAAATTGGAACTGACAACAGAAATGGCTAATAAGCTTGCTTCGATGCCTTTGAAATGTATCAATCAAGAGTATCCGAATAAAACTGCACACGTCATCAATACTGAAAAAGATGCGATTTTGACTCCAAAAGAATTACATCCAAGTTTTTATGGTTGTTTTGATTGGCACAGTTCTGTCCACGGACATTGGATGTTGGTAAGATTATTGAGAACTGTTCAGGATTTAGAAAATAGAGACAAAATTATTTCTATTCTGGATGAATCTTTTTCGCCTGAAAAAATCAAGGAAGAAGCGTCATATTTTACTAAATATCAAGTGGCGCAAAATTTTGAAAGAACTTACGGTTGGGCTTGGATTTTGAAATTGGATGAAGAATTAGTAAGATGGAATCATCCAAAAGCCAAAATCTGGCATCAAAATTTAAAACCTTTGACAGATGAAATTCTGAGGCTTTGGAAAGCTTATTTGCCCAAACAAACTTATCCTAATAGAACTGGCGTTCATCCGAATACCGCATTTGCAATGAGTTTTGCAATAGATTGGGCAAGGCAAGTCGGAGATAAATCCTTCGAGGAAGAATTGTCTGCAAAAGCTAAGATTTTCTATTTAAATAATACTAAAACACCAGCTTATCTGGAGCCGGACGGAAGTGATTTCTTTTCACCAAGTCTGGAAATTGCAGAGTTGATGAGTAGAATTCTACCTCAGAAAGAATTTGAGAAATGGCTTAATCAATTTTACGAAAAAAGAAGCTTAGAAAACATCGAACAAATCCCAATTATAAGTGATGTTAATGATTACCAAACGGTTCATCTTGTGGGATTATCATTTTCGAAAGCTTGGGCTATGAAAAATATTATCACTGCTTTACCAGAAAAAAATCCAATTAGAAAGCAATTTGAGATTTCAAGGGAAAAATTCATTGATAACTCTTTACCAATTATTTTTCAAGGTAATTATGGTGGCGACCATTGGTTAGCAAGTTTTGCGGTTTATGCATTGACTCATTAAAATAATATTTCTTCTCGCAAAATTTACTTTACATTCTTATTAAATTTTAAAATGGAATTTTCTGTTACCAATTCTAATCCATCAAAGTTTTTCTCAATCAATTGTAACGGCAGATTGATAGATTTATCAAAGCCAAAATTAATGGGAATTTTGAATCTAACACCAGATTCTTTTTCTGATGGAGGAAAATTCAATAATGAGAAATCGGCTTTGCAACAAGCGGAAAATTTATTAAAAAATGGCGCAACAATTATAGACATTGGCGCACAGTCAACGCGACCAAATGCTGAATTTTTAAAAGCTGATGAAGAAATCAGAAGAATTGGAAATGTCATTTCATTAATCAAAAAAGAATTTCCGGAAAGTTTGATTTCTCTAGATACATTTTATTCCGATGTAGTAAAGTTTGGTTATGATGATGGAATTGATATTGTGAATGATATTTCTGCAGGACAGTTTGATTCTGAGCTTTTGGATACCGTTTCAAAAACCGGTTTACCTTATATATTGATGCATATTAATCCGACTTATGAATCAATGCACGATAAAATTAAATTCGACGATATCATTATGTCTATCAACAGATTTTTCTCAGAAAAAGTCAATCTTTTAAGACAAAAAGGAATTAAAGATATTATTCTCGACCCTGGATTTGGCTTTGGAAAAACAGTTGAAGACCAATATCAAATGATTGAGAATTTTGAATATATTGGATTTGGTAAATTACCAGTACTAGTGGGGATTTCAAAAAAATCATTCATCTCCAAGCCACTTGGAAAACAACCTAACGAAGTTGAAAAGGAAACATTAGATTTACATCATAAGTTATTAGAAAAAGGAGCAAATATTATTCGGCTTCATAAACCAGGAAGTTTAAAATACTGATATTCAATATTTTCATTAAACATATATTTAATTTTTTTATTTTCATTTTTTTAAGAAAATTTTAAACAATATGTTTCTAAATATTGTATGATTAAAGAAAATTATTTGAATATTTCATATTTATAATTGAATATTTAAATAATTCAAATTACAATAAAATCTAAATTTTCCTATATTATTAATAATTTTACCCAAATAAATTTGGTTATTTCAGAATTATTTCGTTAAATTTGAGAGAATTTAAAAATAAATTATCTTATGAAAAAATCTTTACTACGTTTAGCCTTTTTGGCTTTATCAATGTTTGGTTTCGGCCAAACTTACTTTTCAGACAATTTTGATGATGAAAACATTTCTGACTGGACTCTTTATGATCAAGATGGAGATGGTTACAACTGGGAAACTGTTAATCTAGGAACTGGTTACACTGGTGCTATTGCCTCATACTCTTATGACAATGCCTCATCATCAGCTTTAACTCCTAATAATTACATCGTTTCACCAGCTATTAATCTTTCTACTGCGACTTCTGCAATACTTAAATTCAAAGTAAAAGCACAAGATCCAGATTGGGCAGCAGAAACCTATTCAGTTTATGCAGCAACGACGAATACCGTTGCAGGATTTTTAGCAACCACTCCGCTGCTTACAGAAAGCGCAGCTACTAATGGTGTTGGTGGTGTATTTTACACAAAAACAATTGATTTAAGCGCATTTGCTGGTCAATCGCAGGTTTACATTGCTTTCAGACACTATAATTCGACAGATATGTTTTCAATTCATATCGATGATGTAAGTGTTGAAGCAGCTCCTACAACCGCTCCTGGCTGTGCAGCATTAACTTCTCCAGCAAATGGAGCAACAAATCTTGCTTATCTTTCTCAAACATTATCATGGACAGCTCCAACTACAGGCGTTGCAGATTCTTATGATGTTTATCTAGACAAAAACACAGACCCTACAACATTAGTAAGCAATGTTTCTGGAACATCTTATACGGCAGCTAACTTAGATCCATCTTCCACATACTACTGGAAAGTTGTTGCTAAGAATGCAGCTGGTTCCGCAACTGGATGTACAGTATATTCATTTACAACTATGGCGCCAACCTATTGTACTGCAGGTGCAACATCTACAAGCTTTGAAAAAATTAGCAATGTAACATTTGCTAATATCAATAACAGCTCAACAGCAACTGCAGGTTATGAGGATTTCACTTCGGTTGTTGGGGATGTAACAGCTGGCTCCACTTATACGTTTACAGCTACATTCAGTGGAACTTCATATGCTTCTGACCAAGTGTTAGTTTGGATTGATTTGAACAATGACAAAGATTTTACTGATGCTGGTGAACAAGTTTTAGTAACTCCTACAAAAACATCTCCGTGGACGGGTTCTATAACTATTCCTGCAACCGCTACAATTGGAACTACACGTATGAGAGTTAGATTACATGATTCATCATTAACTCCTAATTTAACTCCTTGTGGTACATCTAGTTTTGGACAAGTTGAAGATTACACTTTGAATATTGGAGCGCTATCTGTTAATGACGTTTCTAAAAACGGTATCAAAGCTTATCCAAACCCAGTTAAAGATATCTTTAACATCGAAGCTCAAGGAAAAATCAAATCTGTTAAAGTGTTTGATGTAACTGGTAAACAATTATTAACAAAAGATCTGAATGAAGTGAAGTCTCAAATTGATTTCAGCAGATTTAATTCAGGAGTTTATGTTGTAACTACTACAATGGAAGATGGCTCTACTTCTTCTACAAAAGTGATCAAGAAATAATAAATTTTTCTATAATCAATTTAATCCCGCTAATATTTAGCGGGATTTTTTATATTAAATAGTTGTAGTTCAGAAAAAAGTTGTACTTTTGCAACTCGAATTTTTAATTAAAATTAATTAACATTATGAACAATTACGAAACTGTTTTCATTTTAACTCCCGTTCTATCTGATGCTCAGGTGGAGGAAGCAGTGAAAAAATTTGAAGATCTATTGACTTCAAACAATTGCGAAATCGTTGCCAAAGAAAATTGGGGACTTAAAAAATTGGCTTATCCAATCCAGTTGAAAAAGAATGGGTTTTACACTCTTATCGAATTCAAAGGAGAAGGAACTGTAGTTGCTGATCTAGAAACTGCTTACAAACGTGATGAGAGAGTGATCCGTTACCTAACGACTAAACTTGACAAACACGCTGTAGAATATGCAGTAACAAGAAGAAGCAAAGTAAAATCTGCTAAAGCTTAATTATTAACCTTTAAAATTTAAAACAATGGCAATAGATGATATGGCAAAACAAGCCTCTGCTGGAGGTGAATCAGAAGTGAAGTTTCTTACTCCACTTGATATCAATACAAAATCTGAAAAGAAATATTGTAGATTTAAAAAATTTGGAATTAAGCACGTAGATTATAAAGATGCTGATTTCCTTTTACAATTCGTAAACGAGCAAGGTAAAATTTTACCTAGAAGATACACAGGAACTTCTCTTAAATATCAAAGAAAAGTATCTGCAGCTATCAAAAGAGCAAGACATTTAGCTCTTATGCCTTACGTAGCGGATCTTTTGAAATAAGACAAAAATTAATAAAAGAAGTAGGTTTGCCTGCTTCTTTTGTTGCTGAATAATAATTTAATTCTAACGATTTAGATAAGAGATAAAAGATAAGAGATAAAAGATTTTGAAGTCTTGATTCTTGACTCTTTGTTCTTGGCTCTAAAACTAAAACGGACAACAACAATGGAAATTATCCTAAAACAAGATGTAGAGAACTTAGGACTTGAGTTCGATACAGTAAATGTAAAGCCAGGTTACGCTCGTAACTTTTTATTACCTCAAGGTTTTGCTCTTTTGGCAACTCCTAAAAACAAAGCAGCTCTAGAAGCTACTTTGGAAGCTAGAAAAGAAGAAGAAGCTAAATTGATCGCTACTGCTAATGCTGTTGTAGACCAATTGAAGAAAACTTCTGTTACTATTGCTGCGAAAGTTGGTGCTGGTGATAAATTATTTGGTTCTATCAACAATGCTGATCTTGCTGCTGCATTAGAAAAAGCAGGTGTAAGCGTTGATAAAAAATACATCAAAATTCCTGGAAATACAATTAAGAGAACAGGTAAATTCTCTGCAGTTGTAAGACTTCACAGAAATGTAGAATACAGCTATGAGTTCGATATTGTTTCTGATGCTCCAGTAGAAGCTCCAAAACCAAAGGCTGCTCCTGCTAAAGTAGAAGAAACTCCTGCTGAAGAAGCTTAATTGAATTAATTTTCAAAACATAAAAAACCATTCTAAATATTTTAGAATGGTTTTCTTTTTAATTATACTTTATGATGATTTCTTGGATTTCCAACTATTAAAGAAATCTTTCACCTTTTCTAAACTATAACCACTTCCCTCTTCTAAAACAGAACTGTCTTGGGTATGGATCAGTTTACCATTTTCATCTAAAACCATAAAAACAGGATAACCATATTTTGCTCCAGGATTATCGTATTTGGAAAATATTTTTTCATTTTTATTTTCAGGTGACCAATTCAAATGATAATAAACATAATTATCATCTACAATTTGTTTTAATTCCGCAGTTTGTTGTACATAATTATTGAATCTTAAACACCATATACACCAGTTACCTCCCGCTTGTATAATAACATTCTTATGTTCTTTTTTAGCTAATTTCACAGCATTTTGGATATCTGCTTCAGCATTAGCTTCTGGATGATATGGCTTGGGTAGTTTTGCTTTTTCTTCCGCTGCAGCTTTCTTTTTAGCATCTATTTGTTCCTGAGTTAAAGGAGATTCTTTAGTTTGGGCATTGGATAGAGAAAATAAAAGTACACCTCCAACAAATAACAAACTCTTAACAGATTTTCTCATTATTATTGATAATTGATTTTAATTTAAACATTAAAGTTAAGCAAAAATTCAGCCATTTTTCAGTATATTTGCCAATATTCATCATACATTGAATCAATTTTTATTCAGCATACTTCTATTAATTTCGAGATTGTCTCTTAGAGTGTTATATCTATTTTCAGATATAATGTTCTTTCTCAATTATTATATCATAGGTTATAGAAAATCAGTTGTTTTAGAAAATTTACGTAATTCGTTTCCTGAAAAATCCGAAGAAGAAATAAAAGAAATTTCCAAAAAATTTTTTTCTAATTTTTGCGATTATCTTGCAGAGATGCTAAAGGCTTTTACAATCAGCCATACCGAATCACGTGTCAGAATGCAGCATTTGAATCAAAATCTTTTCCACGAAGCAAAAGCCGAAGGTAAAAATATCATTCTTCTTTCTGGTCACGTTTTCAACTGGGAATGGTTTAATGCCTTGGCAACACTTGTTCCTCAGAAAAATTGCCATCCAGTTTACAGGAAAATGAGTAGTGATTTTTGGGAAAAGAAAATTAAGATGATTAGAAATAGATTTAATAATAAATCTTTAGAAGCTAACGAAGTCATTAAGCATATTTTCCGAACACCTAACGACGGTGATTCAATCTATATGTTTGTAGCTGACCAGACGCCACACGTTTCGCACGTTAATTACGGATTGAAATTTCTAAATCAAAAAACGCCTGCTTTCATCGGTTATGATAAGTTATCTACAAGGATGGATATGGCTTTCATCTATTGTGAAATGAAGAAAGTTAAACGTGGCTTCTATCAAGTTAATTACCATAGAATTTATCCTGATGGAGAGAAATTTGTACAACACGAAGTGGTAAAAAAATTCCACGGTTTGTTGGAGAATACAATTAGAAAAAGACCAGACAATTGGCTTTGGTCACACAGAAGATGGAAATATAAAGATGCTATAAAAAACTACGAAGAATAATGACTATAGCCATCGCAATCCTAAATTGGAACGGTAAAAATTGGTTGGAGAAGTTCTTACCATCTGTGATAGAATATTCTCAAGAAGCAGAAATTTATGTTATAGACAATGCTTCTACAGACGATTCTATTCAATTTTTAAAATCTAATTTTCCCTCAGTAAAAATTATACAAAATCAAAATAATTCTGGTTTTGCAAAAGGATATAACGAAGGTTTAAAATCAATCAAAGCTGACATTTATTGCTTACTGAATTCCGATGTAGAAGTTACAGAAAACTGGATTTCCCCTATCATAAAATTATTTTCTGAAGACAAAGATATTGCAGTAATTCAACCAAAAATTTTAGATTATAATCAAAAGAACAAATTTGAGTTTGCTGGTGCTGGTGGAGGTTTGATAGATAATTTAGGTTATCCATATTGCCGAGGAAGAGTTTTCGATGATATCGAAGTTGACAATGGGCAATACGATGATGAAACTGAAATTTTCTGGGCTTCCGGCTGTTCATTATTCATCCGATCAGCAGATTTCTGTAATATGAATGGTTTTGATGAAAGATTCTTTGCGCATCAGGAAGAAATCGACCTTTGTTGGAGACTGAAAAATGCTGGAAGAAAAATTTATTATACTGGAAAATCCAAAGTTTATCACGTTGGCGGCGGAACATTGAACAAACAAAATCCGCAAAAAACTTTTCTAAATTTCAGAAATAATCTGACAATGTTATTGAAGAATTTACCCAGTTCAAAAGCATTTTTTATTTTATTTTTTAGGTTAAATTTAGATGGTTATGCTGCTGTTTATTTGGCCTATAAAAATGGATGGCGTCATCTTTGGGCAATTTTCAAGTCACACGTTGGATTTTATTGGCAACTTCCAAAATCAATTCAGTTGAGACAAAAAAATCAAATCGATCCTTATTATCAAACAAAATGGTTGATGTTCAAACACTTTTTAGGCTCAAAAAAAAGTCAGTAAGATGGATTTCATTGCTTTAGATTTTGAAACGGCAACCCACGAGAAAAACTCTGCTTGCGAGTTGGGAATTTGCATTGTGGAAAATGGGCAAATCAAAGAAACCAAATCTTGGCTCATAAAACCACCTTCCTTTCCTTATTTCAATCATCATAATGTTGCTGTTCACGGCATTACGCCGGAAGATGTGCAGCACTCTCCCACTTTTGCGGACGTTTGGTATGAGATAGAGAGTCTGATTTATGGCAATCTCATTATCGCTCACAATGCGGCTTTCGATGCAAATGTTTTGCGAGGATGTCTGGAACATTATGGGTTCTTCAAACCAAGTATGAACTATTTGTGCAGTATCGGAATTGCAAAAAAAGCTTGGAAAGATTTAAAAAGTTATGGGCTAAAAAGTTTAGCCGAACATCATCAAATCAATTTTAATCACCATCGAGCGGATG
This sequence comes from Epilithonimonas sp., assembly GCF_036780765.1. Classification (GTDB taxonomy): domain Bacteria; phylum Bacteroidota; class Bacteroidia; order Flavobacteriales; family Weeksellaceae; genus Epilithonimonas. The sequence continues at coordinate 12,310 of NZ_DAIQCG010000007.1, forward strand.
CCGATGCCGAAGTTTGCGCAAAAATTTCTTTGTTAAGTTTTGAAAGACTGATGATTACAAACAATGAAGAAGTGAATTCTGTTTTTGGAAAACGTTTTAAAATACTTTAACACCCGAAAAATTCCAAATTATATTTCCAATCGATAATTAATTACTCAAAACCTCAGAAACCAAATTGAATTTCGGAATCTCTACTGTGAAATTTTCTTTACTATAACTTTCAAATTGATAAGAACCTTCCATATTTCCAACCCCAGATTTTAAAATCACATTGGAGAAATACGTGAAGGTTTCGCCTGACTCAAGAACCGGAGTCAAACCAATTACACCAGCACCTTCAACCTCAGTAAATCCAAAACCAAGGTCATAAATCATCCATCTTCTAGTAAGAAGTTTTACTGTTTTTGCTCCAAGATTCTGAATTTCAATATGATATCTAAATACAAAACGGTTTTCAGAAGGATAACTATTAAAGTTGTCATATTCTGCACTAACGCTGACTTTTATCTCTGACGTAATTTTTGACACCATTTTTTACGAATTTAAGGGTAAAATACAAATATCTAGCCGAATATTGGATTAAATAATGATATTTAAGTTAAATCAAACTCAATATCAAATAATAAATTGAAAATAGAAAAAAACAGGAAATCAAATCGACTTCCTGTTTTTTTGTTCAAATATTTGAATCTTAAAAATTAAGCTGTTACACTCTCTTCAGCATAAACAAGACCTTCATAACAAGCATTGTAAATAGCCTTCAACTCATCCAAAGTCGGAACTCTTGGGTTGAAACCTGTACAAGGATCTACCAAAGCATTGTTGGCGATGTAATCAAGATTCTTATCCCAATCTTCTCTGGAAATTCCAAATTCTTTGATCGCTGATTGATTGTTAACTTCAGAACGCAAAGTCTCAATAGCCTGAGCCAAATCTTCAGCAGTTTCTTTACCAATTACTCTTGCCAAATCAGGAAAACGATTTGTTGCCTGAGCGTTATAACGGATTACATTCGGAAGGAAAATCGCGTTAGAAGCTCCGTGAGGAATTCCGTACAAAGCACCAACCTGATGAGATAAGGAGTGAACGATTCCCAACCAAGCATTGTTGAACGCCAAACCTGCCATAAATGAAGCATCGTGCATATTCTGACGAGCTACAATATTGTTCGGGTTTTCTACCGCTTCTTTCAAATTATCAAAAACAATCTCCAATCCACCTTTAGAAAGCGCATCTGCAATATTGTTATCGATATTAGAAACGTAAGCTTCCACACAGTGCGTCAAAGCATCAAGACCTGTGTTTGATGTAACGTGAGCTGGCATTGAAGCACAAATTTCACCATCAACAATTGCGATATCCGGGGTCAATTCGTAAGAAACGATAGGATATTTAACGCCTTTTTCTCTGTCAGTAATTACCGCAAGACCAGTAGTTTCAGTTCCTGTTCCGCTTGTAGAAGGGATTGCGATAAATTTTGCTTTATTTCTTAAAACCGGAACCGTGAATGGCTTGGTCATCGCATCGAAATCCGCATCAGGATATTCATAGAAAACCCACATAATTTTTGCCGCATCAATTGCTGAACAACCTCCCAAACCAATAATCCAGTCTGGTTGGAAATTTTGCATCAATTCAGCTCCTTTTGCGCACGTTGCAGATGAAGGATCTTCCTCCACACCATCGAAGATCTTAGTTTCGATTCCAGCTTCAGTAAGGTAAGCAATCGCTTTATCCAACGTTCCGCTCTTTCTCATGGAGCTTCCGCCAGTTACGATTACCGCTTTTGTTCCTTTGATATTTGCTAATTCGGAAAGAGTTCCAGCTCCGTGGAAAACTTCTCCTGCAATAAATAATTTGCTCATTTTTTATATGAAATTTTAATGAGACAAAATTAGACCAACCAAAACGAGCGATGTTATACAAACAAGACTATGCGTTATACATTTGCGCCAGTTCTTGCTGAAGTTCGGTTGGCGTTTCTTTCAATTTTGCTTTTACAAATTTGTTTAAGGCAGAAGGTGAATTAAATCCTAAATCAAAAGCAATCTCTTTGTGAGAAAGGTCGGAAAACATTAACTGACGCTTTATTTCAATTAAAATTCGGTTGTGAATCGCCTGAATCGCCGTTTCCCCGCAATGTTTTTTAGTAATTGAATTTAATTTTTTAGGAGTAATAGCCAATTCTTCGGCATAATATTGAACGGTTCTGTGTTGTTTGTAATGTTCATTCAAAAGCTTTTTAAACCGAACATAAATGGGTTTGTCGACTGTTTCTTTATGTAAAATAGGATGCAAACCGTGAACGGATTCTATCAAACCTAACAAAAATATTTTAATCTGAAATCTTGCCTGTTCTTTTTTAATCAAGCTTGGATGTTCATAAATTCCTTTAATAATTCTGATCGCATTTACACTTTGTTCAAAATCTTCGGCAGATAAAATGGTACAATTTAGTTGAGTGGAAAGATTGACATTATACGTACTCAGTTCATTTTTCAAAATATCGGAACAGAACAAAATTTCTTCAAAAAGGATAATTTTACCTTTTAAATCTGAACTTAAATCTGAAGTAAAATGAACCTGCTCTGGAAATACTACAGAAATTTGTCCGGTTTTCAAAGAATGAATTTTATCTTCAATATGGAGTTGTAACGTTCCTTTTTCAATCACAAGAATAAAAAAATGGTCTTTTTTATGAGGCTTTAGATATGGGCTTAAATTCTCTTCACTTAATTCAAAAACTCGGAAAGAAAGATGCTTATCTTCTAATTTTTGAATATTTTTTTTGATTTCCAATTTCTTCATAATTCCATCTTAATAGCGGGTTGCAAAGTTATAGTTTTATTGATTAATTAAGGATAATTGTGTTTCTAAAAAATTAAATCGAGGGAACTTTTTATGATTTTAAATTCTCAATGAAAATTCCTATTTTTGTGTAATCTAAAAAAAGTAAAAAGAAAGAAATGAATTCCTACAAAAATCCATTGGAAGAACGCTATTCCAGTGAAGAAATGCTGTTTAATTTCTCGCATAACAACAAGTTTCAAAACTGGAGAAAGCTTTGGATTGCACTTGCTGAAATCGAAAAAGATTTGGGTCTTGACATCTCAGACGAGCAAATCGCTGAATTGAAAGCCAATGCAGAAAACATTGATTACGACAAAGCAGCAGAATATGAGAAAAAATTTCGTCACGATGTAATGGCTCACGTTCACGCTTATGGTGATGTAGCGCCTTCTGCTAAAGGAATTATTCACTTGGGAGCAACTTCAGCATTTGTAGGAGATAATACAGATTTAATTCAAATTCGTGACGGACTTTTAATTTTAAAGAAAAAGTTGGTGAACGTGATGAAGAATCTTTCTGATTTTGCTGTTCAATATAAAGATTTACCGACTTTAGGATTTACACACTTCCAACCAGCTCAGTTAACGACAGTTGGAAAAAGAGCAACACTATGGTTACAGAGTTTGGTTCTTGATATTGAGGAACTTGATTTCTTCTTAGAAACATTAAGATTCAGAGGTGTAAAAGGAACTACAGGAACTGCAGCGAGTTTCTTGGAACTTTTCAATGGTGATTATTCTAAAGTTAAGCATTTAGATAAAGAATTGTCAAAAAGATTCGGTTTCGAAAAAGTTTTCGGAGTTTCCGGACAGACTTACGACAGAAAGATAGATGCTAAAGTTGTGGCTTTATTAGGAAATATTGCACAATCTGCACATAAATTTACCAACGATTTGCGTCTTCTTCAAAATTTGAAAGAAATTGAAGAACCATTCGAGAAAAACCAAATTGGCTCATCAGCAATGGCTTACAAGCGTAATCCGATGAGAAGCGAAAGAATTGGAGCATTGGCAAAATACGTCATGTCTTTGACGACAAGTTCTGCAATGGTAGCTTCAACACAATGGTTTGAAAGAACTTTGGACGATTCTGCAAACAAGAGATTAACAATTCCTCAGGCGTTTTTAGCGGTTGATGCAATTCTATTGATTTGGAATAACATTATGAACGGAATTGTAGTTTATCCGAACAGAATCAACAAGCATATTATGGAAGAATTGCCGTTTATGGCGACAGAATACATCATTATGGAGGAAGTGAAAGCTGGTGGCGACCGTCAGGAAATCCACGAAGTAATCAGAGTTCATTCTATGGAAGCGTCTAAAAAGGTAAAAGAAGAAGGAAAGGAAAACGATTTGATCGAAAGAATTTTAAATGATGATTCTTTAAAATTAGATAAATCAAAATTAAAAGAAGTTCTTGATCCGAAAAACTTCATCGGTTTTGCACCAATACAAACGGAAGAATTCATTGCGAATGAAGTTCAACCTATTATCGATGCGAATCAGGATTTGATTGGTCTAGAAGCTGATCTTAAAGTATAAATTAATTTGCAGTCTTTTGGGCTGCATTTTTTATTAAAATCAATCTAATAAATGATTTTAGAATGAAAGCTAAAATCTTACATCTATAAAAATGAACAAAAGAATTTTCGTAGAAAAGAGAGGAATTTTCGATGTAGAAAGTCCAAAAATTTTTGATGAAGTAAAAGCGGTGGTTCCGTATATCCAAAGCGTAAAAGTATATAACGTTTACGATATTTTTGGATTAAATGACGGTGAATTTAATAAAGTGGTCAACAGTACTTTCGTAGATCCGGTTACTGATATTTTAATCGAAGAAAATCCTGCAAAAGGAACTCATTTCGCATTAGAATTTTTACCCGGACAATATGACCAGCGTGCAGATTCTGCGCAACAATGTATCGCTTTACTAACTGGAAATGAGAAGTCTAAAGTAAGAAGCGGAAAACTAATCGAGTTCGAAGGAGTTTCTGAATCTGATTTAGCAAAAATCAAAGACCTTTTGATCAACAAAGTTGAATCTCAGGAGAAAGATTTATCAATTTTAAATATTCCTGCAGAAGAAACCCCGTCAAAAGTTATTACCCACGAGGGTTTTAACGATTTTACAGATTCACAACTTAACGATTTTTATAACAATCACGGTTTTGCATTAGGTTTGGATGATTTGAAATTCATTCAGGAGTATTTTAAATCGGAACAGAGAAATCCAACAGAAACTGAACTTAAAGTTTTAGACACGTATTGGAGCGACCACTGTCGTCACACAACATTTGAAACGGAATTGTCAAATATTGTGTTTGAAGGACAGTTTAAACATACATTGGAAACCATTTTCAATGATTATATCGAAAAAAGAAAATTCTTAGGACGCGAATTGAAACCAATCTCTTTAATGGATTTGGCGACAGTCTGCGGAAGATATTTTAGTAAAACCGGAAAGCTTGAAAACTTGGTTGTTTCAGACGAGATCAACGCGTGTACCATCCAAATCGAAGCTGAATACGATGGTAAAAAAGAACCTTGGTATTTATTATTCAAAAACGAAACACATAATCATCCAACAGAAATCGAGCCTTTTGGTGGTGCTTCAACTTGTTTAGGTGGTGCAATCAGAGATCCTTTGTCCGGACGTTCTTTCGTTTTCCAAGCGATGAGATTAACGGGTGCTGCTGATGTTTTGGAGTCAGTTGATAAAACTTTACCTGGCAAATTACCTCAAAAAACAATCACAAAACAGGCGGCAAACGGCTATTCTTCTTACGGTAACCAAATCGGTTTAGCGACTACAATGGTTTCTGAAATCTACGATGAAGGCTACAAAGCAAAAAGAATGGAAGTTGGTTTCGTTGCCGGAGCCGTTCCTGTGGATTGGGTGAGACGTGAAAAACCTGAAGCTGGGGATTCTATCATCATTTTAGGTGGTGCAACGGGTCGTGACGGAGTAGGTGGAGCAAGCGGAAGTTCAAAAGAACAGGACGAAACTTCAATCCACACGATGAGTTCTGAAGTTCAGAAAGGAAATGCCGTTGAAGAGCGTAAAATTCAGAGATTATTCAGAAATCCTGAAGTAACGAGATTGATTAAAAAATCTAATGATTTCGGAGCTGGAGGTGTTTCTGTGGCTATCGGTGAAATCGCTGATTCTTTGGAAGTTAATCTTGATGTTTTACCATTAAAATATGGAGGTCTGAACGGAACCGAGCTTGCTATTTCTGAATCTCAGGAAAGAATGGCGGTTGTAGTAGAACCAAAAGATAAAGACCAGTTCATCAAATTCTGTGAGGCTGAAAATATTGTAGCTGTGGAAGTTGCAAAAGTGACAGATTCCGGAAGAATGCAGATGTTCTGGAAAGGCGATAAAATTGTCGACCTTTCAAGAGCGTTTTTAGATACGAACGGTTGTTCTAAGAATCAGGAAGTTAAAATTACGCACTTAAATGAAGTAAAAGAAGAAACTCCTGCATTTAATGAAGAAAATTTCTTAAAAATATTAAGCAATAAAAACGTTGCTTCTCAAAAAGGTTTGTTGGAAATGTTTGATTCATCGATTGGTGCGACCACGGTTGCGATGCCTTTAGGTGGAAAGTATCAACAGACTTTGATGGAAGGAAGTGTTCAGACATTGCCAATCATCGGAGCAAAAGATATCGAAACGGTTTCTTTGGCAAGTTGGGGGTTCGATGCAGAGATTTCTAAGCAAAATTCTTTGTTGGGAGCTTCTTATGCGGTTGTAGAAAGTGTAGCGAAGATCGTTGCGATGGGTGGCGATTATAAAAATATCAGATTCAGTTTCCAGGAATATTTTGAGAAATTAGGTCAGAATCCTGAAAAATGGGGGAAACCTTTGGCTTCACTTTTGGGAGCTTATGATGCTCAAATTAATTTCGGTTTGGCTGCAATTGGAGGTAAAGATTCAATGAGTGGAACTTATCAGGATCTGAATGTTCCGCCAACGTTGATTTCTTTCGCTTGTGCGAATGGAGAAAAAAAAAATATTATCTCTCCTGAATTTAAACAGGCAGGAAATAAATTGTATTTCTTCAACCACATTCCACAGGAAAACGGACTTCCGAATTATGATAAATTGAAAGCAGTTTACGAATTTATTTTCGAGAATATCAAGGCTGGAAAAATCGTTTCTGTAAAAACAGTAAAAGAAGGCGGAGTTGCAGTTGCTTTAGCAAAAATGAGCTTCGGAAACAGATTAGGCGCTGAAATTACAGTTGATGAAAATGTTTTATTAGCTAAAAATATCGGAAGCTTAATTATTGAATCCAAAGAAGAGTTAAGCACTGTAAATCTTCAATTAATCGGAGAGGTTAAAGATTCAAATGTTATTAAAATTAATAATGTTGAATTCTTAATCGAAAAACTTCTATCGGCAAATACGAATACATTCGAAAACCTTTTCCCAACGGTTGAAAAAGAAAAAATTATGGTTGCGATTGATGAGAAATTAAACTCAATCAACCCAAGAAATATCATTATTAAAAAGCACGGAATCGCTCAGCCAAAAGTATTCGCGCCGGTTTTCCCAGGAACAAACTGTGAGTATGATACTTTGAATGCTTTCGCGAAAGAAGGCGCAATTGTTAGCAGTCTGCCTTTAATCAACATCAATCACCAATTATTGGATGAAAGTATTGATGCGTGGGTTGAGGAAATTAAAACCTCTCAGATTTTGGCTTTCTCAGGAGGGTTCTCAGCAGGTGACGAGCCGGATGGTTCTGCAAAATTCATTGTCAACGTTTTGAAAAACCAAAAGATGAGAAATGCTGTTCACGAATTGCTCGACAGAGACGGAATGATTATCGGGATCTGTAACGGTTTCCAAGCGTTGGTTAAATCAGGATTACTGCCTTACGGAAGAATCAAAGATTTGGATGAGAACTCTCCTACTTTGGCTCACAACGCTATCAGAAGACATATTTCTCAAATGGTCAACGTGAAAGTTGTGAATGACGAATCGCCTTGGTTAAAAGGAATGAAAGATCAGGTTTTCACCATTCCGATTTCTCACGGTGAAGGTCGCTTTATGGCTTCGGAAGCTGAAATTCAGAAGTTGTATGAGAACGGACAAATCGCTAATCAATATTTAGATTTAGATGGAAACATCGCTCACGGAATGCCGTTCAATCCAAATAATTCATTGTTTGGAATTGAAGGTGTTACCAGTCCGGACGGAAAAATCTTCGGTAGAATGGGACACCCTGAACGTTTTGCAGAAGGTTTGTTCAAAAATATTCCAACTGCGAATTACCACAATATCTTTAAAAATGGAGTCGAATACTTCAAATAATCATAATAATAAAATGACTGTCATCAATGGCGGTCATTTTTCAGATTTAGAAGGTTTTTATAACGAAGTTTCTGAACTTTTTATGAAAGATGAAGATTGGAAAGTCGGAACTTTGGATGGTTTTGATGACATTCTTTATGGCGTGGATTCCGATATTACTTGGAAAGATTCTGAGAAGTCAAAAGAAGATTTGGGATTTGATTTGACTAAAGAATTTTACGAAAATAAAATCAGAATTGGAAAGCCTTTCAATGTGGAATTAATTCAACAAAAACTGGATGATTTGATTGATGGAAAAGGACAAACATTATTTGAAATTTTAGTTGAAATTATAAAATCACACAAAAATATTAAACTAATTTTGGACTAGTTTTAATTGTAGAAAATTTAGATAAAATGAAGAAAATGATGTACGGATTATTCTTCGGTGACAGCATCACATACGGAGAATACGATGGCGTTTTTGGAGGCTGGGTTGATATCTTGAAAAGATATGCTTTGCAAAAATATAATGAAGGCAGCAATGAATTAATCCTCTTCAATCTTGGAATCGGTGGCGAAACAACGGAATGTCTTTTAAAAAGAATGCCTCACGAAATGGCAGCAAGAAATTCCGCGGAAGGTAATATCATTTTCATTAGTTATGGCGCTAATGATTTAGCCGTTAAAGATGCAAATCAATTGGTTAACTCACAACAATTCAAAGCTAATATTGAAACTGCTGTTCAACAAGCAAAACAATATTCCAGCGACATTTATTTAGCGAGTATTCTTCCCTTTTCTGATAAAGTGGATAAGATAATTCAGCCAACTGGGAAAATTAGAGATAATGAAGATGTTTTGATTTATAACCAAATTCTGAAAGATGTTGCGACTGAAAACGCTTTAAATTACATAGATTTTTATTCCTCAATTGTTGATGATAAAGAAATTCTTCTCTCTAAAGATGGTGTTCATCCCAACAAAAAAGGTTACGGCATAATGGCAGAAACGGCTTTACCAATCATTGAGAAATATCTGTAAAGTCTTTATATAAAAGAAATAATTCTCATAATCCTTCTTGAAATTTTCAGGAAGGATTTTTTTGCAATTTACTTTTAGCACA
>NZ_DAIQCG010000007.1:21689-129049 GCF_036780765.1 Epilithonimonas sp.
ATAATCCTTCTTGAAATTTTCAGGAAGGATTTTTTTGCAATTTACTTTTAGCACAATCTTTGAATTATTCCAAAAAATTCAAGTTTATGAGTGCGGTTAATGTAAAGACGATATTGCTTAAAATATCAAAATGGTTGGGTATCACCATCGCTTCTATCCTATTTTTAATGTTCATTATCCCGATTTTATTTCCAGGAACCATATCTCAGCAGGTTAAGATTTTTGCAAATAAACACCTTGCCGGAGAATTGGATTATAAGAAAACTCATTTGACATTTTTCCGTCACTTCCCTTCTCTCACAGTTTCGGTGGACGATTTCATTTTGAAAGGTTCAAAACCTTTTGAACAAGACACATTACTTGCAGCAAAAGAAGTAGCAGTTGGAATCAATCTGAAAAATCTGATTTTCAATAGAGAAGTTAAAATCGATGAAATCTACGTGAACAACGCAACTGCCAATGTTTTTGTCAATTCTAAAGGAGAAGCCAATTATAACGTTTATGTTTCCAAACCATCTGAGAAACCAAAAGATACAACCGGAACTGGAGCTTCTATAAAACTGGATTTAATCAAACTAAAAAACTGGAATATCAAATACAATGACCACGCAGCCAACGTTTTGGTTAATGCAAAAGGTCTTAATTACACCGGAAAAGGTGGACTCAGCGAAGATATTTTTGATTTGGAAACCGATTTAGACATTGATAAAGTCGATTTTGCATTGAACCGAATTTGGTATGCACAACAAAAAACATTGCACGCAGATTTAATCACAAGAATCAACACCAATGCATTGACATTTGTCTTGAGAAAAAATGAGCTCAGAATCAATGAACTTCCTTTGAAATTCACAGGATTTGTGAGTATTTTGAAAGATGGATATAACCTTAATATCAATGCAGCTTCCGAGAAAACGACGATTAAAGATATGTTGTCCGTTTTGCCACCGCAATATCTGAGCTGGGTTAAGGACACAAAAATCGAGGGAAACAGCGATTTGTTTTTCAGTCTGAAAGGTCGATTCAGTGAGCCGAGAAATCAAAAACCAGATTTGAAAGCAAGTTTGAAAGTTAATAATGGTTTCGTTTCCAACAGCAATGCACCGGTTCCGATGAACAATCTTAATTTGGATATGAATGTTGATTTACCCGCGCTAAACACTGACAAACTCCTACTCGATTTGCGAAATCTAAGTTTTGATTTAGGTAAGAATAATCAATTCCGTGCAAAAGTTAGAACACAAGGTTTAAATGAAATGAACATCAACGCTAATATCAAAGGCGGAATCGATTTGGCAACTTTAGATGCAGCTTTAGGATTGAAAGATATTGAACTAAAAGGTCTTATGAATACTGATATTCAGTCGAATGGAGTTTTCAGTTTAGACAAAAAATTATTCCCAAAAACGAAAGGTTATTTCAATCTGAAAAATGGCTGGCTGAAAACGAAATATTATCCAAATCCAATTCAGAATATCAATATTTTAGCGAATATTCTTAATACTGATGGAACATTTAAAAGTCTGGGTGTAAAACTCGACCCTTTCAAATTTGATTTTGAAGGTAATCCTGTTTTTGTAAATGCAGATTTGCAGGATTTTGAGGATTTATTATACAAAGTCAGAGCAAAAGGAACTTTGAATGTTGGTAGAATTTACAAAGTTTTCAAAAAAGAAGGTTTGGATATCAGCGGATTGATAATGGCAGATTTATTTTTGAACGGGAGACAAAGTTATGCGACAACCGGACAATACAGCAAGCTTGATAATAGAGGAAATCTCATCCTAAAAAACATCAAAGCCACCACCGAATATCTTCCAAAATCATTCTATATCAAAGAGGGTAATTTCGAGTTTGAGAATGAGAAAATGTGGTTCAGAAAATTCTATGGTAATTACGGAAAATCCGATTATTCGCTTAATGGATATTTATTGAATACCATCAATTATTTCATCGAAAGAAAAGGAACTTTGCACGGTAGATTTCATCTGAAATCCAATTACATTTTGGTGGATGAATTTATGGCGTTGAAAGAAGGCGATAACACAGACAAATCCCTTGCAGTGACTTATGCGAAGGAGGAACATCCGAAAAGCAGCGGTGTTGTGATTGTCCCAACCAATCTGGATGTTTCTTTGGAAGCTAATGCGAAAAAAGTAGAATTCAAAGGTCTTGGACTGAATAATCTTGCAGGATTGGCTTCGGTTACAAAAGGCGAAATTTATCTTAAAAATACAACATTTGATATCATCGGAAGCCGAATGGGAATCGATGCCAGATATCAGAATGAATCCCCGATTACCGCCAATTATGATGTGGCTTTGAAGGTCGATAATTTCGATGTTCAGAGAGCTTATAACGAGATTGATATGGTGCGTGAAATGGCGACTGCAGCGAAAAATGTTAAAGGTATTGTTTCTTTGGATTACAAACTGAAAGGCGATTTTGACAGCAATATGAAGCCTATCTATCCATCATTGGAAGGTGGCGGAAACGTGAATCTGAGAGATGTAGAAGTCAAAAACCTAAAAATGCTTTCCGCAGTTGGCGATAATATTGGAGCGAATGCTTTTGATAATCCTGATATGAAAGGTGTGGATATCAAGACGAGCATCAACAATAATTTGATACACGTGGAGCCGTTTACCTTCAAAGTTTCTGTTCTGCGACCTACGATTAGTGGAACGACTAGTTTTAATGGTCTACTCGACTTTAGAGTGAGAGTTGGTTTGCCACCAGGCGGCTGGATTGGCTTCCCGATTGTTGTGACCGGAACACACGAGAAACCGAAAATTAAAATCTTCAGCAAAACAGGTCAAGGCATTATAGAAGCTTTGTATAATACCAAATCCAACAAAGTTATCCGAGAAGAAAAACGAGCCGAGAAAAAATCCCGAGCACAACAGCGTAAAGAAAAACGCGCTCAGGAAAAGAAAGCCGAAAATGCGGAAAAGCAGATTGATATAGATTTGAAGAAGAAATAAAATGAAAGCTCCAAGTGATTGGAGCTTTTTTATTAAGATATATTTACGCATTAGTGACGTTTTTTAGAAAATGAATTATTTGTTAACAATCTATTTTGGTAATTCAGGAAAAGCTTTATTTTTAGGCAAAACAAAAATAATGTCATATTACCCGTTAACAAGCATACCAGATTATTATTCAATAGACGCTCTTTTGACCGAAGAACACAAGCTTATCCGCGATTCTGTAAGAAGCTGGGTAGAAAGTTTTGTGATGCCAAAGATAGATGAAGCGGCACAAAATCATACTGACATCCCAGGATTGATGAAAGAATTGGGAAATATCGGTGCGCTTGGTCCATACATTCCTGAGGAATATGGCGGTCCGGGACTTGACCAAATCTCTTATGGATTGATAATGCAGGAATTAGAAAGGGGCGATTCTGCAGTTCGTTCTGCGGCTTCTGTACAGTCTTCTTTAGTAATGTTTCCTATTTTCGAGTATGGTTCTGAGGAGCAAAAAAGAAAATACCTTCCGAAGCTGGCTTCTGGCGATATGATTGGATGTTTCGGTTTGACAGAGCCAAACCACGGGTCTGACCCTTCTTCTATGGAATCCAAATTCACAGACCAAGGCGACCATTATCTTTTGAATGGTGCCAAGATGTGGATTACCAACTCCCCACTTGCTGACATTGCTGTTGTATGGGCAAAAGGCGAAGACGGAAAAGTACGCGGGATGATTCTGGAACGCGGAATGGAAGGTTTTACAACACCAACTACGCATAACAAATGGAGTCTTAGAGCTTCAAAAACCGGAGAATTGGTTTTCAATAATGTGAAAGTTCCGAAAGAAAATCTGTTACCGAATGTTGAAGGTTTGAAAGGACCTTTGTCTTGTCTTAACTCAGCAAGGTATGGGATTTCTTGGGGCGTAATTGGTGCAGCGATGGATTGTTATTGTACGGCTGTTCAATATACTAAAGAGAGAAAACAATTCGGAAAACCAATTGCTTCTTTCCAGCTTCAGCAAAAGAAATTAGCAGAATTCTTAACTGAAATTACCAAAGCTCAATTGCTTTGCTTACAGTTAGGAAATCTTAAGAACGCTCATAAAGCATCGCCTGCGCAAATCTCTATGGCGAAAAGAAACAACGTCAAAATGGCGATTGATATTGCCAGAGAATCTCGTCAAATGTTGGGTGGAATGGGAATAATGGGAGAATTCCCGATGATGCGCCACGCAGCCAATCTGGAATCCGTGATTACTTACGAAGGAACGCACGATATACATTTACTGATTACGGGAATGGATATTACCGGCATCAATGCCTTTGGATAAGACCAAATCAATCTTATATATTTTTAACAAAAACCTGCGGAATATTTTCGCAGGTTTTTTCGTTCAGATATAAACCACAAAAGTCACTAAAGATTTATTCTTTGCTTTTGTGATTTTTGTGGTTTCAAAAAAACTTAATATGAAAAAATACTTCGTCATTCTCTTCTTTGTCTCTGTTACAGTCTTTGGACAAAATTTTCAAACCAAACTGTCGAATGCAGCCATTAATCTGACTAAAGATAAAATCGTTTATGACCCTACTTATTTTAATATAAAATACCCGAACGGTGATGTACCTGCAGGAAAAGGGGTTTGTACGGATGTTGTCATCAGAGCTTATCGAAAGTTGGGAATCGATTTGCAGAAGGAAGTTCACGAAGATATGGCAAAGAATTTTTCCAAATATCCAAAGAAATGGGGATTAAAGAAAACAGATACCAATATTGACCACAGACGTGTTCCGAATCTGATGGTTTTCTTTTCGAGATTTGGGAAAGAAAAATCCATTACGAATGATGGAAAAGACTATGTTCCGGGCGATATTGTCACTTGGGATTTGCCTAAAAACCTGACACATATCGGAATTGTTGTCAATAAAAAATCAGCAGATGGCAAGCGTTTTTTGATTTCTCATAATATCGGAGCCGGACAGGTTTTACAAGATTGTCTTTTTGATTGGACGATTACGGGACATTACTTTTATCAATGATAATTAATTGATGATAATAGATATTTAAAAAACTTTTGTGACTTTTGTGGTTTAAAATAATTATGAATAAACTTTTTCAATTTTTATTTCTGAGTTTCTGCTTTCTATTCCAAGCTCAGAACTTAAAAATAATTCAAAAACCGATTGATTATTCTATGGAAAGAATGAAGCTGAGTTTGGATTATATGAAAGACCATCACAATCTAATCCAGAAAACCGCGAATATCACTCCGAAAATCATTGTTTTGCATTACACCGCTGGAGGAACAATTGAGTCGAATTTCAGATACTTCAACAATTTATATCTAGAGAATCAAAGAGCAACACTTAAGAAGCAAAGTTCTCTCAATGTTTCTGCTCATTTTTTGGTGGATAGAGACGGAACAGTTTATCAGTTGGTTGACCCAGAATTGTTTGCAAGACACACCATTGGTCTTAATTATTGTGCTATTGGCGTAGAGAATATTGGAAGTAAATCTCAGCCTTTGACAGATAAACAAGTTGAAGTTAACGCAGAATTAGTAAAATATCTCGCAAAAAAATATCCGATTGAATATCTCATTGGACATTCGGAGTATGGTATTTTCAGGGATTCTAAACTTTGGAAAGAAACAGATTCCAAATATTTTACAAGCAAAGAAGATCCAGGCTCTGAGTTTATGAAAAAAGTTAGAGAGAAATTGACGGATTTGAAATTGAAAACTCAGCCTTAATTTCAACGTTTTATTGTCATTCCGTACGAATCTAGACTTAGTTGTAGAGATTCCTACAGAATGACAAAGATTATGTTTATTTATTGGAAAAATTACCAACTCACTTTTTCTTTCTCCTCAAAAGGAACCTCAGGATTCAGGATTTCAAAAATTAAGTTTCTGATAGAATCTTCCACTTCATTATCTTCAATATCAACGAAATTCAGTTTTTGTAGACCATTATTGACTTCTGCAAAAGACCAAATTGCCGTTTCGATATTATTTGGATTGATGTTCAAAACGTTTTTGATGCAATATTTATAAATAGAAAGCTGCAATGCTTGCTTGTAATCGTCTCGGAAAAATAATTCTGGGAGTTTTTCTTCTTTATTTTTGCCTAAATTAATGGTGAGATTTTTCGGTTTTGCCGTCTTGTAATCAATTACTCTGGTTATCCCGTCCAATTTATCTATTCTGTCGATAAAACCATAAAAACTGATTTTGTCGGTTTTATTATCATCAAGGAAAAAATCACAATTGATTTCTTTTTCCAAATCCAGAATCTCCAAAGCAGAACCTTTTTTAACCAATTCCAAATCATATTCTACGATATTTCGCACTACCCTTTTGGCAATTTCTTTGTGGATGTAATTCATTCCGCGGTCATAGAATTCAGGTTGGTGTTTCAGCTTTTCAATCGCAAAGTCAATCGCTGAATCTGTTTGTTGAAGTAAACTTTCTAAATCGTTAATAGATAATATTTTACCTTTTATTGGTTCGTGTAAAAATTGCAAAGCATAATGAACCAAGTTTCCATAATTTCTTTGTGAAAGTTCTTCTTCTATTTCGTTGGTTTCTCTGGTTTTAAGCAGATTATTAAGATAGAAATCAATCGGATTATAAAGATAAGTTACAAGATGTGACGGAGAAACTCGGTTTTTCCATTCGTTCAAAAGTCGCATTACTTCTTCATTTTTATCGATTTTCATCAGTTCCTGAGCAATTGGTTCTGAGGAGTTTTCGATGATAATATGTTCAATGTTGTGCGGACTTTCCATTTCCAATTGTGTGATGAAACGGCTTTTCTCGCCTGTATTCACACCAGAACTCAAAGCATTGTAAAGCAAATGAACATTCTCCGAATTCTGAATCAATCTGTAAAAGTGATAAGCATAAATACTGTCATTTTCCAAGAACGTATTCAGTCCAAAATTCTTACGAACATCAAACGGAATGTATGTGTTTTGAGTGTTTCCTAATGGTAATTTCCCTTCGTTTACAGATAACAGAATGATATTTTTGAAGTTCAAAAGACGCGTCTCCAAAAGTCCCATAATCTGGAATCCTGCTAACGGTTCTCCCACAAAATCAATACTTTCTGAATTAACTAACTGATTAATCAAAACTTCCAAAGTTTCTATTTTAACATCAATTTGATAAGGTAGCAATTGATTTTTGATGATTTTGAAAACGTTCTCAAACAATGCAATATTCTCGTACTGAATATCATCCAATTCTTTGAATTTCAATTCGTAACAAAACTTAATCAACAAGTCTAAAAATGTCTGGTAGTTTTCAGGTTTCTGTAAAAGCTGGAAATAACTGAGGTTTCCAAGTAATTCCTGCAGCAAAGTTCTAGAAATATAAACGATGTTTCTCTCTTCTATCGCGAAGATAAAATTTCGGATAATTTCAGAATCTTTTTCGTCGTTTGGTAATTCTTCCAAAATTGGTAAAACATCGGCGTAATAATAACTTGACGATTTTTTCTCCTGTTGTTTCTGAAGATAAAACAGTTTTTTAATCGCATTACTGAAAGACAGATTCTTCAATGGAAATCCCATTGTGATATTCACGCTTTCAACGGCATTTAAACTGTCTAAAACTGCAGGTAAAAGATTCTCGTCCAATAGAACCAAAGCAGTTTCTGACAATTCATTTTTAGGAATTTTTTTGAGGATTTCGGGCAAAAATTTGGCTTGAACAATGTTTCCTGAAACTTCGTAAGTTTTGATACTTTTAGGTTGAAAGAATTGATTTTCAATCCATTTAAAATCCCTGCTGTCATTGAATTCTTTCCACTTCAAAGTTTCTCTCAGAAATTTTCCGGATTCTTGCCTTTCGTCATCAATATAATATTGGTCGGCTTGGAAATAAGTTTCGGCTTTGTTCCATTGCAAAAGCTGTCTTACCAACTGCTCTTCCACTCTCGACAACGCATTGAATCCACAAAAAACAAATTGGCGATTGGTTTGTTTAGCAAAATTTCCGATCTCGGAAAAAGCATCTTGATACAACATTCCGGAAGTAGCGAGATTTTCTTTCTTCAATTCTGCTTTCAGAAGTGGGAGAAACTCGTTCATTTTTCGCCAGAAATTGAGGTTTCGTTTTCTTGGATTATCGTCGTCTCCAAGATTTTCGCCCCAGTTTTTGATTCGTTCCTCGTCCAACATCCAAAGTAGAATTTTTTGGTCGTCATCGGAAAACTTCATCATATCGTCCCAATCTTTCTGCAAGGTCGGAAACCATTTCAAGAAACCAGAAAAATCTTCAGAAGAATCAATCTTATTGTAAATACGGAAAGAAAAGAGCCAAAGTGCAATACCTTTGATTTCTACATTTTCTGAAAGTTCTGCGATGAGTTCGTCTATTGTGACGAAATTCGGTAAAAGTCCTTCGTAATGTTTTTCTTTCAGGATTCTTTTGATGAAAACCATTGGTCTTTTTCCAGGAAGAACAATATCCAGCTCGGAAATGTCCTGATGGTTTTCTAATAACTCTGTAATAATCTTCTGAAGAAACTGCATTTTTTATAATTGATAATTGATGAATTATAATTGATAAAGCTAATTGGTGATAGACTGAAAATGCTCATACTATCTTATAAAAGAGCCTTTAAAAACTTAAAGGCTCAATTTAATTATTTTTTGATTCATTTAAACGTAAAGTCCGCAAAGATTTTTTGAAAAAAAATGAAAATATTTTTAAGGTTCACAAAGGCGTAAAACTCAAATAAGAAAAACAATGATTTGTCATTCCGTAGGAATCTCAGCAGTCTAGATTCCTACGGAATGACAATATCGTGTTTATTTGTGAATGGTTAATTGGATGACAAAATCCCTAGCCCCGATTGCAACGGCATCCTTTTTTGTTATTGCGATGCCTAAATGTTCAACAGATTGCTTCTCTTCGTTCGCAATGACAAAAAAGATATAGTGGAAAGCGGGATTAAGCTCCTAAAATTATTCTACAACCACTTTTTTCTCAAGGAAAGTATTGGTTCCAGAGGTGTCTTTTCCTGTCCAGAATTTGAACGTGTAAGTTCCTGTTTTTATGGGTTTGAAGTTAATTCTGCTACCATCGGCATAAGTTCCGTCGCCACAAACGTCGTTGGTTTTGTAAGCAAAATTGGCGATTGTGCGGACAGAATCGTTGGTGTAATTATAATCGTAACTGTAAATGCCTTCACAAGTTTTTTTGAATGTAGAATAGGCTAAAATCTCCTGCGTGACACCCAAAGACATTGTATCCATCGGGATTTTCACACTGTCTATCTTGGTTGGGAAAACGGATTCGATTTGGCTGTAATCATCATTGTCTTTGCACGAAACTGTGAATGCTGAAAATGCAATTAAAACTGATAAAATAAATACTTTCTTCATAATCGTTTCTTTATTTAGTTATTGAAGTTACCTTTTGAAAGATACACTACTTTTTTGGTGTCGAAAAATTCGCCTTCGAAATAATTTTTCAAGCTGAAAATTTCTGCTTTCAATCCTGCTAATTCTTCTGCTAAATCGCCGCCTTTTAGATAAAGAACGCCGTTATGCTTTGGATTGAATTGGTCTTTTTCAAATTTTCCTCTCAGCCAAGTTAGGAAAACCGGCATCTGCGTTACGGCTCTGCTGACCACAAAATGGAATTTTTCTTTCAATTGTTCCGCTCTCATATGATGAGCTGTTACATTTTTCAGGCCGAGACTTTCCGCAACACCTTTTACTACTGTGATTTTTTTTCCGATGCTGTCTACTAATGTAAATTGTACATTAGGGAATAAAATTGCTAAAGGAATCCCAGGAAAACCGCCACCGGTTCCGATATCCAAAACTTTGGTTCCATCTGCAAACGCCATCACTTTTGCAATTCCTAAAGAGTGAAGAATATGTTTCTCATAAAGACTGTCTGTGTCTTTTCTGGAAATCACGTTGATTTTCTCATTCCAATCTTTGTACAGCACTTCTAGTTCTGCAAATTGATTTTTTTGTTCGCTGGTAATATTTGGGAAATATTGTAAAATTAATTCTAAAGACATAAGGCGAAATTATGAAAAGATTTGTTAATATTAATTATAAATAAAAAACCATCAAAAATTATTCTGATGGTTTTTAAAATTTCAAAGTTTTATGTGTTATTTTAAAACTTTCTTGGTCATCGTTGTATTTCTAGAATTCACTTTTATAATGTACATCCCTTCTGCAAAGGTTGTCTTATTAATTAAAACTTCTTTTTTTGCATTTTTTGTGTAGTATAATAATCTTCCAACAGAATCGTAAAGGCTCACTTCGTTTATATTCTCATCAGATTTTACGATGAAATTCTGAGTATCTTTTGAAATGATGATTTCTTTTTTAGCTGTGTGGTCTGTTCCTAATGTTTCCAAAGATTTGTAAACCACTTCGAATCTATCTTCATATTGTCCAGCATTGGTGTTGAAAACGTATCCGTTATCTGTAATATTGATGACTTTATTAAGATATTTATCTTTCAAATAAACCGCTTGATTTGAGTTGAAAATTCCTTCTCTCTGTGTTAATGAAATGGTGTAATTTCCTGATACAGATGCTTTGAAACCTAATCTTGCGGCGTCTTCTGTTGTGAAATTAGAATCTTTTGCCTGGATTGCTAATTTGTGACCGTCTAACGCGCTCCAAAAAGAGTCGTTTCCGATTGCTAAAAGATCTGCATCATAATCGCTGTCAAAACCATTGGTTGCGTTGTTGATATATCCAATCAAAATCTCGTTATTAATATCTGTTGGCGATTTGAATTCTAACCAAAATCTGTTTTTCTGAACAGCAGTTTTATTGTAGTAATTAGCAATATCAGAATTTCTCATCGAGTTTTTGAATACTAACGGTTGGTTTTTACCAGCGGGTTTTGCCTGAATAATAAATCCTTGACCTACAGAAATATTCCCATTTGGTTTTCCATTATTGGAACCATAATAAGTTGCTGAAGTTCCTCCCACTACTGTAGCAATAGCATAATTATTACCACTATAATTACTACTTTGCTGAGTTAGAATTCGCCCATCATTGTTTGTCCAGAAATAGCCTATACCATAAATCTTACTACTGTTCTCTGCAAAGAAATCATCAAAACTAATATTAGAAGGATAAGGATTTCCAACCATATTGTAACCGTGCGCGGCATTGCTCCATTTCAAATTATAAGTTGCCACATCCCCATTCTGTGGCGTTCCTACAAACTCGAAGCTAGAAATTGGAGAAGTTACAGTTACAGTTTCTGGGAAACTATTTTTTCCTCTAATTGCATATCCTCTTGCAGGTTGAAACACAGAGGAAGAGTTCAGTGTAATATCATTCGCAATAGTTGTTACGAAATAATCATTAGCCTCATTATAAACATAAAATCTGTTCCAAGGCGTTCCTGTTCTTGTACCGCCATTAGCCTGATTGTAACCTTCAGAAAACTGATACAAATTCTGATTAATAACTGGAGTTGACCAATAATTATATCCCATTTTTGGAATAATAGCTGATTTTTTAACCGTTATATTTCCTGTATTAGAAGCGCTACCAGTTTGTAAAAGGTTAGCATCATGTTCTACGGTAAATGAGTTAGCTGTCACATTATTATTTGCAATCTGACCATTAACTTTGATAAATCCACCTGTTTTAACTGTTAATGTTCCTCCAGTGTTGATTGTCAAATTTTGGCTTTCAAAGTTTCCGTTGGCAGAAGTGTCATAATGTGCCTGGATGATGGCATTCTTCGAAGCGTTAGGAGATCCGTTGCTCCATTCTGTTTTTGCACCGATGGTTTGCCACATTGTTCCATTAGAAGAGTAAACATAATTGTAAAAAATCCCTTCTATGTTTGGACCTTGCGCATTATTTAAGTAACTAATCACATATTGTCCATTCACTTTGTAAAAGTATAATCTGATATACAATTTTTCCCCAGGTTCTAATTTTAAATCAGAATTGAAGCTTAGTTTGTGATCTTCAAAGCTCGCATCAAAAGTTCCGGAAGCCAATGTGAAAACACCTGATGAAAAATCATCTTTTTTTGAGTAGCGCACTTCGTAATTCGCTTTTCCGTTTATATAACCTCTTCCTGTGAAATTGAATGATTTTGGTTCTACAGTTTTTACCGTACTTTCATTATGTAAAACGAATTCTGTATATTTTGTAGGATCAATTTTTGATGAACTAGATAAGTTAGAAAGAATAAATATTGGTGTATTCTCAGACCCATTTCCTATCGTCACTCCGCCTCCATTATTAATTATAGTAGAGCTGATAAACGATTGTTGCAAAGTACCTTTAAAGTCATTTTTGTCCCATCGGATCAAGTTTGAAGAAGTGTTAGAAACATTATTTATCGTTACGATTGCTGTATTGGATTTTCCGAATTTATTTTTGATATAATATGAAAAAGAATCCTGACCTACATATCCTTCATTTGGTAAGTAATTAACGGTTTTATCTGAGTTTATTTTAGTTGTACCGTATAATGGTTGAGTGATATTGATTGAATCTACCAAATTGCTGTAATCATCATTTGAAAGAACATTTAAGTTCAAATCATTGTTAATGAAATTGGAGTACGTATCATTATATACAACAGGTGTTGTTGAACTAGATTCTACATTACCTCTAAATAATGGACCGAATGCATCGTTCTCTTTAAAAAGAATTTGCATCACATTATAAGTATTGTAAACATAAATCCTAAGATGCAATTCCTGTCCGTCTGTTGCTATCGGTTTTGGAAAATTACCATATGTAAACGTTGATAATGAAGAATTAATATCAACATTTTCCGCCACAAGTTGTGGATTAGAAAAATTGCTATCCAAAGAATACATAATCTTCATTTTTGCAGAATTACCTTGCATAATCGCTCGGAAATTAAATTCAGTTAAATTTAATTTGTATCCAACATCTGGTTTAATGGTAAATTGTATATATTTGGTATAATCAATAGCCTGCTGCGGCGTTGGCCAATTACCAGTAGCGAAAACATTATACTTTTTCCCGTCAATCCAATAATCATAATTGGAAAGCGAAACTGTTGAAGTTAATTTGCCAACCGTTATGTGGCTTGCTGAATTATAAGATGGCGAATAACTGGACATATTCCATCTTGCTATGTCTGTCTGTGCAAAAAAGAAATTTGCAAAAAATAATACTAAGAATAAAATGTAGGATTTTTTCATCGTTCTTAAATGATTTTTAGAGAGTGCAAAATTAAAATTACAGATTCAAAAAAAATATTGACACATGTTAAGAAATTTTCAAGACAGTTTTTGGCTTGTTTTAATTGAATCTTGTTACAAAAAGGATAACTTCTTTCATTGTGATAGAAAATCATCATTTGTGTTCTTACGAAACAGATTGCAATATTATTGATAATAATACAGAGACTCAATTTTTTAGCGCTAAACCCTTATGAATAAAGCAAAAACTACCCCTTGGGATAGTCTTTGTATGGGTAATGTAGTAGGCGCTTTTACGTAGATGTAGGGGGAGTGTAGTAGATGAGAAATCAATTATTTCTTAACTTCTGGAAGAAATCTTTCCGATCTTTGATATCCAAAATGGTGTAAATATTTTTAGTATGATACTTTACAGTATTTTCAGTTATAAATAATTTTTCTGCGATTTCTTTATTTGATAAACCATCCGAAAGATGGATTAAAAGTTCTTTTTGACGATCTGTTAACTCATCCGAACATAAGAAAAAGTATCTTTCAGGGTCTGCAAGATTTTCTGAGTTTTGAGAATAAGAATCGAGTTCCTGTTTCATCTGTTCCAACTCCTCTTGCATCAACATCTTGTCTCTTTTGATTTTTCTATTCTTTTTGTAAAAATAAATTACTGCCAAAACAGCAATTAAAATGATAATACTCAAAACAACGGTTCTTTTCCAGATATCAGATTGCTCTTTTTCTGTGTAAGCTTTATCAATAATATGCATCTCAGAAATCTTGACTTCCTGATTCTCCAGTCTGCGGAGTGAATCAAGTTCCGAGCTCATCAGATAAGCTTTTCCAAAAAGATTATTCTCCTTATAAATATTTGCCATTTCAGAAGCCGCGAAGATTTTGTATTTCAAAATATTACAACTATCTGATGTCTTCATACTTACATCATAAATTTCTTCTGCTTTAGCAATGTTTTTTTTCTTGCTATAGAGATTCATCAATTTTGCATAGACAATTGGAAGATTACAAGAGTTGGATGCATGCATAATTTTCAGGGCTTCATAATATTTTTTTTCCGCTTCGTTATACTGTTTTTTGATAAGGAAGAGATAACCTTCTTGCATTAGGATGTTAGAATTACCTTCGGGATAGGGACTGAGGTATTTTTTAGCAGCAATTCTCTTCATTGCTTGCTCTGACTTATCATATTGATTATTATCAAAATACACAAAAGCATACTCATAATCCAGCTTCATGTGTAAGAGATTATCTTTTGGTAGTTGTTTGGTTATTATACTCGACTTGTCAAGATAATTGATGCACATCGTATAATCATTAACACTTCGGTAAGTTGTAGCCATAAGAAACAGAATATTAGCCTGTTCTTCCTTTGTAAGGCCTCCGGAGAATAAAATATCAGAAAGTTTCTTTTGCGAAAGTTGATGTTTTCCTTCTCTATTATTCTTGATAATTTCTTCTTCAATAGAATTGGAATTGAGGTTTTTAGCGTAAAAAAATATAGAAAATAGTATAAAAAAGCTTAAGAAATACCGTGTAAAATTAAAATTCATCAATGTTTTGCGTGGATTAATCAAACGCTTTTAGTCTCATTCGAAACAACAAACAAGCTGTTAAAGATATTCACAAAAATAATTAATTATACTTATAAATTCTCAAAAAATATTTTATTTTTTGAGCGTTTAGCTATTTGTTTTAATATTTAAACAAATATTCTGATCTGAAATTTATAAAGTGATAGAATTTATGAGCTAAAGCCTCAATTTTTTAATAAACCATTCAGCTTATAGATTTAAATCGATTATATTTGTCTTTAAATCTAATTTATAAAATAGTTTCATGGGTAAAATTTCGGATAGATTGAACAGACTGAGTTATTCTCAGACTTTCGTGATGAGCAACAAAGCACGCGATATGAAGGCGGCAGGAATTGATGTAATAAGTTTGACTTTGGGAGAACCAGACTTCGATGTTCCTCAAAAAATTAAACAAGCAGCCTTTGATGCTATTAATGAAAATTACAGCCACTACTCGCCTGTACCAGGATTTTTAGAACTCAGACAAGCTATTTCTGCAAAACTGAAAAGAGATAATAATCTAGATTATAAACCTACTCAAATTTGTGTTGCAAATGGCGCAAAACAATCCATCATCAATGTTCTATCGGCAATTGTGAATGACGGAGATGAAGTGATTCTTCCTGCTCCATATTGGGTAAGTTATGACGAAATGGTAAAATTGGTTGGTGGAACTTCGGTCTTCATTGAAACATCTATTGATACAGAATTCAAAATTACTGCTGAACAATTAGAAAAAGCTATCACGCCAAAAACCAAAGCCTTGCTTTATAGTTCGCCTTGTAATCCTTCTGGAAGTTTCTATACAAGAGAAGAATTGGAAGCTATTGCCAATGTTGTAGCCAAATATCCGCACGTAACAATCATTTCTGACGAAATTTATGAATTCATCAATTATGAAGGAGAGCACGTTTCTATAGCAAGTTTCCCTCAAGTTTATGAGCAAACTGCAGTAATTAACGGAATGAGTAAAGCGTTTGCAATGACGGGTTGGAGAATCGGATATTCAGCTTGTCCAGAATGGCTTGCAAGTGCTTGTGACAAAGTTCAGGGACAAATGACAAGTGGTGCAAATACAGTTGCTCAACGGGCTTCTATCACAGCTTTGCAAATGGATCCGTCTGAGTTGCAATATATGATTTCAGAATTCCATAAAAGACGTGATTTGGTTTTTGATTTGATGAAAGACATCAAAGGTTTCAAATGCAATCTTCCAAAAAGTGCGTTCTACTTCTTCCCAGACATTTCTTATTTCATCGGAAAGAACCTTAATGGAACAGAAATTAAAGATTCTGATGATTTCGCGATGTTCTTATTAGAAAATGCTCACGTTGGCTGTGTTGGCGGTGTAAGTTTCGGAAGTCCGGAGTGTATCCGTTTCTCTTACGCAGCTTCTGAAGAAGAACTGAGAGAAGCAATGAGAAGAATTAAAGATTGTTTAGCGCAATTCTAAAATTAATAGTCTGAGGCTCTCGAAGACTTTTTTAATAAAATTAAACACCACTTTCTCGAGTGGTGTTTTTTTTATTTCAAAAATTATAGATTATCTGATTTTGCTCATTCAAAAAGTTAATTATTTGTTTGAAATTTGATAGATAATTGTAAATCAGAAGACTTTATTTATCATCCGAATGAATCTTTTAGTCTCAAAAGTAATTAATAACACTGTTAGTTTTGATTCTTTTACTTCGATAGATTTTATAAATCAAAAATAAATTTATCATTCATAAAATCTTTGTAATTTCGCACTATCAAATTTAAACAACAATTTAAACTTTAATATTATGTCATTAGTAGGTAAATTATTCCCAAATGTTGCGATTGATGCAATGAGCGAAATGGGTGACGATCTTAAGATCAACATCTTCGAACAAGCGGTTAATAATCAGCAAAAAGTGCTTTTATTCTGGTATCCGAAAGATTTTACTTTCGTTTGTCCAACGGAATTACACGCATTTCAAGAGGCTTTGCCAGAGTTTCAAAAAAGAAATACAATCGTAATCGGAGCTTCTTGCGATACAAACGAAGTTCATTTCGCTTGGCTGAACACGCCAAAAGATAACGGAGGAATCGAAGGTGTAACATATCCAATTCTAGCAGATACGCACAGACAATTGGCAAACATCCTTGGGATTGTAGACCAAGATCTTGATTATGATGAAGAAGGAAACGAAGTTTTCACTGGTTCTAACGTAACTTACAGAGCAACTTATTTGATTGATGAAACTGGGAAAATTTTCCACGAATCTGTGAATGATATGCCACTTGGAAGAAATGTGAAAGAATATCTTCGTCTAATTGATGCTTATGCGCACGTTCAAAAACATGGAGAAGTTTGTCCTGCAAACTGGGAAGAAGGTAAAGAAGCAATGAATGCTAACAGAACTGGCGTAGCAGAATACCTTAGCAAAAACTAAATCGATTTGATTATGAGATAATATGATGATTTGTTTTTATCAACTCATTAACAAATCATCATATTTTCAAATTAATAATTATCACATTTAAAAAATCACAAAAATGTATATAGAACTTACAGGAGATACATTACAGCAAATCATTCAGGAGAATGATAAAGTAATGGTTCAATATGGTGCAACTTGGTGTGGAAACTGCAGAATTATGAAGCCAAAGTTCAAAAAATTAGCTGCAGAAAACGAAGATATCCCATTTTATTATGTGGACGCAGAAAAATTGCCGGAAAGCAGAAAATTGGCAACAGTTGATAATCTACCAACTTTTGCAGCGTTTGAAGGTGGTGCTTTGAAAAATCAGGTTCAAACCAATCAGGCTGAAAGTCTTAACAATCTTTTCAGCGAATTAAAAGGTTAAAAATTAAGAAATTTCTTAATCTCTAAATCTTATAATTTCTAAATTTATTAAAATGAAATTACCAATCATAAGACAATTTTATCAGAATCAAACACCGGAAAATCTGGAAGCAACTTTAGAAGTTTTAGAAAGCTTCTGTGAGTTTCGTAATGTTTCTGAAGAAGATATGAATGTTGCTGGCGAACTCATCACAAACATTTGCGGCGCTTTGGAAGTGCACGCCAATGTAAATAACGGAATGAGTGAAAAAGACGCATTGAATTCCTTTGCTCAAAAAGTAATGGGTTCTATCGACAAATAAAATATAACTTTTATATAATAAAAAGGCTTTAGAATTTCTAAAGCCTTTCTAGTTCTTAAGAATCATCAAACTTCTTTTATGATTTTGGAAACCATAATGTTCGTAAAGTTTTTTAGCTTTTTCATTATGATTTTCTATTTCCAATAAGACAATTTTGAAATTATTTTCAACAGAATAATCTTTCACAAATTCCAATGCTTTTTTACCAAGAGATTTACCTTGGAATTCTGGTTTTATAAATAATTCATCTAAGAACAAAATCTCACCACCAAATTCAAAACTGAAATATTTAACCAAAATAATATAACCTGCAATTCTGCCTTCAAATACTACTTTAAAACAATTACCATAACTATCATTATCAAGGAATTTTACAAAATTAGCAGTCGCTACTTTTTCATCAAAAGGATATAAATCAATCGCATAAAAATCCTTCATCATTTCGCATAATTCAGGGATGTCGGAGATGTTTGCTTTTAAAATTTCGTGATTCATTTTTTCTTTTTATTTTCTCTCCAAAGCCAAGGCGCAATCGGAGTGTTATCTTGCCAAAGTCCTACTCTATTTTTTCGAGCTTCGGTTTCCAGTTTGGCGTAGTCGGAATCGGTAGAGTATTTTTTATAATGCCAAGCCATTCCTTGCTTTAGCATTTGTTTATTGATGTTTTGATTTTTATCGTTGATGACAACCGCAATCAACCGTTTATATCGGTCATATTTTTCTGCTTGAACGGTGACAATTCTTCCAAAACAAAGATTGGATAGAGCTTGTTTGGCGTTATTACCAAAAGGCTGAGTTCCTCTTTTCTCCGGCGAATCTATGTGAGCAAGACGAATTTTAATTGGATTTTCCTTATAAAGAATTTCCATCGTATCGCCATCAGAAATACCAATGACTTTTGCTGAAAATGTTTTATGACTAAGGTTTTCCTTTAATTGACTTTGCCCAAAACTGAAAATCGAAAATAAGATTAAGACTAAGAATTTATTCAAAATATTAAATCTCAAATTTCTTTTTAGCCAACTCTTTTCTAACTCTGCTCAAGCTTTCGGGCGTGATTCCAAGATAAGAAGCCACCATCCATTGTGGTGCACGAAGCATTAGATTTGGGTACTTATTCAGGAAATCAAGATAACGTTCTTCCGCAGTTGTGCTAATCAATGAATTCACTCTGTTTTGTAGATTTTTGATGTGGTTGAACATCAATCTTTGATTTTTCTCAGCAACTTCAGGATATTCTTTGGTAAGATGTTCAAAAAAACCCTCTCTTACAATTATAATTGTACTTTCTTCGATAGCTTCTATATAAAATCTCGATTTTTCATTCAGTAATTGACTGGTTGTATCGGAAATAATCCAACCTTCTGGCGCAAACTGTATCACGTGCTCTTTACCCGCTTTATCAATAGAATACATTCTCAGCAAACCTTTTTCAACAAAGAATGTAGAATCTGAAATCTCGCCTTCTCTTAGGATAATTTCATTTTTTTTAACTTCTTTCACTTCATAAAAAGAAGAACAAAATTCTATACTGCTAATGGGAACGCCTAAGATCTGAGAAAGATGATTGCTAAAGTTTTGATGAATCATAAATGTTTTTCACTTTTTGAAGTTAAATTCTAACTTCCTTAATTAAACTGTATCCAAATCGATACTTTGATGAGATGCGTTGCGTGTAGCTTTTCCATTTTCCAGAACAATAAGCTGTGGACTTTGATGAACAACGTCAAAACGGGATTCTATTTCGTTTGATAAGTTTCTGTGGGCTAACAAATCCAAAAAATAATAAGCATAATTTTTATCAGAATTCTGCATTTGCTTTTCAAAGTTTTTCAAAACCGTTTTGCTGATGAAACAACGCGTAGAATGTTTGAAAATCAAGACTTTTTGCTGAGAAGATTTCTCAACAGCCGAGTCCAAATCTTTTTCAGATTCAATTTTCTTCCAAAGACTTTTTGTCTGGTCCTGCTCTTCTTTTTTACCAAATAATTGATTTAAAAATCCCATAAAATTGATTTGAGTAAAATTATGATTTTCCTATCGAAATAGAAAATATTTTTTAATTAATGATGATGAAAAAAATGTCCGCCTAAAGCCAAGACAACTCCGCAAATAACTAGAATAATTTTTTGCCAGTCCATCTTGTGATTCTTATTGCTTTCAAAAATAATTACGGACGAAATATGAAGGAAAATGCCACCGACAATTGCAAGAAAATAAACTTTCAGATTTTCGTCAAAGTATTTACCGAGAAGCATTCCTAAAGGAGAAGCTAAGGCAAAAACCATAACAATCAACCAAAATTTAGTAGAGAAATTTTTGCTGTGAGCCAAGAAACTTCCCAAAACAAAGGAAATAGGAATGTTATGAAACAAGATTCCCAAAAGATAAGGTGACAAAGTCTCTTTCTCGTGCGACAAAGGAATTCCTTCTATAAAAGCGTGAACAAAAAGTCCAATAATCAATGCGACAGGAATGATAGAATGTTCGTCGGAATGATGATGAAGATGTCCGTGTTCAAAACCTTTTGTCAAACTTTCCAACAACATCTGAATCAGAACTCCAAGAATCACGAAAATCCCAATATTATGGTCTTCGGAATGATAAACTTCTGGAAAAACTTCATTCAAGCAAATCGTTATCAAGAAACCGGCGCTTAAAATAAGAAGATTTTTGGCGAATTGTTGTTTGCTCCCAAAATATTTCCCGAGAAAAACGCCAATCAGAACACTAAAAATTAATAGAATAATTATCATTTAAAACCTAGTTCTTTTGTTTTAATTATTTCTTTCTAAACAGATTAATACATCTCTGAGAATTCTTTTCATCAAATTCATTAAGTTGATAATCGCCCCAACGCTGGATTAATTCAAAACCAAAGTCTTCTGCAAATTTCAGAATTTTCTCTGGAGAAGTCAGTTTTACACGTTCGAAAAAATGAAACTTTTTGCCTTGGTCTTCAAAATCAATTTCTTTGATAATAAAATCATTCTCAATATGTTTTTGAATATTAAAGGTAATATTTTCTCTTTCGATGGAACTTTTTGGAACAATGCCATTTTTCACATAATCAGAATTCAGAAAATCTAAAACGAAATAACCTTCATTCTTCAAAACATCGGAAACAGACTGGAAAACACTTCTATCCTCTTTCTCAGTTTCAAAATATCCAAAACTTGTAAACAGATTGAAAACCGCATCTACTGGCTCACTTTCTATTTTATTTCGCATATCGTGAACTTGAAACTTCAAAGTTTCTGTCTCAAACTGTTTATCAAAACGGATACTTTGCTCAGATAAATCCAACCCTAAAACATTATAACCTAATTTGTTTAGGTAAACTGAATGTCTGCCTTTTCCGCAAGCTAAATCTATTATTTTTGAATTTTTCTCAAGATTCACGTAATCGGTTAAAAGATTCAGAAAATCTTCTGCTTCTTTGTAATCGTGATTTTTATAAAGAATATGATAATATGGTGTATCAAACCATTCTTCGAACCATTGCATCCTACAAAATTAAGAAAAAAGAAGCGAGACGAATA
The DNA here is from genome assembly GCF_036780765.1 of Epilithonimonas sp. Taxonomy (GTDB): domain Bacteria; phylum Bacteroidota; class Bacteroidia; order Flavobacteriales; family Weeksellaceae; genus Epilithonimonas. Next base: position 43,119 of record NZ_DAIQCG010000007.1, read on the forward strand.
GATTATAGACAATAGATTTTAAAGGATTTTCATTTGTCTTTTATCTATCATCTAATAATCTATTATCTTTGCGCTATGAATACAGATAATCTGCAAATACAAATCAAAACTTTCTTTGGATTAGAACAGGTTTTGGCTGAGGAAGTTAAGAAATTGGGTGGTAAAAATGTGGAAGTTAAAAACCGTGCAGTAACTTGTGAAGGCGACCTTGGTTTTCTTTATAAACTCAATTACTCTTGCAGAACAGCGCTTAAAATTTTGGTTCCGATTATGGAATTTAAAGCTTTTAATGAAACCAAATATTACGATAAATTATACAAGTTTGAGTGGGATCAGTTTTTGGAACCAAACCAGACTTTTGCTATTGATGCCACTGTAAACTCTGAGAGATTTAGTCACTCGCAGTTTATGACTTTGAAAATGAAAGACGCTATTGTTGATTATTTTCAGGAAAAACATAAGGTAAGACCAAACATTAGTAAAGACAATCCAGATATCAAATTCCATCTTCATATTGACAGAGAATTGGTTTCTATTTCTCTTGATAGTTCTGGAGATCCACTTTTCAAACGTGGTTACAGAAAGGAACAAACGGTTGCGCCAATCAATGAAGTTTTAGCTAGCGGAATGTTACAATTGGCAGGTTGGGACGGAAAAGGTAATTTCCTTGACCCAATGTGTGGTTCCGGAACGTTATTAATAGAAGCGGCGATGATTGCAATGGATTTGCCGGCTCAGACTTTTAGAAGAAACTTTGCTTTCCAGAATTGGAAAAACTATGATTCTGAATTATTCAAAACAATCAAAGAAGTACGACTGAATCGTGTGAAGGAATTCACTGGGAAAATTGTTGGTTACGACATCGATTATAACGCCTTGGATGCAGCAAGAGCGAATATTGAATCTGCAGAAATGGAAGATGTCATCGAAGTAAGAAAACAAAATTTCTTTGATTCAGAAAAAGATATGTTCCCTTTATTAATAGTGTTCAATCCGCCTTATGATGAGAGAATTTCTATCAATGATGATGATTTCTACAAAAAAATTGGTGATACTTTCAAACAACATTATCCCAATACTTTGGCTTGGTTGATTTCTGCAGACTTAGACGCTCCGAAGAAAATTGGATTGAGACCTTCAAGAAAAATCAAGCTTTTCAATGGAAAATTGGAAACAAGATTTTTGCAATATGAAATGTATGATGGTTCTAAGAAAGGGAAATATATAAATAAGGAATTAGAATAAATATGGATTTTATTAATTTTTTATTTGATGCTTTGTCGGTTCTTGGCTTGTTTGGCAACGGAGGAGAAAATAAAGTAGACATTGACCCAATCAATAAAAAATTGATTTTAATTTCCTTAGGATTATTATTAATTTCTGCTTTGTTAATTTATTTTTATAAAACAGAAATTTTTGGGATTGAACATTTATTTATAACATTTTTTTTGAGTTTTGCTGGTTCAATCTTAGTTTCATTTGTTTCATTATTAATATTAAATCACTTTAAAATAATTCATTCTTTAGTTATTTCGAGTTTTATATTTTGTATAATTTCAAGTTCGATTCTTCTATCAGTTCTTATTCTTTTATTGAAAATATAATTTTATATTTTTGAATCAAATAAATTATTTAATTAAATAAAATTGAGTCCAACAATCTCCATCATCATAGCCATATTCAACAGAAAAGACGAACTGTTTGAACTTCTTAATTCATTATCTCATCAGACGGATAAAGATTTTGAAGTCATTATTGTGGATGATGGTTCGAAAATCAACCTACTTCCAACAGTGGAAACTTTTGAAAATCTGTTGGATATTCAGTTTTTTAGAAAGGATAATTCTGGTCCTGGATTAAGTCGAAATTATGGAGCAAAGCGAGCGAAAAATGATTGGTTGGTTTTTGTAGATTCTGACGTGATTGTAGAAACAGATTACATCGAGAATATCAAGAAAAACCTTATCGAAAATCCTTGCAATGCTTTTGGTGGCGCAGATAAAGCGCATAGAGGTTTTAATCTGATGCAAAAAGCCATTTCTTATTCTATGACTTCGGTTTTCACAACTGGCGGAATCCGAGGAAGTAAAAAAGCAGTGACGAAATTTCAGCCAAGAAGTTTCAATATGGGCGTGAATAAGGAGAAATTCTTAGGCATTGGTGGGTTTTCTGAAATGAGAATTGGCGAAGACCCAGATTTATCAATGACGTTTTGGGAAAATGGCTACAGCACTCTATTCTATGATAATATTGGCGTTTATCACAAACGTAGAACAGACTTTGGCAAATTCTCAAAACAAGTGTATCAATTTGGTTGTGCAAGACCAATTCTAAATCAAAGGCATCCAAAATATGTGAAACCTACGTTTTGGTTTCCGAGCCTTTTTCTGTTGGGTTATGTGGTTGGCGTTATTCATTATTTTGTTTGGGGAAACGGATTGATTCTCGCTTTGTATGGACTGTATACATTTCTAGTTTTCTTACACGCTTTGATCGTTACAAAAAATATCAGCATTGCCGCGATGGCGATAATTTCTACTTACATCCAAATGTTTTCATACGGTTACGGTTTTCTTAAATCTTGGTTTCTTCTTAATATTATGAAACAAACTCCGCAAGAAGCATTTCCAAAACATTTTCACTGATTTCTTTAACATTTACTTATTATTAATAATCATTTGCTTGGAATATTTTTTGTAAATTATGATATCATAAAATTCATAAAACTATGTCAAAAAATATTGCCGAACAATTTGTAGAGATTCTTGTAAAAGCAGGAATTAAACGTATATATGCTGTCACTGGAGACAGCCTTAATTTTTTAAATGATGCTATAAAACGTGAAGGTTCTATCCAATGGATCCACGTAAGACATGAGGAAGTCGGTGCTTTTGCGGCGGCTGCCGAAGCTGAGCTAGAAGGTTTGGCTGTCTGCGCAGGAAGTTCTGGTCCAGGACACGTTCATCTCATTAATGGTCTTTACGAAGCTAATAGAGGAAATGTTCCAGTTCTTGCCATAGCATCTACTTGTGAGAGTTCTGAGTTTGGGACATCTTATTTTCAGGAAACTAATACCATCAAATTGTTTGATGACTGCTCTGTTTACAATCAGGTAGCCAATACACCAGAACAAGCTCCAAGAATGTTACAAGCTGCTTTACAACATGCGATATCACAAAAAGGCGTTTCGGTTTTAGGTGTTCCTGGCGATCTTTTTGAAGCTAAATCTGAAAAAAACATTAGTTCTGATCTCGTATTCAAAACAAATCCTAGAATCATTCCTTCAGAAGAAGAAATAAACTGGATCGCAAATCAGCTTAATTCAGGAAAAAAAGTAGCGATCTATTGTGGAATAGGAGCTTCCGAAGCTCACACAGAAGTTGTTGCTTTAGCAGAAAAACTGAAAGCACCAATAGGATATTCTTTCCGTGGAAAAATGGGTATCCAATATAATAATCCTTATGAAGTGGGAATGACTGGACTTTTGGGTTTACCTTCCGCCTTCAAAGCGATGCACGAAGCTGATATTGTTTTACTTTTAGGAACCGATTTTCCTTATGTGAAATTTATGCCTATTGATAAAGTGATTATTCAAATTGATGATAAGCCAGAACGTTTAGGAAGACGAGCCCAATTGACAAGAGGATTTGCGGGAAAAATAAAGGATTCTTTAATAAATCTTCTACCCTTAATTAAAATCAATGATAACCAAGATTTTCTTGATAAGCAACTAGACTTTTACCAAAAAGTAAAAAACAACCTTAGATCTTATGTTGAGGATAAAGGCAAAGAAAACCATATCTCGCCCGAATTCGTAGCAGAAACAATCAACCTAAAGGCTAATAAAGATACCATTTTCACAGTCGATACAGGAATGTGCTGTGTCTGGGGTGCTAGATATCTAGAAGCTACTGGAGAGAGAAAACTCGTAGGATCTTTCAATCACGGAACTATGGCCAATGCCATGCCAATGGCTATTGGTGCTCAGCTGTCCAATCCGGATAAGCAAGTGATTGCACTTTGTGGTGATGGCGGACTTTCTATGTTGTTGGGAGATATCGCGACCATCAAACAATATAATCTTCCCATCAAGATTATTGTATTCAACAACAGATCTTTGGGAATGGTAAAATTAGAAATGGAAGTTAATGGTATTCCTGATAACGAAACTGATATGGTTAATCCAGATTTTGGGTTATTAGCTCAAGCTTTCGGTATCAATGGCATCAATGTTACAGATCCGGAAAAAGTAGAAATAGCAATTCAAGATGCATTAGCAATTGATGGTCCAGTTTTGGTCAATATTTTTACCGACCCAAACGCTCTGGCAATGCCACCAAAAGTTGGCTGGGAACAGATGAAAGGTATGGGCGTTGCGATGACAAGAATGATGCTGGATGGTAACTTCAAAGAAGTTGCGGATACTATTACAAGCAATTATAAGCATATCAAAGAAGTTTTATAACCTCAAAAATCCCAATATCAAATTGGGATTTTTTTATTTTAATTAAATTATAATAATCAAAAAAAGCTTCACACAATGTGAAGCTTTTAAGAAAATAATATATATAACCTTAGTTTAAAAAAACTATTTTAGAGAAATCATTCTACTGAAACTATCGCCGTCTTTTTCTACATTGATGATGTATAAATCTGCAGTTTCTGGGTTTAAATCAAATGTAAGAGCGATCAAACCATCTTTTGCAACATTGTTTTTGCTATAATAAGTATTGTTTGCTGTATCGTAGATAGACACTTTCACATCTCCTACTACGTTAGCCATTTGTAATTTAACAAGGTTTTTGTTAATCGTGTATTCTGGTTTTGAAAGTGTAGAAATCGGAGATTTTTCCAAAAAAACTTGGTCACCCTCTACTACGATTTTGTATTTTTCAATTTTAGCATCAGATTCTGCAACTAGGAAGTAAGTTCCAGAAGCCATTTCGCTCATATTGTAAGACTTTTCTATACTGTCACTATTGATGATTTTTTCAGAATATATCTCGCCTTTGTAATTATCATAAACATAAAGAGAAACATTCTTTGCATTAGAAACTTCAAAATGAACAGTTTTTTGACTTACCTCTCCTATTGATACAGAAAAATCTTTATCCTTAGCCATTGCACTTGTAGAAACAAATATACTTGCTACAAGAAAACCAAATTTTAATATACTTTTCATATTACTATCTTTTAATTGTTTACTATGCAAATGTATAATGGATTAATCTCAAATAATACAATACAATTTTCATTTATATGTTCTATTTTAACATTAAGCAAATATTAAATAATAAAATAAGGTAATTTAAAACATAATAAATAACTTTGCAACATGAAACATAACAGTCCAACTTTTGAAGCCGTAAGTCCTGGTATTGGAAGTAGTTTTACTTGTCTGAAGTTTAATCGTAATGAAAACATCAAATCACACATTTGGCATTATCATCCTGAGATTGAGCTGATTTTCGTTTGCGGCGGTTCTGGAAAAAGGCAAATTGGAAGTAATATTTCGTACTTCTCAGACGGAGATTTAATTCTGATTGGCAGTAACCTACCTCATTGTGGAATGACCAATGAAAACACTAATAATGATTACGAGGTTGTGATTCAGTTTCCTATGGATTTTCTAGGTTCAGAATTTTGGCAAGCTAAAGAAATGAACAGAATTGCCGCACTTTTAGAAGCGGCGAAAAGTGGAATTGTTTTCGGTGACGAAGTTAAAAATGCTTTAAAGACGAAAATTGAAGCGTTGACAGAAGCAACATCTTTAACCAAACTGATGATTTTAATTGAGATTCTGGACGAACTTTCTCACACGCAAGATTACAAAATCCTAAATGCTTCAAAATATTATTTGCAAACCCAAAAAGAAGATAATGACAGAATTAACGTAATTTTCAATTATGTGAAAGACCATTTCAAAGAGCAAATTACTTTGGAAACAGTTGCCGAATTATCCAATATGACTGTTCCTTCATTCTGCCGATATTTCAAGAAAATTACAAACAAAACATTTACTCAATTTGTGAATGAATACAGAATCACGCATTCTCTAAAACTCTTGGCAGAACAACCAATGAGTATCACAGAAGTTTGTTTTGACAGTGGATTTAATAATTTCAGTTACTTCAACAAAACTTTTAAAGAACATACGCAGAAAAGTCCATCGCAGTATCGGAAGGAGTTTAGTAATATTTTGGCTTAATTGCTAAAATTATTTAAAAAAATCTGTAATATTCTTGGAATAAACATTTTCGCCATAAATCTTTTCGTCAATATCTTGATTCTTTTCCATTACAACGCAATTTCCTAAAATCGAAATTTTCACATCACTAGGATTTATATTATTGGTATATCCAATACTGTTTTTAGCATTTACAAAATATTTTAGTTCAATATTGTCTGGTTTATGTATTTCGAATATTTTTTCATTAAAACCTTTTGCGAAACTAATTACATCAGAAATTTCAGTGCAAAAAGTTGTTTGTTTTTTGAAAATATTTTTATCATTTAATCCATTTATTGATTTAATATAATAAATGTTTCTATTAGAAAATTTGAATTTAATTACAGTCGTTATGGTTAAATATTCAATATTTTCTAGCGTATTATTCATTAAACACAAACTACTTTTGACAGCGATATTTTTTTGCTTTTTAATTTTCGCAATATAATTTAGTTTGTTTTCCTTTTCTTTTTTTTCTAATTCTTTTAATGAATTATCTAACTCTTCACTAAAATTCTTATAATCATCAGTTAAAACATATCTTCTTAATTTTTCAGTCTCCCTGTCTTCATAACTATTATTAAATTCTACAATAGCTTCTTTTTTTAATAACTCCTTCTCTTTTCTCTCTTTAGAATGCTTTAAAACATAATTTTTGACAAATTCCTCTTGCTCTTGTTTATTTCTTAATTGCTGTAATTCAATTTCATCTCTTGTAAATTTCTTAGGTGTAGGAAATGTTCCTTTTGGTGCGTTTTTTATCTTGTAATTTTCATCAGCTTCTTTAGATTTAATAATCTCATCACTATTCATTTTGGATACATCTACTTTTGAAATGGATATATCTTTACTACAAGATTGAAAAATAATTATAATAAAAGAGTAAAAGATTTTTCTTAACATAACTTAATTTTAAATACTGATTTTATGAAATAACACTAAAATACCTCTCCATCTCCTCCATCGTTCCCAAACTAATCCGCGTCCATTTCCCTTCTTCCTCGTACGTTTTTCCGCCAAGGATTTTTGCATCTTTCAGTTTTTTGAAATAATCGCCTTTGTAATTTTCCAAAGAAAAATAAACAAAATTAGCAGAAGACGGAATGGTTTTAATTCCTCTTTTATTGAATTCTGAAACTGTAAAATCTTTTACCTTCTTATTGTTATTCAAAACTTTAGTAATGAATTCTCGGTCTTCCATCGCGGCAATTGCACCAGCCATTGTCACAACACTTATTTCTGCTCCACTCCAACTTTGAAGTTTTTTCAGGTTTTTAATTGTTCCAGAATGTCCGATTGCATAACCTAATCTTGCGCCGGCAAAACCATAAAGTTTGGAAAATGTTCTCGTCACAATCAGGTTTTTATAAACATCAACCAAATCACTTAGAGATTTCTGAGTAGTAAATTCGATATAAGCTTCATCAACCAAAACGATGATATTGTCTGGAATTGATTTGATGAAATTCTCAATTTCCTGTCTTGAGAGCAAATCTCCTGTTGGATTATTCGGATTACAGATATAGATGAGTTTCGTATTTTTTTGGATAGAATTTTTCATCTTTTCCAAATCGATTTTCTTTTTATCGTTCAGAGGAATTACAGTTTTTGACATTCCTAGAAACTCAGCAATCGGTTCAAAAATGGTGAAAGACGGGTCCGGAATGATGAAATGTCCTTTGTTAATCGAAACATATTTGGTAATCAATTCCAACAGAAATGATGAACCTGCAGAAACCAAAAGATTTTCTTTATTAAGTTGATTTTTCTCGGCTAATTTTTCACTTAAAACATCTGCAAATTTAAAATCATACATTGAAGAAAGGCTAAGACTTTTTTGCATCGCTTCCAAAGCTTTTGGCGAAGTTCCAAATGGATTTTCGTTAAAGCAAAGTCGAATTGTTTCGTTGCTGTTTTTTAATACATTGAAATTCGGAGTTTCTTTTGCCAAAAATTCTAAAGGTGAAAGTGTTAAAGCAGCACTTCCCAAAAAAGCAGTTTTCAGCCAATCTCTTCTGTTGATATTCATTCCGGAAAATTATTTCTCCGAATTTAAACATTTTTTAATATTATAAAACAATATTGAACGATTAATTTAATTAACTACAACAGCTTTATAATCATTTAGTTTTCCTAATCTATTCAGAGATCTTATTACAAAAGTGGACAATTTTTTTCCATTAGATTCTGAAGGAACGATTTTGGACGACAGATCTGGAGAAAGAATTTCTGTTTGCCAATTATTGCCATATTTCAGATATAGGACGTATGATAATGCTTCAGCTTGTTGATTCCAGTTCAGTAAAAAATTACCTTGTTGTTTTTTCCAGATGACATCCAACTCCGGTAGATTTTTTGAAGTCAGCCAAGTTGTTTCAGGAATTAGGACTTTATCTTTATAAGAATTGTTTTTCAATTGTTGTTGCATCTCATAACTTTTACTGATTCCTGCGATGCTGTAATGGACTTCTCCGGAATTATTTTTAATAATTTGTCTTGTCACGTCTATTTCTCGAGCAATTTCTATCGCTCTGTTTGAAGATTTTACGGCAACGGTATTCAAACCTGGCCAAAGATGACGACCTTTTGTATTCTCATCACTCCACCACTGCAAAAGAAGCGGAAAACTTTGTTCCACCGAATCTACAGGCCAATACAACTGAGGCGTGAAATAATCTATCCAACCTTGATTCAACCATAATTTGGCATCAGCATAAAGTTCATCATACTGTGAAGAACCTTTGATTCCAGAAGGATAACCAGGTTTCCATATCCCAAACGGACTGATTCCAAATTTCACATCATTCTTTTGACCTTTGATTTCGTCATAGATTCTTTTTACAAATTTGTTGACATTAGCTCTTCGCCAATCTGCTCTGGAAAGTGTTCCGCCAGATTGTTGATAAATTGACCAGGTTTTGTAATCGGGAAAATCTTTTCCACCGTTATATTCGGCATAAGGATAAAAATAATCATCCAAATGGATTCCATCTACATCGTATCTTGAAATGATATCTTTAATCACTTTTGAAGCCTGATCTTGCGTTCTGTCATCAGCAGGATCAAACCAATACATCCCGTTTTTAAGTTTCACAACATTATCAGGTGATTTTTTCACCATAGATTCTGATGAAATTGCACCACCATTGGAATGATGTGCACGAAACGGATTCAGCCAAGCGTGAAATTCTAATCCACGTTTATGACATTCTTCAATCCAAAATTGCATTGGATCATATTCTGGATAAGGTGCAAGACCAATTTGTCCAGTCAAAAAATGGGACCAAGGCTCGTGAGGACTTTTATATAGAGCATCCGCAGAAGGACGAATTTGCAAAATCACCGCATTGAAATTGAGATCAACCAACATATCCAACATTTGTATCGCTTCTTGTTTTTGCTGATCTACAGACAAATTATTTCTCGAAGGCCAATTGATATTCGCAACCGATGCAATCCAAACTGCTCTGAACTCTCTTTTGATTTCAGGTAGTTTAACATTATTCAATTGAACAACTGGCTTGGGAGGAAGCTTTATTTCAGTTTTGGTAATTGGTTTTTTAACACCAGATTTAGTTGGTGATTTCTTAGTTTTTGTAGCACAAGAAACCACAAAAATTGCCAATAAAAGTATTTGGAAAAATGATAATCTGAAACGCATAGTTTGCAAAACTAAACGATAATATCAGAAATACAAAAAAGCATCCGAATAATTGGATGCTTTTATAATTTTTTAACTTAAAAAGCTTAAAGTTAAACACAAAGACACAAAATTAATTGTTTTGAAAACAGTTTTAAGGCACTAAAGAATCAATGATTTTTCAATTTTAACGAAGTTAAAATCTTCGTGTCTTAATCAAATATTTTATGCTTGAAAAAAACCTTGTGTCTATGTGTTTAACAATTTATCATTTTAATTATTCGAAAATAATGGTCTTGTTTCCATCAATAAAAACTTTGTCTTCGAATACTAATTTGAGTGCATTTGCCAAAACAATTCGCTCAACATCTTTTCCCATTTTAGTCAAATCCTTTGCGGTTTTAGAATGACTGACTTTGATAATATCCTGATAAATAATCGGTCCTTCATCCAAATCATTCGTTACAAAATGAGCAGTAGCTCCGATGATTTTCACACCTCTTTCAAAAGCTTGTTTATAAGGATTTGCGCCAATAAAAGCTGGTAAAAATGAATGATGAATATTGATGATTTTACCTTCAAAATCTTTCACAAAATCCGGAGAAAGAATTCTCATAAACTTCGCGAGAACAAGATAATCGTAGTTGTAATCTTGAAGAGCATTTTTGATTTTTTCTTCGTGTTCTTCTCTCGTAATATTTTCTGCAGGAATATGAATAAAAGGAATATTGAATTTCTCCGTCAATTCCCTCAGATTTTCATAATTCCCAATAACGGCAAGAATATTAAAATTAAGGTCTTTAAATTGATTTCTTATTAACAAATCCGCCAAACAATGATGTTCTTTGGTCACCAAAACCACCACATTTTTGGATTCGTTTTTATTTAATTCTATTGAGCAATCACCTAATTGTTTTTTGAGTTGTTCAATCACTTTTTCAGGTTCAGCAATTCCGGAAACTTCGGTTCTCATAAAGAACAAAGCTTTTTCATTATCCACGAATTCATCATTCTTGATAATATTAAGTCCATTCTCCAAAAGGATTTCGGAAATTCTGTAAACTAGCCCTTTCTCGTCTTTGCAGGTGATTTTTATAGTAAATTGTTTCATCTTGGTTTTTTGTTTTTAAATTCAAAAAAGCCTTCAAAATATGAAGGCTTTTAAATTTATTAAGATTAAGCTTTAGCTTGTCTTTCCAATCTTTTTCTATCTTCTTCAGAAAGGATTTTCTTTCTCATACGGATGAAGTTTGGAGTAACCTCGATTGCTTCATCAGCTTGGATATATTCCATACATTCTTCCAGAGAGAACAAGATTTTTGGTGCAACACCAGTATCTTTATCTTTTCCAGCTGCACGCATATTGTTCAATTGTTTAGCTTCTACAATATTTACAACCAAATCTCCCGGCTTATTTTGCTCACCGATAATCATACCAGTATAGATTTCCTCACCCGGATCAACGAAGAACTTACCTCTATCTTGTAGTTTGTTGATAGAATATTCTGTAGCAGGACCAGTTCCTTTACTTACAAGTACACCATTGTTTCTTCCTGGAATTGCACCTTTGAAAGGCTTATATTCTGTGAAACGGTGCGCCATAATAGCTTCACCAGCAGTTGCAGTCAACATTTGAGAACGCAATCCGATAAGACCTCTTGAAGGAATCTCGAATTCCATATGTTGCATTTCACCTTTAGTTTCCATAATGTGAAGGTCACCTTTTCTCTGAGTTGCTAAATCGATAACTCTAGAAGCAAATTCCTCAGGAACATCAACAACCAAAGATTCATAAGGCTCCAATTTTTCACCATTTTCGCCTTCTTTCAAGATAACTTGTGGCTGACCAATTGTCATTTCGTAACCTTCTCTTCTCATTGTTTCAATCAAAACAGATAAGTGAAGAATACCTCTACCAAAAACTAGGAAAGTGTTCGCATCGTCAGTTTGTTGCACTCTCAATGCTAAGTTTTTCTCTAATTCCTTAGTTAATCTTTCTTTAAGGTGGTTAGAAGTAACATATTTACCGTCTTTTCCAAAGAAAGGTGAATTGTTGATAGAGAAAGTCATATTCAACGTTGGCTCATCAATCGCAGTTCTTTCCAATGGTTCAGGATTTTCCAAGTCAACGAAAGAATCTCCAATCTGGAACGCATCGAAACCTACAACAGCACAGATATCTCCAGCTTGTACTTCAGTTACTTTTTTCTTTCCAAGACCTTCGAAAACGTAAAGTTCTTTTACTTTTCCTTTCACAATTTTTCCGTCTGCTTGAGCAAGACCAATCCATTGAGATTCTTTAACCTCACCTCTTGTTACTTTACCGATTGCAATTCTTCCTAAGAAAGAAGAGAAATCTAATGAAGTAATCTGCATCTGAAGGTTACCTTCAGTTACTTTCGGTTCTGGAACGTATTGTAAAATCCCGTCTAATAATGGGAAAATATTATCAGTTTCTTCTAATGAAGTGTTGAACCAACCTTGCTTAGATGAACCGTAGAATGTTGGGAAATCCAACTGCTCTTCTGTTGCATCTAGGTTGAAGAACAAGTCAAAAACTTGGTCGTGAACTTCGTCTGGACGACAGTTTGGCTTATCAACTTTGTTAATTACAACCAAAGGTCTAAGACCCAGTTCTAAAGCTTTTTGAAGTACAAATCTTGTCTGTGGCATTGGTCCTTCGAAGGCATCCACCAACAAGATTACACCATCAGCCATTTTAAGAACTCTTTCTACCTCACCACCAAAATCGGCGTGACCAGGTGTATCAATTACATTGATTTTTGTGTCTTTGTAATTTACAGAGATGTTTTTTGAAAGAATCGTAATTCCCCTCTCTCTTTCCAAATCGTTGTTATCCATAATCAACTCACCACTCTCCTGATTCTCTCTGAAGATGTTTGTTGCGTGAATAATCTTGTCAACCAAAGTTGTTTTTCCGTGGTCAACGTGTGCGATAATCGCTATATTTCTAATGTTTTGCATATCCATTTTTTACGCGTGCAAATGTAGTGAATTTTTATGGGATGATAAACTCTGATTCAATTATTTTTAAAAATATGGCTAAATAATTAACATCTAATTAAAGCTGTGTTAATCAGTGAATTAAATTATAGACTTCTTAAGATTTCTTTTCCTTTAACAGATTGCGTGAAAATCAGGTAATGACTTCCGCCGTCATTCAGTTTATATTTTTTCTTGATTTCATCCGGTTTCAAAGGATAATTTTTAGAAACAATATTAAACATCTCTCCTTTTTTCAAATCTTTTGCGTCGATTTTTTCTATTTCTAAAACTCTTCCAGGAAAGTTTTCGATTTTGTTTTCTGAAGTATAAAAATGCGTATTTGGATGCAGTTTTTTCAACCCGAATTTTTCTGAAATGATATTAAATGCTCCAGCTTTCAGAATAGAATTGTTTGGAATATAAAGAAAATTCAAAGTTTCTGAGAACTCTGATTTTGCTGATTTTTCATCATTAAAATTGAATAAAAACTCAGGTTCATCAGATTCAAGATTTACACATTTAATAGTTGTTGGTTGTTGGTTGCCGGTTGATAGATTATTTTCAATAATTAAAACTAATTCTTTGACTTCATTTCTAACTGCAATAATTTGAATTTCACTAATATTTTTTAATTCTGAAATCAAATATGAAATATCAATTAAAGGCGATAATTTTACAATGATTTTATCAGAAATTGACATTAATTTTTTTTCGATTTCTAAGAGATTTGGGGATAAATCTTCTAGCAAGAATTTCTTTTTGTTTTGCTGGTCTCGTCTTGCTGGGTCAAGATAAACAACATCAAATTTTTGTTGATTGCTTTCTAAAAACTCTTCCAAATTTACATTTATGAAATTGGCTTTTCTTTCTAAAGTTTTCCAATTATTTTCAACGATTGAAATCAATTCTGGATTTTGCTCAATTAAAGTAACATCATCAAAATTCTTAGATAAAAAATAAGCGTCAATCCCGAAACCACAAGTCAAATCGAGAAAAGATTTTCCTTTAAGATTTTGTGCTTTATATTCTGCGGTTGATTGCGATGAAGCTTGTTCCAGATTGAGATTTGGAGGGAAAATAATTCCTTCCTTTAATAAGAATGAAAACTTCTTCCCAGCTGTTTTTCTGCCTTTGATTTGTTGCACAATTTCCTGCATCGTAACATCAGAAAATGGCGATTTTTTCAATAATAATTTATTTAAATTAGAATTGAGATTTTGACTGATATAGTTTTGAATATCAGAAGAAATTAGCTTTGAAAAATCCATTTGTATTAAACTTTGAATCGCTCGCAGCCCGACCTGAGTGGAGCTCTTTTTCTTTTTATTTAAAAAGAAAAAAGCGGGAACGGAGGGCGGATTAAGCTGCCCAAATTTATTAAATTATCTTTTAAACTGATTTCATATTATCTCCATCACGGAAATTCAATCTTCTAAAAACCAAACCGGAAATAATCGTGAGAAAACCAACGACTAAAAATGTATATCGAAATGCGTTGTGAACCTCGTTATTGATGAATTTGGTGTCACCTTCGAAAATCTTCAGAACAATCAATCCAAATGCAATCCCGAATCCCATCGCCAACTGCTGATTAACAGCAACCAAAGAATTTCCGCTGCTGGTCTGATAATTTCGTAAATCCGCTATGGAAATAGTATTCATTGATGTGAATTGTATCGAATTGAAAAATCCTAACAACAGCAACAATGGCACAAACCAATAAATGGAATTGTGAACATCAGGGATCGCCAAACAACAAATGATTAAACCAATGATAAAGGTATTGACCATCAATGTGGAACGATAACCAAATCTGTCTAAAATCTGGATAACTGCTGATTTTCCGAACATAGAAGTCAATGCCATTGGCGCAACAATCCAACCTGAAGTAAACGCCGATTGTCCATAAGCTATCTGTATCATCAAAGGAACTAATAAAGGAATTGAACTAATTCCTAATCTTGTCGCCAAATTCCCTAAAACACCTACTCTAAAGGTGCGAACCTGAAAAAGATTGAGTGGGAAAATTGGATTATTATCTTTTTTGGCGTGTTTGTAATAAAAATACAACATCAAGAATCCCAATAAAAACACCAACAAAACGGGTGTCATATTCTTAGCATTTCCGAATAATTCTAAAGACGTAGAAAGTAATAAAGACGCTAAACCGAAAATGAGAAATCCTTTCAAATCGAAGTCGATGATTGGAGATTTGTAATTCGGCATATATTTGATACTCAAAACTATTCCTAGAATTCCGATTGGTAAATTAATAAGAAAAATCCAGTGCCACGATAAATAATCGACAATATAACCACCAACCAAAGGTCCTAAAACCGGACCAATCAAAGCAGGAATAATGGCGTAGTTCATTGCTTTGAGCAATTCGTTTTTGTCAAATGCTTTAATCAATGCGAGTTTTCCAACTGGTGTCATCAAACTTCCACCAACACCTTGAACAACTCTGGCAATAACCAACTCTGTGAGATTATGAGCCATCGAACAAAGCAATGAACCCAGCGAAAAGAATATTAATGAGAAAATAAAAACTTTCTTAGTTCCGAATTTGTCCGCCAAAAATCCGCTAACAGGCATAAACAATGCTAAAGTCAATACATAACTAATGATTGCATTCTGCATATTAAGCGGAGATTCTCCCAATTCTTTGGCAATTGACGGCAAAGATGTATTGAGAATTGTAGAATCCAACATCTGCATAAATATGGCAGTTGCCAATATAAACGGAAGGATTTTTTTGACCGAATCGGTTGTGAGAGTTTCGCTCATTTTTTGAAATTAATATTAAAAAAATCCGCTTTTATGCGGATTATATTTTTAAACCAAAGGTTCTTGTTGACTTAGACAATGGAAACTTCCCAATCCCCAAATAATATCGGTAGAATCTATACCAACCACTTCTCTGTCAGGAAAACATTTTTGAATGATTTCTAAAGCCAATTCATCTTTATCACATCTGTAAGTCGGTACAATGACTGACTTATTGGCGATATAAAAATTAGCATAAGAAGCAGGCAATCTTTGTCCATCACAGTAAACTGGGTCTGGCATTGGCAATTGGATGATATTTAATTTTTCGCCTTTTAGCAAAGTCATTTCTTCCAGTTGACGAAGGTTGGTTTGAAGAATTTCGTAGTTATCATCTTCAGTATTATCTTCGATAACTGTCAGAACTGTATTTTCATTGACGAATCTAATGGTATCATCCACGTGACCGTCTGTATCATCGCCTACAATTCCGTCATCGACCCAAAGAACCTGTTTTTGTCCGTAATATTTTTTCAAGAACTCTTCCACTTCTTCCTGAGAAAGATGCGGATTTCTGTTTTCATTAAGTAAACAAGATTTGGAAGTCAAAACTGTTCCAGCACCGTTAAATTCAACGGAACCTCCTTCCATAATAATTCCAGGATAAAGAACAGGCAATCCTTTTTCTTCAGCAATCTTAGTTGGAATTACATCATCCAATTCGAATGGCGGATATTTTCCTCCCCACGCATTGAAACCCCAATCCACAATGATTTTCTTTGGTTCTTCTCCATTTTTATTCACTAAAAAAGCGGGTCCGTGGTCTCTGCACCAAGCATCATTGGTTTCATTAAAATAAAACTCGACTTTGGAAATATCTGCGCCTGCTTTGGAAATATGTTCCATTGCGAAAGCTTGCATTTCTTGGTCTTTTACATTGATGCAAACGAACTCACCTTTTGTTAATTCTGCAATAAATTTAGCATAAGCCGGATAAATCAAATCGATTCTTTCCGGCCAAGATTCTTCTTTGTGAGGCCAAGACAACCAAGTAGCTTCGTGTTCTTCCCATTCTGCTGGGAAAACATATCCATTTTCTAACGGATTAAAATCTTTATCTATAATCATTAATCTTCGTCAATAAAACGTTTTGTAATCGGCGAATAAGTTTCGATCCTTCTATCTCTCAAAAATGGCCAGTGCTTTCTCATATAATCAGTTTGAGCAAGGTCAACTTCAGTTACTGCAACTTCTTCCTTATCGTGAGAACCAAGATATAACAACTTTCCTTGAGCATTAGTTACAAAACTTCCGCCCCAGAATTTCATAGCGCCGTCTTGTTCAAAACCTACTCTATTTACAGAAACCACAGGAACTCCGTTTGCAACTGCGTGCGAACGCTGAATCGTCTGCCAAGCATTGTATTGGTCTTGATTGGTTTCTTCGTCTTGGTCTGTTGCCCAACCAATCGCTGTTGGATAAAACATAATATCTGCTCCCATTAATGCTGTAATTCTTGAAGCTTCTGGATACCATTGATCCCAACAAATCAACACTCCGATTCTTCCGAATTTTGTGTCAAAATTTTTGTAACCTAAATCGCCTGGTGTAAAATAGAATTTTTCATAAAAAGCAGGGTCATCCGGAATATGCATTTTACGGTATTTACCAAGATAAGTTCCGTCTGCATCAATAACAGCCGTTGTATTATGATAAAGACCTTGCGCTCTTTTCTCGAATAATGAAGCGATGATTACAACGCCCAATTCTTTAGCAACTGGCGACAATGCATCTGTAGATGGTCCAGGAATCGGTTCTGCCAATTCGAAGTTATCGTAATCTTCTACATCACAAAAATACAATGATGTAAAAAGTTCCTGTAAACAAACAATTTGAGCACCTTTTGCTGCTGCTTCTTTTATCTTTTCAATGGCTTTGTTCAGGTTTGACTGCTTATCAGCAACACAAGACATCTGAACTGTTCCGATTTTAACCTTTGACATTTCTAAAAATTTTTACAAAAATACTAAGATTCTAGGGAATCAAAAATTCAACCAAAAGATTTTAAACTTATATTTCTAAAAATTAATTTAATCATCAATACTTTCTATGATTTAAAACTGTTAAAATCCTCAATAAATTCTACCTTTGCACCAAATTAAAATGCTATAGAATTATGATGAATTATCATACTAGAAAATGGATAAAACCAGAAGATCTTAATCCCAATCATTCACTTTTTGGAGGAAGACTTTTGCAATGGATTGATGAAGAAGCGGCACTTTATGCGATTATTCAGTTAGAAAATTCGAGGGCGGTAACAAAGTATATCTCCGAAATAAATTTTGTAAGTTCTGCCAAACAAGGCGATATTATTGAGATTGGAATTGAAGCAGTGGAATTTGGTAGAACCTCTCTGACACTAAGATGCGAAGTAAGAAATAAAATGACACATCAGAAAATCATTACAATTGATAAATTGGTATTCGTAGCTCTTGGCGAAGATGGATTGCCAAAACCGCACGGAAAAACAAAAATCGAATATGTTGAGGATCGACTTTATGTTAAAAATACAAACCCAGAATTATAATAGAATCTAAATCAGATTCTATTTTTTTTGTCTGATATTTCAGTAAGGTTGAATGATCTCTTCCAAAAATTTTAATTAAATTCGTGAAATTTTAAAATTTTGAAATGAAAAAAATTCTCTTATCAGCTTTTGCATTGTCAACAGTAATGACATTTGCACAGCAATACGGAGGAATGTGGATTCCGACAGAAGTTAATGAAAAAGAAATGAAAGAACTGGGAATGAAAATCTCTGCAAAAGATATTTTCAATCCAGAAAAAGCGAGCATCAAAGATGCCGTAGTTCAGTTTGATGGTGGTTGTACTGCGGAAATCATTTCAGGAAAAGGATTGTTATTGACCAATCATCATTGTGGTTATGATAATATCCAATCCCACTCAACAGTAGAAAATGACCTTTTGACCAACGGATTCTGGGCCAAAGATATGAATGGAGAATTACCAAACCCTGGCGTAACAGTTGATTTCATCACCGACATCAAAGAAGTTACAAAAGACATTCTTTCAGGAACCGATGGACTTACTGGAAAAGATTTGGATGCCAAAATTAAACAAAATACAGACGCTTATATTGCTTCACAAAAACCTGAGAGTTACCAAAAAATCTCTGTACGTTCTATGTATTATGGTAATAAGTATTATGCTTATGTCATAGAAACTTACAAAGATATCCGTTTGGTTGGCGCACCGCCACAGGCTATTGGAAAATACGGTTCTGATACAGACAACTGGGTTTGGCCAAGACATACGGGAGATTTCTCTATGTTCAGAATTTATGCTGATAAGAATAATAAACCTGCAGAATATTCCAAAGATAATATCCCTTACACGCCGAAACATTTCTTGCCAATTTCTATTAAGGATAAGAAAGAGGATGATTTCACTTTTGTTTTCGGATTCCCGGGAAGAACAACAGAATATCTTCCTGCTGTGGCGGTAGAAAAAATAATGACGGAGATTGATCCTGCGATGATTTCTGTTCGGGATGTGACTTTGAAAACGCTTGACGAAAAAATGAGAGTGGACAATGCGACAAGAATCAAGTATGCTTCTAAATATGCAAGAATCTCCAACGCCTGGAAAAAATGGCAAGGCGAAATAGAAGGCCTTAAAAAGTCTAATGCTGTTGGAAAAAAGCAACAATATGAGCAATCTTTGATTTCAAAAAATCCAGCAATCAAAACTACAATTGACGGACTTAATAAACTTTATAATGAACAAGCGCCTTACGCCTTAAACAGAGCTTACTACAGTGAGTTGCCAAGAAATGCGGAAACTTTGGCTTTGGGAAGTTTATTCGGAAGTTATGTAGAAGCTGTTGAAAACGGAACTTCTTCTCAGAAATCTTTGGATAATTTGAAATCAAGATTGTCTGAAATTTATAAAGATTATGAAAGTGGTCTTGATGCAAAAGTAACTGCAAAAGTTATTGCGCTTTATGCCAACAAAACGCCTCAACAATTTTTACCAACTGGCTTTGAGAAGTATAAAGATGTGAATCAAAATATTGCAACAATAGAAAACTGGGCAAAAAGTTCTGTAGTAATGGGAGGCGGAAAAGTGAATGGTGCAACAGTTTATTCTGACATCGATAAAGTTTTTGCAGATCAAAACGCTTTGGTTCAAGCTCTTAAAAAAGATCCAGTAGTTCAGCTTTATGCATCTATCAAAGGAACTTATGTAAAAACAACTCACGAAAAAGTAACTTCTTTGCAAACTGAAATTGATGCATTGCAAAAACAGTTTATGGCTCAGCAAATGGAAACGGATAAAGACAGAAAATTCTTTCCAGATGCCAATTCTACTTTGCGTGTGACTTATGGTAAAGTGAAAGGTTCCAACCCTAGAGATGCTGTCAATTATGGTTATCAAACGCATCTTGCTGGTGTTATGGAAAAATATATTCCTGGAGATTATGAATTTGATCTGCCTAAAAAATTAATCAATCTTTACAACACCAAAGATTACGGAATCTATAAAGATAAATCTGGGGATGTTCCTGTAAACTTCACAGCAACCAATCACACAACTGGTGGAAACTCTGGAAGTCCTGCTCTGGATGCTTACGGAAACCTCATTGGTCTTAACTTCGATAGACAATGGGAAGGCACGATGAGTGACATCAATTATGATCCAAAATTATGTAGAAACATTATGGTGGATACCAAATATATTCTTTTCGTGATTGACAAATATGCCGATGCAAAATGGTTAATCAATGAGATGAAAATCGTAAAATAATTCAATCTTTAAATTAAATATAGCTTTGCCATAGATGATTATCTTTGGCAAAGTTTTTTTATGATAAAAGAACTACAACATTTGCACGATTTGATTTTAAAAGAATTGAATCTAAACCTTTCAGAAATCACTCCAGATTTGGAATGTGAAGAATATTCTGGTTTTAATTTTAAAATTAATCAAACGAATTTTAAATTCAGAAAGTCAAAATTGACACCAAAGAAGATTGGTCAATTTGTAACCTTTTGGAAGAGAGATTCTGATGGAAAAACAGTTCCTTTTGATATTAATGATGATTTCGATTTCTACCTCATTTCGATTGAAGAAAATGAGAATTCTGGGTTTTTCATTTTTTCTAAAGCTGTTTTAGAAAAACAAGATTTAATCTCCAGCGAAAATAAAACCGGGAAAAGAGGTTTCAGAGTTTATGCAGATTGGCATTTCCCAAATAACAAGCAAGCTGTAAAAACCAAAGATTGGCAAACCAAATATTTCATTAATTATTCTGATTCTGATGATTCTGTTTTAAATCAATTTAGAAAAATCATAAAGCTAAAGTATTCTACTTTTCACAATTACATTCCTCAAAAACAGTTACACGTTGTATCCAATTGAAATTGATAAATGATTTTCTTTAATTTTTTGAGAATTTTATTTCCATTGACAAAACTATGATTTAAACATTGTTTAAAATTAACATAACCTAAAACCAAAATATTAACAGAAAATTTAGTTTGATTTTCATCCTCTCTCGGATTTTATCAATCATTGTAAGTCCAAGATGAGGTGCGATACATGGGTAAAAAATCCGAACCTACAACTAAAGTCGAAATCTATGAAAATGGCGAAGTGAAGAAAACCAGAGTCTATACAAGTTTTGATAATTATTACACTGTTCCTGGCGCAACTTCTCCATAAATTAAACAAAAAAAGTGAAGCACTTCTGCTCCACTTTATTATTTAGAAATCAATCAAGATTAATATCCAAAAATCTCTTCAAGACTTACTTCTTGGAACTCTCCCATTTTGTTGACAGACTCCATATTCAGGTTTTCTTTTTTACCAATGATTGCTGTGTTGTATTGCAACGGTTTGATTTCGGTGTTGTAGAAATTGGTTAATTGAGGCAATGTCAAAGATTGGATCTCTGCATAGATATCTTTTCTCACATCGTGATCAATTCCTAATTTTTTCAAAGATAACTGGTTGTAATAAGTCACCGTTCTGTTGATTCTACTAGATGCAATTTGTTTAAGAGCTGATCCTTTTGCATTTTCGAACTGAGCTGGAATCTGCGGAAGCTCTGCCATCAATTCAGACATTGCAGAAACTGCTAAAGGCAATTTGTTCGCCTGAGTTCCGATATAAGTTGTTACATAATTCGGATGGTTTTTCTCAGTCGCATTAGCATAAGAAACGTAAGCTGAATAAGCTAAAGACTTACTTTCTCTAATTTCCTGGAAAACGATTGAAGACAATCCACGTCCAAAATACTCATTGAAAACACTTGCTTTTCCGAAGTTCGCTACGTTTACATTACCAGCTTTCGCAACTTTAGACATTTCCATTTGTACCATATCGTATGGCGTGAAATAGACTTTGCCAGCAGTTGCAGGTTCAGCATATTCTTTGGCAGTTGCAGGTTTTAATTTTGCATTAACGATGTAAGGCTTCACAGCTTTCTCCAATCCTTTCTGATCTTCTCCATAAAGGAAAACTTCGTAAGGATATTCGTTCAATGTTTTGATTTTAGAAATCAATTCGGTAACGTTGATGCTTTTCAAACGGTCTTTAGAAATCACATCCGTCATTCTGGAGTCTTTACCAAACTTAGCATAGTTCGCCAAAGCAGCCATAATTCTGTTTTTGTCCTTCTTCGCAACTTCTCTGGATTCCAAAATGGTGTTAACTGTTTGGTCGTAAATTGCTTGATCTGCTTTCACATTATTAATCCAATGATTCATTAGCTCTACGCCTTTTTTCATATTGCTTTCCAATCCGCTTAGTGCAATAATCATTTGGTCATTAGAGGTTCTGAATTGATTCGTGATTCCCAGTTTGTAGAATTCTTCCTTCAACTGTTCTGGCGTATATTTATCCGTTCCAAGATACTGAAGAACTGTTACACCAAGTGCCAATTCTTTGTCATTATCTGTTCCGAAAGGGAAAACATAATTCACCTGAGCCACTTCATTGTATTTATTTTTAATGAAGCTTACTTTTTTATCTTTGATCGTTGAAGTTGCAATAGCCGTTTTGAAATCAACAAACTCTGGTTTGATGTCAGAAGATTTTGTATTGATAATATCTTTCAGGAAAGGCGATTGCGCTTCTCTGTTCAATTTGATTGGCGTGATTCCTGGGTTTTCTACACGAACCAGTTTATCATTCACACCTTTTTCTTTGTAAACAACTACGTAATTATCCTTAAAGAAATCGTTAGCAAATTTCACAACATCCGCTTTAGAAATCGCTTCGTATTGGTTGATTTCGTCCAGTTCCTGCTCCCAAGTTCTGTTCCCGATGTAAGTCGAATACAATGTTGTAGCCAATCCATCAGCCGTTTCCCATCGTTTCATTCTCTGAACTTTCAAGTCGTTCACGATAGCATTTAGCATCCAGTCTGGGAATTGTCCTTTTTTAACCAAATCAATTTGTTCTAATAACAATTTCTTAGCTTCATCAAAGCTTTGCCCATCTTTTGGTACAACACTTAAAACAAATGCACCATAATTTTTGAAAGGAGATTCATAAGCACCAGCACCTAAGGTTTTTTGTTTTTGATTGATGTTAAGGTCAATCAAACCTGCATCTCCACTGTTACTCAAGATTTCAGCAACCACATCAGCCAATCTTGCTTCTTGAGTTCCGTTAGAATCTGTTCTCCAAGCCATTGTCATTCTTGGTGTAGAAGGACTTTTCACAGTTCTGGAAACGATGCTTGTCATTGGTTCTTCAGAAACCATTTTCTTCATGGGTAATTCTTTGTACTTGAATGCTCCAAAGTACTGATCTACCAATTTAATAGTCTTGTCAAAATCCAAATCTCCAACCAAAACTACCGCCATATTATTAGGCACATAGTAAGTATCGAAATATTTATGAATCGCTACCATAGAAGGACTTTTCAAATGCTCCGAAGTACCGATTGTCGTTTGCTGACCATTTGGATGTTTTGGGAAAAGCGCTTCCATCATTGCATAATTCACTAATCTTCCATCATTATCCTGAGCACGGTTGTACTCTTCGTAAACCGCTTCCAATTCGGTGTGGAATAATCTTAAAACCAATTCAGAAAAACGCTCGTGTTCAACTTTAAGCCATTTTTCCAATTCGTTGGATGGGATATTGTTTTTGTAAACCGTTTCGTCTAACCAAGTGTGAGCGTTAGTTCCGGTTGCCCCAAGAGAAGAGATCGCCTTATCATATTCGTTAGCGATGGCATATTTAGAAGCTTCTTGAGAGACTTCATCAATTTTCTTATATATTGCTTTTTTCTTTGCAGGATCTTTTTCAGCTTTGTGCTGTTCGTATAGATCTGAGATTTGCGTGAGCATTGCTTTTTCCTTAGCCCAATCGCTGGTTCCTAACTTTGACGTTCCCTTGAAAACCATATGTTCCAAGTAATGTGCTAAACCTGTATTATCGCTTGGATCATTATTAGAACCGGTTCTTACAGGGATGTAAGTCTGGATTCTTGGCGCATCATCATTTTTAGCTAAATAGACTTTTAGTCCGTTTTTTAGTGTATAAACTCGTACGCCAGATTGGTCATTTTTTACGGTTTCGTAAGTATAACCTTGCTTATCTGTAGAGCTTTGTGTTTCAAATTTCTGTGCCATTGCATTCATCATTAATAATAGTGAAACTGAAATAAATATTTTCTTCATAGTAAACTTTTATTTTTTCGGAGCGTAATTTACGCAACATTTCATTAGTCACAACGAATTCAGTATTGTTACTTTGATAGAAAATAAAAAAAAGCACAGAAAAAATCTGTGCCTCTTTACCTATTCTGTGGATTTTGTTATAACATCTTAAGAAGTTCTTCCGCTACTTTCTCGGAAGATGCTGGATTTTGTCCGGTAATTAACTTACCATCCACTACAGCGTAAGGTTGCCAATCTTCCACTTTGCTATATTCTCCGCCGTTCTGTTTTAGCATATCTTCTACCAAAAATGGAACTACATCAGTAAGCTTTACAGCTTCTTCTTCTGTATTGGTGAAGCCGGTTACTTTTTTACCATTTACGAGATATTCCCCATCGATTTGTACGTGTCTCAAAACACCTGGCGCGTGACAAACAAATGCCACAGGTTTGTCTGATTTATAAAAATCTGTGATTAATTGCTGAGAAATTTTATCTTCTGCAAGATCCCAAAGTGGTCCGTGACCGCCTGGATAAAACACCGCATCATAATCAGCAGGATTAATTTCTGATAAAACTTTTGTATTACGAAGCTTCTCTTGTAATACTTTATCATCATCCATTCTTCTAGTAGCATCTGTTTGCGCAGACGGATCCTCACTTTTCGGGTCTATAGGCGGCTGTCCTCCTTTTGGAGTTACGATGGTAATTTCCGCACCTTGATCCACTAATACGTAGTATGGTGCTGCTAGTTCTTCTGTCCAGAATCCTGTTTTAAGTCCTGTGTTTCCAAGATCTTCGTGACTTGTTACCACGAATAATATTTTTTTGTCCATTTTAATAATTTTTAAAATTTGATAAGACAAAATTGAGCCAAACGCCATTAAAAACACAGGACATAAGTCACAAAATCATAGTGACGCAGGTCACTATTTTCGAGTAATACGGCTCAAGGTCTCTCTGGAAACACCGAGATAGGAAGCTATGATAGTTTTGGGAACACGCTGGATAAGCTTCGGATATTGAGCGGAAAATTGCTCAAACCGTTCTTTAGCATCGGTGGTCAACAAGGACAGAATTCTTTTCTGCAATGCCACATAACCCAAACTGTTTTTGATTCTGAAAAAATGCTCAACTTTGTGATTGTCTAAGCAAATCTTTTCCAAATCATCTTTGGAAATCGCATACAATTCCACATCTTCCAGACAATGGATGCTCGTAACCGACGGCACGCCAGTATAAAACGCCTGAAAATCCGAAATCCACCAGTTTTCAATAGCGAATTGGATGATATGTTCCTTTCCGTGGTTATCTATGTAAGAAGCCTTGAGCAGACCTTTGGTAACAAAGTAAATATTGATAATAGGCTCGTTCTCCTGAATCAGATATTGGTGTTTCTTCAGTTTTCTCAACTTAAAATAAGAAGCGAGCGTTGCAAACTCCTCGTCTGATAACGTTATCAATTCCTCAAAATGTTTCCTTAGTTCCAAACTCATTAGTGTTGCTTTGAAGGTAGAAGCTTTAAATTGTTAATTAAAGTTAAAAAATAAAGCTGATGATTGCTTATCATTTATATCACACTCAAAAAAGCCATTGTATCCACATTATCTGCATAAGTATCCAAAGAAGGATTTTGCGTTTCTCCAAAACCAATCGATTCTAATCCCAATTCTGGTTTTGCAACAACAGTTTGGATTTCGTCTTTGTTGGTTTCTACAAATTGCTTCACTTCTTCCAAAGTTTCATAACGAGAAAAATTAATCACAGATAAGGGACTAAATAACTTCTCGTCTTCCTTCAACATTACAAAATTATTATCCCAGAACTGGTCTTGATTCAAAAGGTAAATAGCTCTATTGTAGTCGTAGTTGTTCGCATATTTGTTATGATTGATAACGTCTTTGTAATTGATGAAATTTTCAAACAATTTATCCAATTTCATATCATTTGGAATCAGAATTCGGGTAACATTTCTACATCCTAATCCATAATATCGGAAAATATCATTGGCTAACAATTGTAATTCTGCATCAGATTCATCGCCTTTCAAAACTGCAACAGAAGTTCTGTTTTTTCTTATGATACTTAAATTATCTTTGAAATAATATTCCAAATATCTTGCAGTATTATTACTTCCAGTTGCAATCACAGCATCAAAGTTTTCTAACTTTTCTACGATGTGATATTCAATTTCGTTATTAGAAAATTGATTCCATAATTCTAACAAAAAAGGTAAAACCAATCGGTCTTTTGACGATAATTTGATGACAGGAATATGATTACTTAAAATTACTGAAATAATATCATGAAACCCAACCAAAGGGATATTGCCAGCCAATATCAATCCTACTCTTTTGGATGAGTTTGATAATTGATATTTAGAAAGCCAATTTTCAATATTTTCTTTAGTGAAGAGACTTGCCCATTGCTCCAAGTTATATCTTTGATTCTCTTGTGTGAACCACGGATTTTCGATCTCAGAACGCTTCATCAGATAAGCCAATCGCTCCTCTTTTTCATTGTAATGCTCATCATCATTTTTAAGGAAATTTTGGATAAATTCTCCTAACTTTTCGAGTCCTGAAATTTTGTATTCGTTCAGCATAGCTGGCTTTTTTTTTGTAATTTTGTGCAAAATTAAAAATAAAATAGCAATGGCTATCAAGATAACAGACGAATGTATTAATTGTGGCGCTTGTGAACCGGAATGTCCAAACAACGCCATCTATGAAGGAGCAGTAGATTGGAAAGCATCAGAAGGAACAGCACTGAAAGGAATGGTGGTTTTGTCATCCGGTCTTTCCGTGAATGCGGATGCCGCACAGGAACCCGTTAGTGATGATTATTACTTTATAGTTACAGATAAATGTACCGAATGTAAAGGTTTCCACGAGGAGCCACAATGTGCCGCTGTTTGCCCTGTTGACTGCTGTGTTCCAGATGAAGATCATGTAGAAACAGAAGAAGAATTATTAGCAAAAAAAGCTTTTCTTCATAACGAGTAGTTAGAAGTTGGACGACCGAAGATTGCAATTCGACAATGCATTTTCTTAAATTTCTAATCCTGAAAACATAATATTAAAAACCTCCGTCTTCCATCATTGGACATCGGACAAAAAAATAAATAAATGAAAAAACATAATTTTAGCGCAGGTCCTAGTATTCTTCCTCAAGAAGTTTTTCAGAAAGCATCAGAAGCCATTCTTGATTTCAACGGAATTGGTTTATCTCTTTTGGAGATTTCGCACAGAAGCAAAGATTTTGTTGCTGTGATGGACGAGGCTCGTGCTATTGTAAAAAGATTGATGAATCTTGGAGATGATTACGAAGTTCTATATCTCCAAGGTGGAGCAAGTCTTCAATTCCTGATGGTTCCTTACAATCTTTTGTCTGTTGATGGAAAAGCAGCTTATACTAATACAGGAACTTGGGCATCTGGTGCTATAAAGGAGGCTAAAATGATTGGTAATGTAGATGTTGTGGCTTCTTCCAAAGAATCTAATTATAATTATATTCCAAAAGATTTTACAGTAGGTTCAGAGTACGATTATTTCCACTGTACCTCTAACAATACAATTTTCGGAACTCAGATGAAATCTTTTCCAAAAGTAGATACGCTTTTGGTTTGCGATATGTCTTCTGATATTTTCAGCAGAGAATTGGATTTTTCTCAATTTGATTTGATTTATGCAGGTGCTCAAAAAAATATGGGTCCAGCTGGAGCGACGTTGGTTGTGGTTAAAAAATCAATTCTTGGAAAAACAGGAAGAACTATTCCAACTTATTTGGATTATGCGGTTCATATCGATAAAGAATCTATGTCCAATACACCTCCTGTTTTTGCAGTTTATGCTTCTTATTTGACTTTAAAACATTTGGAAGAAAATGGCGGAATTGCTGCTGCTGAAGCTAAAAATAATGCAAAAGCTAAATTGCTTTATGACGAGATTGATAACAATCCAAATTTCCAAGGTGTAGCAGCTGTAGAAGACCGTTCTTTTATGAATGTAACTTTCACTTTGACAGATGAGTCTAAGCAAGAAGCTTTTGACGCCGCTTGGAAAGCAGCAGGAATCAGCGGACTGAACGGACACAGAAGTGTGGGCGGTTACAGAGCAAGTATCTACAACGCAATGCCTATTGAAAGCGTACAAGTTTTAGTAGATGTGATGAAGAGTATCTAATCTCTTTTCTATTTATAAATCAGAAACGTCCTTGTTAATTCAGGACGTTTTTTTGTTAATATAATGTTAATCACAAGAAAAAATCGTATCTTAGCCAACCTTGAATTTTAACTCAAACAAGTCGAGGAAACTCAATAACTAAAGGATTTTTGAATTAAACAATGATTGTATTAGCTAATGATGGAATCTCCGAAAAGGGAATTCAACTTTTGAAAGAAGCGGATATTACGGTTTTGGAAGCCAGAGTATCTCCGGAACATCTGAGCAAATTCATCAATGACAACAATGTTGATGTTCTTTTGGTAAGAAGCGCAACTCAGGTAAGACAAAAGCTGATTGACGAATGTCCAAATCTCAAAATCATTGGTCGTGGCGGAATTGGAATGGATAATATTGATGTAGAATATGCTATTGACAAAGGTATCTACATCATCAATACACCAAAAGCATCTTGCAAATCTGTTGCGGAGTTGGTTTTCGCTCATTTCTTTTCATTAGCAAGATTCCTTCACGAGAGTAACAGATTGATGCCTTTGGAAGGAGAAACCAATTTCAATTCACTGAAAAAATCATTCAATAATGCGACTGAACTTTCTGGTAAAACCTTAGGTGTTATCGGAATGGGAAATATCGGAATTGAAGTGATTAAGATGGGGATTTCTCTTGGAATGAAAATCTTAGCTTACAACAGAACACCCAAAACTGAGAAAGTTCAGCTTAGCTTTTTCGATGGTCAATCTTTGGATTTTGAAATTAAATCTGTAAATTTAGATGAAGTTTTAAAAAACTCAGATTTCATCAGCCTCAATACAGGACTTACAGATGGCTATTTGATTGATTCTAAAGAATTAGAACTAATGAAAGAAGGTGTTTTCATTGCTAATACAGCAAGAGGTGGTGTCATCAACGAAGTAGCTCTTTTAGATGCTATAGAAAGCGGAAAAGTCTATGGCGCTGCATTGGATGTTTTTGAAAAAGAGCCAACTCCTGAAGTATTAATTCTAATGAATCCTGCTCTTTCTCTTTCTCCTCACGTTGGTGGCAACACGATGGATGCCCAAAATAGAATTGGAGAAGAATTAGCACAACAAATTATAAAAATAAAAGCTCAACTATAATATATGCCAGTATTTAAACCATTTAGAGGAATCAGACCAAATCCTGATTTTATTGACGTCTTCCCTACTTATTCTTTGGATAATTTTACACAGGAAGAAATCAATAAAAAAGCACAGCAGGATGATTCTTATATCCAGATGATAAAGCCTGCGGTCGTAAGTAAATCCAAAGATGTTGATAGAAATCTGAGAAAGATAAGGTCTAACTTCGAAGAATTATTGGATGACAAAAAACTAACTCAAGACGATTCTGCTTATTATTTATACGAACAAACGCTTCCAGATAAAACAAGTTTCAGAGGATTGATGGGCTTGGTAAGTGTAGATGATTTCTGGGAAGGAAAAATCAAAAAGCACGAATCCACAATTACGGAAAGAAGAATGAAAATGGCGCATTACCTTGAAAAAGTGGGTGTACAAGCAGAGCCGGTTCTTTTAACTTATCATTCCAATTCTAAAGTCGAATTATTGATGAACCACGAACAAAAGAATGTTCCAATCATCAATTATACGGATGATAAAAAAGTTAGACACAAGATTTGGAGAATCGATAATAGATTGAAACTTCAACAGTTCAAAGAAGTTCTAGACCCAATCGATTCGTTTTATATTGCCGATGGACACCATAGAATTGGGTCTGTTGCAGAATATGCTAAAAAGCAAAGAGACAAGTATAAAAGATCTCATGGTACGGAACACTACAACTTTGTTTACAGTTTTATCGTTTCCAACCAGTCTATAAAAATCAACGATTACAATCGTCTTCTTAAAGATATCAATGGTTTGTCTGATGAAGAGTTCCTTGAGAAACTAAGAGAAGATTTTCAGATTCACGAAAAAGGTGAAGAACCTTATTTCCCATCTCAAAAATTCCATATCAGTATGTATCTTGGTGGCAAATTTTACAGTTTGCACGTGAAGCACAACATCCGTGAGGAAAATAAAGATGGTAATGACTTAGACCATCATTTGGTGGACAAATATATTTTCGAAAATATAATAGGAATCGAAAATGCGAAACGCACAGATAAAATCACTTATCTAAAAGGAACTTCTGACATCAACGGAATTGCAGAATTAAAAGAAAAAGTGGACAGCGGAGATTATAAAGTAGGTTTCGGAATCTATCCTATCAGTTTCTCAGACCTTCTGAAAATTTCTGATAAAGAAATCAAAATGCCGCCAAAATGTACATTGATTGAACCTAAGTTAATTACGGCTTTGGTAATGTACGATATGAAATAGATTTCTACAATCTCAATGTAAAGGTGACGGTTTTTGTCACCTTTTTTATTTTCTACATCATATTATTATTAAAATTTATCATTTGAAATTCAGACTATTAAATCATTTTCTACGGAAAGCGACTTAACATAATTATAAAATTAACATTAATTAATTTTAATGTCTATCTTTACTTTTTAAAACACAAAAGATATATCTAATTAACAATTAAATATGCACCCAAAAGAATATATCAATTGTGATCAAGAACCTATTCACATCTGTGGAGAATTGCAGGAATATGGTTATCTTATAGGTACTCAAAATTCTAAAATAGTTTCCTACAGCGAGAATATTTTAGCGTTCTTTTCTCTCGACTCCTCTATACTTGGAAAAGATATCAAAGTTTTGTTAAATGATCTAAATCTTGATATCAATTGGGATAATTATTCTACCAACCAAGAATTGGCTATCCAACATATTGATTTCAAAAATGAAGAATATACTTTAAGCATTCACACCAATAATGAAATCACTTTTTTTGAAATAGAAAAGGTAATTCCCAATCATAAAATCAATAAAGAATATGCAGCAATCCAACATATTCTTAGAAATTCCAATGAGGAAAATATCTGGAAAGTTCTCCTGAAAGAGATACAGGATATTATAGATTTTGACAGAGCAATGATTTATCAATTCCTTTACGATGGCAGCGGTCAGGTTGTAGAAGAACTGGTAAAACCCCATCTTGAAAGTTATCTGGATTTGCATTATCCCGAATCTGATATTCCTGCACAGGCAAGAGCTTTATATCTTAAAAATCCAGTGAGAATCACTTCGCACGTTTCTGGAAAAACATTCCCTATTGTTGGTGTAATCCCGAGAGAACAAATAGATTTGACTTATAGCATAACACGTGCATCCTCTCCTATTCATAGAGAATATCTCAAAAATGCAAACGTAGAATCAAGCTTCAGCACATCGATTATTGTGAATGGAGAATTATGGGGATTGGTTGCTTGTCAAAATTCTGCGCCAAAACATCTTGATTTGCAATCTAGATTATTAGCAGAAACATTGACTAGAATTTCGGCTAACGCTTTTGCTTCTTACAAATCTTTACAAACGCTGGAAGAATATCAGAGAATCAATCTGAATAATATTACACTTCGTCAAAACCTTATGAGTGAAGAAGATTTCGGAAAAGCTTTGGAAACTAATATCAAAGATATTATGGACAGTTGTGCTGCAGACGGAATGATTATTAAAATTAATAATGAAATCTTAACTGCAGGTAATGTTCCCAATCATTCTGATATTGAGAAAATTATCGTTTGGAGCAAAGAGAACAATCAGAATTTTGAAGAGAATATTTTCATAACTAATACACTGTGCCAAGACATCAATGTAGATTTGGACAATCCGGAAATCAGTTGTGGAATTATCACAAGTGTTTTAGGAAGCAATACATCTGATATGTTGATTTGGCTGAGAAAAGAACAAGGTCAGAAAATCAAATGGGCCGGAAAACCTGAAAAAGGAACTGTTTCAGAAATCAAAGATGGGGTGGAAATTATCAAATTCTCTCCAAGAAAATCTTTCGAAGTTTGGAAAGAATATGTGAAAGGCACTTCCCTGCCTTGGAAAATCAAAGAAATAGAATCTGCAAGATGGATTACTTCTGTGATTCTAAAAGCATCACATACCAAATCATCCCAAATTGTTGATCTTAACAATCAATTAAAGGAATTGAATCAAGAATTGGACTCTTTCTCTCATACGATTTCACACGATCTTAATACGCCACTAACTGTCATAAAACTAAATGCGCAATTAGCAAAAAGAATTCATGATCCGGAAAATGTTCAAAAATCTTTGGATAATATCATTACTCAGATTGATACGATGAGTGAGATGATCCGAAATGTTTTGGAATTGAGTAAAATCAAAAAATCAGAAATAGAATTGAAAAGAATTGAAGTAGATTCATTAATAAATAAATTAGTGGAGGATTCTAAAATCAGTTTTAATTCCCCTTATACAGAAATCTTTATCGAAAATACACCAGAAGTTTTAGGTGATAAAACAATGGTTTATCAAGTCTTTTTGAATGTGATTGGTAACGCTATAAAATATTCTTCCAAATCAGAAAAACCATTAGTAAAGATTGTGGGAGAAATTTATGAAGATGCGGTAACATACAAAATCTCAGATAACGGAATTGGGATTGATAATGAGGAATCTGGCAAAATGTTCAAGATTTTCAGCAGGATGAATAATGCTAAAGGATTCAACGGAAATGGTGTTGGATTGAGTATTGTTCATCATCTGATGGAGAAAATGGGCGGGAAAATAAGTTATGAGAGTGAAAGCGGAAAAGGAACAACATTTATGTTAAAATTTCAAAAACCCAATTATGATTTCAGTATTTCTTAAGGAACAGACGAAACAACAACACGACGACACAGAAGCAAAATTGCAATCGCAAAAGATTTTTGATAAATCCTATACTCTTGATGATTACAAGATGCTTTTGATTCATAACTATCAGCTAATCAGCAGATACGAACCTCAGATCCAAGAGCAGTTGAAAGCTTATCCAGAATTAAAATTAGATTTAAGAAGTAAAATCGATGCGCTTAAAGTTGATTTGAATAACTTGAACATAGCAACTAAAGACGAAAACCCAACCCAAAATCTGGATAACGAAGCGGAAGCTTTTGGTGCTTTATATGTGATGGAAGGTTCTACGCTTGGAGGAAATGTCATCGCAAAACAACTAAGAAAGAATCCGGAATTCGAGAATATAGAGTTCAATTATTTTGGAGTTTATGGCGAGAATACAGGACCATATTGGCAAGAGTTCAAATCGATTATCGACGAGAAGATTACGGAAGAGCAATACAACGATTGTGTTGCCGGAGCGAAGAAAGCTTATCAGTTATTAGCATAAAAAAAACGGAGCGAAATTAATTTGCTCCGTTTTTCTTTTTATTTATTTCTAAATTATTTCTCGATTTTCACCAATTCTACATCGAAAACTAACCAAGAGTTTGGCGGAATTACACCTCCTGCTCCTCTTTCGCCGTAGCCTAAAGCTGGTGGAATCAACAATGTTGCCGTTTCTCCTTCTTTCAGTAAAAGAATTCCTTCATCCCAACCTTTGATCACTTGGCCTACACCAATTGGAATATCGATAGGCTGTCCTCTTTTGAAAGAATTATCAAACTCTTCTCCATCCATTAATTTCCCTGCATAATGCACAGCAACCGTCTGTCCTGGAGTTGGGTTGGCACCAGTAGAAGTTTTAGTAATCTTATAGAAAAGACCAGAAGGCGTAGACTGCATCCCAGTTTTCATTTCGTTTACCAATTTCTCCTGATTTGCTGCGAATTCTGCCAATTTCTTAGCTTTCTCTTCTTCAGCTTTTGCCAAATAAGCTTTGTTTTTTTCTTCGATTTTCGATTTTCCTTCAGCGAAGATTTTTGCAGCATCATAATGTTTGTAAGCATCACCTTTACCGAAGATTGCTACTTTTTTTAACACAACATCAGTCTTTGGTTTGTCCTGAGCGCCTTTTTCTACGTTAGCGATAGAATCAATGGTTGCTGTACTACCAACCACTTTACCAAAAATTGTATGTCTTCCGTCCAACCAAGGTGTTGCAACTTCTGTAATAAAGAACTGAGAACCGTTGGTGTTAGGTCCAGAATTCGCCATAGATAAAATCCCTTTTCCAGTGTGCTGAAGGTCATTTTTCTCATCAGCAAATTTATATCCAGGATCTCCCATACCAGTTCCTTGTGGATCTCCACCTTGGATCATAAAATCTTTGATCACTCTGTGGAAGATAGTTCCATCGTAGAAAGGTTCTCCTTTTTTCTTAGATTTGTTCTCGATCTTACCTTCTGCAAGACCAACAAAATTTGCAACAGTTACCGGAGATTTTTCATCTTCGAATTTTACAAGGATATCACCTTTGCTTGTTTCAAAATTACCGTAAAGCCCGTCAGGCAAGCTTTTATAAACTTCTTTGTCTATTTCCAATGTTTTACAATTTAATAGTGTTAATAATGTTATAGAAAGTGCTATAATTTTCTTCATAGTTTTATAATATCGTTGTTATAAGACTTTTACCTTAATGATTAAAGGCATATCGTTGGTTATTTTTTTGTTGTCACCATAGGTTCCGTAAGCTAAAACTGAGGGTACTAAAATTTCTGCTTCCTCGCCTTTTTTCAGATATCGGATGACATCTTCTACTGCATCCATTTCTACAAAATGCCCAAATTCTACATTATTATTTTGAATTGGCATATTGTACAATTTAGTTCTATCAAAATCATAGATGTCATACTGATAGGATACTTTTTCACCATTATTTTTACGAGGTTGCTTCTCGAGTCCTTCCACATTCACCCAATAGTTCATTCCCATTGGATAATATTTTACATCCTGAGCTTTGATCCAGTCTTCAATCTGAGCTCTTTCCAAAGTATTGAGTTCTTTGGTTCTGTTTTTTGAAACTTCCATTTCGCTTTCAGACATGTACTGATCTTCTGAATGCTGGGAATGGGTCTGTTTTGCGCAAGATGTTGCTAATGCCAGAACTGAGATGTAAAATAATTGTTTCATTTTTCAATATTGTTCTTTGAAATCCCTCAAAAACTGTCGCAAAATTAAGAATTTTTGAAGACTTAATTAGTATTAAAACAAAAACCGGAAAATTAATTCCGGTTTTCACTTTTCAATTTACTTTTTAATTAATCCTATACACTGTATACATTTTCTTCAACCAAATATCTCCATCCAAAAGGATCTTCAGATTTATTAGTCTGGATATTGACAAGATCTGCCTTCAACTGCGCTGCAAAACTCTCTTCATCAGAAAGTTTAGGCAGAGTCAGGTGTTCGCCTTGGTAACCTAAAGCCTCAAAAATACTTGTAACAACGGCTGTTCCTACGCCCCAAACTTCTTTCAAAGTTCCTTTTTTCTGAGCTTCGATAACATCAGAGACTTTAACATCGTCAATAACAACTTCAATTCCTCTTTTTTTAGCCAATTGGATAAAACTATCTCTGGTAACACCATCCAAAATTTTGTCTGATGTTTTAGGCGTATAGATAGTATCGTTGATTCTAACAAAAACGTTCATCGTTCCACTTTCTTCAAAATACTCGTGAGAACAATCGTCTGTCCAAATGATTTGCTCATAACCTTCTTCTATAGCCAATTGTGTTGGATAGAAAGACGCAGCATAGTTACCAGCAGCTTTTGCAGCACCTACACCTCCACTAGCCGCTCTGGAATAATGGTCAGAAATTTTAACTGATACCGGAGCAGTATAATAGCTTTTTGCTGGTGTTGCAACAATGGCAAACATATATTTTTCAGAGATTCTAGCTTTAAGCGCTTCTTCTGTTGCGAATAATAATGGTCTAATATAAAGAGATGTTCCCTCTCCTTGCGGAATCCAATCTCTATCGATATCAACCAATGCTTTTAGCCCATCCATAAAGATCTCTTCGGAAATCTCAGGAATTGCCAATCTTTTTGCGGATTTGTTAATCCTTTGAAAGTTCTTTTCTGGGCGAAAAAGGAATACTTGGCCGTCTTTATCTTTATATGCCTTCATCCCTTCAAAACAAGCTTGTCCGTAGTTCACCCCCATCATTGCTGGGGTAAAACCAATAGGACCATATGGAATAAGTTGCACATCCCCCCATTTTCCATTCTCATACTCACAAATAATCATATGATCTATGAAAGTGTTACCGAATGCGAAATTATCAGGATCGAAGGTTGAAATTCTTGGATTAGTAGATTTTTGAATTATCATTTTTTAATTTTTTGTTGAGGTATTACAAATATATAATAATTTTTTAATAATCAAAATTTATGTTAAATTTGAAAAAAAATACTTTGAAAAGAGAATTAATTAGCACAAATGACGGGAGTAAAACCTTATTGATCAATGGATTAGAAGAAACTTACCATTCAAAACATGGCGCGTTGCAAGAAGCCAACCATGTATTTATCAAAAATGGACTAGATTTAACAAATAGTTACGAAATTAATATTTTAGAGTTAGGTTTTGGAACAGGTCTTAACGTTTTGGTAACATTTGATGCATATTTGCGAAATGACAAAAATCATAAAATTAATTATTTTGGGGTCGAAAAATATCCAATTTTTTTTCATGAAGCTTCAGAATTGTCTTATTCTGAATTATTTCCGAACCCAATTGTTAAAGATTTGTCTCTGAAAATCCATGAAACCGAATGGGAAAAATTAGTTGAATTGGATTCTAATTTCAATCTTAAGAAAATTAAAGATGATTTCTTTAACATAAAGAATATGGACTTGCCTCCTATCGATTTGGTTTATTTTGATTGTTTTGGAGCAAGAGTTCAGCCCGACCTTTGGAAAAAAGAAATATTTGAAGTCGTAGCTTCTAAAATGAAAACTGGTGGTTTGTTGACAACCTATTCATCGAAAGGAACTATGCGAAGAGCCTTGATAGAATTAGGTTTTGAAGTCGAGAAAAGACAAGGCCCGCCTGGAAAAAGAGAAATGCTGATTGCTTGGAAAAAATAATTTCGCTAAATTTAGACACTGCAAATCACAATATATGATAGACAAAATCAACATTCGGGTGTATGCACTTTGTATAAAGGACAACAAAATTCTTGCGCTTCACGAAGAATATGTCGGAGATCATCTTCTTAAATTACCTGGCGGAGGATTAGAATTCGGGGAAAGTACTTTAGAATGCCTTAA
Organism: Epilithonimonas sp.; assembly: GCF_036780765.1. Classification (GTDB taxonomy): domain Bacteria; phylum Bacteroidota; class Bacteroidia; order Flavobacteriales; family Weeksellaceae; genus Epilithonimonas. Next base: position 80,766 of record NZ_DAIQCG010000007.1, read on the forward strand.
AAGAGAGTTTCAGGAAGAACTTAATCTTGAAATAGAAATTAAAGATCATTTTTATACACAAGACGATTTTCTGGTTTCCAGATTCCGAGATAATGAACAATTAATTACTATTTATTATTTGGCAGAAATCTTAAATGAAGAAGATTTATTAATCTTAGATCCTTGTATCGAAAAGACAGAATGGATTCCGCTGGAAGGAGAAAATCCTTTTCCATTACCAATTGACAAACGCGTTTTTGATATAGCAAAACAAAAATTCCTGAATTAAGATTCAGGAATTTTTTATTTAAAATGATTAAATATTCCAAAGCAAATCTTCATATTTTTTCAGAATAATTTCTGAAGAAAAACGAGATTTTATCGAGATTTTGATATTATCTTTGTCATCATTTCTGTGAACTGAATGTTTTATTTTCTCGGCAAAATCATCATAATTTTCGATATTGGAGATTTCGCCATTCACTTGATCGATAATAATCTCATCAATCCCACCAGGACAATTATTAGCTAAAGAATAAACACCACAAGTTCCAGCTTCCAAAAGCACATTGGGAAAACCTTCATATCTGGAAGACAAAATGAAAAGATCAGCAAATTTCAGATATTGATACGGATTACTTTTCTTGCCGTGAAAAATAACGTGATCAAGCCCCAACATTTCTTTCATCTGCAAAAGCATTTCTTTATCTTTACCATCCCCAAGAATATGAAGTAAAATATTCTGATTTTTGAGTCTGGAAAATACTTTCAGAAGATTATCAAATCCTTTTCTTGCGGATAAATTCCCAATAGCAACTACATTTTTATGCTGATGAGAAAATTCTACCGGTCGTTCTGATTGCTTCAATTTATCTTCTATAAAATTGACATCAACCGGATTATTAATTTTGAATAGTTTATTCTTCTTAATCCCAAAATTCTTGATTAGATCCTCTTCCATATCATTACTTTGAGCAATGATTTTATCGTAATTATTATAGAATTTATAGAAAAACTTAATCTCTTTTCTTGTAACGTGTTGAGAAACAACATTTGTTTCTCTTGCAATAAATTTAGTTTTCGGGAAAAGCTTGATGAATAATGACAAATAAGCATTCACTTCACCAAAGCCGGAAAACACAATATCTGGTTTCCGACGTTTGATTTCCAAAAGAATTGGCTTCAAAGAATGTCTGATTCTTGGGGTTTGGATATCAATGATTTCTACATCTGGCTTCAACAAATCAAGATAAGCACCTTCTTTCCTTAATAATAGAATAGCTGGTGAAAATTTGTCTCTCGGAAGATGATTCGCAAGTGTAGTTACAATACGCTCAGCGCCTCCAGTCTCCAAATCGGGCAATATGAAAATGATTGATTTTTTCATAACTCAAAATTACAAAACCGTAATGGGAAATCCTATAAATAAAAAATGCCGAAACAAGTCCGACATTTTATTTTTCTAATTAGCTACATCACTAATAAATTTGATTCTGAGAATCCTTACTTCTTCATCTGTGAGATCATCACCATATTCTGCAAGTAAAGTTTTCATACTGTCACTTTCCGAGTTTTTCATAAAATCCATAAACTCTTCGACAATATCTTCATCAAAATTTTCATCAATGTAATAATCGATATTCAGTTTTGTACCTTGATAAATGATACTTTCCATCTCGGAAAGAAGTTCTGTCATAGAAAGATTTTTTGCTTTAGCAATATCTTCCAAATCAATCTTTTTATCAGTGTTTTGGATGATAAAAACCTTATGGCTGGATTTGTTGGCTACTTGTTTCATCACCATATCCTGAGTTCTTTCTATCTCATTATCCTCAACATATTTTTTGATAAAGTCAGCAAATTCTTTTCCGTACTTTCTAGCTTTTCCTTCACCAACACCATAGATTTTTGCAACTTCTTCTACAGTTATAGGATATTGCACCGTCATATCTTCCAAACTCGGATCCATAAAAACCGTGTAAGGTGGAATGCCGTGTTTTTTAGCAACAGTTTTACGAAGTTCTTTTAGTTGATCAAATAATAATTGATCCAACCCGCCTCCAGATTGGGTTTGAACCTGCTCGCTATCCGCTTTAGATTTGATCTGGTTGAGATCATAAGTTCTGTCTTCCGCTATTAGAAAAGATTCGTTGTAACTACCGTTTAAAACTTGATTACCTTTTTCAGAAGTTTTTAGAACACCATAAGTTTCTATATCTTTTCTAAGGAAATCCTGAACAGTTGCCTGTCTTATAATAGACTTCCAATAATTGTCACTTTCAGCTTTCCCAAATCCGAAAAATTCTGTCTGTTCTAATTTATAAGATTTCGTAACCGCAGATTCTTTACCAGCAATTATGGAAATCAAATCTTTTGTGCGGAACTTTTCACCCAAAGACTTTATCATTTCCAAAACTTTTTTCAAGTCTTGAGTTGCATCTTTTAGTTTTGGTGGATTTTGTGAATTATCACACATCAAAGCACCTTCGCCTTTTATTGGATCAAATTTTTCTCCGAAATAATAAAGCAAATATTGTCTTCTGCTCATCGAAGTTTCTGCATAACCAACCACTTCATTCAACAATTGAAGACCAATTTCTCTTTCCGAAACTGGTTTCTGAGCCAGGAATTTTTCTAATTTCTCAATATCTTTTGGATCGTAGAAAGCCAAACAATGACCTTCTCCACCATCTCGTCCTGCACGACCAGTTTCCTGATAATAACTTTCCAAAGATTTGGGAATATCATAATGAATTACAAATCGAACATCCGGCTTATCAATTCCCATCCCAAATGCTATAGTAGCAACAATCACATCAGCTTCTTCCATCAAGAATTTATCTTGATTGGCTACTCTAAGTTTTTGATCCAATCCAGCGTGGTAAGGCAAAGCATTCACTCCATTGACTTGCAAAAGCTGCGCAAATTCTTCCACTTTTCTTCTGCTAAGACAATAAACGATTCCTGATTTTCCTTTATGCTGATTGATGAATCTTAAAATCTCTTTATCTACATTGACTTTTGGGCGGATTTCGTAAAACAAATTAGCTCTGTTAAAGCTTTCCTTGAAAACCAAAGCATTGTTCATCCCCAAAGTTTTCTGAATATCATCCTGAACTTTAGGCGTTGCAGTAGCCGTTAACGCAATAACAGGAACATCCGCAATTTTATCAATTATACCTTTTAGGTTTCTATATTCAGGGCGGAAATCGTGTCCCCATTCTGAGATACAGTGTGCTTCATCTATCGCAACAAAAGATATTTTCACAGCTTTTAGAAACTCAAGATATTCTTCTTTGATGAGAGATTCTGGAGCTACGTAAAGCAATTTGGTTTTACCCGCTGTGATGTCATCCATCACCTGTTTGGTCTGTGTTTTATTAAGAGAAGAATTCAGAACGTGAGCAACGCCTTCATCCGAAGATAATCCGTTGACAGCATCTACCTGATTTTTCATCAATGCAATCAATGGCGAAACTACAATCGCTGTTCCTTCAGAAATCAATGCCGGAAGTTGGTAACAAAGTGATTTTCCACCACCAGTCGGCATCAAAACAAATATATCTTTGCCGCCGAGAAGTTCTTGTATAATCTGCTCTTGCTGACCTTTGAATTTTGAAAATCCGAAATATTTTTTGAGTTCAGCAGATAAGTTGATGTCTTTTGTGTCCATCCTTTAATATAGTTTGCTAAATTTGCATTTTATTGAAAGGTTATACATTAATGGTTAATCCTGACTTTTAGGGATAAAAAAATGAAGCTAAAAAACTTCATTTTGCTCTGTTAAATTATTAGCGTGAAGGTACAAAATAAATATTATTAAAAAAAATAATTAAATACTTTAAAATTTTGGATCCAAAAGAGATAATAGCAAACGCCCATCTGGCGCTGGATATAGAAATCAGTGAGTTGAACAATCTCAGAAATAGATTGGATGACAGTTTCATAATAAGTGTTTTGACTATTAATGAAGCGAAAGGAAAATTAATCATTGTTGGAATCGGAAAATCTGCGCACGTTGCTAACAAAATTGTAGCTACACTAAATTCAACAGGAACACCAGCGCAATTTCTTCACGCCGCAGAAGCTATCCACGGGGATCTTGGTGTGATTCAGAAACAGGATGTCGTGTTATGTATTTCTTATTCCGGAAATTCGCCCGAGATTGTGAACCTTCTACCCTTCCTCAAAGAATATTCGTCAGCTTTGATTGGAATGACTGGAAATCCCGAAAGTAAATTGGGAAAAGCTTCTGACATTATTCTAAATACACACGTAGAAAAAGAAGCCTGCCCTAACAAATTAGCTCCTACAAGCTCAACAACTGTTCAAATGGCTTTAGGCGATGCTTTAGCAGTTTGCCTGATGGAACTGAATGGATTTAAAGATATTGATTTTGCTAAATTCCATCCAGGTGGAAGTCTAGGTAAAAATTTAACGGCAAAAGTAGAACAATTTGTTTCTCAGAATAAACCAGAAGTTTCGCCAGAATCAGGAATTAGAGATGTAATTATTTCTGTCAGCGGTTCTAAACACGGTATTACGGTCGTTATGGAAAACGAAAATATATTGGGTGTGATTACTGATGGCGATATCCGAAGAATGCTCCTCAATCAAGATGATATCTCTAAAGTTAAAGCTTCTGACATCATTAGTAAAAACCCAAAATCCGTCGATAAAAATCAATTAGCAAAAGAAGCTATGCAGATTTTGAAACAATTCAATATTGGTCAATTAATAGTGACAAATAACGGAAAATACTACGGAATAATAGACATTCATACATTATTAGATGAAGGCATTAATTAATCCTTCTTACTCGGAATAACTTCGTAATATCGCCCGCTGCTTTTGCAACAATTCCTGCTCCGGTTCCATAAGCCGGAGTTGTGCTTCCTGGCTTAGCAATCGAAATTCTAATCAAATCATTCTGATTAAAAGCCAAAATTGTTCTCGGAAGAATCAAGGTTTGAGTTTGATTTGAAGAACCATTGTCATAAGGCATTGCTGTTCCTAAAACCGGTGTCCAAGTTGTTCCATTATCTTTTGATTGAGCAATTGAAATCGTAACATAAGAATAATTGGAGTTATCGGTTGTTACATTTCTTTTTGGACTAAATGTAAAGTTGGCTAATAACCTGTAATTACCAGCTTGTTTGATTATAAAAGTTTGATTATTGCTTTGAAGTTCAATATCAGTAGGATCATCAATCAAAATTTCACTTGCCGACCAAGTAACTGGAACATCAAAAGTTTCACTACTATTGACACTTACAAGCTGAGTTGCCGTTAATGGTTGATTGGTTACAGAACTCAAAACATATTGGTTAGAAGCTGACCCTACATTGATTTCTGCACTGTTAGTAAATTTTTGCCAAACAGAATTCTGTCTGAAATACAGCGAATTGGCAGAAACGACTGTTGTACCGGAACCAGCTGCTGCTAAGTTGAAAACCAAAAGTCCGTTTGCAGGATTAGCAATGGTCGTATTATCATTAGTACCAGTAAGATTAACTCTCGGAAGCAGTAAGCCTTTGTTTGTAGAAGTAATGTCTAAAATAGCTGAAGCGTGTGGTGTTGTGGTTCCAATCCCTACTTGCGAAAATCCAGATGTGAATAATAATGCTGCTAATAAATTATATAATCTCATAATGAGTGCAATTAATTTTAAATAAATCTCTTAATTAAGTTTTTGAAATCTTAATAATCTTGAATAAGCCAAGCCTGTTCCCGCCTCCAGATTCAAAGTACTGGTAGACGGGTTGGTTCCGTGATTAGAAGTTGATCCTTTTGAAATAACTGCTCGGATCAAGTCATTTTCGTTAAGTGCAATGACGAACGGCGCAACAATTACAGATCTATTTCTATCTCCAGTTCCCACACCCCAAGTTGTACTCGATTTTGCAATTTGAGTCCAAGTAGTTCCATTATTAGTAGATCTTTGAACGATAAAATCCAAAGCTGCAACGCAAGTAGCCTCAGTTGCATAAGTTGTACAATTTGTTTGAACCCAAGGATTGTAACCAACATAACCTGTAATTTCAAATGTTCCCGATGATAAAATCTTGAAATTATTATTAGCCAGAGAAACTCGGTTTCCAACATCTACCTTCATAGCTCCATTAGCAGATGCATCGAAATTTACAACAATGCTATTTCCATTATTAAAATTAGTCTTATCCAAAGCCTGCATTCCCGTATTTGCAACAATAAAAATCTGTGCGTACAAGTTTTTTTTTATTTTTTCAGTAGTAGAAACATCAATCCAATTGGTTCCGTTCCAGAAATAAAATGTATTGGCTTCAATCGCTGAATCTGTTGCAGAGTTGGTTGTATTATAAACAATTAATCCAACCGCCGGACTTGCAATGGTAACTATATCAGTTTTGTTTTGCAGTGCAACGCGAGGAATCAAAACACCTTTTTTATTATTGCTTGCCAAAGAGCTGACATCCAAATCTAAAAGTGCAGAAGAATTCGGAGTTGCTGTTCCAATTCCAATGCCCTGTGCAGATAATTTCCATGACAATATTAAAGCCGAGAAAGCAAAAAATGTTGTTTTTGATATATTGAATAATCTACTGTAAATCATAATCTAAAAGTATCATTGTTAAGCTTTTGGAAATGGGTATTTTGGTTGAAGTTGTTATTGTGGGAACTGGACTTGTTGTATTATTTTCTCCGTGCAAAGCTGATTCATCCGTAATTCCGAAAGGATTTTGAACAACTAATCTCAATCTTTGACCAGCTGTGAGATAAATTGGTGTGGAAATCAAAATAGCTGTTTTCAAATAATTAGTCGCTTTTACGCCCCAAGCCGTTCTGTTTCCAATCACATCTACCCAAGTTGTGCCATTATCTGTAGATCTTTGAAGTTTTAAATTAAGGAAAGTTCCTCTTTGTGTTCCGGCAATGGTGGTACGATTGGGATTATAATTAACATAAGCAGAAACCTCATAAAGTCCTGTTACATTGATTGTAAAAACATTAGCAGATTTGGTAACGATATTTCCTGTACTGATAGCAACATCTCCATCTGCAAAAGAAACCGGAATCCCACCATTGGCTGCGTTTGTATTATTAATGGTTGAATATGCCAAATCCTGCGTAGATCTTGAATTAAGACTATAAATCCTGTTTGACAAATAATTTTTTAAAACAGATGTCAAACCAAGATCTACCCATTGGCTACCATTCCAAAAATAATATCTGTTAGCTAACACATTGGAAGGGAAAGTTCCTGCATCTGCAGTATTATAAACTAGCAAACCAACTGCAGGATTAGGAATAGTAGTCGTGTCAGTATTACTTGCCAGTGCAACTCTTGGTCCTAGAAATCCTTTCTTTCTTCCAGTTGCCAAATTATTCGTGTTAATTTCTAGAGCTGCAGAAGACGAAACCTGACTAGTCTGAATTCCTACCTGAGCAGACAAAAAACAAGAAAAGAAAATAAAACAAACTTTTATTAAATATCTATTCATAATGCTATTTGTTGCAAGAAACAAAATTTATTCCAAAAAAAGCCCGTAGAATAAGAAAAATTAAACCCGAGACCACATTTAATATTAAATTAATGATAGATAAAATTATCAAGCGATAATCAATTATTATTAAATTATTCTAAAATATACAGTAACCTAAAAATTCCGTAATTTCGTGCTCTGATTTTTTTTCTATAATCAAACTATGAGCGAAGAAAAAGAGATGTCCTTCCTTGGACATATTGGAGAACTGAGATCCCATCTTGTAAGATCTATTTTAGCGATTGTCGTTTTAGCGATTGTTATTGGTTTTAATATCAATTGGGTAATGGATCATATCTTTTTTGGTCCTACAAGAAATGACTTTTTGACTTTCAGAATTGTGAATCATTTTTCCAGAGAATTGACGGGAAATGACAGTTTTATTCTGCCAGCACAATTTAGTGTTCAACAGAAACAGTTGTTTCAGCAATTCAATGTGATGATGGCGGTTTCCATATTTTCAGGTGTTGTTTTAGCTTTTCCTTATATCGTTTGGGAAATCTGGAAATTCATCAGTCCTGCTCTAATGCCGAATGAGAAAAAGAATTCGATTTTTTACATCAATGCAATTTGGATGTTATTTATGACCGGCGTTTTAACTGGTTATTTCTTGATTTTACCTTTTGCCATCAACTTCGGTTTGTTGTTCAAAGTTTCAGATAATATCGTTCAGTTATTTGACTTGTCAGATTATACTACTCTGTTCTTACAAGTCACAATGGGAATGGGTGTGGTTTTTCTTTTCCCGATTGCGGTTTACATCTTGACATCAATAGGCATTCTCACTCCAAAATTCCTTAGAACCTATAGAAGACACGCTATTGTTTTAATTATGGTCGTTGCAGCAATTATCACTCCTGCTGATGTTTTGAGTATGATGGCAGCAGCACTACCACTGGTTTTACTTTATGAAATTAGTGTGATAATGTCCAATGTCATTTACAAAAAAATGCAGAAAAAAAGCAGCTAAAATATTATCACAATAATTAATTTGAGAGCATCGGTAAATAAACTGATGCTTTGTTAGTGCTTTAAGAATTGATTGTTTATTCTGAGTGATGTTTCATTTAATTAAAGATAAAATGTAACATTTTTCAAGGGTGAAAATTTCAGAAAATGCAAGATGCTGGTAAACAGATTTTAGTATATTGAAAGAATAAAAAAACGGAAAATCTAAAATATCAGATTTTCCGTAATAAGTAAGACTTAATAAAGTTTTTATTTTAGCGATTCAATTGCAGCTTCGTAGTTTGGCTCCTGTCCTATTTCCGGAACTTGCTCTGTGTAGATTACTGTTCCTTTTTCATCCAAAGCAACAACAGCTCTGCTCAATAATCCTCTCAAAGGAGAATCATCCAAAGTCACACCATAATCTTCTCCAAAATTCCCTCTGAAATCTGACAAAACTTCTACATTATCAAGACCTTCTGCTGCACAAAATCTGTTAAGCGCAAAAGGCAAATCTCTAGAAACGTTTATTACAACAGTGTTTTCCAAAGAACTAGCTTCTTTGTTGAATTCTCTTGCAGATGCAGCACAAACACCTGTGTCGATACTTGGGAAGATGTTCAACAATACTTTTTTACCTGTGTAATCTGCCAAATGTTTCTCAGATAAATCTGCTGCAACTAAAGTAAACTCTTGAGCAACAGTTCCAACTTTTGGCAAACTTCCTACGGTATTAATCGGACTTCCTTTGAATGTAATTTGTGACATTGTTTTTATATTTTCCTCAAAGTTAATATTAGATTTTTCCCGACCAAAAATTATTTCTGATTTTAATAAATCTTTAACTTGATATGTCATAAATCACTATTTAAATCTAACAAAAATCACTAAATTTGTATGTTTTGAAAAAACAGTAAATAAAATCAACTTCTATAATGTCAGAAAAATCAAAAATTATCTACACGCTTACGGATGAAGCGCCAATGCTGGCAACGCATTCTTTTTTGCCTATTGTTAAGGCTTTTACTTCGGTTGCAGACGTTAACATCGTTCCAAAAGACATTTCACTTTCAGGGAGAATATTGGCTAACTTTCCAGAATTCTTGACAGATGACCAAAAAATCGGAGATGCTTTGTCGGAACTTGGAGAATTGGCAACAACTCCGGAAGCAAACATTATTAAATTACCAAATATTTCCGCTTCTGTTCCACAGTTAGACGAAGCGATTGCTGAGTTACAATCGAAAGGTTTCGCAGTTCCAAATTATCCTGCTGAACCTAAAAATGACGAAGAAAAAGCAATTAAAGCTAAATATGCTAAAGTCCTTGGTTCTGCAGTAAATCCTGTTCTAAGAGAAGGAAATTCTGACAGACGTGCTCCTAAAGCTGTTAAAAATTATGCTAAAGCAAATCCTCACAAAATGGGAGCTTGGGCATCTGACAGCAAAACAGATGTTGCGCATATGACCAGCGGAGATTTCTATGGAACTGAAACTTCTACAACTGTTGAAAACGATTCTAAATTCAAGATTGTTTTCTTCGGGAATGACGGTTCTGAAAAAGTTCTTAAAGATTTCGCAAACCTTAAAGCTGGTGAAGTAATCGATTCGTCTGTAATGAACCTTAATTCATTGAAAGCTTTTGTTCAAACAGCAATAGATGAAGCGAAACAAAGAGGCGTGATTCTTTCTGCTCACTTGAAAGCAACAATGATGAAAATCTCTGACCCAATTATTTTTGGAGCCATTGTTGAGACTTTCTTCAAAGATGTATTTACTAAATATGCGGAGACTTTCAAATCTCTAGACATCAATCCAAATAACGGATTACAAAATCTTTACGATAAAATTGCTGGAATTCCGCAGGAAGCTGAAATCAAAGCTGATATTGATAAAGCTTTAGCTGAAGGTCCAAAAGTAGCAATGGTAAATTCTGACAAAGGCATTACGAATTTCCACGTTCCTTCTGACATCATTGTTGATGCGTCTATGGCTGCATTAATCAGAAATGGAGGAAAAATGTGGGACAAAGCTGGTGCAGAAGATGACACTGTTGCAATTATCCCAGACCGTTCTTATGCAGGTTTCTATCAAGCTGCAATTGATGATATGAAAGCTAACGGAAAACTCGACCCAACAACAATGGGTTCTGTTCCGAATGTTGGTTTGATGGCTCAAAAAGCGGAAGAATATGGTTCTCACGACAAAACTTTCCAAGCGGAAGCTGATGGAACTGTAAAAGTTCTTGACGAAAATGGAAACACGTTGCTTGAACAAAAAGTGGAAAAATCTGACATATTCAGAATGTGTCAAACTAAAGATGCACCAATTCAGGATTGGGTAAAATTGGCTGTAAACAGAGCAAGATTATCTGATACACCTGCGATTTTCTGGTTAGATAAAGCAAGAGCTCACGACAGAGAAATCATCAAAAAAGTTGACAAATATCTTAAAGATTACGATACAACTGGTCTTGACATCAGAATTCTGGATGTGAAAGATGCAATGACAGAAACGCTTAAAAGAGCAAGAGAAGGTAAAGATACAATCTCAGTTTCTGGAAACGTTTTGAGAGATTATTTGACCGATCTATTCCCTATTTTGGAATTAGGAACTTCTGCAAAAATGTTGTCTATCGTTCCATTGATGAACGGTGGCGGATTGTTCGAAACCGGAGCGGGAGGTTCTGCTCCTAAACACATCGAGCAATTTATTGAAGAAGGTTATTTGAGATGGGATTCTTTAGGTGAATTCTTGGCGTTACAAGCTTCTTTGGAACATTTGGCTCAGACTCAAGATAATCCGAAAGCTCAGATTTTGGCTGATGCTTTGGACGAAGCTAATGCTAAATTTTTGGCAGAAGACAAATCTCCAGGAAGAAAATTAGGAACTATCGATAACAGAGGTTCACATTTTTATTTGGCAACTTATTGGGCAGAAGCTTTAGCAAACCAAACTAAAGATGCTGATATCGCTGCTAAATTTACGCCTGTTGCAAAAGCTTTGGCTGAAAACGAAAACAAAATCAATGAAGAATTGATTGGTTCTCAAGGTAAAGCTCAGGAAATTGATGGTTATTACAGACCAGATTTTGACAAAACTGATGCTGCAATGAGACCTTCTGCAACTCTTAATGAAATTGTAAACGGAATCTAATCCGATTCTTGTTAAAATTAATATAAAACCCTCGACAAATGTTGAGGGTTTTCTTTTGTTTAATTAATTTGCAGAGAGAAATTAAAATTAATATTTAGAAGCTTTTAGTATGAGAAAATCATTTATATTTTTTCTTTATGTTGTTGGGATGATGCAGTTTAAAGCGCAGGACAAAATAGACAAAGCCGTCCAGAATCTGGAACAAAATTATATACAAGAAAAAGTCTACGTTTTATTAGACAAAGACAATTATATTGTTGGCGATAATATCTATTTCAAGTCGTTTGTATTCAATGGTTATAGTCGTTCAACCATTTCTACTACTCTATTTGTGGAGCTGTATGACCACAGCAAAAATTTGGTTGATAAGAGAACAATTGCTCTGAAAAATGGTGAGGGAGATGGTTCTTTCACTTTGACCGAGGCTTTGAAAGAAGATGTGTACTACTTGCGAGCTTACACAACGTGGATGGCAAATTTTCCGGAGGAATTCAATTTTATGAAGCAAGTTCCGATTTATAACCCAAACTCTGAACAGAAATTAACCTTAACCAAAAACACAAAATGGACTGCGAATGCTTTTCCAGAAAGTGGAACTTTTATCGAGAATATTCTGACCAAGTTTGCGGTAAGAGTTTATTCCGAAGGTATTCCACCTGAAAGTTGGAGCGGTTATGTTGTAGATTCTGAGAAACCAAATGAAAAATTAACAACTTTCAAAGCTTTGGATAAAAATGTTGGAATCTTTACGATGACGCCAAAATTTGGTAAGACTTATAAAGTTATTGTTGAAGATAATAAAGGTGCAAAACAAACGATTGCTTTGCCAACAGTTGCTAATTCTGGAATCAATCTTCACTTAGTCAATGACCCAAAAGGAATCAGTTATCAAATCAAAGGATCTGCGTTGCCACAAGGTTTGCAAGGTTATTCGATTGTTGGAACCATCAATAATCAAATGGTTTACAGAGCGAACATAAAAACGACAAATAATGAAGCGTCAAGCATTATCCCAACAAAGGTCAGCAATGATGAAACTGCGGTTTTGAATATTACAATTTTTGATGAGAAACAAAATCCGGTAGCGCAAAGATTATTTTTCATCAATCCCAAAAAACTGAATCTGGACGAACCAACTTTGAATTTTTCACTGAATAATGAACCTCGAGCTTTCAACAGTTTTGATATCGAACCGAATGATGACTTTAAAAATTATACGGTATTAGTAAGAGAAAATCAGCCTTCTGAAAATAAAAATGAAAACACTTTATTGAGTGCGAAATGGTTAACCGGAGATTTTACTTCTTCTATTTTCAATCCGTCACAATATTTTGAAAAAACGGCAAATCCTGAAGCTTTTGATGCGCTGTTAATTTCTGAAAAGTGGAAACGTTTTGATTGGGAATCTCTCCTATCAGGAAAAATTCCTGACTTTGTTTATAAGCCTCAAAAAAATCTTTCTTTTAAAGGAAAAGTGACTAATAATGGGCGTTTCTTGCCTAATAAAAATATCAATCTGTTATTGAAAACAGAAAATTCTGACAAAAGTTTTGTTCCTGTTACAACAGATGATAATGGATTTATCTATTTGGATAATATTTATTTTGATGAACCTTTGTCGATTTCTTATTACCTTAACAAAGATAAAAAACAGGTTTCAGAAAGTGACAATTTGAATATAAGCTTCCAATCTTTGGTTTCGAATATTCCATACAGAGGTAATCTACCGTCAACAAATTATCAGTTGGTAAATTCTGGTCAAACTTCAAATCCTGCTATTGCGAAAGCTCTTCAAAACAAAAAAAATCAGCAGACTTTGAAGACTGCTAATGAAGAAACTCTAATCGAAGAAGTTCAAGTTGTTGCTAAAAAAGTAGATAAAAAAGCAGAATTGGACAAGGAATTATCCAGTGGAAAATTCAGTAGTATGGATGCTACAATTTTTGATTTTGTGAATGATAACAAAGATGCTCAGTCTTCGTACAATATTTTGCAATGGCTACAAGGCAGAGTTGCTGGTGTCACTTTTACAATGGATAGCTCTGGAAACTATATTCCGTCTATCCGTGGCTCTCAAGCTAATTTATTTTTAGATGAAATGCCTACAGATGCAAGTATGATTAGTTCTTTGTCTGTAAGCAATATCGCAATGGTAAAAGTAATTAAAAACGGAGGCTTGGTTTCAAATGCTATTGCAATCTATACCAAAAGAGGAAATATGTTGACCGAGGAAGATAAATCCACTGAAAAAGTCAATAAAACAATATTACGAGGCTACGATAAATCAGTCGAATTTGAATTGCCAGATATCACCAGCGATGCATACAAGAAAATAAAAACCGATACGCGAGAAACATTGTATTGGAATCCTTCACTTTCTGAGGAAGGAGGTCTGGCTCCAAGAGCAAAATTCTTCAATAATGATGATGCAAAAAACAGAGAAATCATCATTATCAGTTTTGATAAAGACGATAAGATGCTCTATTATAATGAAGTAAAATAACTACAGAAAAGACTTTCCGAATTGGGAAGTCTTTTTTTGTTAAATTCCAAATTTTAGACTTATCTTATTAATCATAGTCAATCCTATGCGAAAAATATTCATTATTCTATCATTCATTTTTGGATAATTTCAGTTTGTTACTCACAACAAATTAGATATTGCTATCCATAATCTGGAAAAAAATTATTCGCAAAAAGTTTACCTTCTTTTTCTAGACTTTCATTTTCGAGAGGTTCAATCCAATCAATAAATTCAACATCCAAAGTTCCAAAATCAATATTATCAAAAACTCTTTTATCAACGCCCAAGCCACTGAAAACATATATTTTATTCATACATAAATATAAAAAAAGACTGAAAAATTTCAGTCTTTTAATTTATAACATTTTCAAGTTGTTCACTTCTTGCTCCGTTAGGATTCTCCAGTGACCTCGTTTGATGTTTTTCTTAGTCAAACCAGCAAACATTACCCTATCAAGAGCTTCCACTTCGTAGCCCAATTTTTGGAAAATTCTACGAACTACTCTATTCCATCCGATATGAAGTTCGATTCCAATTTCATTTTTTGGTTTTCCTTCGATAAAAGAAATACTGTCGATTTCCGCAACACCTTCTTCCAAACGAATTCCTTCCCCAATCAATTTCATATCATCATTGGTCAATTTTCTGTCCAGCGTCACGTGATAGATTTTTCTCATATTGAATGATGGGTGTGTCAACTTTTTCGTCATATGACCATCATTGGTCAAAAGTATAACACCAGTCGTCTGTCTGTCCAGTCTTCCAACAGGGAAAATTCTGTAAGGCGAAGCATTCGCTGTCAAATCCATAACAGTTTTTCTCGCTTTATCATCTTTGGTTGTAGAGATGTAACCTTTTGGTTTGTTCAAAAGAACATAAACTGGCTTTTCCGGCGTGATATTTTGTCCATCAAAAACCACTCTATCGGTTTTCTGAACTTGGTAACCCATTTCAGTTACCACTTTTCCATTCACTTCCACAAGACCTTGCGTAATCAATTCATCAGCTTCTCTTCTGCTGCAAATCCCCGAATTAGCAATATATTTATTAAGTCGGATAGTATCTTTGAAAACTTCCTTACTTATTTTATCGAATCTTCTTTTTTGGATAAACGATTTTGTTTTGTCCTCATCTCTTTCAGCTCTGTTGAAAGGTTTTTTGGGTCCAAATTTTCTATCGCCATTTTCGTATTTGTCTCTACTATCGAAACGGTCTCCGCCTCTAGTAGTTTTAGGTCCGCGAGAATTTCCAAAAGATTTTCCACTTCCAGAATTTCCTCTGCTATCGCTGGAGCTACGGGTGTTTCCTGAAGGTCTGCTACCTCCAGAAGTTCTTGGTTTTCTATTTCTACCTGATTGATTTCCGTCTCCGCTCATTTTCTAAAATTTTTGCAAAGATAGTGAATTAGTTAAGAAATCGCTATTATTTGGAAACCCAAAGGTCAATGAAAAATTCAGCGATTGCATATGACAAAAAAAAACAATAAATATCTAAATATGAATTCCGAATTATAAACTCACTTTTAGTAAAATTGAGAAGAATGAAATTTTAAATCTTGAAAATTATTCAAACATTTCTGCTAAACGAACCGCTTTGATTTTATCAGAATTATAAAGCTCTTCTACAGATTTTTTCTTTTCTAATTTAGGATAAAGATTTACACCAATGATTTTAATTTTTCCTTCTTCAACCCAACTCTGTTCTTTCACAGCTTGTTCGAAAATCATATTCTGAATTTCTCCAGATTTTAGAAGTTCAAGATAACCACCCTTTTCTTCAATTTCAAGGAATAACTTCCAAGATTTTTCAGCGAATTGCTGCGTAATATCTTCCACGAAATAACTTCCGGAAGTTGCATCTTCAAAAACGTTGATAATACTTTCGTAAGCTAAAACAATCTGTTGTTTGAAAGAAATTTCTTTTGAAAGTTCTGACGAATCTTCAAATTTATAGTCATTAGAAAAAACTGCATCTGCACCTCCAATCATAGCCGAAGTTAATTCCAAAGTAGAACGTATCAGGTTATTATCTGCATCATTTTTAGCCTTATTTCTGAATGAAGTTTCAGCAAAAATGTAGGGAATCAAATCTTTTTCAAATTCTTTAGAAAACTGATTGAATAGATATTTGAAAGCTCTGATTTTAGCAATTTCGAAAAAATAATTAGAACCAATTGCAAATCGAAAAACCAATTTTTCAAGAATCTCCGGACCGAATTTTTCTACTAATTCCTTAGATTTCGCCAATGCAAAAGCCAATTGCTGAATGATAGAAGCACCAGCATTTTGATGCAAACTTACATCTACACAAATCTGTCTTTCAAAAGCTTTGGATAATAATTCGCCAGCTAAATGGTCATTGATTTTCGCATTTTCATCATCAGAAAAAACATCAATCAAAGAAAAATAACGATTACTTTCTTCTGTTAAAATATGTTCTGCTAAATCTGGATTATTGATGAAAATCGCTTTTTCTTCCAAGCCTTCCACATTCTCATTCAAACGAAAAGCGAAAGCCTGCTCTTCCAAACCATCTTGATATTCTGCAACAAGATGTGTACTTTCTTCAACTTTTGGAAGAATTTTTGTCTCCTGATTATTTTGATAATATGGTTTTACAGTGATATTTTCCAGATTATCTTTAGAAAGAATTTCATAAATATTTTCTGTTTTGAGTTGCTTTTTGACAAGCTGTTCCCAATCTTCCAACGTATTTTCTATGAAACTCATTTTGTTTATTTTTTTGCGATTTTAGAACTGTCAACTACCAATATGAAAATCTCTTCGTTCGGTTTTTTCATAAAGTAATTTTCACGGGCATATTTTTCTTTTTCCTGCTTATTATTCATCAGTTTACGATAGAATTTGTCATTCTTTTCGTATTCTGTTTTATAGAATTCACGTTGGTTTTCGTAACGTCCAATTTCGCCATTCAGTTCATTGATAACCAAAAAAGAAGTGCTGTCAAAAAATATCATCCAAACCAAAAATCCAACTAATGTCAACACATATTTATTGAACACATAAGTCTGGAAAAACTTAAGTGTCGGCGATTTTTTCTTGATATCTTTGATTAGTTCTTTCATCGTAAATAATATTAATGAACTTTTTTAAGCGAATTGTTAATCACAGTCGTTAAGAAATCAATGGCTACAGAATTCTGTTTCATATTCGGAACAATCAAATCTGCTTCATTTTTAGAAGGTTCGATAAATTCTTGATGCATCGGCTTCAAAGTCGTCTGATATCTGTGTAAAACTTCCTGCAAATCTCTTCCTCTTTCTTGTGTATCTCTACGAATTCTTCGGATTAATCTTTCGTCTGAATCTGCGTGAACAAACACTTTTAGGTCAAATTCTTTCAATAATTCTTTGCTTGTCAAAACCAAAATCCCTTCTACAATCAAAACATTTCTTGGTTCCACAGTAACGTGGTCGCCAGTTCTGGAATGCGTTACGAAAGAATAAATCGGCTGTTCTATGCTCTGATGATTTTTAAGGGCTTTAACGTGTTGCAACATCAAGTCAAAATCGATTGATTTTGGGTGGTCGTAATTAAGAACTTCTCTTTCTGACAAAGTCAAATTAGGATTGTCGTGGTAATAATTATCTTGAGAAAGCACGTTAACGCCTTCTAAGTTAAGTTGTTGAAGAATTTTATTAACAACAGTTGTTTTTCCGGAACCTGTTCCTCCGGCTATACCAATCACGAGCATCTCTACATTTTTTACAAAAATACTATTATTTTTTTTTCAGAATCAAATAAAACTTAAAATTACTTGCACAAAAAAAGCTGCAATTTGCAGCTTAATTATTTTATCTTCTTCCAGAATTTTCTCCCGAACGGACTTCTCTTTGAGGTTGAGCATCTTTTTGGGGAGCATTCCTCATATTATTTTGATTTCTTATTGACTGCTGAGTTCTCATATTACTCTGATTTCTAGTATTTGACTGCGTTCTCACATTATTTTGGTTTGAATTAATCATTCCACTATTTCTCTGACTTCTCACAGGCTGAATTCTAATATTATCATTATGCATTGAGTTTCTTTTCGGCGAAATCACAATGTTATTTCGCAGTCTGGAATTTGATTTATAAATGGCTCCATTTCTGTAATAATTATTGTTGTAATCTAAGTAAACAACGTTTGGCGCATACCAGTAACCATCAGGCGATTGATAATAACCGTCTCTGTAACCATCAGAATATCCCATAGAATAAGGGTCATTATTATAACTATATGAATCTGTCGCCGCGACACAAGAAACCATACTCATCGCAAAAGCAGCCAATATTATTTTGATTGAATTTTTCATTTTCTTCGATTTTATAAGTTATACATTTTCAGTATCGACATATAAATTACAAAGAATCTGCCAAGATTGAAATCGAGAAAAGTGGATAGATAATCTAAAGATTTATTCTTCAGGAGAAATTCCCAAAACATAATAGAAAACAGCCAAAACTCTGGCAAAAAACTCACGGGTGTGATTTCTGTAGAAGCTTTCATTTTTGCTGACATCCTGGGCGTCAAATCCAAGCGCATTCATCCCATTATTTCTTGCAAAAAATAAAGCTCTGAGGTTATGAAAACCTTGTGAAACGATAATCACATTTTTTTGACCATAAACATTTTTACAACGTAAAATACTTTTATGGGTATTGAATCCTTTGGGGTCTTCAATAATAATATTTTCTGGAACGCCTTCGGTGTAAACCAAAAAACGTTTCATCGCAGCAGGCTCATCATAATTTTCACTTTTTTCGCCACTGACAATAATTTTTTTGATTTTTCCGTGATGATAAAGTGTTCCAACAGCATCCATCCTTGCGACAAAATAAGGATTTGCGATGCCAGAACGCATTTTCGGAGAAGTTCCCAGAACCAGAGCACAATCTCTTGATGGAACTTTGCTGATTTTCGTATAAGTTCTTCCACTTGTAAGAGCAAAAACCCAGAAGTTCGCTAAAATCAACAGCAAAATCCCTAGCTCTACAAGCCTGAAAATAATCTTCAGAAAATTAGCAACCTTCTTCAACATTAGTTATACAAATCAAAATCTAAATATACATCTTTGCTCATTGCAATGGAAACACAAGGCAAAATTTTCCCCTGAAGTTTTTCATTTTCGGTCAAATATTCG
Source organism: Epilithonimonas sp. (assembly GCF_036780765.1). Lineage (GTDB taxonomy): Bacteria > Bacteroidota > Bacteroidia > Flavobacteriales > Weeksellaceae > Epilithonimonas. Next base: position 100,038 of record NZ_DAIQCG010000007.1, read on the forward strand.
TCTTCTGTCATATCCACTTCTCCATTTTTCAAATAACAAAGGCAGCTTCCACAAATCCCAGATTTGCAGGAATAAGGCAGTTTGTAACCTAAATCTAGTAATTGCTGAAGAATTTTTCGTTCATTATTTTTTAAAACAATTCCATCTTTTTCAATATGATTGAATTTGATTTTAACCTTTACATTTTCAATCAAAGGAAATTCTTTTTCGGTTGGATAAATATCATCATTAAAAGCTTCAAACAATTCAAAATGAATATTCTTTTTCGGGATTCCGTGGTTGTAACAAGCATTGGCGACGGATTTTATCATCGCACCTGGACCACAAATAAGGACTTTGTCTGTGCTATCCCAAATTGTAGATTCTTCATCATCTTCATCGAGATGAAGAATTTGATTAATAATAAGAGAAATCTTCTTTTCGTCCAATCTTCCTTGAAACAATTGGTCTTTTATTTTTTCCTTAGATAAGAAATAAAACACTTCGAATCTTCCTACGTTTTCTTTCTGCAAATCTTCCAATTCCTGTTTCAGAACAATATCTTCATAACGTTTGTTCCCATAAAAGAGGAAAATTCTAGTAAATTGTTCTTCGTTGAGAATGTTCTTAATATGACTAAAAAGCGGTGTAATTCCAATTCCGGAAGCAAACGCAAGAATTGTTCGTTTTTCATTAGGTCTCGATGGAATAAAAAATCTTCCCAAAGGTTCACTCACGGAAATCTCGTCATCAATATGATAATTCTGAAATAGAAAATTGGTGGAACTTTCGTCGCCATTAATTTTGATGGCCAAATCAATTTTATTTTCAAAAGGCGCAGATATAATAGAATAATCATTCTGAATTTCCTTTTCATTAAAATGATATTTCAACGTCACATATTGCCCAGCCTGATAATTATATTGTGATTTTAATTCCTCAGGAATAGTCAATTCCAATGCAAAAGCATTTTTGGTAAGTTGCCGTTTTTTAGCTATTTTTAGCCTGTGAAACTGAGGTTGATTCGCGATTGTTAATTGATTCTCCATTGTCAAGTATCAAATTTAATGAAATTTGACAAAAGAAAAAATCTAAATAGCAAAGCTTGGTTTTCAATTTCAAATAAAATGAAACTATGAGAAAATTCCTGATATATTCCGTTGTGTCACTCAGCTTTTTAGCTTGTAAAAAGAATGATGAAAAAGTTGTTGAAACTGAAGTAAAAGACTCTTTAACAGACAACTCTTTGAGCTTAGACACAAGTAGTAGCAATGGCAAACTTATTTCATTAAAGGAACTTTCTCCTGAAAAAATTACGGAAGTTTTAAAGTCCAATCATTCTGACACGCTTTATGTGACCAACTTCTTCGCGACTTGGTGTGGACCGTGTATGCAGGAGATTCCGCATTTCAGAAAAAAAATGGATGAGTTAAAAAATCAACCTGTAAAATTCACATTTATAAGTCTTGATAACAAAACAGATTGGGAAACAAAAGTGATTGATTTTGCTGATGAATACGAAATAAATCAGAACGTCATTCTTCTTGACGGAATGCTTTTGAAACAAGAGTTTTTCGCACAAAATTTCCAATCTTGGGATGGAAGTGCTATTCCTTTTACTTTGATTAGAAAAGGTGATAAATCTGACGAAACCGTTGGTTCTATGAGCGAGGAAATGCTAAATCAGAAAATCGAAAAACTATTGGCTCATAATTCCTCTGCAAAAGTTGCTGAGAATAAAGAAAAATCTGGAATCACTGGCCCGAAAAAATCTTTAAAATAAGAATTATTCTTGATGAAACGTTTTCCTCTTTTGGTAACATTGATAGTCGTTTTGGCGATTATTGCGTTTTTCATCAATCTTAATATTGGTTTTGCAAAACTGAATTTTTCTGATTTTTTAAATTCAGAATCAGATAATTTTCAGATTGCAGGATTTAGGATTAACCGCGCTTTAGCAATGCTTTTAGCTGGAATTGCAATCCCGACAAGTGGATTTCTTTTGCAGGAATATTTTAAGAATCCTTTGGCTGGTCCAGATGTTTTGGGAATCACTTCGGTTTCTAGTTTGTTTGTCGCATTTTATATTTTCTTTTCGCAAAATATTGTTATTCCTGATTTTTTTCAAAATAGCTTTATCAGTTTATCATCAATCATTGGAAGTATTGTTTTGATGATGATTTTGCTGTTATTTTCAAACCGATTTAGGGATAAAAGTTTCATCATTATTTTCGGATTTTTGATTTCGGCTTTAGCTGGAGCTGTTGTTTCGTTTCTTCAGTTTTATGTGGAAAGTCAAAGTTTGAAAAATTATATGCTTTGGACTTTTGGAGCGAATAATCAAGCAAGTTTAATTCAAATTTCGATTCTTACAGTTTTAATCATTATTGGATTAATTTTTACTTTCAAATCTATAAAACCTCTAATTGGAAATGCTCTGGGAAGCGCTTATGCACAGAGTTTTGGAATCAGTCAATCGAAACTGAAAATCAGCATTATTGTAGCTTCTTCCCTACTTTCTGCTTCGGTTACGGCTTTTTTAGGGCCGATTTTATTTATTGGAGTTGTTGTTCCCCATTTTTGCAGAATGATTTGGAATCCTGCACAACTTTGGCATCAATGGATTCTGAACATGATTTTGGGTGTGTTTATATTGCAGGTTTTCTCGATTATTTCGGAACTGAGTCAATTTCCTATTAATATCATCACAACATTCTTTGGAATTCCCGTGATATTGTTGATGTTGATGAAAAGGTAATAAGTAATGAAAAATATCAAAACATATAAAGGATTAATAATTATAAATATTTTCTTATTTATTTTAAGTTTTTCTTTTATGGAATATTCTAATATATTTCGTCTTAATCAAGAAAAGCATTGGATTTATTCTACAGCTCATAATTGGTATTTATTTTTTGCATTTCCAATATCAATGATTGGTTCTTTAGTATTAAGTATAATCACACTCATTAAAATTCAAAAACAAAAATACATTTGGTTATTTTTAAGTTTAATTCCAATTATAATATTTCTTTTATTACCAAAGATTTTGATAATTTTAAATCTAAGAAATCCATAATCATAAAATGAGTTTCCTTAAAATTAGTAATACAACAATCGGCTATTCAAATCCTTTGGTTTCGGAGATTGATTCGTCTTTGGAATTAGGCGAAGTTTGTTTGTTGATGGGAAATAATGGAATCGGGAAAACGACTTTAATTAAAACTATTCTTGGACAAAACAAGCTTTTAAAAGGTGAAATTTCTATTAACGGAAAATCAATTAAAAAGCTGGATTCAAATGAAATAGCATCTCAAATTGCCATTGTTTTTTCTAAAGCAGAAATTCCTGATAATTATACGGTCACAGATTTAATTTCGCTCGGTAAATACATTCATTATCCTTATTATTTTAAATTGAATGAAACTGACAAACAGGAAGTTTCTGCTATTATAAACAAACTCAATCTATCAGAATATCAAAACAAAAAACTAACCGAATTATCTGACGGAAATCTTCAAAAAGCTTTTATAGGAAGGGCTTTGGCTCAGAATTCTCCTTTTATTATTCTGGATGAACCAACCACACATTTGGATGAAGAAAATAAATTGATGATTCTCTCACTTCTAAGAAATCTCGCAAAATCAGAAAACAAACTGATTCTTTTTTCTTCTCACGATTGGCGATTAGCAAAAGAATTTGCCGATAAAATCTGGTGGATAAAGGACAAAAAACTCATCAGCGGAATTTCTGAAGAAGTCATTCTCAACAATCCCCAATTGATTATGCCAAAGATTTTAGAATTTAATCAAACCTTTCACGCTCCAGAAATTGATGCACCGAAATTGGAAAAAGAAATGATGTTTTCTTATCTCCAAAAAAACTTCTATCAAGATTTACGAAAAATCAAATTGACGTTTAAAAATGATTTTTGGGAACTAAATTCGGAGGATTTTTATGATAATTGTCATAATTTATTCGAAATTAAACAGTCTCTGCAAACATTGATTAAAACAAGCAATTCTAACTAAATAGATTTTTATCAATTTTATTTAATAAGATTTGCATAATAATTAATCAATTGTAAATCAATAATTTAAACAACCAAACAACAAAATACTATGCATGCATAGTATTTTTTTTATATTTGTAAAAAGCACTTCAATATGCTAGTTATGGAAAAGAAAAATTCAGAAAAAGTCGAAAGTGTTGACTTGATGTTAAAGTCGGCTTGGTTAGCGGTCTCGAAAATGTATTCGGATCAAGCTTCTCTGTACAATTCAACTGCAGTTCAAGCATTGACGTTACTTAAAATTGACCCAAAAGAAGGAACAAGAAGTACGAATCTTGGTCCCAAAATGGCGATTGAACCTACTTCTTTGACAAGAATCATCAAACTTCTCGAAGACAACGGTTATATCTACAAAGAAAAAACCACAACAGATAAACGAGAAGTGATTATAAAACTGACGGAAAAAGGAGTCAACTCCAGAAATCTATCAAAAGAAGTTGTCGTTAATTTCAATAAAAAAGTAGTAGAAAGAATTGCTCCAGAGAAATTTGAAGTTTTCAAAGAAGTGATGACAGATATTCTAAAGATTGCAAACGAACTAAATCATAAAAAATAAATCTCATATAAATGAACAGAAAAATTAAACACGTTACAGTGCTTGGTTCCGGCGTTATGGGTTCCGGTATTGCATGTCATCTAGCAGGTAACGGCATTCAGGTTTTGATGTTGGATATGCCTCCGAAAGATTCGGAAAATGCCGACAAAAAAACAAGAAACAGCGTTGCGCAAGGTCATCTTAACAACGCTTTGAAAAGTAATCCTTCACCAATCTATGACAAATCCTTCGCTTCCAGAATTACCGTTGGAAACTTTGAAGATGATTTGGAGAAAATCAAAAATTCGGATTGGGTTATTGAAGTGATTGTCGAAAGATTGGACATCAAACAATCGATGTTCGAAAAAGTAGACCAACTTCGCAAACCAGGAACTTTAGTCACTTCTAATACATCGGGAATTCCGATTCATTTGATGTCGGAAGGAAGGTCAGAAGATTTCCAGAAACATTTCTGCGGAACGCACTTCTTCAATCCACCGAGATATTTGAAATTATTTGAAGTCATTCCAGGGCCGAAAACAGACCAGTCTGTTATTGATTTCTTTATGTCTTACGGCGAGAAATTCCTTGGAAAAACAACTGTTCTATGTAAAGATACACCTGGTTTTATCGGAAACAGAATTGGTGTTTACTCGATGGCTAAGATTATGGAATTGACGGAAGAAATCGGTTTAACGATTGAAGAAGCTGATTCCTTGACTGGAGATTTACTGAATCGTCCAAAAACCGGAACTTTCAAATTGGGAGATTTGGTTGGTTTGGATACAGCTTTCAATGTAACCAAAGGACTTCAAGCCAATCTTAAAGACGATGAAATGGTTCAGGCGCTTAAAGATTCTAAAACTTTGAATTTCCTTATTGAAAATAAATTCCTTGGTGATAAAGCTAAAAAAGGATTTTATTATAAAGAAAAAGATGCTGGCGGAAATGTGAATCGTTTCGTTCTTAATTATGAAACGCTGGGCTACGAACCAACAAAACAGCCGAAACTTTCTATCGTTGCTTCAGCAAAAGAAGCCGGAAGTTTGAAAAACCGTTTGCCAATTTTGTTGAAAGACCAATCCAAAGCTGGAGAATTGATTAGAAAACATTTCGCTTCATTGTTCGCCTATGTTTCGCAAAGAGTTCCAGAAATCACGGATGTGTTCTACTCGATTGATGATGCTATGAAAACTGGTTATGCCTGGAAATACGGACCATTCGAAAACTGGGATTTTGTAGGAATCCAAAAAGGAATTGATTTGGTTGAAAGTGAAGGTTACAAAGTTGCTGACTGGGTTAAGGAAATGGTGGCATCAGGACACCAATCTTTCTACAAGCTGGAAAACGGAAAACAGTTATTCTATAATCAGAATACGAAAACTTACGAACCAATTCCTGGTCAGGATGCTTTCATCATTCTTAATAATATTAGAAAAGAAAAAACAGTTTGGTCTAATTCCGAATCTGCTTTGATTGACCTTGGCGACGGTATTTTGAATTTCGAATTCCGTTCAAAAATGAATTCTCTTGGAGGAGGCGTTTTGGAAGGTCTTAATAAATCTATCGACATTGCTGAGAAAGATTACAGAGGTTTGGTTGTAGGAAATCAAGCTGAAAATTTCTCAGTCGGCGCTAATCTAGCAATGGTAATGATGATGGCTGTTGAACAAGATTGGTACGAACTAAATATGGCAATCGCAATGTTCCAGCAGACTTCTATGAAGTTGAGATATTCATCAATTCCAGTAATCGCTGCACCTTTCGGAATGACGCTTGGTGGTGGCTGCGAATTCTCTATGCACTCGGATAAAATCGTAGCAGCAGCGGAAACTTACATCGGTTTAGTAGAAGTTGGCGTTGGTTTGATTCCAGGCGGCGGTGGAACAAAAGAGTTTGCTTTGAGAGCGCTAAAAGGAGCACTTCCTGATGATGTAAAAACCAATCATTTGAGAAATTACTTTATGAATATTGCAACAGCAAAAGTAGCGACTTCTGCTCACGAAGCTAAGCAAATGGGAATTCTTACAGAAAAAGACATCATCGTTGTCAACAAAGACAGACAAATTGCGGAAGCAAAACGTCAGGCCATTGTTTTGGACGAATTAGGATATACGCCGCCAGTTCCTGAGAAAGTTAAAGTTCTTGGAAACGAAGCAATGGGAATGTTCTACGTTGGTACTGATCAAATGGTTGCAGGTGGCTACGCATCAGAACACGACAGAAAAATCGCTAACAAAATTGGTTATGTAATGACTGGCGGTAATCTTTCTGAGCAGACAGAAGTTTCTGAACAATACTTATTGGATTTGGAAAGAGAAGCATTCCTTTCACTTTGTGGCGAAAGAAAAACTTTGGAAAGAATCGGTGGAATGTTGAAAACAGGGAAGCCGGTCAGGAATTAGAAGTGAGAAGTTAGATATTAGAAGTTAGATGAAAGCGCATAGATTACAAGACTTGCAGATTTGGAAAAGGTCGATGAATTTGGTTAAAAGAATTTATATCATTACTCAAGATTTACCTACTGAAGAAAAATTTGGATTAATAAGTCAAATCAGAAGATGTGCGGTTTCAATTCCTTCTAATATTGCCGAAGGCGCAGGAAGAAATAACGTTAAAGAATTTATTCAATTTTTAGGAGTAACTTCAGGTTCTGCTTATGAATTAGAAACTCAATTAATCCTATTATTTGAATTAGAATTTAAAACGGAAATTGAGGTTGCGCCTTTAATCAACGAACTTTCTGAAATTCAGAAAATGATTTATTCATTCAAAACTAAATTAAATAACAGTTAGAATTTATTTAAAGTTTAAATCTAACTTCTAACATCTAAACTCTAACATCTTATAAAAATATGGAAGCATATATAGTAACAGGATACAGAACAGCAGTTGGTAAAGCGCCGAAAGGGTCTTTGCGTTTTACACGTCCAGATGATATGGCGGCAACTGTAATAGAACGTCTTATGAAAGATGTTCCAAATCTAGACCCGGCTCGCATCGATGATTTAATTGTCGGATGTGCAATGCCGGAAGCAGAACAAGGACTGAATGTCGCAAGACTGATTTCATTAATGGGATTGGATACCGATAAAGTTCCGGGTGTAACAGTCAACAGATATTGTGCATCTGGCTCAGAGTCGATTGCGATTGCAGCAGCAAAAATCAAGGCTGGAATGGCAGAATGTATCATCGCTGGTGGCGCAGAAAGTATGTCTTATATCCCGATGGGTGGTTACAAACCAATTCCGGACACGGATTTAGCAAAATCAAATCCCGATTATTATTGGGGAATGGGATTGACAGCAGAAGCGGTTGCCAATGAATTCAAAGTGAGTCGTGAGGAGCAAGACCAGTTTGCTTACAACTCTCATCAGAAAGCAATGAAAGCGATACAGGAAGGAAAATTCGACAATCAGATTGTTCCGATTGATGTGAAATATAATTTCCTTGATGAAAAGGAAAAAATTCAGACCAAAGAATATGCATTCAAACAAGACGAAGGTCCAAGAGCTGATACTTCAATCGAAGCTTTAGCAAAATTACGTCCGGTTTTCGCAGCTAATGGTTCTGTAACCGCAGGTAATTCTTCTCAAACTTCTGACGGTGCTGCTTTTACAATGGTAATGTCGGAAAGAATGGTGAAAGAATTAAACTTGACTCCAGTGGCAAGACTTCTCTCCTATTCGACGGTCGGAGTTCCACCAAGAATTATGGGAATCGGACCAATGTATGCCATTCCGAAAGCGTTGGAACAAGCTGGCCTTAAACAATCGGATATCGATTTATTTGAATTGAATGAAGCTTTTGCTTCTCAATCAGTTGCCATTTTAAGAGAATTGAACATCAATCCTGAAATCGTCAACGTAAATGGTGGCGCAATCGCACTTGGACATCCACTTGGTTGTACAGGAACAAAATTAACTGTTCAACTTCTTGACGAAATGAAACGAAGAAACAGCAAATACGGCGTAGTGACAATGTGCGTTGGAACAGGTCAAGGCGCTGCAAGTGTGTTTGAACTACTTTAATAATTATAGATTTTAAATTATAAATTTTAGATGAGATGAGCTTCAAAGAAGATAATTTGATTCAGAATAAGACATTTGAATTTGCATTGAGTATAATTAAATTTTATACGATTTGTAAATCTCAGAATGAATACATTCTTTCAAAGCAGATTCTTCGTTGCGGAACTTCGATTGGTGCAAATGTAGAAGAAGCAATTGCAGCACAATCAAAGAAAGATTTTATCTCAAAACTTTCTATTGCAAATAAGGAAGCGAGAGAAACAAAATATTGGTTGAAGCTTTATCAATCTTCAAATCTTGTACAGATTGATATTGATTCTTATTTAAAAGAAATTGAGAGCATCATTAATATTCTAACTAAAATCATCAAAACTTCATCTGAAAATTTATAACAGCGAATCTTACATTTAAAATTTATAATCTAAAATTTAAAATCACAATAATATGTCAACAGAAACTAAAACATTAGATGGCGGCGAATTTCTAGTAAAAGAAATCACTGCAAACGAAATATTTTCTATCGAAGAATTGTCCGAAGAACAAAAAATGCTTCGTGATTCTGCAAAGGAATTCATAGATAAAGAAGTCGTTCCGAATAAGGAAAGATTTGAGAAAAAAGATTACGCTTATACGGAAGAAGTTATGCGTAAAATCGGGGAAATGGGATTCTTGGGAATTGCTGTTCCGGAAGCTTTTGGCGGATTAGGAATGGGATTTGTGACTACAATGTTGGCTTGCGATTACCTTTCGGGTTCTACAGGTTCATTGGCAACAGCTTATGGTGCGCATACGGGAATCGGGACATTGCCAATTTTGCTTTACGGAACCGAAGAACAAAAACAAAAATACCTTCCGGACTTGGCTGCTGGAACTAAATTCGGTGCTTATTGTTTGACTGAGCCAGATGCAGGTTCTGATGCCAACAGCGGAAAAACAAGAGCAAAACTTTCTGAAGATGGTAAACATTACATCATCAATGGTCAAAAAATGTGGATTTCCAATGCAGGATTTGCAGATACGTTCACATTGTTTGCTAAAATAGATGATGACAAAAACATCACTGGATTTGTAATCAACCGTTCTGAATTGGAAAATCCTGAAAGTCTGACTTTCGGAGAAGAGGAACACAAATTGGGAATCCGTGCGTCTTCTACGCGTCAGGTTTTCTTCAATGATATGAAAATCCCTGTGGAGAACCTTTTGGGCGAAAGAAACAACGGTTTCAAAATCGCTCTTAACGCACTTAACGTTGGTCGTATCAAATTGGCGGCGGCTTGTCTGGATGCCCAAAGAAGAATCCTGAACCATTCTTTGACTTATTCTACGGAGAGAAAGCAATTTGGGGTTTCTATCAATACATTTGGAGCGATTCGCAAGAAGTTGGCAGAGATGGCAACTGGCGCTTTCGTGAGTGAAGCGGGTTCTTACAGAGCTGCGAAAAATGTGGAAGACAAAATCGAAGAATTGGTTGCTGGTGGAATGAACCACGAGCAGGCGGAACTGAAAGGTGTGGAAGAATTTGCGGTAGAATGTTCTATCCTAAAAGTTTTCGTATCAGATTTAGCACAGCATACAGCAGATGAAGGCATCCAAATTTACGGTGGAATGGGCTTTTCGGAAGATACACCAATGGAATCTGCTTGGAGAGATTCAAGGATTTCCAGAATCTACGAAGGAACCAACGAAATCAACAGACTTCTAGCCGTTGGGATGTTAATCAAACGTGCGATGCAAGGCAAAATCGATTTGTTAACGCCTGCGAAAAACGTAGCTAAAGAATTGATGGGCATTCCGTCTTTTGACATTCCAGATTATTCAGAATATATGTCTGAGGAAAAAGAAGTGATTAAGAATTTGAAGAAAGTATTCTTAATGGTTTCCGGTTCTGCGCTTCAAAAATATATGATGGACATCGAGAAGCAGCAGCATTTGCTACTGAACGCTTCCGAAATCCTGAACCAAATCTATATGGCAGAATCAGCAATCCTAAGAGCTGAGAAACATTTCGACACAGATTCTGTGGAAGCTGCAATGGCAAGACTGAACCTTTACAAAGCGGTGGAAATCATCACAACCAATGCCAAAGAAGGTATCGTTTCTTTCTCAGAAGGCGACGAGCAAAGAATGATGTTAGCAGGATTAAGACGTTTTACAAAATACGTGAACACGCCAAATCCAATTGCATTAACAGAAAAAGTTGCCGCTCATTTTATTGAGAAAGGTTCTTACTAAATCATCAATTTGATATAATAAAAAATCCCATTTCAAAGTTTGAAATGGGATTTTAGTTTTTAAAAATATCAATAGGAATGGGCTTTAGCCCATTTAACAATGCAATAATTATTGGCTTTAGCCTAAATTTATTTAAGTTTTGGCTAAAGCCAATTTTGATTTTTACCTTTACATCGGGCTGAAGCCCGACGCTATTTATAAATTAAAGAACTCCCTTTGTTTATCTTTTGAAATATTTGTGGTTTTTCCAGATTCTGCTTGTTCAATAGATTTATCAATCTTCTTATAAAAATCTTCTTCAGAAAGCAAAGTTTCATCTTTTTCACCAATTTCAAAACGAACTTTAAGTTCCTCTAAAAGAGATTTGAGCAAAGATTTTTGCTTTTCGTCTTTTGGGTAAATTGTTATACTTTCCATAATTTTAAACTATTAAACAAAAATATAATGATTTTCTGATTTAATTTTTTGAGATTGATTTTTTTTCAATTTGATTTAAATAATAAACCCTCTGATTTTTTCGGAGGGTTTTTAGTTTAAATAGCACTCAGATATTTTAGGGAGTTCAGCTATTTTTGGATTATTAAAGAAAAATTTTTCTCGACTCGGATGTAATCTTTGATAATTAGAAAAGTCGGAAACTTTTTCTTTTGTATGGATTAGATACATTGTATTCCTCCTTTGTTTATCATAGCTAACACCTACTGTATTAGTTGTATCAATTTCTGCTTTATGGGTTTTTATTTCGTAAAAACTTACATATCCAATCTCAGTTAAAATTGTTTCTTCACTCATAGTTAGAAATTTTTTTCCTATTGATTCTGCCAACTCAAAAAATTCATCTTCTAACTTTCTAAAAAAAGTAAGGTCTAAGTTTTTTTCGCTTAAAATGAAACCTTTATTTCCAGTTTCAAACAAAACGTAGAAATAGCTTTTGCCGTCGAATTTGTAGTTTGTCATTATAAAATATTATATTATTTGATCAAAACAAAATTTGGTCAAATCATTAACTCCTCTAAATAAAATTGTAGGACTGGCCCCATTTTCATTATCTTCTTTTAGAATGAAGTGTTTTTTTCCAATATATAAATTATCAAATCCATATTCTTCAATAATAACTTTGATAAAACTTGAATCTATTGTATGCGGAAATAATGATTTTGGGAAATTTATATTAGAATAAGATGGTAAAGGTGTAATAGGAAATGTAAGTGGATTATGATTTAAATAATCGTAATTAATAATGAGCACTTCAGAAATAGCATATAGTATATTTTCAAAAGCTTCCTCCTTAGATTTTCCCTCGGTTATACAGCCTCTTAATTCAGGACACCATATACTGTAATTACCATTATAATTTGAGTTCAGAATTTCAATAGAAAAAGTTATGTCTAAATCCCTAAAAGGAACTTTTATATCTTTTATTGTTTGTATCTCTCCATCATCCTCAAAGCGACAAATTTGTTCAATGTTATAATTTAGATTCTTTTCTAAAAATTTTTCATATACAATTATATCTTCTTCAACTAGATTAATTAACTCAATTTTCGGAAAATTTCTTTGTAGGTTTCTAAGCCCTCTTTTCACTATAATATTCATAATTAGATATTTATAAATTGTTTAAAGACCATTTTAAAAGTAAATGAGGAATGTAAATTTGATTTATAATTCGTTGTTGATTCTCTAAATCAGTTTTTATAAATTCATCTTCTAATTCAATTTGGATATACATTAACAATAAAGAAATTGAACTTTTAGCTTCTAATAAAGTGTCAAAATTTCTATCAACAGTAGTAAATTCTAACAGCCCAGAATTTATATTAGAATACCAATTGAATTTATTTTTACTAAGCAAAATTGTTTCTTTATTCCAAACACCAACATTTTCTTGTAAATGTCCACTTTGTTTTTTCATTAATTTGTAACAAACTTCCAAAGAAATTTTTAAAACATCGTTCTTTGATATTGTACTATATTTTTGATTAATTAAATTTTCTAGCTCTTCCATACGCAATTTAGTTTTTCACAAAAATATAAAGAGGAATTCAATAATTATTACGGGAATCCGTATTTATTCGCAACTATCAATTCTATGACCTCAAACAATAATATTCAAATCTTAATACTCAACTCCAACCGTCCACCAAAACCAAGTTCAACAATTTTTTGAAGTGTAGAGATTCTCGCTTCTTTCAGGTTATTCTCAATTTTAGAAATATAAGATTTAGTCGTTCCTAATTTTTCAGCCAACTGTTCTTGCGTCATTCCCAATTATAAACGTGTATCGTGAATGAGCGCCCCAATATTAAAATTTTCGTAACCAGATTCTAGTTCATCACGTTCTTTGGTTCCACGCTTACCAAAATTTTTATTTTTGAACTCATCAAGAGTTGTTAGATTATTTACTATCTTCAAATTTTAATCTGATTTTACTCTCACTATTTCTACATTATAAATATAAAAAAGTTTCACTAAAGTGAAACAAAAAAAATAGAAAGTTCTTGATTTACAAAAATAAAATACTGAAAATCAAAACAAACTCAACTGTATCCCATCATTCCCTTTCATAGGCTTCGCATCACCAAAAACAGATTTCCCACCAAATCGCCACGAGTTTTGTCGCTCCTCTTCTATCACTTTTTCAAGACTAAAATCGGGTATGAAATTCTCTTCGGTTCTCACAGCAATTTCGTGTAGTTTTTTAATCGCAAGATTCTTATCCGTATTCCCCAACTTAGCTTTCTCGATTCCAGTTCTAAGGATAGAAATCGTTTCGTCATAAGTTTGGGTCGGAACAGGAAACGGATGTCCGTCTTTTCCTCCGTGTGCAAAAGAAAACCTCGCTGGGTCTGTAAATCTGGAAGGCGCCCCGTGAATCACTTCGCTCACCAAAGCAAGAGACTGCATCGTTCGCGGACCAATACCTTTCAACATCAGCAAATCTTCAAAATTCTCAGGTTCATTTTCTCTCGCCAGCCAAAGAATATTGCCCAGCTTTTTCATATCCACATCGCTCGCTAAAACTTCGTGATGAGCCGGCAAAATCAAACGTTGGAAATCCTGCATCCATTTCTCCGAATCGGTTTTTGTGATGTCAACTATTCCGTTTCTGTTTTGTTCGGCTTCAGAAGATGTGAGATTTAGAATATTGCCACGATTAACGCCGGAGATTCCCGTGTGAGGTTCGTTGACAAAAGAAGTTACATTTTCTGACAGCCAATGATAACGTCTCGCTGTTCCGTCAGAATCGTGCATCCCTTGCTGAACAACGGCCCAATTTCCTTGGTCAGACAAAATAAAATTATGCAGATAAAGCTGATAACCATCTTGGATAGCCGTATTATCAACCTTCGCAGACAACTTACTGCAACGCACCAATTCATCACCATTCAACCCTGTCGAATCTGCAATTCTCAGCAATTCATTCGGTGCATCTTTGGAGAATTTTCCTTTTCCGCCGGCAATATAAATTCCAAGAGATTTTGAATTCGGATTGATGGCTCGTTTCAAAGCGCCCATCACAGAGGTCGTGATTCCTGAAGAATGCCAGTCCATTCCCATCACCGCTCCAAAACTCTGAAACCAAAATGGGTCGGCTAAACGTCGAAGAACTTCATCTTTTCCATAATCTGCCAAAATCACTTCCACAATCGCCAGCCCAAGTCTGGACATACGCTCATAAAGCCAAGGCGGAACCTGACCGTAATGAAGGGGTAAATCTGCAGTTCCGGAACGTTTCATTATTTATTTTTGATGATCAAAAAAAGCATTCAGATTTTCAAGATTCTTTTTATCACTTCCTGCAAAAACTTCATCATCTGTGATGAAAACCGGACGCTTCAAAAAACTGTAATGATCAAGAATTAATTTCTTAAAATCCTTTTCTTTCAAAGAACTCACATCAATTCCTCTTTCCTTGATTTGCGTCGATTTTTTACTAAAAAGCGCTTCATAGGATTTCGTTTTGTTGTACATTTCTTCCAGTTCAGCTTCAGTCACAGGTTGAGATTTTATTTCTCTCAATTCCCAATCAGAAAGGTCAAGAGGTGTCATTATTTTCTTGTTGGTTCCGCAGGTTTTGAGATAGAATACTTTTTTCATTGTTGTTAAAGTCAAGAGATTTAAAATAGAATTTAAGAATCACAAATTTAGTGCAAATGTCAAATGAATAAAAGGTTGTAATCTAAAAATTCTTCCCTATTTTTGAATCTTAATAAGAATAAAATGGAAAATAAACCGGTTACATTTCAGTTCATTTCTGAACCGACAGACATTAATTTTGGAGGCAATGTTCACGGAGGAAGCGTGATGAAATGGATAGACCAAGTCGGTTACGCCTGCGCGAGCAATTGGTCGGGAACATATTGCGTAACGGTTTATGTTGGCGGAATCCGATTTTATCAGCCAATCAAAATCGGAGATATTGTAAAGCTGGAATCACACGTCATTTTCACAGGAAGCACAAGTATGCATATCGCTATTGATGTATTTTCGAGAAATGTAAAAGAGAAACAATTTGAAAAGAAAACGCATTGCATTATTGTTTTTGTAGCAGTTGACGAAAATGGAAAAGCTATGGAAGTTCCGAAATGGCAACCAACTACGGAAAAGGAAATTCAGCTAGAACAGTATGCAAAAAAACTAATGAATCTGAGAAAAGATATCGAAGACGAGATGAAACCATTTTTATAAATTTTCGTAAAAAATAGTTGTAGAATTAAAAATCATTTCTAAATTTGCTGTAATGAAAACAATGAACACAAAAAATTGGTGGTGGCTTTCAAACTCTTTGTCGGGTCTGAAAGGATTATCAGTGTTCTAAAATTGTGAACTAACTATAACTCAATCATAATAGACTTTGACAAATTTTGTTGAAGTCTTTTTTTTGTTAATGACTTCGACAAGCTTTAATAAAAATTGAAAATTATTTAAAATGAACTTGGAAAACATAATTAATATAAAAACTGTTGTCAAATCTCAATTGGCAGATTTGTTTACGCCAATCGGGATTTACCTTCGTCTGCGCGACCAGTTTCGGGACACGATTCTTTTGGAAAGTGCAGGAAATCAGAACTCTGAAAATTCGTTTTCTTTTATCTGTGTGAATGCTATTGCTGGAATAGAAATCCGAAATTACAACGAAGCTGAACTGAAATTCCCACTTGAAAATCCTCAGAAAATCAATTTAGAAAATGAAAAATTATCTGATTTGATGCAGGAATTTTCAAACTGTTTTAAATCTGAAAAACCCAACCTCGAGATTGGAAAACAAGCGCAAGGATTTTTCGGATATACAAGTTATGATGCGATTCCTTTTTTTGAGAATATTAAATTCAAAGAGCAATCGGATGAAAATAAAATCCCTTTGATGCGTTATCGCCTTTATCAATACGTGATTGCAATCAATCATCATAATGACGAAATGTTCCTGATTGAAAATAAAATCAATGGATTGAAGTCTGAACTTTCAACCCTTGAAAGCATTATCAATCAAAAAAACGCTCCGGTTTTCCCTTTCGAATCTTTAGGCGAAGAAACTTCAAATCTAACGGATTCAGAGTTTTTGGAATCTGTAGAATTTGCGAAAAAACACTGTTTCCGTGGCGACGTTTTCCAATTGGTTTTGAGCAGAAGATTTGAACAGAAATTCCAAGGTGATGAGTTCAATGTTTATCGTTCATTGCGAAATATAAATCCTTCTCCTTACCTATTCTTCTTCGATTATGGCGATTACAAATTGATGGGTTCCAGTCCAGAAAGTCAATTGATTATCAAAAACGGAAAAGCCATTATTCATCCGATTGCGGGAACTTTCAAAAGAACCGGAAACATAGAAAAAGATTTGGAATCTGCAGAAGAGCTCAAAAAAGACCCGAAAGAAAATGCGGAACACACGATGTTGGTGGATCTGGCAAGAAATGATTTGAGCATTCACGGGAAAAATACAACGGTTTCCAAACTTAAAGAAATCCATTTTTTCTCTCACGTGATTCATATGGTTTCGGAAGTCGTAACCGATGTTAAAGAAGACCAAAATCCATACGAAATGATTGCAACTACTTTTCCGCAAGGCACTTTAAGTGGCGCTCCAAAATACCGAGCAATGCAATTGATTGATGAACACGAGAAAACTTCCAGAAGCTATTATGCAGGTTGTATTGGGTTTGTAGGCTTTGATGGAAGTTGTAACCAAGCGATTATGATTCGAACTTTTTTGAGTAAAAACAACACTCTATTTTATCAAGCTGGAGCTGGAATCACCGCCAAATCTGTTTCAGAAAGTGAGTTACAGGAAGTTAATAACAAACTTGGTGCTTTGAAAAAAGCGATTGTAAAAGCAGAACGAATTGTAAATTGATTTTGTCATTCAGAACGAAGCATAGCGTAGTGAAGAATCTCAAAAAATTTGAATTAAGATTCCTCCTCTAGTCGAAATGACAAAAAAATGACAAACTAAAAATATTAAAATGGAAAATAATATAAAACCATCAACTAAAATTCTGGTGTTTGACAATTACGACAGTTTCACCTATAATTTGGTTCAAATCATCGAACAAATTGTAGGCGAGAAAATAGATGTTTACAGAAATGACCAAATCCCTTTGGAAGACATTGAAAAATACGATAAAATCATTCTTTCACCAGGTCCTGGGATTCCAGAAGAAGCTGGAATTTTGCTAGAAGTGATTAAAAAATATGCACCTACTAAATCTATTTTCGGAGTTTGTCTCGGTCAGCAGGCGATTGCCGAAGCTTTTGGTGGAAGTTTGATTAATCTTTCAGAAATCTATCACGGTGTTGCGACTGAAGCTACTCAAACCAGTGAACATCATATTTTCAATAATTTACCTAAAACTTTAGAGGTTGGAAGATACCATTCCTGGGCAGTAAATCCAGACGATTTTCCAGCAGAATTAGAAATCACAAGTATTGATAAAAACGGAATGATTATGAGTTTGAAACATAAAACTTACGATGTTCACGCCGTTCAATATCATCCTGAAAGTATTTTAACGCCTGATGGAAAAAAGATTTTAGAGAATTTTTTAAAGACGAATGCTGGAAGTCAGAAGTTAGAAGAATAAATATAACGCACAAATACTTCCGACTTTAGACATCTGACTTCGGACAAATATTATGAAACAAATCCTACAATACTTATTCAATCACCAAACTTTGACCAAAGCCGAAGCCAAAGCCATTTTGATTGAAATTTCACAAAATAAATTCAACGAAAGCGAAGTCATTTCTTTCATTACAGTTTTCTTAATGCGAACTATTAGTCTGGAAGAACTAGAAGGTTTTCGTGAAGCACTTTTACAATTAGCAAAACCTGTCGATTTGGGAACCAGAGATTTGGTAGATATCGTCGGAACAGGAGGTGATGGAAAAAACACCTTCAATATTTCCACTTTAGCAAGTTTCATCGTTGCAGGAACTGGACAAAAAGTAGCCAAACAAGGCAATTACGGCGCATCATCTATTTCTGGTTCGTCCAATGTTCTGGAAGAATTGGGTTACAAATTCAAAAATAATTCTGAAGATTTGAAAGCCGATTTGGAAAAAGGAAATATCTGTTTTCTGCACGCACCGTTATTTCATCCCGCTTTGAAGTCGGTAGCTCCGCTCAGAAAACAACTTGGTTTGAAGACATTTTTCAATCTTTTGGGACCGTTGGTCAATCCTGCTCGCCCGGATTTCACAATGATTGGCGTTGCAAATCTTGAAATTGCGCGCGTTTATCAATATCTTTTGCAAAAACAAAAAAGCGAGTTTATGATTGTACACGCTTTGGATGGTTATGACGAAATTTCCTTAACTGGAGATACCAAAATTTTCAGTAAAACTGGCGAGAAAATTTATTCCGCAGAAGATTTGAAATTCAAAAATATTGCACCAGAAAGCATTTTCGGAGGCGAAACCAAAGAACATGCAGCGAAATTATTTATCAAAATATTGGAAGGAAACGGAACGGAAGAACAAAGTTCTGTGGTTCTTGCTAATGCTTCAATTGCTTTGGAAAACACCGGAAAATATGGCAATTATGATAGTTGTTTGGCTTTGGCCAAAGAAAGTTTGGAAAATGGAAAAGCGTTACAAAGTTTGAAAAACATTATCAAATAAATTGAAAATTTGTCATTCAGAACGTAGCATCGCGGAGTGAAGAATCTTTTTAAATTAAAGTATGAAAACTTTAGGAACACATAATTATTATGTTTATATTCTGACAAATAAGAATAAAACAGTTCTTTATACTGGAGTAACTAATGATTTGAAAGGCCGATTATTTTGGCATATGAATCCTGAATCTCATACTAATCATTTTACATATAAATATAAATGCTTCTTTTTAATTTATTACGAATTTTTCCAAGATGTAGACCAAGCGATTGCAAGGGAAAAACAAATAAAAGGTTATTCCAGAATGAAAAAAGAAAAACTTATTCAAAATATTAATCCTAATTGGGATTTTTGGAATGATAAAATTGAATAAATTTCAGTTCTAACGAAGTGGAAAATCTAAAAAGATTCTTCGCTACACTCTGTTTCGCTCTGAATGACAAAATCCAAAAAAGTAAACAAAATGAATATTCTCGATAAAATAATAGAACGAAAAAAGCAAGAAGTTGCAGAAGCAAGATCCAAAATCTCTGTTCAAAATCTGAAAGATTCTGAGTTTTTTGGAAGACCAACTTTTTCATTGAAAGAAACTTTAAAATCCAAGTCTGGAATCATCACCGAATTCAAAAGACAATCACCGAGTAAAGGCATTATTAATGATAAAGTCTCACCTTTGGAAGTCGTTTCTGAATATGAAAAATTCGGGGCAAGTGCGGTTTCTATTTTGACAGATTCAGACTTTTTCGGTGGAAATTTTGATGATGTTTTAAATGTTAGAAATCAAATTAACATTCCGATTTTGAGAAAAGATTTTATGATTGATGAATATCAATTTTACGAAGCAAAATCAATTGGAGCTGATGTTATTTTGTTAATTGCAGCTTGTCTTTCTCCAACTCAGGTTTCGGAATTTACAGAATTGGCGCATTCATTAAATCTCGAAGTTTTGCTGGAAATCCATTCTGAAGATGAATTGAAACATATCCATAAAAATGTAGATTTTGTCGGAATTAATAATAGAAATTTGAAAGATTTCAAAGTGGATTTGCAACATTCTGTAGATTTGAAAAATCAACTTCCAAAGGATATTTTATCTATTGCAGAAAGCGGAATTTATAATGAAGAAGATTTCAGATTCTTGAAAGAAAAAGGCTTTGATGGTTTTTTGATGGGAGAATATTTTATGAAAAATGAAAATCCGGGAAGCAAATTCGGGGAATTCATTTCTAATGTACTAATTTAAAATAACAACCTTGTCATTCTGAACGGAAAGAAACGAAGTGAAGAATCTATGAGATTCCTCATCGCTCGGAATGACATCTTGGAAATTGATGTTATGATTAAACCAAAAATTAAAGTCTGCGGACTTACAAAACTCAATCAGATTCAAGAATTAATTGATATGAAAGTCGATTTTCTGGGATTTATCTTCTATGAAAAGTCTCCAAGATATGTTTTGAATCACTTGAGTTTAGAGCAGATTTCAGAATTTAATCATCAAAGAAAAGTTGGCGTTTTTGTGAATGAAACTGTTGAAAAAATTATTGAAATCTCTGAAAAAGCAAAACTGAATTTCATTCAACTTCACGGTGATGAAACCGAAGAATTTATTTCAGAATTAAGACAAAAATTGAATCCAGAAATTGGAATTATAAAAGTCATCAGAGTGGGAAGTCAGAAGTCGGAAGTCAGAAGTGAAATCGAAAAAGTCTTCGTCTCCGCTAAGACTGACAAGCTAAAACAATCAACCATCAACTATCTATTATTCGATACCGATTCCAATGCGTTTGGCGGAACTGGAAAAACTTTTGATTGGAAGATTTTAAACGATATCAACATTCCGATTCCTTATTTTTTAAGTGGCGGAATTTCTTTAGAAAATGTGGAAGATTTGAAAAATATCAATCAAAAACCAATTGCCCTTGACATTAATTCAAAATTTGAAATCGAGCCAGGAAATAAAGACATTAATAAAATAATAGAATTTAAAACATTACTAGAAATTTAGATCCTACGGAATGACAAACAAACAGTTTAAACATTTTTGTCATTCCGAAAGAATTTCAACATAAATTTGACAATTATGAACTACCAAAACCCAGATAAAAACGGTTATTACGGAAATTTCGGAGGCGCTTTTGTTCCAGAAATGCTTTATCCGAATGTTGCCGAGTTACAGCGCAACTATTTACAAATCATCGAATCCGAAGAATTTCAGAATGAATTTCAGGATTTGTTGAAGAACTATGTCGGGCGCGCTACTCCACTCTATTTTGCAAAGAATTTGAGCGAAAAATATCAGACTCAAATTTATTTGAAAAGAGAAGATTTGAATCACACCGGAGCACACAAAATCAATAACGCTTTAGGCCAAGCTTTATTAGCTAAGAAACTTGGAAAACACAGGATCATCGCCGAAACCGGAGCCGGACAACACGGTGTTGCAACCGCAACTGCGTGTGCATTACTTGGTTTGGAATGCATTGTTTATATGGGCGAAGTCGATATCCAAAGACAAGCGCCAAACGTTGCCCGAATGAAAATGCTAGGAGCTACTGTAATTCCTGCAACTTCAGGTTCAAAAACATTGAAAGATGCTGTGAATGAAGCTTTGAGAGATTGGATTAATAATCCTTCCACTACGCATTATATTATCGGAAGTGTGGTTGGCCCGCATCCATTTCCGGATTTGGTTGCAAGATTTCAATCAATAATTTCGAAAGAAATCAAAGAACAACTGAACGAAAAAATAGGAAGAGAAAATCCTGATTATGTGATTGCCTGCGTTGGTGGTGGAAGTAATGCTGCAGGAACTTTTTATCATTTTGTGAATGAAGAAAACGTGAAAATTATTGCGGCGGAAGCAGGAGGTTTTGGCGTTGATTCAGGGAAATCTGCGGCAACAACCTTCTTAGGAACTTTAGGAATTTTGCACGGAAGCCAGAGTTTGGTAATGCAGACGGAAGACGGACAAGTTATTGAGCCACATTCTATTTCTGCAGGTTTGGATTATCCGGGTATTGGACCAATGCACGCTAATCTTTTCAATCAAAAACGAGCAGAATTTTTCAGTATTAATGATGATGAAGCTCTGAAATCTGCTTTTGAACTGACAAAAATCGAAGGTATAATTCCTGCTTTGGAAAGTGCGCACGCTTTGGCGGTTTTGGATAAAAAGAAATTTGACAAAGATGATATCGTTGTGATTTGTCTTTCGGGTCGTGGCGATAAGGATATGGAAACGTATTTGCGAAAGCTGGATGATGGAAGTCAGATGACGGAAGTTTAATAGTTTTTAAATCTTTTCGCAAATCAATTAATTATTTTACTTAAAATTAAATTTATGAACGATTATAACACCAAGCTTGCCGCTTCCAACTTCCAACGAAAGAAACTAAACATATATTTCACAGCAGGAATTCCATCTTTGGAAGATACTGGAAAAATTGCCAAACTGATTCAGGAATCGGGAGCAGATATGATGGAAATTGGGATTCCTTATTCTGATCCTGTTGCAGATGGGCCTGTGATTCAGGATGCGCATTCTCTAGCTTTGAAAAACGGAATGTCTCTCAAGAAACTATTCGAGCAATTGGCAGAAATCAAAGAATCTGTAACGATTCCAAAAATATTAATGGGTTATCTGAATCCCGTTCTTCAATTTGGATTTGAAAATTTTTGTCAGAAATGTGCCGAAGTTGGTGTTTCAGGATTGATTATTCCTGATTTGCCTCCAATTGAATTTGAGAATAAATATGGCGAAATCCTAAAGAGACACCATCTGAATTTCACGTTTCTCGTAACGCCGGAAACTTCGGAAGAACGCATCAAATATCTGGATTCTCTAAGTTCTGGATTTTTATATGCTGTGAGTTCTTCTTCCACAACAGGGAACGAAAATGCAGTTTTGAAGAATGAAAATTATCTGGACAGATTAGCTTCTTTAGATTTGAAAAATCCAGTTTTCATCGGTTTTGGAATCAAGAATCGATCTGATTTTGAGAATGTGACAGAGAAAGCACAAGGTGGAATTATCGGAACTGCTTTTGTGAAAATTCTTCTGGACAATGAAGATTGGGAAGTTAAAGGAAGAGAATTCATCAAAGAAATTAAGTAAATATTCTCGCAGATTAGCCAAATTCGGTAGATTCAAATATCTAAAACTTAGCTGAATGTGCGAGAAATAAAGTCAATTAAAAAAAGAGTTTCAAAAATCTGAAACTCTTTTTTATTTTTTAATCGTTACTCTCAAAAATTGTTGAGAAAGCTGATGTGACCAATGATAACAGAATACTGAAGAGCAACGCCCAAAGGAAGCCGTCAACTTGCATACTGTCCATAAAATAATCCGCTAAAAGAATTATCAAAGCGTTAATAACAAAGGAAAACAATCCAAGTGTGAGAATTGTAATCGGCAATGACAAAATTGAAAGAATTGGTTTCACAATCAGGTTCAAAAGACCTAAAACAACGGCGAAAATGATGGTTGAACCAAAATCATTGAAATGCACACCTGAAAGGATTTTGCTGAGCAAAAATGCTGAAATGGCGGTTATCAGCAAACGGATAATAAAGTTCATAGTTTAATGTTTTATTGATTAAAGTTCTCTATTCAAAAAGTAGACCTAATATTTAGATTTTTGAAAAACTTTCATTTCTTTATATTGTACCCCTTTTTCTTTCTCCAGTTTATCCGGAATCAAAATCCCAAAAAGATGATCTATCTCGTGCTGGAAAATCACAGCCGTGAAACCTTCCACCATTTCCTCGTGTTTCTTATTTTCAAGGTCATAATATTCCAGTCGGATGCTGTAACTTCTGTAAAAAGCATCACGAAAATTATCTATAGAAAGGTCGCCTTCCGGACCTTTATTCAACAATTCAGACCACCACGTAATCTTCGGATTGATAAAATATTCCACCGGCGCATCCTTCTTATCAAAACGCTGAACCAGAATCACTCTCCTATTAATCCCCACTTGTGGCGCCGCAATACCAACACCTCCGCCCGTTCCAGCCAACGCCAATCTCATTCTCTCTATCAAAATCGGCAAAGTTTTATCCTTGGGAGAGATTTCCTCCGACTGAGCTAACAAAACTTTGTGTTGCTCAGCATTATCGGTTTGATAAATGGGTAAAGCAGTTTTTACATCGCCCGCTAAGATGAGCGCTTTTTCATCCTTTGAAAACTTTTGAGAAAATCCGTTGAAGCTTATCAATAGTAATAATATCAAAGTAAAATTCCGCATATTGCAATGTTATATATATATTTTAAAAATCAAAAACTTAAATTCTAAGAATCTTATCCAGAGTAACCACGAATGGCTTTCCTGCATTAATTTTATAGTTACCTGTATCCGTTTTGGCTTTATATTCTTCCAGCTTCTTGTAGTTAACCTTCAGATCATCCCAGTCATTACATGGTTCTATTGATATAACTAGATAATCAGGTTTGGTAGGACGAGGATAGTTCAGCGCTTCAAGTTTTGCTTTAGAAAATACTTTGGGTCCCTGGCTTGTTATTCGGAAAAGTTGTGTTGCAATAGCTTTACCACTTTCTCGTAGCAAGAGATACTTTGCTTGTACAACATCTGGTTCGAAAATCAGAGTACCATGATCATCATTCATTCGGAAGTTGTACAGCTTGTTTTTCAAATACCACTCCAGGTGCTGCTTAGTTTTTATAAAACCTACCAATACATTAGTTTTCAAAACATCTGTCTTTTGCTTTTCCATATCATTAGACAGCGGTCTCAGCTGAGTACCATATGCTACTACTGGCTCTTTTAATATAGAATTGGAGTTATTGGCAATACGCTCACGATGGGTCGTTCTATCTTTTAGATGATTAATGATTTTATCCAAAAATAAACTAAGACCAGAGATACCTGTTTCATACAAAGACGGATTAATCGTAAAGGCTCCAAGCCCTGGTAAAACTTCATGAAAACCATTGAATTCTTTACTAACTTTCCCTGGATACAAAATATAAGCACCACCAGTTCTGCGTATAGCATCTTTATAGGCATGCATTTTTAGAAGATCTACATTTTTAAAAGTTCCCTTTCTTTCCTCAATATCAGTTTTATTCATTTCTGATTCCTCATCAGACTCTGTATATTGTTGTTGTATATCCTGTATTTTATACTTGGCATCGAAATGAATATGCACTATTACATCCTCTTTTTCAGCCTCATCCTCATTGTAAGATGCTGGCCAGATACTCAGCGTATAGTCAGGCCGCAGAGTAGTCGTTATACTTCCGTGTTTTCCCTCTGCATATCGACTGCCTCCTTTGAAGGTTCTGTTGTAGCTGAATCGCACACTCAGATTCCTAGATGCAAAACGCGTAACACCGTTTATGATAAGTTCCTTACCAGATTTTAGTTTGAGAGACAATCCTGCCTCATCTGGTTCAAAAAGGTGCTCAAAATTCTTCTGCTTATAAGCCTCTAGATCAAATTTATCTACAATCAGGTCATAAAGTTGAAAGAACAGCCAATACTCATACAAGGTAGCGATATCACGTTTCCCCGCTTCATACACATCTTCACCTCCATTCCATATCAGTTTAGAGGCTAGGTCAAATTGTAGCCATCGGTTTAGAACTTCGCGATAACCACTTCTTTTTTGCAGTAGCGGACTGTTCAGCTTCAGAGATACAGCCTGGGAAATATCACTGAAAAATGAATGACCAAGAAAAGAAGAAAGTTGTTCAGATAAACGTTTAGCTTCAGATGCAGCATAACCGTAACTGGCACTTCTATTGAAGACAGCTAAACATTGTTGAACAAAATTCTCAAACTCCTGCAACACATGTTTTATGAATCGGTTTTCTGCTGTATCAGTACTTTCCCTCCTCACAGGAGATTGTATGTGATAAGGCAAACTTGTTAAACCTACATCGCTCAAATATCCGGAATCTGAACAATCTTCTCTCCTGCTTCCAAATATCAGCTGCTTCATTGTACTTCGGTTGATGCGCTTGATCTGCGAAGCGCGTATCACTACCTCATCTTTCATCCATGTAGTAGAAGGATTGCCAATGATTCTTAGGATAGCCTCTTCAAAATCACTAGTCTCCAAAAAAGATTTCACAAAACAAAACCGTTGATACATCGTTCGGCTGTCTGTTGTGTAATCTATTTCCAGATATTGGTTTACGGGTGTATTCACCTGCATCATCAGATCCGTACAGTGGTCTGTGATATCCTCCAACATCCTACGATAGTTTTCCCGGTAAGACTTATCTTCCGTTTTATCAAATTTGGTGGCAACAACTTCTAGAGCAATCTGTTTCTCCGTACGTTCATTTGCAGTATGTATTACATCTACCACTAGGCGCCCAACAAAGATATTAGGAACAATTCTTCCTCTGCTTCCGGTTTTTTTAGATGGCACCACAACACCACTTGTTCTGGCTCGCAAGCTGTACTCAGAAGCCCTTGCTCCCGTTAGCTCATATTCGTAGCTACGTCCTTCCAGCAGCTGGTAGATACTCTCTCCGTATAGATCTGCTGTCAACTCTGGGATAGTTCTCGCGGGGATATCTCCTTCCGCTGTTATTTCAAGCATCAGATCCTCCGCAATATCCTGCAGTCCTATTTGTATTTCGTCGTTAGGCTTCTGCATAGCTTGTGAAGCCGTTGTTTATAGCATTATAGTACATGCGCACAAGCTTTTCATAACTCACTTTATAGCGGATATTTCCAGCTTCTACCTCAGATAGCTTATCAAGACCAAATCCTTCTTTATTTTTTAGGCAGAGTTTCATCAAGGCTTCCAATGGCTTCACAATTTTAGATCGCGACCCGTGTAGTTTTGGCAATAGTTTCTGCATAATGGCAAAATCTATAATATCATCTTTATCTAGCCCACTATCTATTTTACCAAGCTGGGCATACAGCACTTGTATTTCGTAAGCAGAGCGGTAGCCAAACTCCGCACCCACAGTCTTCAGCTCTCGGAAGAAATCTGTTAGTACATTCGTCAGAGCCTCATCGCTTTCTGGTCTTGCATCCTTCAAAAGCTTTACAAAATCTGCCCCCATAGTGGCTCCTTCACCTGTTAGTTGACTTAGATCTACAGTCTCAGAACTAGAGAGAAACGCGGCAATATCTTCTTCACTCAGGCGAAACTCTATCACATTCGCTCGGTCCAATACTTTCGGACTAAACATATACGTCGTTTCATCTATGTTCACAGTCCCAATGATGAAGAGATTCTTTGGCCAAGACAAAGTTTTAGGAATAGGCAACTCTGCACTTTTTCTATCAGTTCCGGTATAGAGTTTTAGAGAGTCTTTGGACTCCATGATGCTTAGGAAATCGGCAAAATACCGCTCCACATGAGACAGGTTCATCTCATCCAGTAGCAGGAAGTAGGGCTTCTCACTGTTTTCTGTTTTACTTGCTTCTATGATCAGTTCAAGAACTCCATTATCGGGTGTCACATACTCATCCGTTTTCAATCCATTGGGATAGCCCAGCAGAGGTTCACGGTTCATCCAGTCTGCACCCACAGGCACTATCTGGTATTGGCTATCACCTTCACAAATCCATTGCATAAAAGATTGTGCAATCTTAGTCTTGCCAGAGCCTGCCAGTCCTGTTAGTATCACAAATGGCTTAGTGACCAATGATGCCACAAAACGTTTAACCAAAGTCTCATCAAACCGAAGATGAGATTCTGTTAAGGATTTATAATAAGATTGGAAGTTGAATGGGGTAATTGATTTATTATTCTTTTCTATATTTGGTTTATCTATACCTTTACTAATTAAAAATTCTTTATATTTATTTAAACTCGCGGAATAGAAATATCTTTCACCATAAGAGGGAGCATCGTGATTATAAATAAAAGAAGTCTTATCCTTTTGTAGCTTTTTGACTTCAGTATGTAAATCATCAATTAATTTTACATCATTGATTTGATAGATTGACTTATAATCAATCCTTTTATTTTCATAAAATCTATTAGATAACCAATCCAAAGAAGACATGTATGCAGGACCTGCACCAGATTTATCTTTCAAATTATTTTTAACCCAATTTTTAAACTCTTCTCTATTATTCATTTTCTACACTGCTGTTAATAGTTTTTATATAAATCAAAAAGCTAAAATAAACCAAATTTCCCACTTTTCAAGCTCTTATTTCGCTTACTTTATTTAAATTATAAAATTCAATAATCAATAAATTACCTGCACTATTTCAAACAAATCATTAACACAAATACCATTTCGGTATTAATTATTCATCAGTTATATCACTCACGGTATTTTTTTATTAACTTTACCTCCCTTCAAAATTCATTAATTTAAAAATCTCTAGAAATATTGGAATCATCAAAAAACAAATACCATGAAAAACAATCAATTAACCAATGCACAATGGGCAGAACTTTTACGTGAAATTAGACAATATCTAAAACAGCAAGGCATCATCCGCTTCCAAAAAGAAGACATTATGTTTGAGAATGACGTTTGTGATATGTTGCGCATCACACCCCGCACGCTGCTCAATCTCAGAAAAGACGGCATAATCCATTGCGCCAAATTCCGTGGACAATGTATATACATCCGCAGTATCCTATTTTTCAATATTATAGAAAACTACGACAAAGAGTAGCCCCTACCAACTTTTTTCCGCTCCCTTCCATTTTAGATCGCAATGGTTTGATAACCACAAACCTTTGCAACCCCCACAGTGCCCTATGCTAAAAAAAACATTTTCTAATCATCCCTCTAGTCTTCAATTGTTTTTTTTAATCGTTTAGCTATCAAATTCTATAACTGGCAACCTATTAGCTTCCTACAAGCCACCTCCAAAATACCTCCAACATACCAACAAAGTACCGCCAAGATACCTCCAAATATATTGCCCAAAAAAAAACATACTTCCCATAATACCTTTTCTATCAGTCATTTCAATACATTTCTTCATTCATAAGAATAGAAAAAAGAGGAAAATAACGGAAAATCACAATCATTCTTTTAAAATTAAAAAGACAAAAACGGAACTTTGACTTCTATAACAATCAAAAT
>NZ_DAIQCG010000008.1:0-127338 GCF_036780765.1 Epilithonimonas sp.
AATAAAAAAGCAACCCAAAACTGAGTTGCTTTAATTTTTTGCGTGAGCTTAGGATTACTTTCTGATTCCTAGTTCAGCTATGATTGCTCTATATCTGTTGATATCTTTTTTCTTCAAATAATCTAAAAGAGCTTTTCTTTTACCTACTAACTTTACAAGAGATCTTTCTGTGTTGAAATCTTTGTGGTTAGCTTTCAAGTGCTGAGTAAGGTGGTTGATTCTAAAAGTGAATAGAGCAACCTGTCCTTCAGCGCTTCCTGTGTCTTGTGCAGATTTACCGTGCTTTGCGAAAATTTCTGCTTTTTTTTCTGTTGTTAAATACATTCCAATATTGTTTAATGATTATTATGTAATTCGGGTGCAAAGATAGGAATATTTTCCGGATTAGAAACTGTAAATCAAAAAATTATCACCTCTCCTCTATCAGATAGTTTTTCACGGCTTCAAAATCAACTGGAAACTCTACAGATTTCTTTTCTTTTTTATTAAAAGCTTCCAATTTTTCAGGAATTTCAACTTTATCTTTCAGAACATCTTCCACCACTTCTACAAACTTTGCGGGATGAGCAGTTTCCAACAAAACACCAATAAAATCCCCACCTTCTTTGTCACTTTTGTCATCCTGAGCGGAGTCGAAGGACTGTCGAAGAGTTTGCAATCCAAGATAAGCAACAGCTCCGTGTGGGTCAAGCGTATAATCAAATTTATTCTTAATTTCTCGCATTGCATTTTTAGTTTCTTCATCTGAGAAAGAATAAGCTTCAATCTCTTTTTTGAATTCCGAAACATCATTATTGAATAAGCTTTTCATCCTTTCAAAATTACTTGGATTCCCAACATCCATTGCATTACTAATTGTTTGTTTGGAAGGTTTTGATTCATAATTACCCGTTTGTAAAAACTTCGGAACAACATCATTTTCGTTAGTCGAAGCTACAAAGTGATGAATTGGCAATCCCATTTTCTTAGCAAAAAGTCCGGCTGTTAAGTTTCCAAAATTTCCACTTGGAACCGAGAAAACAATCGGTTTTCCTAATTTCTGTAATTGTGCAAAAGCCCAAAAATAATAGAATGATTGAGGAATTAATCTCGCAATATTAATACTATTGGCTGATGTTAAAGTAAATTTCTGATTCAGTTCTTCATCAGATAAGATTTGTTTTGCAAGAGCCTGACAATCATCAAAAGTTCCGTCGATTTCCAAAGCTTTGATATTTCCGCCCCAAGTTGTCAATTGTTTTTCCTGCAACGGACTCACTTTTCCCTTTGGATAAAGAATATAAACTTCAATTCCCGGAACTCCGAAAAATCCTGAAGAAACCGCACTTCCTGTATCGCCGGAAGTTGCTGCAATCACTTTCATTGGTTTTCCTTCCGAGAAATAGGACATCATTCTCGCCATAAATCTCGCACCGACATCTTTGAAAGCCATAGTTGGACCGTGGAATAATTCTAATGAATAAATATCCTCTGAGATTTTGACTGTTGGAATTTCAAAATTCAAAACCTCATCAATGATTTCTTTTAAGTTTTCATCAGAAATGGATTCGCCAAGAAATTCTTTTGCTACTATAAATCCAATTTCTTGTAATGTTAGATTTGGTAAATTTTCAAAAAACTCAGCTTCTAACTGTGGAATATATTCTGGCATAAAAAGTCCGCCGTCATCCGCCAAACCTTTTAGAATGGCTGTTTTTATATTAGTTTCTTCTTGTTGTCTTGTTGATATGTATCGCATTATAATTGATAAATGATGATTGATAAATGATGATTGAAAATCTTCTGACTTCGGTCTTCCTGCTTCCGACTTTTAAACAACTCTCGCTCCTTCGTCGTTAATTTTCGTCACAAACGCTTCGCTTTCTATATTTTTTTGATTGAGTAATTCTTTGATTTTGAATGAAATTTCTTCCGCAATTTCTTCCTTTTCACATAATGCAAAAACCGATGGACCAGAACCGGAAATCCCAAAACCAATTGCACCATTATCCAAAGCCAATTGTTTCATCTCATAAAAATATGGAATCAACATCGCACGAACAGGCTCTATAATGACATCTTCCATACTTCGACTTACCAAATCCAAATCGTTGGTGCAAAATCCAGCGACCAAACCTGCGACATTTCCCCATTGCTGAACCGCAGATTTCAGGCTGATTCTTTCCTTAATGATTTTCCTCGCCTCACCTGTCGGAACATCTACGTGCGGATGAACGGAAACCACTGATAAATCTTTTGGGTAAGGCAGTTTGAGTGCATCTAAAGGTTCATAACTTCTTACCAAAACCAAACCGCCCAAAAGCGCCGGTGCAACGTTATCTGCGTGTGCATTTCCGCAGGCAATTCTCTCGCCTTCCATCGCCAATGGTAACAATTCTTGTTTTGTGTAGGGTTTTCCCATCAGCTCATTGATTGCAACCAAAGCAGCAACGCTACTCGCCGCACTAGAACCCATTCCGCTGTTGAGCGGCATTTTTTTATAAAGTTCAATATCAATTCCTTGATTGGAGTTGATTTTTTCCAGAAATAATCGGATAACGTGCGAAACAACATTCTTATTCGGGTCTTTCGGAAGTTTACCGTTATCGCCTTCGATTTTTGTAATGATGATTTGATTAGAATCGTTCTTTTTCAAGATAATTTCATCGCCGGGTTCTTCTATCGCAAAACCGAGAACATCGTAACCGCAAACGACATTAGCAACTGTAGCTGGAGCAAAAACTTTTATAGAATCCATTTTTAATAATTGATAAATGATGATTGATAAATGATTTTATTAAAACGATGAATTGCAATCAACTATCAATTATCGTTTATCTTTTATGATTATTGCGCTGTAACTCTTACCAAATCTGCAAAAACACCTGCAGCTGTAACTTCTGCACCTGCGCCAGGACCTTTTACAACTAACGGCGTATTTTTATACCTTGAAGTCGTGAACGAAATGATATTATCACTTCCCGACAATCCGAAAAATGGATGATTAGCATCTACAATCTGAACTTCGATGTTAATTTTTCCGTCTTCAAGAACACCGATTAATCTCAGTTTTCTTCCAGAATTTTCTGCTTCATTTTTGAATGATGAAAAGTAAGGTTCGTGTTTTTCCAGTTCTTCATAAAAGGCAGGAATTGATTCAGCTTTGAGGCAAGCTTCCGGAAGGAAATCTTTGATATTAACATTTGACATTTCCAACGGCAATCCAATCTCTCTTGCCAGAATCAGCATCTTTCTGGAGAAATCCATTCCATTCAAATCATCTCTCGGATCCGGCTCTGTGTAACCTAATTCTTGCGCCGTTTTCACGACTTCGGCAAAGGTTTTATCGCCAACGTAATTATTAAAAATATAAGAAATTGTTCCCGATAAAATGGCTTCGATTTTCAGAATTTCGTCACCTGAAATCCAAAGGTCATTTAAAGTTTTAATGATAGGAAGTCCGGCTCCAACATTAGTCTCATATAAGAAACTCACATTGTTCTTTTTCGCCAGTCTTTTGAATTTACTGTATTGCTCATAAGACGAAGAGTTTCCTTTTTTGTTGCAAGTTACAATCGAGATATTATTATTGAATAACAACGGATATTCTGCAACAACGTCCTCACTAGAAGTATTATCAACAAAAACTAAATTAGGTAAATTTTTACTTGAAACAAGACTTATAAATTCTTTTAAATCTGATTTTTGTAAATTATTATTAAAGTTATTATTTAAGTCAAAATCAGATTCAGGGTTGTCAAAAATTTTCATTTCCCGACTGTTGGTAATTCCTACAACATTGATTTTAATCTGATGATTTTCTTCAAGATTTTTCTGTTCTCTTTCCAACTGACGGAACAATTCTTTCCCGATATTTCCGGTTCCAGCGAACATCACATTGAAGGTTTTAACTGGTGAAAGCAACAGCGAATCGTGAACGACATTAAGC
Organism: Epilithonimonas sp.; assembly: GCF_036780765.1. Lineage (GTDB taxonomy): Bacteria > Bacteroidota > Bacteroidia > Flavobacteriales > Weeksellaceae > Epilithonimonas. The sequence goes on from NZ_DAIQCG010000008.1 coordinate 3,929, forward strand.
GCTTTTGAAAGTTCATTTCTTTCAATTACTGCAGAAATATTAAGTTCCGATGAACCTTGAGCAATGGCGATAATATTGATTCCGTTTTTGCCCAAAGCACTGAAAAACCGTCCGCTGATTCCTCTGGTTTTTTTCATATTCTCGCCTACGACAGAAAGAATACTTAGCTCATTATCGAACTGCGGTTCATCAATTTTATTGGCATTAATTTCGAAATCAAATTCTTCATAGATTGCTTTTTTCGCTTTTTTCTCATCATCAAAAGAAACTACAAACGAAATACTGTGTTCAGAACTTGCCTGCGTAATGAGAATTACATTGACTTCATATTTAGCTAAAGCATTGAATAACCTTCCACTGAAACCTTTCATTCCAATCATTCCGTTTCCGGTAATATTAATCAAACAAGTTTTCTCGATAGAAACAATTCCTTTGATTAAACCTTTTGAAATTTCAGATTTTTGATGAATCAAAGTTCCTAGATTTTCCGGTTTGAAAGTATTTTTGATGTAAATCGGAATCTGACTTTCAATAGCAGGAATCATTGTTGGCGGATAAATCACTTTTGCCCCGAAATATGACATTTCCATCGCTTCCTGATAACTCAATTCGGATTGAGAAAATGCATTCTTTACTAATCTTGGGTCAGCTGTTAGGAAACCGTCAACGTCTGTCCAAATCTGGATTTCATCAGCTTTTAAGCCTGAACCTAAAATGGCTGCGGTATAATCTGAACCTCCTCTTCCTAAAGTTGTTGTATCATCATTTTTATCTTTGGCGATAAAACCTGTTACAACATAGATTTGATTTTCCAGTTTCCAGTTTTTGAGATTTTCATTGGTGCTTTTAGAATCGACATTGGCGTTTCCGAAGTGAGAATCTGTTGAAATCAATTCTCTTGAATCTTGGAAAACTACTGGAAAGTTTTCGGATTGAAGGAAAGCAGAAACAATTTTGCTTGACATCTGTTCTCCGTAAGAAAGCAGTCTATCCTTGATTCTGTCTGATAATTCGCCCAAATTTTTAACACTGAATAAGATATCTTCAATCTCATTGAAACTCACTTTCACCATCATCAACAATGGATTCTGAACTGTTCTTGGCAATAGTTCTGAGATAATCTGATAATGCTTTTCTTCCGCCGTTTTGAGTATTTCTGAGAAATCATTTTGCTTCAAAGCTTCTTCTGATGCTGATAAAAGAGCGTTGGTGATTCCTGATAAAGCGGAACAGACAACTATTAAAGGTTCATTTTTATTAAATTCTTTTTCTACAATTAGCTTTACATTCTGTAATGCTTCCACACTTCCAACCGAAGTTCCACCGAATTTTAAAATTTTCATTATTTATTTTTTACTTTTTTTACAATTTCCATTAACAGATCACTCCTACGGAGTTCTCATTTTTGCACTAATATCTTTCTATTATCAGCATTCTTCACTGGAGCTTTTTTAATTAGTATATTTTAATTTTTCAAAACAAAAAGCCTTTCTGCAATCAGAAAGGCTTTTGTTAATTATTTATATTTCGCAATATCACAAACACACCTTTCTGCAACTACTAATTGTAGTTGTTGTAGAAATCGTTGTTGTTGTGAATATTGAAATCATTGTCTTGTAAAATCTTTAACGAAATTATGAAAACTTTTTTCATTCGCAAATTTTATTTGGATTTATTTGAAATTAATTTAAAAATCAGCCACTTCCTTTAATTCAGCAATTTTAACTTAAAAAATAAACATAAATTTTAATACTGATAATCAACACCTTAAATAATTATTTTAAAAATATTTACTACTTTGTATTGCATAATACCATTCTATTTATATATCTTTGCAATGTAAAGTTAGAGAAGCAGATTCGAAGTTCACTAAAAATGATGACACCAGACTTTACCTCAATCGATTAAAACCAAACAATTAATATGAATACCGAGAACACAAAAGCGCAAATGCGTAAAGGGATTCTGGAATTCTGTATTTTGAGCCTGATTCAGCAACGTGAAATGTATGTTTCTGACCTGATAGAATCTCTCAAAAAAGGAAAACTGGATGTGGTGGAAGGAACTCTTTATCCTCTACTCACAAGATTGAAAAACGGCGAATTTCTGGCTTACAGATGGGAAGAATCTACAAGCGGACCGCCAAGAAAGTATTATCAGATCACTGAAAAAGGAAGTCTCTTCTTAAAAGAATTGCAAGCAACCTGGCAGGAACTGACAGACTCTGTAAACCAAATCACATCAAACTCTCACTCTCAAAACTAATATTATGAACAAGACATTATCTATAGCACTCGCAGGGTTCTCTTTTATGATAGACGAACACGCTTATATCAAGCTTAGCGATTATCTGACTGCTCTGAGAAATTCTCTGGACGTTCAGGAAGCAGATGAAGTAATGCACGATATTGAAATCCGAATGGTCGAGATTTTCAAAGAAACTCTTGCCAAAAGAGAAGTAATTAACGATTCTGATGTAGAAAAAGTAATTGCACAGATCGGAACACCTGAACAGATCGATGAGCAGGAAGAAGCTTATTTTTCTGAAGGCAAACAAAATAAATCAAAAGCTTCTGCTGGTTATGGTAGTTATAGCAGCAATACACAGAAGCAATTGTTCCGCGATCCTGAGAGACAAAAAATTGCCGGAGTTTGTGCAGGCTTAGCCGCTTACTTCGGAATGGATATCACTTGGATGAGACTAATTTGGGTAGGTGCTTTTTTATTCCTTTGGGTTGCTCCTGGTTCATCTTTCTTAGTTGTAATACTTTACTTCATTCTGTGGGCTGTTTTACCAAAAGCGGAATCAGCGTCTGATTTTCTGAAAATGAAAGGAAAACCTTTAAACTTCGATAACTTAAAGGAAGAGTCCAGCAAAATAGTGCAGTTTGCCAATGAGACAACTACAAGAGCAGGAGAAATCTATAACGAGAATCGTCCAAAAATCGGTTCTGCAGGAGATTCTTTCTTGAAAGTTCTGAAGTATTGTCTTGCTATTTTGCTAGCGTTGATGGCAGCAGGATGCTTCATCGGATTGTTCGCAATGATGTTTGCTTACGGTTCCGATAAGTTCGGGATGAATGACAACCTTGGATTTTATCTGGAAGAAAACAATCTCGGTTACCTTTTATTAGGAATAGCAGCATTACCGGTAGTGATCATAGGAGTAGGCGCATTATTGTTATCCATCAAATTATTCTCTCCAAAGACTAAATTCAATTACGTAGGACCGGCTTTGGGTACATTAGGGATTATCTGGATCATATTGATTGCAATTCTTGCTGCAAGTGCTTCCAGACTCAACTTCCGATATACCGGAGACAATGAAGACTATGAGAATGTATCCATCACAGCTCCAAATGACACCATTTATCTTGACAGTAAGAAAATACAAATCCCTGAGAACTTCAAACCTTATGTCAATAACATCTATTCAGACAAGATAAAGATCTTCAAAAGAGATTATCCAAGTGTTGAAATTACAAGAAAAGATGACATCAAAACGCCTTATTTAATTATTAAAAAAGAAGCGGACGGTTATAACCAGCCTATGAAAATGAAAGTTCCTGTAGATGTTGTCGGAAACAGAATTTTCCTTCCAAATTACTACGAGATCCCATACGAATACAGATTCAGAGATTACAGATTGGATTATGAGATAGTGGTTCCATCTAAAATGAAGATCATTAACGAAAAAGAATATGAAGTAAGCACTCGTGGAGATGATGACGATGACGACAATGATGCAGTTGATAATAACCATCACGGAATCTCTGTTGAAGAAAATAAAATCAAAATCAACGGAACAACTATCGAGTACAATTCTGATGAAAGCGACTCTGTTAAAATCAATGGTAAAAATTACTCCAAAGATTCTGCAGATGTAGTTTTGGAAAGAATGAAATTGGATGAGCAGGTTAAGAAAAGCATCAAAGACCTGAACATCAATATCAAAGACGGAAAGAAAGAAATTTCTATCAAAACTAAATAAATTGAGAGTGGATTAGTTGAAAAGCGGGTCAAATGTCTTCGGACTTCCGCTTTTCTCCTAGTTCTCTAATCAAAGCCATCACAAAATATTAACTATGAAAACTTATATTATTCTACTTTTGATATTCCTCAACACTCTATCAAAAGCACAAACACATCGTTTTGTTTATCAATTTGATTACAAACCAGATTCAACTTCCGCTAATAAAAGACATACCAATATGGTTTTGGATGTTAATCCGGATGAAATCAAATTCTATGAATTCGGACATTTGAAAAATGATTCAATCAATAAAAGTGGAGGCAGAAGTTACAGTTGGAGCGGCGTTCCTGCTTTGAAACGTAAAAAAAACTCATCCGAAAACATCAATTATGAGATGATGAGAGATTATATGGCTTACACAACCATTGATAAGATGGATTGGAAATTGGAAAACGAAACCAAAACTTCCGGACAATACACTCTACAGAAAGCAACTACAAATTTCGGAGGAAGACATTGGACAGCTTGGTTCTGCAAAGATTTGAATATCTCAGAAGGACCTTACAAATTCCGAGGATTGCCAGGTTTGATTTTCGAGTTGAATGATGACAAAGACAATTTTAACTTCAAACTTGTGAAAAGCACCAAATTGCCAACGACTTATGAGACGTTTGATTTCCTAGAAAATTTTGGAAACAAAAAATCATTAACCGTTCCAATAGCTAAGTTCAAAAAAATGCAGTTAGATTTCTTTAATGATCCTTTAAGCGAAATGAAAGAGAAATTTGACAAAATAGAACCAGGAACTTTCCGAGTAGCAGGTGTTGAGGTTAGAAGTAAAGATCAATTCAAAGACCTAACAAAAAAGGTACAGGAACACATTTTAAAAACCTATAATCCTTTAGATTTGACTAATGCTATAAACTATCCGGTTTTAAATTAAAAAATTAATAAAATTTTAGCTTTTTAATTTAAAAAAATAACGAAATTATTATTAAATTTGTTCAAGAAATAAACTTCTAATCACAAAAACAACAAAAAATGATTCAATTAGTACTAGAAATCGCAATCAAGTTAGTTGATTTTATCAGCAACTTATTTTAGACAGACAAAGAATATCCAGATATTTCTTAAGAATAAACATATTTTGTAAATTTGTAAAGTATAACCTCCATTGGTTATACTTTATTTTTTTGTCTATGAAAAAAATCCTCGCAAAAATCATTCTGAAAATAGTTGGTTGGAAAGTTGTTTTACAAGGCGATGTCAATAATCTTGACAGATGTATTCTTGTTGTAGCACCACACACAGATAACAGCGAATATCTACTGGGAAATCTTGCTTATTGGTCTCTTGGAAAAAAACTGAAAATCATCATCAAAGATGCGCACACAAAAGCTTGGTATGGCGGGATTGTAAAAGCGATTGGTGGGATTGGGATTGACCGTTCACAAAAAAATGATTTGGTCAAATTTGTTGCCAATGAGTTCAAAAAAGATGATTTCAGTTTGGTGATTACACCAGAAGGAACAAGAAGCTGGGTTCCGAAATGGCGAAAAGGATTTTACAATATGGCTTTGGCGGCTAAAGTTCCAATTGTTTTAGCTGGTGGCGATTATAAAAGAAAAACAGTTAATTTGGGTTACATCATTCCGTACGAAAAGTTGGAGACTCATACTTATGAGGAAATTATGCAGGAGATTCAGGATTTCTACATCAAATATGATATCACGCCTAAAAAACCAGAAAACTGGAATCCACAGATATATTAATTCTAATTCCAAAATTTGGAGTCTGAATTATTAACTCTGAATTATCAATTCTAAAACCCAAAACCTGTAATGGACGAAGCTAAAAAAAAAGAAATACTAGACTATCTCAACAAAGCCAGCAAAAATACACTTGGTGAAACTTTAGACATTGTCTATACAGATGTTTCCGATGATTCTTTGACAGCAACAATGCCTGTAACTTCCAAGGTTCATCAGCCTTACGGAATAATGCACGGCGGTGCAAGCTGTGTTTTGGCAGAGACTTTGGGCTCTTGTCTTTCACTAATTAATATTGATACTTCCAAAGTTGTTCCGGTTGGAACTAATATCAACAGTAATCATTTGAGAGCAAAACGAGAAGGCATCGTGACTGGAACAGCAACTTTTATCCGAAAAGGAAATACAATGCATGTTTCTCAAATTGAAATCCGTGATGAAAAAGGAAATCTGGTCAATCACACTACGATGACGAATAATATCGTTCCTGTAGGAAAAGTCTAATTTCATTTTAGAAAACAATGCTCATTTTCAGATTACCCGATTCAGATGTTTTCCATACTTTGGAATCTTCTCAGGAAAAATTGGTTTCATTTGTCAGCTTCGATACCAAAACAGTTTTGGACTTTAAAGGAAGTATCAAAGAAATTTCTGTAGAAGATATTGAGAATCAAAATATTTCTCCAAAAAGTAAAAGCCAACTCATAGAAATAGCAAAAGAAAATCAGGAATCTTATGCTTTGAAGATTTCTCAAGCTAAAGATTTTATTGAGAAAAATGAGCTTAAAAAACTCGTCCTTTCCAGAAGGAAACTATTGATGTATCTCGATATCGATTCCGAAAAAAAATTATCATTAACCAAAAGTTTTCTCAAATTTTGTAACAGCTACCCTTCTGCTTTCTGCTATTTGTTTGAAAAAAACGGAGAAATCTGGATGGGAGGTTTTTCGGAAGTTTTAGGAAAATTCGATAAAAGAAACAATTCTTTTGAAACAATGAGTGTTGCGGGAACGCTTCCACTAGATGAAAACTGGACTGATAAAGAAATCGAAGAACAAAAAGCCGTTACAGAATATATCCAATCTATTCTTAGAAAATTTTCTTCTAATCTGAAGGTATCTTCAACAAAAGATTTAATTTCTGGGAATATCAAACATTTGAAAACTGATTTTTCGGCAGAAATAAGTCCTGAAAGTTTGGATAAAATTATTTCCGAACTTCATCCAACCCCTGCTGTTTGTGGTTTCCCAAAGGAACTTTGTGCACAAGGCATCAAAAGTATTGAGCATTTTAATAGAGAATTATACGCAGGTTACATCAAAGTTGAAACCGAAGATTTCATTTATTACTTCGTAAATCTTAGATGTGCCAGCTTCTTTAAAAATTATGCATTCTTATTCGTTGGTGGCGGGATCACATTAAAAAGTGATGCTCAAAAAGAATGGGACGAAACAGAACTAAAATCTCTGGCGATTCAAAACAATTTGGTTTTTGAATAAAATTCATTTTATTGATTTTAAATTAATTATTCAATTACAATAAAACACTAATATTGATAATTAATCAAAAAATATTTTAAAAAATTAAATTATAAACATTTAATTAGTATTTTTACAACAAATCAATAAATATGAATCAGCTTTTAAAGTTAATTCTGATAGCCGTTCTTATCTTGTGTTTTCTAAAAATGCCTTATTTATTTTACAGACTTTCTGGATATGGATTGTTTGCTGGATTTGGCTGGTTAGCTTATGATGCTTTCCAAAGAAAGGACTCCTTAGATGTTAAAATATTTGTTGTTCTTGCACTACTCTACAATCCTTTTCTTGGAATTCCAATCCCTAACTTTATACAAGTCATTATTAATATCATTGTCATCATAGGAATGATTTTGAATATCCTCTTCTCACAAGAAAATCCTTACGAAGACTACACAAAAAAAGACGACCGCTAAGTCATCTTTTTATTTTTATAATCCTACTTGAATTTTAAAGTCTGAATTAATTCTTATTTTCATTTGAGTTACAACTGGCTCCAACTCTGTTCCTTTTAATTCTAATGCAATAGAAACATCTTTGGACTTCAAATACTCCATCAACTCTTTATCTGCTGTTGGTGTAAAATTAAGCGCAGTTGGACTTACATTATTTACAACAGTAGCAATTTCAGTTTCTGCAAGAGTTGGTGTTTTAATATAGATCTTTGCATCTTGAACTTTATCTAATTTAATAGAATCTGAATTAGAAGAAGAAACAAAATTGACTACAAAACTAGACAACTTAGCTGATTTTACATTATCTATCGTTGCTCCATTAAATTGTGCTCTGATTTTTGCATCCAAATCAAGATTAAGAGGGATTGCTGGATATTTGATAGATTCTGTTGTTACAGCGAAAGGAATTTCAGTTTCAACATCAAACGGAATTGTAATCGGAACCGGAATCGTAATTTCATCTATTGTATCCTCAACTTTGCTGCAGCTATTCATACTACTTAGTCCTACAATTAAAGTAGAAACGGCTAAAGTACTTATGATTATTTTTTTCATTACTTTTATTTACTTAGATTATTATCAAATATTCGCCCAAAAATTAGTGGATGATATTTTTAACATCTTTCGCATTATGTTTATATCTAAAAACAATAGCAAATAAAACCCCAATTATCAAGGCGTAAATCGCGAAGATATACCAACTTATCTCCCAGCCTTTTAATTGTTCAATAATATCAGTTTTAGAAAAGACAAAATGATTAACAACTTCTCCAGCAACTAGCATCCCTAAAGTAGCACCAAAACCATTGGTCATCATCATAAAAACACCTTGTGCACTAGATCTGATCTCAGGTGAGGTTTCTTTATCGACGAATAACGAACCTGAAACATTGAAAAAATCAAATGCAACACCGTAAACAATCATTGATAATATAAACATCCAAACGTTGGAACCTGGATCGCCTAAACCGAAGAGGCCAAATCTCAAAAACCAAGCAAACATAGACATCAACATGACTTTTTTGATTCCGAATTTTTTTAAGAAAAACGGGATTAGAAGAATACAAAGTGTTTCCGAAACCTGCGACAGAGATATTAGCGCATTGGCATTGTTTGCTCCCCAAGTATTTGTATATTCTGGAATATCCTTAAAACTGGTTATAAAAGGATTAGCATAACCATTCGTGATCTGTAGAGAAACTCCTAAGAACATAGAAAAAATAAAGAAAATTGCCATCTTTCTTTCTTTGAACAATGCAAAAGCTTTAAGTCCCAGCGCATCAGAAATTGATTTCTTTTCTTTATTATTACTAATAGAAACATTTGGTAATGTAAAGGAATATAGAAATAAAAGTAATCCCAATATTGCAGAAACAAAAAATTGATTATAGTTATTCTGGAAACTTAAAAAATTCTTATCTCCCGCAAAGCTAATAGAAAACTGTCCATCCAAAGTTCCAGCAAAATTGACAAACAACATTGCACAGATAAAACCAACTGTACCTAGAGTTCTTATCGGTGGAAAAGCCTTAATGGTATCAAAACCATTGCTTACGAGTATGCCATAAGCAGATGAATTGGAAAGCGCAATAGTCGGCATATAGAATGCCACACTTACTGAATATAAAGAGAATAATGTAGAAAAATCAACATTGGAGCCGGAAGTCATTCCATAATAGCCAGCCGCAGCAAGAAAAACAGCAGCAACCAGATGACATATACCTAATAGCTTTTGCGCAGGAATCCATCTGTCCGCAATAATCCCCATTATCGCCGGCATAAAAATAGAAACAATTCCTTGCATCGCATAAAAAAGTCCAATTTTTGAACCTAGTCCTACTGCACCTAGATAATTACCCATAGATGTCAAATAAGCTCCCCAAACTGCAAACTGTAGGAAATTAAGTATAATTAATCGTAATTTTAAATTCATATCTTAAAATGATAATATATATTTATTCTATTTTTTTATTTCTGCGTTTGATTTCTTCCTGTAATCTGAGTGCTGTATCATAATCTTCTTCTTTTACGGCATCATTCAGCAATTGGTTTAGTTCTTCCAAAGAAACTTCGGAGAGATCGTTGAAATCTGTTGAAACTTCTTCCTCTTCTACTTCCATTTTTTGAGTTTCCTCGAGTTCTAATAAAATCCCAGCCTCGTTTAAAACATCTGAAGTTGTATAAATAGGTGCATCAAAACGAACAGCCATTGCAACAGCATCAGAAGTTCTTGCATCCAAAATCAGTTCTTCTTCTGTTAACGGATTTTTGAAATTAATATTGGAGAAGAAAACGCCGTCTTTGATTTGATAAATAATGACAGATTCTAATTTAAAACCTGTATTTTTCACAAACTGAGCGAAAAGATCGTGCGTCAAAGGACGTGGTGGATTGAGATCTTTTTCTAATCCTAACGAAATGGATTGTGCTTCAAAATTCCCGATAACAACTGGTAATTTAACCGATGTTTCTTCATGTTCCAATAACAGCGCATAAGCTCCAGATTGAGTCTGGCTGTAGGAGATTCCTCTAATGATTAATTTTTTATAATCCATTTAGCAAATATAAAATTTTTTGTTAATTTTCATTTAGGATTTGTAGATTTTTCCAACGTTTGCGTTATAAAATCATTATATTTTTGAGCATTTTCTTTTCCGAATCCTTAAAGCGTTGAATTGCAGCAGCCCGACTTGAGCGAAAATCCTTTTTACGCAACGTAGTGGAGTGAAAAGATTGGGAGCGGAAGGCGGAAATAGCTGCCCAAATAATGATACTTATTAAAACAAAAAACCTGAATCATTGACTCAGGTTTTATATTTGATCGAAAATCGGATTAAGCTTTCAATGCTTTGATTTTCTCTGTTAATGCAGGAATAATTTGGAAAGCATCGCCCACTACTCCATAATCTGCAGATTTGAAGAAAGGAGCTTCTGCGTCATTATTAATCACAACTATGGTTTTGGAACTGTTAACTCCTGCCAAATGCTGAATTGCACCGGAAATACCAACGGCAATGTAAAGATTTGGAGAAATTGCTTTTCCAGTTTGTCCAACGTGCTCGTTGTGTCCTCTCCAACCGATATCGGAAACCGGTTTTGAACAAGCTGTTGCGGCGCCAAGAACATTAGCAAGATCTTCGATCATTCCCCAGTTTTCTGGGCCTTTCAAACCTCTTCCCGCAGAAACTACAATTTCTGCTTCTTTAAGGTCTAATTTTCCTGAAGACTGCTCGTGATTAATCACTTTTGTATCTTCGTTTGCAATGCTTAATTCTTTCACTTCTTCTGAACCGGAAGCTGCATTTTCTTTAACACCGAAAGCATTTTGAGAAACTGTTACAATAACGCCAGCTGCATCTGCTTTTGCGTGCATAAAACCTTTTCCGGAGAATGCTCTTCTTTTTACCTGAAACGGTGCAGTGCTTTCTGGAACATCAATCACATTCGTAATCAATGAATAATTTTTCTGAATTGCCAACATTGGCGCTACAGAAGATGCATCTGTTGTATGTGGGAAAACGATGATGTTTCCATCTGCAATTTGGCTAACTGCTTCTGCATAAGCCTTAGCACTGAAGTTTTTAAGACCAGCGTCTTTTACATTCACCACTTTATCTGCTCCATATTTATAAAGCAAATCTGAAGAATCTGTTGGGTTGATAGAAATTGCAGTTACTGAATCTCCAGTTTTTGCTGCGATAGCTTTTGCGTAAGAAACGGCTTCAAATGCTGCTTTTTTGTAAACTCCGTTTATATTTTCTGCGTATACGAATACTGCCATTTTGTTTGATTTAAGGATTAAGAATTAAATTACTTTCGCTTCTTCGTGAAGTAGTCTTACCAACTCGTCTAGGTTATCTGCAGAAACTAATTTCACAGCCGCTCTTGGCGCAACACTGTCAAAAGAAACTGCTTCCACTTTCACTTCAGAATTGGAAGGTTCCACCACCTGAAGAGGTTTTGTTCTGGCAGACATGATACCTCTCATATTCGGGATTATCAAATCTTTTTCATCTACCAAACCTTTTTGTCCTGCAACAACAGCTGGTAGCTTAACCGAAATAGTTTCTTTACCACCTTCGATTTCTCTAACCGCAGTCGCTTCTGAACCATTCACTTCTAATCCAACACTTGCATTAACGAAAGCATAATTCAGTAATTGAGCAACCATTCCTGGAACTGCTCCTCCATTATAATCTATGGATTCTTTTCCTGTTAGAATCAGATCGTAACCGCCATCCTGAGCAACTTTTGCAATTTCTTTTGCTACAGAGAAACTGTCTTTCGCTTCTGTGTTTACTCTTACAGCATCATTTGCTCCGATTGCCAAAGCTTTTCTGATAACTGCTTCTGTACCTGCATCTCCAACATTCAGGACTGTAACGGTTGCCCCTTGAGATTCTTGTAACTTTATAGCTTTTGTTAAAGCAAACTCGTCTAATGGATTAATCACCCACTGAATTCCGTTTTTGTCAAAAGCAGATTTATCTGCTGTAAAATTAATCTTACTTGTAGTGTCTGGTACACTACTGATACAAACTAATATTTTCATCGTATTATTGATATATTTTGTTATATGAATGTCGCTAATTTATATAAAAAATACTATGCATGCATAATTTATTGTTATTTATTAAATAGTTTTCTGAAACGCTTTATTAATAGGGTATTTAGAATCTTTACAAATAATATTTACTATTAAAGTTGTATTAATCGATATAAATTAATGACGATTTCATTGACTGATATCACGAAATTTGAATTAATTAAATTATTTCTTTACCTGACTCGCTCTGAATTCAATTTTACTTGGCAAAACACGAGGATTCATATTCAGCATATCAAGGACAAGATTTCCCATATCTTCCGGCTGGATTTTCCATTCGTCTTTTTCTGATGGAACATTTCCGTTAAAATAAGTAGCTACAGAACCTGGCATTATGGTTGAAACTTTGATATTGTATTTTCTAAGGTCAATCATGGCTGCTTGTGTAAAGCCAATAACGCCAAACTTCGAAGCGTTGTAACCTGAGCCATTTTCAAAGAAATTAGTTCCAGCAAGACTTGCAATTGTAATATAGTAACCTTGAGATTTTTTCAATTCTTCTACCGAAGCTTTTAACGTGTAGAAAGCACCGGTCAAATTGGTTTCCTGCATTGCGTTCCAGTCTTCAATATTTAATTCGTCAACTGGTTTAAAAATCCCTAAGCCTGCATTAGCAATCACAACATCTAAACTTCCGAATCTTTCCACTATTTTGGAAACCGCATTTTCTTCATCTTCAAAATTTCTAACATCAGAACTTATTCCAAAAACACTTTCTGAAATAGTTTTAAGTTCAGAAACGGCTTTATCAAGATCTTCTTGTTTTCTTCCACTGATTGCTACTTTGTGACCATTTTTCAACAATACTTCTGCAATTCCGAAACCGATTCCTTTGGTTCCACCTGTGATATAAATAACTTTCGACATAATTTTTTTGATTTAATATTAATAAAAAAGACAGCCTAAACTGTCTTTACATTTTTATCCTTTTGCATAAAACTCAAAGAAATAAGGAATACTTTCGATTCCTTTATAATAGTTATATAAACCGTAATGTTCATTTGGCGAGTGAATCGCGTCCGAATCCAAACCGAATCCCATTAATACAGATTTAGCTCCAAGAACTTTCTCAAATAAAGATGTGATAGGAATACTTCCACCGCTTCTGTATGGCAAAACTTCTTTTCCAAAGGCTTTTTCCATTGCTTTTTTAGCCGCCAAAAATTCTTTGGTATCGCTTTCTAGAACATAAGGCATTCCACCGTGATGTGGTGTTACTTTTACTTTAACACTTTTTGGAGCAATTTTCTCAAAATATTGAGTGAATTTTTCTGTAATTTCTTCAGGTGTTTGATTTGGAACTAGTCTCATTGAGATTTTAGCAAAAGCTTTAGAAGCAATCACTGTTTTTGCGCCTTCGCCAGTGTAACCGCCCCAGATTCCGTTAACATCCAAAGTTGGTCTGATAGAAGCTCTTTCCAATGTCGTATAACCTTCTTCTCCCTGAATATCATTCAGATCAATTGATTTCTTATAAGCTTCTGGGTCGTCTTTCAGTTTGTTCATTTCCTTTCTGTCTTCGTCGGAAACAATTAGGACGTTGTCATAAAAACCATCAATAGTGATGTGTCCTTTGTCATCAATTAATTCGCCAATCATTTTTGACAAGACATTAATTGGATTCGGAACTGCACCACCGTAAAGTCCAGAATGTAAATCACGGTTTGGACCTTCTACTTCAACCTCAACATAACTTAGACCACGTAAACCTGTTGTAACAGTTGGCTGCTCATTAGAATAAATATGAGTATCTGAAATCAAAATAACATCACAGCTTAATTTTTCTTTATTTTCTTCAAGGAAATCTGCCAAACTTGCCGAACCTACTTCTTCTTCTCCTTCAATCAAAAACTTGACATTACAAGGCAAAGAATCTGTTTTCATCATCGCTTCAAAAGCTTTGACGTGCATAAAGAATTGTCCTTTGTCATCCGCAGAACCTCTTGCGAAAATTGCACCTTCTGGATGAAGTTCAGTAGTTTTAACAATCGGTTCGAAAGGATCGCTTGTCCATAATTCTAAAGGATCAGCAGGCTGAACGTCATAATGACCATAAACCAAAACAGTCGGCAAATTAGCATCAATGATTTTTTCTCCAAAAACGATTGGATAACCTTTTGTTTCAAGTATTTCTACGTTATCTGCTCCGGCAGCTTCAAGATGTTTTGCAACCTCATCTGCACATTTCAGAACTTCTGATTTATAAGCCGGATCTGCACTGATAGAAGCAATTCTAAGGATATCAAATAATTCATCAAGGAATCGCTGCTTGTTTTCTTGGATGTATGTTTGTGTTGTACTCATTTTATATGAATGATATAGTTTATTTTTAAACGCAAAGTCCGCAAAGATTTTTTTAAATTATTGAGGATATTTCTAAGTTCGCAAAGGTGTAAAACTTAGCAAAGAAAATATCGCTCAATATTAAATCTAATTATCTATTTGAGGTTCGTAAAAATAAAAAATGTCCTGCAAACGCAAGACATTTTTTATTATAATATTTTTATAAAATTCTTAGTGATGCTCAGCAGTAGCTTCAGCTGTTGCAGCTGGTTTAGCTTCCGAAGTTACTGTCTTTGCAGAATCTGCTACAACGTGAGAAACAGCTTTTGTAGAATCTGTAGTTGGATGATAAGTTCCGTGAGGCGCGTTTGGATCATCATATCTTACTACTTCATCCGTTTTTTTCAAACGTCCTTTGTTCCCGCCAGCAGGAAGATCACAAGACACAACTAAAATAGCAGAAGCCAACAATATTACAGATTTTTTCATTTTTTATTATTTAACGTGTCAAAAGTAGTGAAATTGAGATTTTCTGCAAAATTATTTTTCAATTTTAGAGTGTTTATAAATTATTTATGAAATCTGAGGAATGTTAAAGGTTCAAATTGATGACAAAACTACTTTTGAAAGACAAAATTTCTATCGTGCGAAGCGCGCCCCGACCTGAGTGGAGCTCTTTTTCTGTTATTGCGATTATACAATAGTACTACAGATTGCTTCACTTCGTTTGGCAATGACAGAAAAAAGCGGGAACGGAGGGCGGATAAAGGCGCCCAAATTATTACAAAAGAAAAAAACCTGACTCTGGTGAATCAGGTTTTGAAAATTATATTTCTGTAATTATTTTTTTCTTTCGAGAACTTCGTCTACCATTCCGAATTCTTTGGCTTCGGTAGAGGTCATCCAGTAATCTCTGTCAGATGCTTTTTCTACCCATTCGTAAGTTTGACCAGAATGGTTAGAAATGATGTCATACAATTCTTTTTTCAACTTCAACATCTCTCTCAAGTTGATTTCCATATCAGAAGCTACACCTTGTGCGCCGCCTGAAGGCTGATGAATCATTACTCTAGAATGCTTAAGAGCAGAACGTTTTCCTTTTTCGCCTGCTACCAAAAGAACTGCGCCCATAGAAGCAGCAATTCCTGTACAGATTGTCGCTACATCTGGCTTGATGATTTGCATCGTGTCATAAATTCCCAATCCTGCATAAACACTTCCTCCAGGAGAGTTGATGTAAATCTGAATATCCTTCGCAGAGTCTGAACTTTCTAAGAACAATAACTGAGCAGTAATGATATTCGCAACCTGATCATCGATTCCTGTTCCAAGGAAAATGATTCTGTCCATCATCAATCTAGAAAAAACGTCCATCTGTGCAACGTTCATTCTTCTTTCCTCCATAATGTAAGGTGTAAGATTGGTAGGGTTGAACATTCCCATATATTGGTCTGTAACAAGACCGTTATTTCCCATATGTTTTACCGAGAAATCTCTGAATTCTTTTTTAATGTCCATATTATATTTGGTTATTTTAAAATCTGTATTGAGTTTGCAATTTCTATTCCTTTGCTAAAGTAGGACTTTCTGTCACAAAATACGAAATAATTCGCTGTCTAATTTGTTTTTGAGTTGAGTCAAGAGAATTATTTTTTGATAAATATGTGTGTTATCTTGTTCATTAGCTGTTGTATTCTTGAGGTCATTGATTAACTTCACAACATATTCTCTTTTATGTCTTAAAACAATATCAGAAACTAATTTTGGAACCACTTCTTCCTCTGAACTGAAATAAATATTGAACTTGTTCCAATTACTTGTATGATAGTTTTCTATGAGTGCATTGGCTAGTTTCCCAGAGATTTCCTCATCCATCATATTGAAGAAAAAATTACCAGATCTTATTTCGTTTTGAAGAATCCCTTCTTTGATTTCGGAAATAATGGTTTTGTGAATGTCCAATTGAATTTCACATTCATCTTCTTCTAAATGATTTAGAATTTCTTCAATGACTGTAATTTTATAATCATTCCCTTCGGAGTCTTTTCTTTCTAAAACAAAATCGCCATATTTTAGCATCAAATCAACCAATTTTTCCTCCTGCAGCACCAATGGATTTACCGAAAAAGTACTTTCCTGAACGATTTCTAATTTTGGAGCAACCTTTTTCTCTTCAAATTTAGGTTTTGATTCCTGCTGTTGTGTAACATTAGTCTGAATCTGAAGTTCATTAAACAAACTTTGTTCGCTGAGTCCAAATTTATTAGAAACTTCTTTCAAATAAACTTCACGTTTCAGAGCATTTTGAACAAACGCAACCGATTTTACAATATCACGGATTGATTCAGCCTTTCTTATTGGATCATTGCCTGCGTCTTTCAGAAGAATTTCGGCTTTGAAATCGATGAAATCTTTCGCTTCTTTATCAATGAAATTTTCCACATATTCCTGTGGATGTTTTCTCGCAAAAGAATCGGGATCATCGCCATCTGGAAAGAGAAGAACACGGATATTCATTCCCTCAGAAAGCAACATATCGATGCTTCGGAAACTCGCTTTAATTCCTGCTTTATCACCATCGAAAAGGATGGTTACATTTTCCGTTAATCTTTTGATGAGTTTGATTTGTTCTGTTGTCAAAGAGGTTCCAGAACTCGCCACAACATTTTCAATTCCAGACTGATGAAGTGAAACCACATCCATATAACCTTCTACCAAAAGGCAAAGATTTTTTCTGGAAATCGCTTGTTTCCCTTGATTTAGACCGTAAAGAACGTTGGATTTATGGTAAATTTCTGTTTCTGGAGAGTTAAGATATTTGGCCGTTTTGACATTATTTTTGAGAATCCTTGCACCAAAACCCAAAACTCGCCCCGAAAAACTATGAATCGGAAAAACTACTCTATCACGGAATCTATCAATCCCTGAAGGCGAATTTTCCGGAAAAATAGATAGTCCTGATTTTTCTAAAATATCTTTGGAATAAGCTTTTTCTAGAGCAAACTCGGTAAAAGCATTTTTCTTTTCAGGAGAATAACCGAGTTGAAATTTCTTGATAATAACATCCCGAAGTTCTCTTTCTTTAAAATACGAATAAGCAATCATTTTGCCTTCTTCCGATTCCCAAAGCTGATTTTGGAAAAAATCATTTGCAATTTCGTGGATTTTATAAAGTAAATCTCGTTCGGTTTGTGACTGCTTTTCTTCTTCAGAATATTCGCGGATATTTTCTTCAATCTCAATACCATACTTTTTCGCGGCGTGGCGAAGTGCTTCGGGATAAGTAAAACTTTCGATTTCCATCAGGAAAGAAATGGCAGTCCCGCCTTTTCCTGTGGAGAAATCTTTCCAAATCTGCTTGCTCGGAGAAACCACAAAACTTGGCGATTTTTCCTCATGAAAAGGACTCAAACCCTTGAAGTTGGAGCCTGCTCTTTTCAGTTGAACATATTCACCAATGATTTCTTCTACACGGATGGTAGAAAATATTTTATCAATCGTCTCTTTCGTAATCACGATGTAAAGGTAATAATTAGTTTTAATTTTTATTCTGAAATAAAATCTGCAGAAACCTTATTTTTGTAAAAAATTTAAGATGCAATTTAGGATTCATCAGCTCGAAGAATGGAAAGATATTGTCAATCAAATCATTCCGACTCTTCAACATAACATTCTTCTTCTCAAAGGAAATCTAGGAGCTGGAAAAACAACTTTTTCTCAATTTTTGCTTAAAGAATTAGGAAGTTCAGACGAAATCTCTTCTCCAACCTACTCTATTGTGAATGAATATGATACACCGAAAGGAAAAGTTTTTCATTTTGATTTGTACAGATTAAAATCTGTGGAAGAAGCTTACGATTTCGGAATTGAGGAGTATCTTGATAATGGTTTTTTGTCAATTATAGAATGGCCAGAAATCTATATGGATGAACTAGAAGGTTACGATTTTCACGAAATGACCATCACTAATACAGAATCCGGAAGAGAAATCGAATTTAATTAACAAATACTGTAATTTGTTTTATCTTTGCCTAATGTTTTTGATTAATGTTTTGATTTTATGAGCAGCACATCAACCATATTTACGCCTTTTTCCGAAGAAGAGCTGATTCCGAAGGAAGAAAAACTGGAAGTGGTCAAAAAAGGAAAAACCTTCAGCATCGGTGTTCCCAAGGAAACTTGCCTGAGCGAAAAAAGAACGTGCATCATTCCAGATGCAGTTCAGATTTTGGTAAATAATGGACACAAGGTCATCATAGAAAGTGGCGCAGGAGAAGGCTCGCACTTTTCGGATATTTTATATTCTGAAGCTGGAGCTGAAATTACAAACGACCCAAAAGTTGCGTTTTCGCAGGACTTAGTTCTTAAAATAAATCCACCAACAGAAGAGGAAATTGATTATCTAAGACCGATGACTTATTTGATTTCGGCTTTACAAATCAACCTTCGTGACAAAGAATATTTCCTGAAATTAGCTTGTAAAAAAGTCAATGCTATTGCTTTCGAATTCATAATGGATGAGTACAAACAATTGTCATTGGTAAGATTAATTGGCGAAATCGCTGGAAGTGTTTCCATACTTTACGCCTCTGAACTTTTGGCAATGTCCAACGGATTGATGCTTGGTGGAATCACTGGTGTTCGCCCTACAGAAGTTGTGATTTTGGGAGCAGGAATTGTTGGAGAATTTGCTACCAAAGCGGCAATTGGACTTGGAGCAAGTGTCAAGGTTTTTGATAATTCATTATCGAAACTTCGAAGACTTCATACTTTGGTGGACAGCCGCGTTCCAACATCTGTCATCGACCCAAAAGAACTGACAAAATCGCTTAGAAGAGCCGATGTTGTTATCGGAGCTTTACCTAGACTTAATCTTCCACCAATCGTTACAGAAGATATGGTGATGAAAATGAAAAAAGGAAGTGTCATCATCGATATCACCATCGATAACGGAAAAGTGATTGAGACTTCTGAACTCACAACAACAGAAAAACCTTTTATTGTAAAACACGACGTTATCCACTGCGGTTTACCGAATTTGACTTCAAGAATGCCGAGAACGACGACGAAAGCTGTAAGCAATTTCTTCCTAAGTTATCTCTTAGGCTATGACGAAGAAGGCGGTTTCGAGAATATGTTGATTCATAAAAACGAAATCAAACAATCTCTTTACATGTACAAGGGAAGACATACGAAACAATTGATTTGCAACAAGTTTGACCTTCCTTATCACGATATCAATCTTTTGATTTTCTAAATTTCATTAATGCTAAAAAAATTAAAATTCTACGCTATCGGTCTGGTTCCAGGCTTGTTAATCGTATTTTTCATACTTAATCAAAAAGGGACAAGTTGTTCTTATTTCCCTAATGACAGAGTAATTGCGGAAACTTTGACCAAAGATTTTACCTATAGTCCAACTTTCAAAACGGAAATGGAACTTAACAAAATCTCAGAACAATTCTTAAAAGACAGCATTATTGCTGGTGGAAAAATTGATTTTGACCGAAGCAAAGCCCAAGAAAAACCTTGTCCAAAATATCTTTTGCTTTATCCAAAAAATAATCCTAGAATCGAGGTTAATTATACTAAATGCAAGGAAAACGCTGAGTTTACTGCCTTGAAAAAATTAAAATAATGGTCTGACAAAATATTCTTCTACCCGATTATCTATTATTTGGTGGGATTTTTGTCCTATTTTTTCTGATTGATACAAAAAGTCTTTGGTTATCTGATATTCAATCCACATTAATTGTTTCGAATCCATAATTTTTTTGAATTTTAGAAAATTAATTTCTATCTTCGTTTTGTGAAAACAATAAACAGAGCATATTATTACGTTATTCAAACCCTGAAGTAGGATTAGGATTCGTATGTACAAATATCAAAACCTCGTCCTGATGACGGGGTTTTTTGTTTTAAATTATTAATAGAAAAATATTATAGATGAAACGCTTTGCTTTCCATCTGACAGAATAATAAATAGGAATTTACAGATGAAAATAGGAATTATAGGAACCGGATTAATTGGAGGTTCCATTGCACTGAAATTAAAAGAAAAAAACTTAACAGACTTTGTTTACGGAATAGACCAAAATGAAGAAAACCTCAACAAAGCTATCGAACTCAATATCATTGATGAAAAAGCAGATTTTGAAGCAGGAATCAAGAATTCAGAATTAATTATCATTTCTATTCCCGTAGATTCTGCCAAGAAAATATTACCTGATGTTTTGGATTTGATTAATGAAAAACAGGTGGTGATGGATGTTGGCTCTACGAAATCCGGAATTGTAGATGCTATCAAAAATCATCCAAACAGAAAACGTTTCGTAGCTTTCCACCCGATGTGGGGAACGGAAAATTCCGGTCCAAAAGCTGCAACCAAAGACAGTTTTACAGGAAAAGCTGCTGTAATTTGCAACAAAGAAGAATCCGACGAAGATGCTTTGGAAATTGTAGAAAAAGCGATTGAAGCTTTGGAAATGCATCCCATTTATATGAATGCTGATGCTCACGATATTCATACAGCTTACATTTCACACATTTCGCATATTACTTCTTACGCATTAGCCAATACAGTTTTAGAAAAAGAACGTGAAGAGGATACAATTTTTCAATTGGCGAGTTCTGGTTTTTCAAGCACCGTTCGTTTGGCAAAATCTCATCCTGAAATGTGGGTTCCGATTTTCCGTCAAAACAAGGAAAATGTTTTGGATGTTTTGAACGAACATATTTCGCAGCTTAGAAAATTCAAATCTGCTTTGGAGAAGGAGAATTTTGATTATCTAGAAGAATTGATTTTGAATGCTAATAAGATTCGGGGGATTTTGGATAAATAGCTTTATTTGTCATTCCGAAGGAATCTAGACGTAGAAATTTTTACAGAATGACAATATTGCGTGTTTGTGTGAAAATATTGTTTTTATGTCTAATCTGCAGCCCGGCTTGAGCGGAGCTCTTTTTCTTTTTTCACAAAAAAGAAAAAAGCGGGAGCGGAAGACGGATTAAGCTGCCCAAATCATTCTATTTATCAAACTGATTCGGATGCTGTTTCTTGATGTCTTCAACTGTTCCAAGAACTTTATCTTTCAGCGAATCCTGATATTTTTGTAATCTTTCAGAAACTTGAGAATCGGAAGTTCCAATGATTTTCGCAGCGAGAATTCCGGCATTGGCAGCGCCATTCAGAGCAACTGTCGCAACAGGAATCCCAGAAGGCATTTGCAGAATCGATAAAACAGAATCCCACCCATCGATAGAATTGCTGGACAAAATAGGAACGCCAACAACGGGCAAAGTGGTACAACTGGCAACCATCCCGGGAAGATGCGCCGCTCCGCCAGCTCCTGCTACAATAACTTTCAGACCTCTTTCTTTCGCTGTTTTTGCATAATCGAACATACGTTCCGGCGTTCTGTGCGCAGAAACGACTGTTAGTTCGTAAGGGATTTCCAGAGATTTTAGAAAATCTGCAGCTTGCTGCATTATTGGCAAATCACTTTGACTGCCCATTATTATTCCGACCATTTCAATTTTTATTAGATGTTCAAAGATAAAGATTTATGCGCAAAAGCGAAGTTTTTGAAATATCTTTGTTACTTATATTTTCAGCTTTGAATTCCAAAATCATTATCGCTATTTGCATTGTCGCCATCGTTTGGGGAACTACTTTCCTCGGCATCAAAATAGGTGTAGAAACTGTTCCGCCTTGGTTTGTTGCGGGTTTTCGTCAGTTTTTAGCATCATTGATTTTATTACCTATCCTGATTTACTCCAAAAACCTGAAATGGATTGGCTGGAAAAACTTCAGAGTTCAAATCACGTTAGCTTCATTGATGTTGATTGGTGCCAATGGTTTGACAACGGTTGCAGAGAAAGAATTGACCAGTAGTTTAACGTCATTAATCAGTGCACTTTCCCCAGTTTTTATCTTCATCGGAAGTATGATTATCGGAATGGAAAAATTCACTATCAGAACTTTAATTGGTCTATTGATGGGATTTTCTGGCATTTTATTTATTTTCTGGGACGGAATCAACGATTTGATGATTCCGGAATACAGAAATGGATTATTAATTCTCATTTTAGCTATATTTTGCTGGGCAAGCGGAACGATTTACACGAAAAAACTGCACGTTCAAAACAACAATCTTTTCTTGAATCTGTTTTATCAATTCGCTTGGGCTGGGATTGTTCAGTTGATTTTCGCGTTCACATTTTCTGATACGATTGATGTTTCAGCTTGGTCTGTAAAAAGTATTTCTGCGATTGTTTATTTAGCAGTTTTCGGTTCTGTTTTGGCATTTTATGCTTACAATTATTTACTTAAAACACTTCTGCCTACGCAGGTTTCCATTTTGTCTTATGTCAATACAACATCAGTATTTTCCTGAGTTGGTTGATTTTGGATGAAGTTATTTCTGCAAAATTCATCACTGCCGCAGTATTAATTATTTGTGGCGTTTTCATTATCAATTATAAACCTGGGATGTTCAAGCAACAAAAAATTAATCATTCATAAAAAATTGGCAATTAAATTGATAAGTAAAAATTACAAACAACATTTATAAATTTCTTACTATGAAAAATTTAATGCTTACAGCTTCCGCAGCTGCATTATTGTTCGCAACATCTTGTACCAAACAGGAAAAAACGGTTGTTACAGATAATAACAACGATACAGTTGCGGTCGTAACTTCAGAAACTTCTACCCTATCAGAAACTGATGCAAAAGCAGCTGTATACAAAGCTCAAGCTGATCTAGACGCTGCCATAAAAAGAGGAGACAAACAAGCTGAAGCTGCTTCCAGAAAAGCTTTAGCTGATGCTAATACGGCTTGGGACAATGCAAAAGCAGCAATGGGAAATGCCGCCCAAGATGCTAAAGATGGAGTAGATCAAGCTGTAGACAAAACAAAAGTTGCCGCTGAAAATGCCAAACAAGACATGAAAGATGCTGCTCAGGATACCAAAGAAGCCATCAATAAAACAACGCAAGATGCAAAAGCAGCCAGCAAGAAAGCAGCAGATGATACTAAAGAAGCTTACAATAATACACTTGAGAAAATGAAAGCAAAATAATTTTCATTTTTTATAACAAAAAAAGCAAGGTCTAAAACCTTGCTTTACTTTTTTATGCAATAACTCGCACCAGAGATTTTATATGAATTAGTTTTTTCATCAACTCTTCCTTGGAATCTGCCAGAACATTAATGTGTCCCATTTTTCTTCCGGGTTTGGTTTCTTTTTTTCCATAAAGATGAACATAGGTTTTTGGAAGTTTGAGAACTTCTTCCAGACCTTCATATTTCACTTTTCCTGAATAATTGTCTTCGCCGACAAGATTCAGCATTCCTGAAAACCCGAAAACTTCTGTATCCGCTAAAGGCGAGTTGGTCACAACTCTATAAAATTGCTCAAACTGAGAATTTGAGTTACCTTCTTGTGATTGATGTCCAGAATTGTGAAGTCTTGGAGCCGTTTCATTGACCCAGACTTTTCCATTTTTGTCAAGGAACAATTCGATGGCGAAAAGCCCTGCAGAATCTGCACTTTTGATGAATTGATTCGCAATTACATCAATTTCTTTTTGGGTTTCATCAGAAATATCAGCTGGACAAATATTGAAATCAAGAAGATTCAGTTTTGAATCGGCAACCATTTCTGTCACAGGAAATGTTTTGATTTCTCCGTTTTCGTTTTTAGCAACAATCACGGATAATTCTTTATCAATATCAACAAGATTTTCCAAAACAGATTCTTGAGTCCAAAGATTTCTCCAATCGTCATTGGAACGAAGTAGCTGAACACCTTTTCCGTCGTAACCGCCTGTATTCAGTTTTTGGACAAATGGAATTTGGATTTTGATTTCATCTTCACTTCCATCCATAATTTCAAATTCAGGAGACGGAATTCTATTTTCCTCATAAAATTGTTTCTGGAGAATCTTCTGCTGAATAATTTTGATAATTTTAGAATTAGGAACGACTTTTACACCTTGATTTTCGAGTTCTTCAAGTGCATCTGCATTTACGTGTTCTATCTCGATTGTTACAACATCTTTGTCTCTTCCAAATTCCAAAACAGTGTCATAATCATTGAAATCACCTTTTGTGAAATGCGAAATATTTGCACAAGAACATTCTGGATTTGGGTCTAGAACATAGAATTCATCATCATATTTCAATGCTTCCTGAATGAACATTCGACCGAGTTGTCCACCTCCTAAAATTCCGATTTTCATTTTTTACTTTATTTTTAGATTTATTTTTAAACGCAAATTTCGCAAATTATTTTTTGACTAAAGTCAATTGATTTTTAAATTAAAAAATGGGCTAAAGCCCATTCCTATTGATATTATTTCCTACAATTATCTTTTCTTCTTGTATCGATGATGTATTGGATTTTCCATTCGCTATTCGATTTTACCAATTGAAAAGAATTGACTCCGCAATGCGAGAATTGGCTTTTGTAATAAAAATCATAAGGCGTCCAAACCGAAGCCAGATTTCCGTCAATCAAGATATTTGAAAATTTGATTCTTTCATCCAGACTTTGCTTTTCAGCTTTAGAAATACTTAACACAAAATCATTAATATTTTCATTTTTGACTTGGCCAGTCTTGGTTATCGTCTGCAAAACAGCATTTTTAGAAAACGATTTTCTAATCAATACAGAATCAGAAGTTTTCATTCCATTAAATAATTGATTAACCGTTGCTTTAACCCAATCCTCTTCTGAAGTCTGAGAAAACCCAAAAATGGGCAGAATACTCAATAACAAAAATCCGATTTTCATCTGTCAATATTTTCTACAAAAATAGAGATTTTTTTGCTGGTGTTGCTTGGTTTAAATGACATAAAATTGAAGCTAAAGTCTCTCATTTCATATGAATTTGGTAGAAATTATAGGAATCAAAAACATAGAAATTTATTCAATTTTAAGACAAAATTCTTCTCAAAGGTTTTATATTTGTCGGATGTCAGAAATCATAATTCTCTTTATTGGAGCGATTGCTGCCGGATTGATGGGTTCTCTTACAGGTCTGGGTGGCGGTGTCATCATTATTCCTCTTCTCACACTTGGTTTTGGTGTTCCGATGCATTATGCGATTGGCGCTTCTCTTATCTCGGTTATTGGAACTTCTTCTGGCGCAGCAGTGGCTTTTGTAAAAGAAGGTTTTACCAATATGCGAATCGGAATGTTTTTGGAGATTGCAACCACAACGGGAGCTGTTTCCGGAGCTTTGGTCTCAGGATTTCTAAATCCGAATACAATTGGGATTATTTTTGCGAGTATTCTAATTTTGACAGTTTTATTAAATCTTAAAGGAAAACCTGACCATCAGGAAGAATTAATCAAAGGTAGTTTGGCTGATAAACTCAAGCTTTATGGAACTTTCCCAGATAAAGACGGCATCAAACATTATGCTTCCCGAAATACAATCCCAGGATTTTTGATGATGGTTTTTGCAGGCGCAATGTCTGGGCTTTTAGGAATTGGTTCTGGTGCTTTGAAGGTTTTGGCAATGGATAATATGATGAAATTACCTTTCAAAGTTTCCACTACAACAAGTAACTTTATGATTGGTGTAACGGCTGTTGCTGGCGCCTTGATTTATTTTCAAAGAGGACAGATTATTCCAGTAATCGCCGCACCGGTTTTGATTGGTGTAGTTGTAGGAAGTTTTATTGGTTCTAAAACTTTAATGGTTTCTAAAACGAAGAAACTGAAAGTATTTTTCGCAATCGTAATCACGATTCTTTCAATTTATATGATGTACAACGGTGTCAATAAAAATTTCCATTAATGAGAACAAAACCATTTACAGACGTTGATTTAAACCGTTCCGTTGGAAATCTTTTAAGATTGGGCGTAATTCTTTCCGTAGTAACTTCTCTAATTGGCTTTATTAAACTCTTTTCAGAAGGTTTTGTGATGCCAAGAAAATACAGACTTTTGGAAATGGGAGATTCCTCCGAAAAAGTCTGGGGAAGCTTCTGGGATTCGCTTTGTAAAGGTGAAGGAATGGCGATTATTCAATTGGGAATTTTGCTTTTGATATTAACGCCATTAGTCAGAATTATCTTTGCATTAATCGGATATTTGAAAGAAAAAGATTACACTTATGTCATCATTTCTCTCATTGTTTTGACAATTATGGTTGTAAGTTTTCTAACTGGTTACGCTCATTAGTATAATTGATAATCGATAAATGATAATTGATTTTCAAAGTCTTTTATCTATCCGTCTATTATCTCAAGTTTAATTTTCATAAAACTCCAAAGGTAAATTATCAGGATCGGTTGTAAAGAAGAATTTCTTATCCGTAAATTCATCAATTCTGATTTCTTCGCATTCTAATCCCTTTGAAATTAATTCGTTTCTTTTTTCTTCTAAATTTTCAACTGAAAAAGCGAGATGACGAAGTCCACAACTTTCCGGTCTTGAAGGTCGAGCTGGCGGATTTGGGAAAGAGAATAATTCAATCACATAATGTTCTCCGATTGCTAAATCCAGTTTGTAAGACTGTCTTTCTTCACGATAAACTTCCCGAATATTATTAAGTCCTAAAACTTCTGTATAGAATTTTTTTGAAACTTCGTAATCTGAACAAATGATGGCGATATGATGGATTTTCATTTTATTTTATTTTGATTCCTCTTTCAATTTTTCCAAATAATCAGTTTCCAATTCTTTCAGCTGTTTGAAATAATTTCCCTTATCCATAAACAATTTCGGATTATAAGCATCTCCAGATTTATGTCTCTCGTGCAAATTGAATTGGCTTGCATGCGAAGCTACCCAAACATCAAAATCAAGTTTTTTCATTATTAATTATATTGATTTTAACTTCTGACTTCTAACATCTAGCTTCTGACTTCTTAAAACCTCATCACATCTTTCACTACTCCACCTTTCTGAGTCAATGGAATCAGTTCTGTTTTGATGAAATCTGTGATTCTGTCGTTGTCGATATCATTCGGGAAAAGAAGATGAACATTTGCACCTGCGTCTAAAGTGAAAAATAATGATAATCCTGTAATTCTTCTGAAATCCCAAATCTTATTAATAACTTCCAGAGTTCCCGTTTTCATCAGAATAAATGCCGGCTCGCTCATCATCATCATTGCGTGAAGTGTCAAAGCCTCGTGCTCGACCAATTTGATGAAACCTTCCATATCGCCAGATGAAAGAATAGTTTTTAGTTTGGTAAAATTCTCGTGTGCTTCTTGGAAACGTCTTTCTGCATATGGATTGGTGTCCATCAAACCGTGACCAACCGTTGAAGAAACCGATTTCTGACCTTCGTGAATCAGTAATACCCAATCGTTAAAGTTTTTGAAAATCGGATGAATCTCATCATTATTATAAGGAACTGCAAACAAATCTGAACTACCTTCCACTTCTTCAGTTTTTCCCCAAACAACCAAACCTTCATAAAGACTTCTGCAAGCACTTCCGCTTCCTAATCTTGCAAGAAAACTTTCTTTTTTCTCTTTTGTCAGGCTGAGGCTCTCGAAGCCTTCTTTATTAAAAATCTCATCCAGATTCATCAGACATTTTGCAATTGCTCCAAAACCGGAAGCTGAACTTGCGATTCCTGAGCTGTGGGGAAATGTATTTTCGGTTTTAATGATATACTTTCCTTTCAGAATCCAAGGCAGATATTGCTCGATGTTTTTGAAATATTTTTCAATTTTCTCAGCGAATTTTCCCTCTTCATTTCCCGCCAAAAAAGTTTGTACAGAAAAGTCTTCTCCAGCAAAAAACTCCATCGTCGTGTTGGTTCTGCAATGGTTCAAAGTATAGCTGATACTTGGATTGGCCGGAATTTGATTTTCGTATTTTCCCCAATATTTGATGAGTGCAATATTGGAAGGACAGCTTGCAGAAACGAGTTGATTGGATATCTGGAATTGGGAACTTCCCAAAAATTCTTGAGTCATAGTTTGGATTTTAGCAAATTGCTTTTGTAGCGCAAATTTAATTATTTTAAATTCGACTTTGGGGTTTTGAATACAAAGTCCACAAAGATTTTTTGAACTTATTAAAAATATTTTGTAGATAGCTAAGAATATAATCTCAAAGCAATGGGATTACTTCTACGGAGCTTTGACTATATCAGTTAACTCCTAAAGAGCTTGGATAAGCTCAAAACACATTTCGAAGAGTGGTTGATCCATTACAAAGTCTTGTTGATTAAGTTAGTAATGCCTTTGATTTAATTAGTTAACTCATTGATTTATTACGTTGAAGCGTTGATTCATTTCGTTAGGTCGTTGATTCATTACGTTGAGGCGTTGATTCATTACGTTGAGGCAAATGCACGGATTTCATTACAAATCAGCAAGTTGCAAAAATCATTAATTCTATTTTTTTATGATAAAAATTGATTAATGAATCCCAGTAAGTCGTAATTGAGTTTTGGCGTAATGATAAAGTACAGTTGAATTACAAAGTATTTATGTAACATTTTTGTCTTTTTTAAACTAATTTTGTGAGGTTTTAAAATCGTTGAGAAGAAAGACGAAACCTCAATATAGCCCCGATGGTAGCGGTATCCTTTTTTGCAAAAAAAAGATATAGCGGACAGCGGGTTGGAATAGTGAATCGAAGGACCAATCGTCTTGCTTCTAAAAAAATTAAAAAAATCTGTATGCTGAGAGCAGAACATATCAAAAAAACATACAACGCCGGGAAGAAAATTGCGCTTCAGGACTTTTCTATTGAAGTTCCAACTGCGAGTATTTATGGCCTTCTTGGACCAAATGGTGCAGGAAAAACGTCGTTTATCCGAATCATTAATCAAATCACTCAGGCTGATGAGGGAAATGTTTGGATTGACGGCCAAAAACTGAATCTAGAACATATCAAAAACATTGGTTATATGCCGGAAGAACGCGGTCTTTACAAGAATATGACGGTGGGCGACCAGCTTTTGTATTTTGGTGAATTGAAAGGAATGTCCCGACAAGAAGCACTTTCACAAGCGAAATTTTGGTTCGAGCAACTTAATATCGACCAATGGTGGAAGAAAAAACTGAGTGAACTTTCGAAAGGAATGGCACAGAAAATCCAGTTTGTGGTCACGGTTCTGCATCGTCCGAAATTACTGATTCTGGATGAGCCTTTTTCAGGATTTGACCCAGTGAATGCGAACCTCATCAAAGACCAGATCATTCGCCTGAAAAACGAAGGAACGACAATAATCTTATCGACTCACAGAATGGAAAGTGTAGAGGAAATGTGTGATTTTGTGGCGCTCATCAACAATTCTAAGAAAGTCTTGGATGGGAAAGTTTTTGATGTTCGAGAACAGTTTAAACAAAATGTTTTTTCTGTGGTTTTGTCGGATGTGAATTCTGAAAACCTGGAGGAACTGACGAGAAAGTATCAAATCGAAAATCTTGGAACTGCGAATGGTCTTTTCAATTTTGAATTGAAAAATACAGAGAATCAAAACATTCTTTTGCAAGACCTTCTGAAAACGGGAACGATAAGAACCTTCAACGAGAAAATCCCGAGTATGAATGAGGTTTTCATTAATGCTGTTCGTGGTTGATAGTTGACGGATTTTACATTTTACTTTTTACTTTTTACTTAATACATTTTACTTTTTACAAAAAGAATGAAAAATATATTCCTCATAACGAAAAGAGAATTTCTGACGCAGGTTAAGAAAAAATCTTTTATTATTTTGACGATTTTGGCCCCATTGATGATAGTGGGATTTGGTGCGTTAATTGGTTTTATGTTTAAAGCCAACGAAGCTGAATACAAATTTGAAGTGGTTGACAAAAGCGGAATTTTCGCTGGTCAATTGAAATCAACAAAAGATATTACTTACACTTTTGTATCAACCAACGTAGAAAATGCTCTAGTTAAAAGCCTGAAAGAAATGAAAGGTTCTGACGGAATCCTCATAATTCCAGAACTGAAAGATAAGAATTTTGATGCGCTGGAAAGTGGAACAAAACTACTAACGAATAAAAAAATTGGCATCGATACAAAATCTGCTATTGCGACAGACCTAAGCAATATTCTGAAAAAAGAAAAAATAAAACAACTGGGAATCTCCGAAGACAGAATTGTAAATCTTGATAAAAATTTCAAAATCATTTCTCAAAATGTGACGGAAAGTGACAGCCCAGAAAGTGATCTCGCTTTCGGAATTAAAACAGCGTTGAGTTTTGGACTAATGTATGTGGTTTTTATGTTCATCATCATTTACGGCGTTCGTGTGATGCGAAGCGTTTTGGAAGAAAAAAACAACCGTGTTGTGGAAATCATCATTTCGTCCGTAAAACCTTTTGAGTTGATGATGGGAAAAATCTTGGGTGTGACTTTGGTCGCTTTGACACAGTTTATTATTTGGATTGCGATGTCTGTGACTGCTGCACTTTTCCTTAATACAGGATTTGCTGCGATGCAAAAAAATATGCCTGCAGAACAAAGCGAGATAATGAAAAATATGGATTTTCAACAAATTGCAACCGAGGTTTCTCATATCCTTTTGGATATGAATTATGTAGGAATCATTAGCGTTTTTGTATTTTTCTTTTTGTTCGGTTATATCTTTTACAGCTCGATGTATGCAGCGATTGGAAGTGCAGTTGATAATGAAACGGAAACTCAACAGTTTACGATGTTTGCGATTGTTCCGTTGATGTTGGGACTTTACGGAAGTTTCACTATTATGAATAACCCAGATGGTCCGATGGCTTTTTGGCTGTCGATTATTCCATTTACTTCGCCAGTTGCGATGATTGCGAGAATTCCGTTTGGTGTTCCGCTTTGGGAGATTTTGTTATCGATTTTCCTATTGATTGCTTCTACGCTACTGATGGTTTATATTGCTGCGAAAATCTATAGAGTTGGGATTTTGATGTACGGAAATAAGGCAAATTTGAAGGAGATCTGGAAGTGGATTAGGAGTTGATTTTCATTATTAATCAATTTTTATTTTATTTGTAGAAAATTAATACCGTGAAAAAACTTATTCTATTTGCCTTAGCTTCACTAGCAATTATTTCTTGCAGAAAAGATGATGATAATGAAGAAACAAAACCTTCATTTGTAGGAACTTGGAAGCTTATTGATTACAGGTTTGTATCTGGAAAAGATGGTTCTATAATTTATTCCAATACAATTCCAGAGTCAGATTGTAGAAAAAAGTCCAATTACATTTATAAAACTAATGGAAAATTTATAAATGAATTTTTTCTAAATCCTATTACTGGAGAATGTGGCAATATCGCTTTCCAAGATGAAATGGATTACATCTATAATGAATCTACAAAAACAATGACCTATAAAGCTGATGGCTTAACCCGAGATATTGTTACTGTAAATTCTCTTTCCAAAACTGAACTTCAAATTGTCGTAAGTGACAAAGCCGACCAAAATTCGGATGGAATTATTGATAAAGTAATTGGTATTTATATCAAACAATAAAACTAAAGACGCCTCATAAAATCCTGAGGCATTTTTTTTATTTCTTTCTCTTAGCTTTTGACTTTGCTTTCTGTTGCGCTCTATTCGCTCCAAATTTCTTCGGTGGTTTTCTCTTACTTGGTCCTCCAAGATTAATTTTCTTGTTCTTATCCTTTTTCTCGTGGAAAGCAGATTCGCCTTCGTTGAGTTTTGCTGTGGTTAGGAATTTCATTTTCACTTCATCCTGTTCAGACGCGATTTTGACTTTAGAAATAGTAACTTCTTCTGGGAATTCGGTTTTATTGATTTCTTTATCCATCAATAATTCGATGTCGAGAAGTTGAGCTTCTTCTTTTTTGGTGTAGAAAGTAATAGCGATTCCGTCTTTATCTGCACGTCCGGTTCTACCGATTCTGTGAATGTACTGCTCCGGAACTTCAGGAACCTCGAAGTTGAAAACGTGAGAAATATCCGGAATATCCAAACCTCTCGCCATAATATCTGTCGTAATCACACCTCGCAATTCTTCATTACTGAATTCCTGCATTACTCTTAATCTGAAATTCTGAGATTTATTCGAGTGAATGACTCCAAATTCATCTGGAAATTCAACATTTAGTTTATCAAAAATTAAATCTGCGTGTTTTTTATTATTAGCGAAAATCAAGATTTTTTCAAGATTATCTTCGGTTTTCAAAAGATGAATTAATAGATTCAATTTGGTATTGAAATTATCTACAGGAATCGCAGACTGCGCAATTTTTTCCAAAGGTGTTCCCGATCTTGCCAAGGAAATCTCGATTGGAGAAGCGAAATATTCGTTCAATATTTCGTCTAGAGCTTCCGTCATTGTTGCGGAGAAAAGAATGTTTTGTCTTTTCTCTTTCATCATTTCGAAAATGTGCGTGAGTTGCGGACGGAAACCAAGATTCAGCATTTCGTCAAATTCATCAATGATTAATTTATTAACTTCTCTGAGAGAAATCGCATTATCAATCGACAAATCCATTACTCTACCCGGAGTTCCAACCAAAATATCACATCCGTCATTGAACAACAATTTCTGCGTATTGATATTTTTCCCACCATAAACTCCGATAACTCTTGCAGTGATATTTTCCGTCAGTTTTTCAAGAACTTCCGTCACCTGAACCACCAATTCTCTTGTAGGAACGAGAACCAAAACCGTCGGATTTCCCGTTTTGTTATATTTCCAAGTTTTGAGAACAGGAAGCAGATAAGCCAAAGTTTTTCCGGTTCCGGTCTGTGCAATTCCCATTACATCACGACCTGAAAGAATCGGTTTCAAACTTTTTTCCTGAATCGGCGTCGGTTCAAATAAATCTAAATCGGCTAGAACATCAAGAATCTTTTCCGGTAAATCGAAATCTGCAAAAGTGGTTTTATTCATTTTGCAAAGATATGGATTTTGAAATCAAAGGGAATTAGGATTATGTTAGACTTTTATTGATATTCAATTATTCAATCCTTGTTTACTATATCAATAAATTTAACTCTAATAATAAAATAAAATTGTATTTCTTAAATATATTAATACTAATTTTTTAATCATTTGACCTTTGAAAGGTTTTAATAATTTCATATTGAAATTCATTATAGCTTCCTTTATCGTAATTAATATTTAAAAAATATAAGACAATCAAGTTATCGTTGTCATAAAAATAAATATAATTCGCGAAATCATTGTGTTCCGCAATTTCATAGCTTAAAAAATTAATATTATTAGTTTTATAAAATTTAAAATCCGTCCTATTTGTCACATTATTATTTTTAATGTTTTTAATAATTTTTTCTTTAGTTAAATCATTTATATTTTCATTTAATCCAACATTAAAATTAATCTTCTTTTTAAAATACATAAATAAAAGACTAAAATTTTTATTTTTTGAAATTATATAAGCTTTGTTATCTATATCAAATTCTTGTTTCTTAAAATTTGCTTTGATAATATTAAATTCACTATCAGAAAAAGAAATTTCTTTAAATTCCTTAGGAATTCGAAATTGAAATCCATTTTCAAAAATAATTTTTTTAGATGGCGGTGGTGGTGGAGTATAAATAGGATAATCTTTTTTTTGAGAATAAAAAAAACAACAACAAATTAAAAAAAACATTGATAAAAATTTTTCCATATTTAATTTTTTAAATTATAATTTCAATATCATTTCTGCTCTTCCTTCAAAATAATCCTAAAAGTCGTTCCTTTTCCAAGCTCGGAACTTGCAATTCTCACATCGCCTTTGTGATACTCTGACACTACTCTTTTCGTTAAAGACAATCCCAAGCCCCAACCCCGTTTTTTGGTAGAAAATCCAGGTTTGAAGGCATTTCGGATTTGTTGTTTTGTCATTCCGCTTCCGGTATCGGTGACATCGATATAAACACTTTTATTTTTTTTGTAAAGTGACAATTCTAATTTTCCTTCTCCTTTCATTGCATCAACTGCATTTTTTACTAGGTTTTCAATCACCCAACTCATCAGGATTCTGCTGTGTGGAACAAGAACTGGTTCATAAGTTTTCCTTAAAGTGAATTCAACTTTTGTGGAAATTCTGGATTTCAAATAATCGAAATTTTGCTGAACAGTTTCATTGATATCCAAATCATTAAGCGTAGGAATTGAACCGATTTTAGAAAATCTTTCGGAAATGGTTTTCAGTCGGTTAACATCCATTTCCAATTCTTTCACGCCTAATCCGTTTTCATCTTCCAGCTTCATAATCTCGACCCAGCCAATCATTGACGACAATGGCGTTCCAATCTGATGTGCGGTTTCTTTTGCCAAACCTGCCCAAACGAAACCTTCGTCGGTTTTCTTCAGTAATCGTAGAAACCAAAATGAAAAAACGAGATATAATGAAATGAACAATGCTAATAGTAAAGGATAATAACGCAGATAATTCATCAAATCAGAATTATCATAATACAAATATTGATTGTTAAAATCCGGCAACTGAATCTCGAATGGCGGATATTTATTTTCCATTTCGTTAATTTTAGCTTTCAGTTTGGATTTGTCTGCTAAAATGTCTTCTGAAATTCCTCTACTTTCTAAAACTTCTCTTTTTTTATTGGTCAAAATGATCGGCAAATCCTCGTTTTCGCTAATGACATAAAGAGCTAATTCATTGAATCTCGGGTCTACATCACTATCCTGAAGATAACGCATTGCCGTCGCCAGAGATGTGATTCTCTCGGTTTCTTTGCCTCTAAGGTGTTGAATGAGGAAATTGGAAGAAATAATAATTCCTACAACAATGGAAGTCAGTATAATATATACGACCCAGCTATTGATGCGTTTCAGAAAATTAAGACCTTTCATTATTGCTTATTAAACGGCAATTTAGGAATTTATTATATAAAAATTAGATGTTAGATTTTAGACATTAGATATCAGCGTAAAATTTGAAGATTAATGTTGATATTTGTATTAGATAAATTAAAAAAATGATAACGATTCAAAATAATAAACTAAAAGCGACTTTCAATGAACTTGGAGCGGAATTGACATCTCTCATTAATCTAGAAACCGGAAAAGAAATAATGTGGAGCGGGAATCCTGATTTTTGGGGCGGACAAAGTCCTGTGCTTTTTCCAACTGTTGGCGCTTTGAAAAATGAACAATTTATTTTTGAAGGTAAAACTTATGAATTGCCTCGCCACGGTTTTGCAAGAAGACGCGTTTTTGAAATTAAAAATTCTTCTGAAACCGAAGTTATTTTTGAATTGAAGTCTGATGAAGAATCTTTGAAAATCTATCCTTTCGAATTCAGTTTGGAAATCAAATATACTTTGGTTGAGAACAAACTGACTGTTTCTTATCAAGTGAAAAATCTGTCTGAAAAAGAAATGTATTTTTCACTTGGAGCGCATCCTGGATTCGCCATCGACACAGAAAATGGTTTGACTTATAATGATTATGAAATTGCTTTTTCTGATGATGAAAAACTGGAAATCCATCCTTTGGTTGATAACCTTATCAGCAATGAAACAAAAACCATCGAACTTAACAATAAAACGTTGCCTTTATCTTACGAATTATTCTCAAAAGACGCTTTGGTAATGACCACAATGAAAAGTCGGGAATTGATTTTGAGAAATAAAAAGAATAATCATAAAGTGATTTTTTCTTATTCTAATTTTCCATATTTCGGGATTTGGGCAGCGAAAAATGCAGATTTTGTTTGTCTGGAACCTTGGCAGGGAATTGCAGATTTGGAAAACCACAATCAGGAATTGACGGAGAAATTTGGGATTTTGAAATTGGAAAAGAATGAAGATTGGAAAGCTGGTTGGGCTGTTGAGATTGAGTAATTTTTATTGCAAAGTCGCTAAAATTTTATTAATATCTTTTAAAAGAGTCGTAAAATAAAACCCCTACAGAATTTGAAACTCTGAAGGGGTTTTATTTTTCCAATGTAACTAGATTAATAAAAAAATGTGGAATTGAAAATCAGCAGCGAGAAAATATTATAAAATTTTCAATTTAGACTTTTAACCCCGTATTTTGCCAATACTATCTATGTGCAGTTCTTTTTACCAGAATTTCCATTTATTTTTCTTAGTTAAGTTCTTAATTGAGTTTTTATCATTCGGTTTGATATTTTCTTTTCTAGATTTTAGTTGCGTTTCAATGTCAAGTCTGAATTTCCCTAACGTTCCATTATAATAAAATCCACTATTATAATCATTCTCAGAGTAATTAATTTCAACTTTAATTTTGCCTATTATTTCAATTTCTTCTGTAATTTTTCTAAAAGAAATTTTGTAGCACCAACCAATATTGAATCTATTCGATGAATTTGGAAATTTGGAAAATAAAGCTTCTGCATTCTCAAAATCTGCAATTGTGGGTTTACTATTTTTATAAATGTTTGTAGCAACAATCAAATTCAATCCTAATTCGGTATCTCTAACTTCCTCTAAAACTATAAGTCCACCAAAGAAATTATTTTCAAGTTTTATAGAAATGCAATCACCTTTTTCGAAGTAAGGCTGTCTTATTATCTTTTTTTTTCTTGCTTTTGGTTTTTCTTTTTCTGTACTAAGAGTTTCAAGAAATTTATCAAGCAAGTTTTCTTTTCTTTATATCTTTTTCATTAGCACCAAGTTCTTTCCAGACAACAATGTCAGAGTCTGATTCAATGATTTCTTTTACTTTCTTGTATATTTTTGGTTCAAGTTTTTGACATTCCCATTGTGCTTTTGCTAATGCAAACCAAAAATTATTTGAATCTTCATTACTGTTAATTTCTTCATTGTAGCTAATGATTAGTTTTTCAGTTATTTCTGTAGTTTCTAATCCATCATTATATAGTTGAAAAAAATCTTGATATACATCTTGAAAAGAATCATTTGATGAAATTGAAGTTCCCCAAGCTCCCATTTAACACACGGTTTTTATAGAATTGCACATAACACTTCTCAATTATAAAGTTTCCTTCAGCCAATCAAAAAATTCTCTTTGCCAAACCAAACCGTTTTGCGGATGAAGAACCCAGTGATTCTCGTTCGGAAAGTAAAGAAATTTCGTTTTAAGACCTTTCAGTTTTGCTGCTTGGAACGCTTCCTGACCTTGCTCATAAGGAACACGGAAATCTATTCCGCCTTGGATAACCATAATTGGCTTATTCCATTTGTCTACAAAATTGCTTGGATTAAATTCTGAATAAGCTTTCGGCGTTGGTTTTTGCCAGTAATTTCCACCTAAATCCCAATTCGCAAACCAAAGTTCCTCTGTCGTTCCGTACCAAGATTTCATATCAAATAACCCATCATGTGCGATAAAAGTCTTGAATCTATTCTCGTGAACACCAGCTAACATAAACACAGAATAACCACCATAACTTGCGCCAACAGCTGCTACTCTGTTTCCGTCTACATAAGGTAGAGTTTTTGCAAAATCTGTCGCTGACAAATAGTCTCTGATTGGTTGTCCGCCCCAATCTCCACTGATTTCTTCATTCCATTTTACGCCCCAACCAGGCATTCCTCTCCTGTTCGGCGCGACTACGATATAACCGTTTGCTGCCATCAAAGCGAAATTCCATCTTGTGGAGAAAAACTGCGTCAATCCAGATTGTGGACCTCCTTGACAATAAACCAAAGTTGGATATTTTTTATTCGGGTCAAAGTTCGGTGGATAATGGAACCAAACGCCCATTTGTTTTCCGTCCGTGGTTTTTATCAT
This sequence comes from Epilithonimonas sp., assembly GCF_036780765.1. Classification (GTDB taxonomy): domain Bacteria; phylum Bacteroidota; class Bacteroidia; order Flavobacteriales; family Weeksellaceae; genus Epilithonimonas. The sequence goes on from NZ_DAIQCG010000008.1 coordinate 42,203, forward strand.
TTTCAGTTCAGATTTTCCCTGCACCAATTTGGAATAATTATCTTTGTTAATGTCAGTAATCTGTTTCAAAGAACCTTTAGCATCAACCTCGAATAAATCAGCACTGTGATTGATATCGGTTTTTGTGACCCAAAGTTTTCCTTTGTTCTCCAAAACAACATCATTGATATCAAAATCTCCTTTTGTCAGTTGTTTAACAGTTTTATTTTTGACATCAACCGAGAATAACTGTTTTGTTCCTCTGAAAGCCGAAGTGAAATAAATCAATTTGGAATCCGAAGCCCATTTTACATCGCCCGTTACACTTTCGTCCCAAGCTTTGGTCAAATTGGTTTTAGCTTTGGACTTCCAATCCATAATTACGATATCATTTTTATCAGCTTCGTAACCATCTCTTTCCATCGAATTCCAAAGCAAAAATTTCCCATCATTACTGAATTTCGGATTAACATCGTAACCCATCATTCCTTCTGTCAGATTCGTGGTTTTTCCAGAAGCTAGGTTGTAAGCGAAAATATCTGTGTTGGTACTTTGAGCGTATTCCGCTCCTGATTTCGCTTTAGTCACATAAAGCAATTCCGAAGAATCTGGACTCCAGACAAAATCTTCTGCACCACCAAATGGTTTCTGTGGTGAATCAAACGCTTTTCCTTCTAACAAATCTTTCGCTTTATCCGCAGATTCTGTTGCATTAACCACAAAAACGTGATTGTAAGAACCTTCATTCCAAGCGTCCCAATGACGGTGGTTAAGGTCTGTATAAATTTGAGCTGTTGTTTTTGGTAAGTCTTTGTATTTATCTTTTCCAAGAAGATTTTCAATTTGAACAGCCTTACTAAAAGCTACTTTTTTACCGTCAGGAGAAATTACAATATTATCAACTTCGCCAACATTATAAAACTCTGACCAAGTTTTCCCTAAATCTTTTGACAAGAAAATCTTGTTGTTTTCTAGAGCATATATTCCGTTTTTATCCCATTGAATCAGGCTTTTCTTGCCCAAATCAATTTTCGTAGATTTTCCAGAAACATCCAACCAGAAAGTTTCTGAGTTAGATTTTTCGGTTTTAAGATCTGTTTTGCTGATTTTGTAAATCAGAGAAGAATTATCCGGAGAAACGGACTGAACCCCAAGTCGGTTGAGTGTCCACATTATTTCCGGTGTCATTACCTGTTGTGCATTCATCATAAAAGGTGCTGCGGTTGCAACAAGAATATGTTTTAGTTTCATTAATAACAATTTTAAAAACTTAGCGAAGGTATTAAATATTGCTGTAAATGTAACAATGAGTAATTTCATCTATTTAAATTCTCTCATCAACGAAAACGATATTGTGAAGTTTCTTAAGAAATAAGTTTTTATTTATTGATTTATAATCATTATATTTGCGCTTCAAAATTTATTATCAAGACAATACTATGAGCACAATATTTACGCTGTTTATGATTCTAATTATCATTGCTAGCATTTTATTAGTTATCATCATTATGGCGCAAAATCCAAAAGGAGGTGGACTTTCCGGAACTTTTGGAGGTGCATCTGCTGCTAATTTCGGGGTTCAGAGAACCAATGATTTTATGGAAAAGGCAACTTGGACTTTAGGAACTACAATTGTAGTTTTGATTTTCTTAAGTATCATTCTTACAGGAAAGCCATCGCAAATAGCACCATCTCTTCCTACACCAACGAAATCTGAGGCGCCTGCAAAAGCACCAGCAAATAGTGCTCCTCCTACACAAGCTCCAGCGACTAAATAATTAAAACTTATTTATAAAAATAAAAACGCTTCCAAATTGGAAGCGTTTTTTGTATAATGTTTCAAGAAAATTTTTTCTCATCAAAACATTTTTTCATCAATAATTGGAAACAATCTCCCATATCATCTGAAGCTCTGCAAATAGCATTTTCTAACATATTTCTAACCTGCTTTTCTGTAACGCCAGCTTCTGTCCAGCTTTTACCAGATGTGTATGTATTGAGAATAAAGGGCATCATCCTATCAATAGCACAAGCGAAAATAGCATCGGGTGTTTCTTCTTCTTCAAATTCTATCCAAAGATTGTAGAATTCTGATGACAATGGTTCATCCAAAATTCCGAATATTTTTTTTGCGGCGAGTTTTTCTCTTTCGAACTTACCTTTCATCCCTTCTTCATCAAACAGGAAAGTGTCGCCTGCATCTATCTCTACCAAGTCGTGAATGGACAACATTCTGATAACTCTCAACGAATTAATTTCTGTATTGTTTTTGGCATAAGGAAAAAGAATCTGAGCTAATATGATGATCTGCCAGCTATGTTCCGCAGTGTTTTCTCTTCTGGAATCGTCTGCGTTGTAATTTCTCCTTTGTACATTTTTCAAGGCATCTACTGCCAAGATGAAATCTATTTCTTTTTGGATTTTCATTTTAAATGATGATTATAAAGTACCAATATATCGGAGCTTCGCTCCTTTGGATTTTTGTATCAATTATATTCTAACAGTATGTCGCAACTTCGTTGCTAAGAATCACAATTGGGTTTCGGGCTCCACTTCGTAAGGCTCTTTTCCTTTTTCAAAGATTCTTGTGAGTTCTGAACCTTCGACAGTGATTTTGTCATTGATTCTTCTAATCCAGTTACCTTCTCTCAGTCCAACCACTTTGATATCATTTTGAGTCAGGAATTCTTTGATTCTGGTTTCTCTTGTTTCTCCGTTGTGTTTGACTTCTGGATTGGGGTCGAGGTAATGTGGATTGATATTGAAAGGAACAAGTCCCATACAATCGAAGCTTGATGGATAAACAATAGGCATATCGTTAGTCGTTTTCATATTGATTCCGCCGATGTTGCTTCCTGCACTACAACCAAGGTATGGTTTTCCTGATTCTACATTTTGTTTCAAAACATTCATCAAGCCTAATTCGTGGAGTGTTTTCACTAAAAGGAATGTGTTGCCACCGCCTGTGAAAAAGGCTTTGCCTGAATTAATAGCTTCTTTTTTATCATCAAACTCGTGAAGACCTCTAACATTGATATTAATTGTCGCAAAAAATTCTTTTGCTTTGGCTGTATAATCTTCGTGGGAGATTCCGCCTGGTCTTGCAAAGGGAATGAATATTAACTCATTAATACCATTAAAAAGACTCTGAAGTTCTGGCTTGAGATATTCTAAATATTGACCACCGAAAAGTGTGGATGTGGATGCGAGGATGATGTTCATTGGTGGATGTTATGATTTGCTTGCAACAAATTTCGGAAAATGTTTTGTTTTTTGAATGCTCCAGACGCTAGAATATAACTTATTAGCTGCTACAATATTATTTCCAGGTGCAAGAATATAACTTACGGAAGCTCCAATATTAAATAAAAAACCTGCAGAGGACCTGCAGGTTCAAAAATTTTTTTGATTGATATGAAGAAAAAAGAATTTTTCTAGATTAGGATCTTACAATCCTGACCATCCGTTTGCCCAAGATGGTGTAGATGTACCGCTACCTGCCCCAGTTGCATTAGCATTTTCTGTATAAGTTCCTTCAGCAGCTGGCTGTGCTGTAGATCCAGATGCAGAAGCAATTGTCACAGCTTTTGTAATTACATTATCGAATTTGATATTTGTAAATTTGTTTTTACCATTAAGTAAAGCAACAGACTCATCGTGTTGAATTGTAATGGCATTAGCCCATCCTGAAAAAACGATATTATCTAATGTTGCACTAGTTCCTTCTCTGAAGATGTTTGTTCCTACACCTTCTGTATCACTAGTTGTATATCCAATAAACGTTGCGTTTTTGATTGTAGGATTTGATAATGGTGAAGCAGATCTGTTTTTTGAATTGTTATCAGCTTCAATCCCTCTGTTTCCTACAGTTGCAGAAGTTCTTTTTGTAAAGATGTTTGTAGCAGTACCATTCCAACCTTCTGTCCAGTCCAAAGCGTCATCATCATTATTAACAGAAACGATATTACTAACATTAACAGTTCCTCCGAAGAACTCGATACCATCATCAGCACCATCTATAACTGATACACCATCAATTTTTGTTTTGTTTCCAACACCAAATAAAGAAAGACCATTATATTCTTTAGTATCGTTGAATCTCGCACCAGCATATCTTATTTGTGTATAAGTAATAACTCCACTATCATCATCTGCAATTGCACCTCCGTATGTTAAATTTGCAACTTCTGATGTTGCAGATCCACCTGCAGTAGCACTAGCATTGATCGGTGCTTTCCCACAGATTACGATACCACCCCAATCTGCTTTTTTAGCAGTTGTAGAAGAGAAAACTACCGGACTAGAAGCTGTACCGTTGATATAAATCTTACCTCCTTGTGCTACAGCAACGTATGTAGATGTTCCACCAACACAATTGATTTTAGTTCCTGCAGGGATAGTCAATTCAGCTCCATTATTTACGATAACAGCACCTGTCATTGTGTAAGTTTTTGTAGCATCAAGAACCAATTTATCTCCTGAGTTAAGAGCAACTTTGAAATTGTTTGGGTCGATATTTACATTACTTGGGTTAGGAACAACTTCTGTATCATCGTCAGACGAACAAGAATTGAAAACTGTAACTGTCGTTAAAGATAATGTGCAGATAATAATTGCACTTGAAAAAAACTTTTTCATTTCGATTTATTTTTATAGATTGATTTATATTAAAATTTGTATCCTACATTGACTCCGATAATTTGTCCTCTTTTGAAATTGTAGATTTCTGAGTTTAGTAAATTTTGCTGCACTCTTTTGATTTCAGGATTTAGAAGGTTTTTGAGAGAGATTCCAAAATCTATATTGTTTTTGAATCTTAGTTTGGCTGTAAAATCTAACATATTGATAGGTTTCTGTTCTATATTACCACTTCCCAAGGATCCAATTGAATATATATAACTTCCTACATAAGAATAAGAGGCTACCAAATCCAACTCGCTTCCGCTATTCCATTTATGATTAAGTCCTAAATTGGCATTACCTACAAAATCTGCTGCACCTTGCAACTTATCTTCTTTGGTGTCAAAACTTACAGTAAATACGCTACTTCCTGAACGAGGATCATAAGTATCTTTGGTTACCTTATCACCATCTAACTCTGCTTTAGAATTCATATAGGTTGCGTTGATGAATGTGTAAAGCTTTGAACCATTACCAAAGTTGAAAATGTCTTTTCTAATTTCTGCTTCTATCCCATATACATAAGCCCAGTCACCAGCATTAAGGTAAGAGAGTACCTGATCCGAAGAATTGATAAGTGTTCTGGAAATAGGATTTTGAATGTATTTTCCGAAACCAGATAATGAAATAACCTCCCCAGATTTTGGAAAATACTCCCATTTTAAATCTAAGTTGTTATTATCCGAAGGTTTCAAGTAATAATTGCCCAACGTTGTTTCGGTAACATCTATATAAAGATAAGGTGCCATTTCCTTTAGCTGAGGTAGAGTATAAGTTCTGGAAGCAGCTAACCTAATGTTTTGTTTATCGTTTATAGAATATTTTAAATTGAAAGCAGGCAAGAATTTGTTGTATACTTTTTCAATTTCGTTGATTGGCGTATAGTAGTTAACGTTCCACTCTATGAATTGCCTAACACGATCATATCTAACACCTAACTGTGCCATAAATTTATCCGAAAATTTGTAATCTATATTTGCAAACCCAGAATTAACATCCTGATTACCATTATAAATTATAGGTTGTAATTCTGTTGAAAGCCCAAAACTACTTGTAATGTCAAAAAAACCTTTTGCATAATTATAAGAATTGAAAATAGCATCAACATTATTTGGATCTGTTATTCTAATAGGGTCAGAAACATCATTTCTCCATTTGAAATCCATTTGTCTTGACAAAAATTTTCTTTCTTTGAAACGTCCTTGATAACCTGCTGCAATTTTTGCTTGATCATTCAAATTATAATTAAGCGTTAGATTACCAGTATATTCTTTATCATCCAAGTTATCAAAATAACGGTTGTTGAGTCCTGATTCTCTAGTTGCACTATAAGAACCATCCCCATTACTCACTAAAGTGTTAGTAATCCTATCAGGTCTTTGACTATTAAGATAATTGTAGCCCGCTATCCAGTTGATTGAGAATTTATCTGTCAGTTTATGATCTCCTCCTAATTGATTAACTAATGTATTAGTTACTTTATAGTCCGCTCTTCTTACGTATGCACCGCCATCTTCTGCATAATCTCTGATTTTCCCTTCATAGATTTTTGCCTCTTGATTGGTAGAATGGATGTAGTTTGTAATCCACTTCAACTGATGATTAGAATTTATTTTGTAGAACAAATTCAACATACCAGTAGTATTGGTTGTGTAAGAATATTTTTGAACTTTATTATATTCTTTAAACATTGTTTCTCTACCAAATTGGCCTTCAGAACCTTCTCTATATGTAAAATCGTTGTTAAAGCCTACATAAGCATAGGTATTAAGTCTCCCTTGCTCGCCTACTTTGAAAGATTTACCAGCTTGCAAATTCAGACCCGTATTAATTGGCATTGTCATAGAAGGACCAAATGCATCTTTGAAGTTCCAACTCGTTTTATAGTTATAAGCAGCAAGAGCATTAGCCGGAACTTTCTGAACTTTGGTTCCAAAGTAATTAGGCCCATCTTGCAATAAGAATTTATCTGTTTTAGAATTTTGAAGGTTATAACCACTCTCCATTCCCAATGTAATAAAACCTTTACCAGAATATTCTTTAGAAACAATATTGATATTTGCACCACCAAAATCACCTAATAATCTTGGGTTGAAAACTTTTTCTAGAGAGATATAATCAATGATATCAGTTTTCAGTAATGACAAATCAATGTTTTTATTTTCTGGATCATCTGACGGAATTGGCAGACCGTTCATTGTAGTTGCATTATAACGGTCTAGAAGTCCACGTACAGAAATAGTATTACCACCTTCTTGTTTTACTGTTCCAGTAGCTTTGGTAACAGCAGTAGCAACATCACCAACTCCTTGTTTGGATAATTGGGCTGCTCCTACTCTTTCGATAATCTCAGCTGATTTTCTCTGAGTTGCGATAATGTTGGATTCGCTACTTTTTTTAGTGTTTCCTATGATTTTAACTTCGTCGATTTTCTTTTCACCCTTCAGAGTATCTTGGGTATTTTGTGCCAACAAAAGAGACATTGGCATACAAAGAAACAAAGCACTAATGCTTATGGTTTTTGCTTTCATTTTTTTCTTTCCTTTTTCTTCGTTGCCAAAGAAATGATATGGAAAGCAATCGTAATGTATAAGAATTTTTAAATAATCTTTAATTAAGCATTACGAAAATCAGGGTTATGTTAAATCAAGTTTAACAGGTTAATACTTTTTAAAAATCTGTTCATTATTTGTTAAATTTGCAATAGATAATTTTATCTGAAATTTTCAATCAAAACAAACAAATAATTGAAAATCAATATTTTAAAAATCTTAACAGACATTAATATTTGATTTTCCCCAAAATTTGCACCCAAATGGATTTAACTCAGGCAATAGAAACTTTACAATCCGGCGGAACCATACTTTACCCAACAGATACAATCTGGGGAATCGGTTGTGATGCGACCAATCCGGAAGCGATTAAAAAGATATTCGATATCAAAAAAAGAGAACAAAACAAATCTCTTATTATATTAGTAGAGTCCGAAAAAAGATTGCAGGATTTGGTAGACGTTCCTGAGATGGCTTGGCAAATCATCGATTTGAGTGAAAAACCCGTAACCATTGTTTATGAAAACCCAAAGAATCTTCCAAAAGAACTCTTAGCTGAAGACGGAAGTGTCGGAATCAGAATCGTAAAAAATGATTATTGCAAAAAACTGATTTCAAAACTCAACAAACCTTTAGTTTCAACTTCAGCTAATCTAAGTGGGCAAAAATCTCCAATGAAATTTAGCGATATCTCTGAGGAAATAAAAAATTCGGTTGATTATATAGTAGAAGACAATCACGATAAGGTTTCAGAATTTTCTGGTTCGTCTGTTATCAAAGTCTGGAACAACAACCAAATCAAAATCCTAAGAGAATAAAAAAACCGGCGGATGATCTTTTACAAAACCATCCGCCGGAAAATAAACTATGAAAAAAAACTACTTTTTGTATTATCTCTTATCGCAAGAAAAATACCAATACTATATATAGGACAAAATAGCTTGTTTTTTAGATTTGATTTCCTATCAAAAGTCAAAATGTCTTGAATTTCAGAATATTGACTTTACACAATTGATTATTTAAGTCAAATTTTTCAAAAAACTTATCTTTGCGACTTAATCATTGACTCTTTATTATTAAAGATTTTTTTTAATGTTCATCAACCTCAACCAAAATAAAAACCTCAAACTTTTCAAAATCATTTCTGAAGTCGCTGGCAGAAACGGACAATCTGTTTATGCTGTAGGCGGATTCGTAAGAGATTTGCTGATGAAAAGAAAAGCACCAACCGACATCGATTTTGTTACAGAATCCAGCGGAATAGAACTCGCAGAAAGCATCGCCAAAGAAATCGACCCAAAAACAAAAGTGGCGGTTTTCAAAACTTATGGAACAGCGATGTTTAAATATAAAGATTTGGAACTGGAATTCGTTGGTGCTAGAAAAGAAAGCTACAGCGAGGATTCCAGGAAACCTTCTGTTGAAATTGGAACTTTGGAAGACGACCAAAAACGCAGAGATTTCACGATTAATGCAATGGCGATTTCTCTTAACAAAGATAATTTTGGAGAACTGATTGACCCTTTTGGCGGAATGCAGGATTTGTCTAATAAAATTCTGAGAACGCCTTTGGAACCTCATCAAACTTATTCCGATGATCCTTTGCGGATGATGAGAGCAATTCGTTTTTCCACCACTTTGGATTTCGATATCGAAGAAAATTCTTTGAAAGCGATTAAAGAAGAAGCTGAGCGAATGAAAATCGTTTCAATGGAACGGATTATGGTTGAGTTCAACAAAATAATGCTTTCCGACAGACCTTCCAAAGGTTTAAAATTATTAGAAGAAACTGGACTTTTGAATTACATTCTTCCAGAATTGATTGCTCTGAAAGGCATCGAAGATATTGATGGACAAACGCATAAAGACAATTTTTATCACACGCTAGCAGTTGTAGATAATATCTCTGAAAATACAGATAAACTTTGGTTGCGCTGGTCAGCTTTGCTTCACGATATTGGAAAAGCGCCGACTAAGAAATTTGTTGAAGGAACTGGCTGGACTTTCCACGGTCACGAGTTTGTTGGTTCGAAGCAAATCAAAAACATTTTCAAACGTCTGAAGCTTCCACTTGGAGCCGAACAAAAATATGTTGAAAAATTGGTAAGAATGCACGCACGACCAATTGCATTGATTACAGATGATGCTTCGGATTCCGCATTAAGACGATTACTTTTTGATTCTGGAGAAGATATGGAAGACCTTTTCACGCTTTGCAAATCAGATATCACAACTAAAAATTATTCTAAACAAGCTCGTTTCAAAAAGAACTTCGAGTATGTTGCAAAAAAAATAAAAGAAGTTGAAGAAAAAGACCAGGTTAGGAATTTTCAACCACCAATTTCAGGTGAAGAGATTATGGAAATGTTCAACCTAAAACCTGGAAAAGAAATTGGAATCCTGAAAGAAAAAGTAAAAGAAGCTATTCTGGAAGGCGAAATCAAAAATGACAAAACAGAAGCGAGAGAATTTGTAATTGCTGAAGGAGAAAAATTGGGATTAAAACTATTATAAAATGTTTTTAGGGCAATTTGATTATATCATATTATTAATTATTTTTATTTTTAATATTGGAATTTGGAAATACAAAATAATTAAAAACAGCAACCGTGTTTTTTACTTAGTTATTTTTCTGTTATTTGGATTTACAATTCCATATTTCTCTATTGATTTTGAAATACAAAAAGTCACTAAAAATCTTAAAGAAATTGACAGCTTTACTTTATTATATACATATTTTAGGTTTCCTATTTGGTGGTTTTTGGGAATTTTAGAAATAATCTATTTAAGATATCAAATAAAAACTTTAGAGACTATCGATGGACAAAACAGAATTAATTAAACTAATCAATCAAAAACTCTCCGAAAAAATCCAGAATTTCGAAAAACTGATTGCTGAAACCCGAGCTTCCAACAACGATACAAAAAGTTCAATGGGCGACAAATACGAAACCGGAAGAGAAATGCTTCAGCAGGAAATCAATAATCTGCAAGTTCAGCTGAATGAAGTTATGAAACAGCAAGATTTTCTGAAAACAATTCTCATAAAAACTAATGATAAAGCTGAGAAAGGAGCGATTGTAAAAACAGAAAGAGGATTATTTTTCATCTCCATTTCTTTAGGCGAAATCACTTTTGAAAATCAAAAAATCATCTGTATTTCTCCTGAATCTCCTTTGGCAAAAGCAATGAATGGGAAATTGAAAGATGAAACTTTTTCTTTGAATAATATGAATCAAAAGATTATAGATATTCAGTAATTACAAACTTTTCCCGCCAATATATTCCATCAAAGAATCTTTGTAATTCGGAGCAATAGCGATTTGTTCTTTTCCAATGACGATGTGGTTTCTTTCGATTGCTTCGATTTTGTCAAGGGCGATAATGTAAGAACGATGAATCCTCATAAAATTATTCGAAGGCAATTCTTCCTCCAGTTTTTTCAAACTCATCAAAGTCAAAATTGGTTTCGGATTGTCTTTCAGATAGATTTTCACATAATCCTTCAAGCCTTCGATATAAAGGATTTCTGAGAAATTGATTTTAATTTGTTTATATTCTGATTTTACAAAGAAAAACTCCTGCTTTTTTTCAGTTTTTGAGGCAGAAACTGGTTGCTGAGATTCAAAATAATTTCTTGCTTTGGTAGAAGCATTCAGGAATTCGTTATAATCAAAAGGCTTCAACAAATAATCCAAAGCATTTACTTTATAGCCATCAATTGCATATTGATCAAAAGCAGTTGTGAAAATCACTCGGCTGTTTTGAGGAAGTAATTTTGAAAATTCCAGACCTGTCAAATCCGGCATTTGAATATCAAGGAAAAACAAATCAATATCTTTATTTTCTTCCAAAATCTGCATCGCTTCAATTGCGTTGTTGCATTTGGCTTTCAGTTCCAGAAAAGGCGTTTTCAGGACATAACTTTCTATTAAGTTCAAAGCCATTGGTTCGTCATCGGCAATTAGACAGGTTATTTTTTTCATTTTTAATTATTCTTTCGAGTCTTATCATTCTGAACGAAATGAAATGTAGTGAAAAATCTAATTATTAATGTCGAGATTCCTCGTTCCTCGGAATGACAAAATTCTAATTATTTCGTTTTCAATTTCACTTCTGCGATGTACATCCCGTCGTTTAGGCAATGATGAAATTCGTGTTTTTCGGGATAAAGCAAGTTAAGTCTTTTTTTCAAATTTTCAACGCCGATTCCCGAACCGCTTTTGTCAGCATCTGTTTTTGGGAAATTGGAATTGGAAGCTGTAAACTGAATTTCGTCATCCAAAACTTCCATTTTAAAATGAATATCCGAAGGCTGTGTTGCAGAAACGCCGTGTTTAAAAGCATTTTCTACAATCGATATAAACAGCAACGGCGCTACTTCAAGATTCGGAATTTTTGTTGGAAAATTGGTGTAAACTTTCGTTTTGTCATTTAATCTGAGTGACATCAACTCGATATATTTATTCAAAAACTCGATTTCTTCGGAAAGATTGATTTTCTCAACATCGGTTTTGTATAAAAGATGTCGCATCAGTTTACTCAAACTGTGAATGCTCTGTTTCGCTTTTTCGGAATCAAAATCAATTAACGAATAAATATTATTAAGTGAATTAAAGAAAAAATGGGGTTGTAACTGATATTTAAGATGTTGAAGCTCAGACTGCAATTTGATATTATCCGCTTCGATTTTCATTTCTTCCGCTTTTTGCATTTTTTTACCGGCATTGATGGCAATCGAAAACGCAACAGGAATCAAATAAATCAGAAAATCGAAAAAGTAACGCAAAGCTTCTGGCGGACGTCTTCCTGGCATTTTTGGACGGTCAGGTTCCAACCATTCGAAAATCTGACCTTTTACGTAAATCAATAAAATCAAAAGAACTGTATTTGTAATGAAAAACCAGATTTTTTTATCCTCAAAAAGCCATTTGACAATGATAAAATAATTGAGATAAAATATAATCGCAAGGAAAAACAGCTGCAACCAAAAGTGTCTGAAAATCGCACTCCAATCCGTTTCTGAACCAATCGTAAAAGCAGCCGGAAGGAAGAACAAAACCAGCCAAATCAAAAGATGAAGGCTGATTTCTAGGTTTTTATTTTTAAGGTTAATCATTGTAAATTATTGATTTTCAAAATTTAAACTTATTCAATCCTTTAAAAATTGAGGATTTGTGAAAGTTTTGAAGTAGTGAATTTAAGATTTTTTCCAGCATAATTCTTTTTCATTTTTAAAATTACTAACAACTATAAACCAGCAACTGCCAACAATTATTCGTATCTCAACGCATTGATTGGGTCGCTCTGAGCTGCTTTTCTCGCAGGATACCAACCGAAGAAAACACCTGTAATCGTACAAACTACAAAAGAAATCACAATAGAAATCATCGTCACACTTACCGGCCAACCAGCGAATTGTTGGATACAAAATGTCGCAATCAGTCCGATTAAAACACCGAGAACTCCGCCTGTGATAGAAATCAAAACTGATTCTATTAAAAATTGCATCAAGATATCATTTCCTTTGGCACCGATTGCCATTCTCAAACCAATTTCTTTGGTTCTTTCTTTTACGGAAACGTACATAATATTCATAATTCCGATTCCACCGACGAGTAAGGAAATACTTGCGATTGCCACCAAAAGTATCGTCAACATTTCGCTGGTTGAACTAAACATCGAGATGATTTCCTGCTGTGAAGAAACATTGAAATCATTGTCTTCATCAGGTTTTATCTTGTGTTGGTTTTCCATTATGGATTTCACTTCGTTAACCGCAGCTTCAGAATCTTCTTCGCTCAAAGATGAAGCGACAATAGACTGAAGATAAGTTTGCGCCAAAATCCTTTTCTGAACAGCTGTATAAGGGGCAATGATAATGTCGTCCTGGTCTTGCCCAAATGTGTTTTCGCCCTTTTCTTTCAAAACGCCAATCACTTTGAACGGAATATTTTTGAAACGAATCATTTTCCCAATCGGGTTTTCATTCGGGAAGAGATTTTCCTGAACGGTTTTCCCGATAACAGCAACTTTCGCATACGATTCGATGTCGTCTTCTGTGAACATAGAACCTTCATCTACGCCCCAATCTCGGATTTTCAGATATTCCGGAGAAGCGCCATAAATAGAAGTTGGCCAGTTGTTGGAACCCGCGATACTTTGTCCGCTTCCATTGACCAAAGGCGAAATTTCTTTGATCAATTTTGCCTGAGATTTCAAAGCGTTGTAATCTGCCAAAGTCAAAGTCTGCATGGCCGAAGGGTCGGAACGAACCCCGCCCATCATTCCTGCACCTGGACGAATCGTGATGAGATTAGCACCCATACTGGAAATATTATTCTTGATGCTTTCTTTGGAACCTTCTCCAATTGCCAACATCGCAATAACGGAAGCCACACCAATGATGATTCCGAGCATTGTCAACATTGCTCTGGTTTTGTTGAGGAGAATGGCTTTCCAAGCTATTTTTAATAAATTGGTGAAATTCATTTTCTTGATTTTTGTTTTTTAACGCAAAGTCCGCAAAGATTTTTTTACAGTCTCCTGTTTTTAAGTTCGCAAAGGCGTTACACTCAGCGAAGAAAAATAAATCATTTTCTCGCAGATTTTTTAGATTTTGCAGATTTATTAAATCCGTTTTAATGATATTTTTTGTTTTAATAAAACTTTTCGCAAACCTGACTTCTTCATTATTCTTTTCATTGTCGGGTTCATTTTTTCTGCTTCAATTCATCAACATTTTCGTCTGCATTGTAGGTTTGCAAAAAGTTCACAACATTAATACCTCTTTATTTTTTTAAACTATGATTGAACTATCATTTTAATTTTTAAAACTTTTGTAAACCAGCCTCTTCATTGTCTTTTTCATTGTCGATTTCATTTTACTTCTTCATTGCATCTGCATCTCTGTCTGCATTTTAGGTTTACAAAAGTTTACTTCATTAATCCATCTTCATTGGTTTCTAAATATATCTGAAAAAGTTTATTATTTCGTTGAATCTCTCGCAGCCCGACTTGAGCGGAAATCCTTTTTTGCCAACCTTCAAGTTCTATTGAATCTGAAATCGTCTTGCAAAAAAGATTGGGAGCGGAAGGCGGATTAAGCTGCCCAAACCTAACGCAGTGGTTCGACAAAGTCAAATCATTATTCTGCTTTTGGAAGTTTTAATAATTCTTCTTTGGCAATCAGTCGGTTTTCTACGGCTTTGTCTTCTTTAATTAATCCGTCCCGCAAAATCACGGTTCGCTTGCTGAATCTCGCAATATCGTCCTCGTGTGTTACGAATCCAATCGTGATTCCTTGGTCGTTGAGTTCCTGAAAAAGATTCATCACTTCGTAGGAAGTTCTGGTATCTAGATTTCCTGTTGCCTCGTCTGCCAAAAGGATTATTGGATGATTGACCAAGGCTCTCGCAATCGCAACTCTCTGCTGTTGTCCGCCTGAAAGCTGACTCGGAACGTGTCCCATTCTGCTTTCCAAACCGACTTGTTTCAAGGCTTTCACAGCGCGCTCCCTTCTCTCTTCCGCCGACACTTTGGAATTGTAGAGCAAAGGCAACTCTACATTTTCCAGCGCACTGGTTCTAGCTAATAAATTATATGATTGAAATATGAATCCGATTTTGGTATTCCTGATTTCCGCCAGTTGGTTTTTGTTTAAATCTTTGACCAAAACGCCGTCCAGTTCATAAGTTCCAGAAGTTGGCTGGTCGAGACATCCTAAAACATTAAGGAATGTTGATTTTCCAGAACCGCTGGTTCCCATAATCGTCACAAATTCGCCTTCGTTGATGGTCAAATCGATGCCTTTCAAAGCGTGAACGATTTCGTCGCCCATTTTGAATTCGCGTTTTAGGTTTTCTATTTTGATGATGGGTTTCATTGTAGTTGTTGGTTTACAGTTGATGCTTGTTGGATTTCTTTAAGTTTGAGATTTGAAGTTTGAAGTTTCTGTCAACTATCAACCGACAACTCTCAACTCAATTAATTCGGTGGACCTTGGTTTGAACTAGACTTTTTGTTGTTATTATTTGGTCTTTTCGGCATAAATGGGCTGCTTCCTTCTTCACTAGAACTTGCGACCGCCTCAGTTTGTTCCTCAAGTGAGCTTACAATTTGTTCATTTCCTGAAAGTCCACTTACAACCTGAACATTGATTCCGTCATTGATTCCGATTGTGATTAATTTCTGGGAAAGACTTCCGTCATTATTTTTAATCCAAATGTATTTTTCTTTGCCTTTGCCGGTTTTGATTTCAGGAATTTTTGCCGTGATTTGGTTTTGCTGATAATATTTCTGCAAAGTTTCCGTATCAGGACTGAAAGCAATTGCCGAAGCGGAAACTGTATCGATATCTTTTAATTCCTGAGTGAAAATCGTAATAGTTGCTGTTAATCCTGGTTTCAATTTTTGTTCGGGATTGTCTGCATCGATGATTACCGTGTAAGTCACAACATTCGATTCTGTAGTTGCCGACAAACGAACCTGACGAACACGACCGCTGAATTCTTCCTGTGGATAAGCATCAACTGTGAAACTCACTCGCTGACCAACTTCAACACCGCCGATATCGGCTTCATCTACATTCGCTTCAACCTGCATTTTTGTGATGTCTTTTGCAATCGTGAATAATGTCGGAGTCGTCATACTAGCTGCAACAGTTTGTCCTTCTTCCACTTCTCGGCTTAGGATAATTCCGTCAATCGGAGCATAAATATTAGCATAACTCAAATTGGTTCTCGCTTGCGCCAATGCCGTTTTTCTCTGACTTACCGTTTCCTGAGAATTTTTAACCTGATAAGCTGCCTGTTCGTAATCTGCTTTGCTAATCACTCCAGATTTATACATATTGTTTTGACGATTGTAATTCTGTTGGTAATAATTCAGCTCGTTCAGCGATGCATTATATTGAGCTAAACCATTGTTCACAGATTCCTGAAGATTGGTTTTGTCCAATTCTGCCAAAAGCTGACCTTTTTTCACGGGAGAATTGTAATCTGCATAAATGTGATTGATAATTCCTGAAACCTGCGTTCCGACATCAACCTGGTCTACCGGTTCTACTGTTCCGGTTGCGGTAACAGAAGTTGTGACATTCTGTTTGGACAATTTCACGGTCTGAACGGCGATACTCGCTTTTTTCTCTGTCGTAAAATATTTGTATCCGAAGAATACGACAATTGCAGCAACAAGAACAATAATGGAATTTTTGAAGTATTTTTTATATTTTGGATTCATAATCTTGATATTTTTGATTTTATTCTTTCCCGGACCCTAAAGGGTGGAATAAAATCAATTTGCTCCTTTTAGGGTTGGGGCAACAAATTGATTCTTGTTAATTTATTAATTAGCAGTTAGTGTTTTCCCTTGATAAAAATTCAGTAACTGAGTGTACAAAACTGCCATATATTTTGACTGAAGATACGTTTGCTCATTCGTCAAATAAGTGTTTCTGCTTACAGCCAATTCCGTAGTTGTCAAACCTCCGAATTCATATTTTTTACTGGCTAAATCATAAGCGAGTTTTGCATTGTCTCTCGCTACTTTAGATGATTTTTGCTGAGCTTGATTAGCAATTGCGTTCTGCCAAGCTGTTTCAATGGATGAATACAACGTTTTGCTTGCATTGATTTTATCGAGTTTATTTTGTTGGATATCGATTTGAGCTAGTTTGACATTCGTATCATTTTGCTTTTTCGATAAAATCGGAATGTTCAGCGATAAACCAACTGATTTGTTGAAATTATTCTTGATTTGATTAAAATAACTGTAATCCTGAGTGCTTGTAAAACCTGTATTCAAGCCTGCAGTTGCAGAAAGTGTCGGTTTGTAACCTGCTTTTGTGATTTCAAGTGCTTTTGCAAGAATCTCATTTTGAGAATCATAAATTTTTAAATCAGGAAGATTTTCTATGGCTTGAGCAAAAACCTGTTGCTTATCTGGAATGGATTCCATTAAATCGGTCAGTTTTATCTTTTCAATTTGAAAATCAACACTTGGGTCGAGTTCTAATAATTGTTTCAATTTTAAAACCTGCTGATTGCAAAGAATTTCGCTGTTCACAACCGTATATTGATTCTGCGCATCCTGAGTTTCAACATCCGCCAAATCTAATTTTGAAATGGCTCCATTTTTAAATTTAGTCTGAGTCAGTTTTAATTCCTGAGCGGAAGAACTTGCCGTATATTTTGCGCTTTCGATTCCTTCATAATAATATAAAGCTTGTAAGTAAGCATTCAAAACATTCAAAACGATATTGTTTTCAGCTTGTTTCTGATATAATGAAGACTGGTCGAGAATCATTTTGTTCTGTTCAATTTGAAGATTCAGTTTATTCCCCTGATAAATCGTCATATTTCCACTCAACCCGAAACTATTTAATAAAATATTCTGATTCACAAATGAACTCGTAATCGGGTCGATACTTGAACCATTCGTCAAACCAAGCGATGAAGAACCGTAGATTGTCGGAAGCTTGTTATTTTTCTGCTGTTGATAATTCAAGGAAGCAGTCGTCTTGTCCAAAACCGTTTTCTTCACGGTAATGTTGTTTTCCACAGCGTAATCAAGGCAATCCTCAAGCGTCCATACTTTTTGAGACGGAGCAAGGATTCCGATGAAAAGCGTTATGATGAGATATTTTTGCATTGTTCGTCTGTTTTACGGGAACAAAGTTGTTCCATATAGAAAATAATATCAAATCTAATAGACAAACCGAGGGATTTTATAGAAGTACCAATTATTTTTGTCGCTTTTTATTTTATTAATTAAGGAAATTTCAATTAAAAATTCTTTATTTTGTAATCCAATTATTAGCTTTCAAAATGCAAAACTACCTTGATTTACTTCAGCATATTTTAGATAACGGAACCGATAAAACCGACAGAACAGGGACGGGAACACGCAGTATTTTTGGCTACCAATTACGTTACGATTTGTCGAAAGGCTTTCCTTTGGTAACGACAAAAAAGGTTCATTTGAAATCTATTATTTATGAATTGCTTTGGTTTATCAAAGGCGAAACAAATATAAAATATCTGAAAGACAATGGTGTTTCAATCTGGGACGAATGGGCGGATGAAAATGGAGACTTAGGTCCTGTTTACGGCGCCCAATGGAGAAGCTGGAGCGGAGCCGACGGAAAAGTAGTTGACCAGTTTTCTGAAGTCATTGAGCAAATCAAAAAAAATCCGGATTCGCGAAGATTAATAGTTTCCGCTTGGAATGCTGCTGAAATCCCAAATATGGCTTTGGCTCCTTGTCACGCTTTATTTCAGTTTTATGTAGCTGACGGAAAATTATCGTTGCAATTGTATCAGAGAAGTGCAGATGTTTTCCTGGGTGTTCCTTTTAATATTGCAAGTTATGCGCTTTTATTGATGATGGTTTCGCAGGTTACAGGATTGGAAGTTGGCGATTATGTTCACACTTTTGGTGATGTTCATATTTATAATAATCATTTTGAGCAGGTTAACAAACAACTTTCAAGAGAAACAAAACCTTTACCAACAATGAAACTGAATCCAGAAATCAAAGATATTTTTAATTTTGATTTTGAGGATTTTACGTTGGAAAATTATGATCCACATCCGGGGATTAAAGCGCCTGTGGCGATATGATTTTTGTTTGAAATATTAATAGAGGTGGGCTTTAGCCCACTTTCTTGATTAATAAAAATAATGGCTTTAGCCGAAATTATGCAGTATGCCTTTCATCAAAATTTATATTCATTTAGTTTGGTCAACTTATCAAAGATTACCACTTCTCAATACAAAGGAATTGAGATACAAGGTATGGAAGCACATTAAAGAAAATTCAAAAGAAAAGGAGATTTTCATTGATAGTATTAATGGTTTTTCAGACCATTGTCATTGTTTAATATCTCTTTCATCAAATCAAAATATAGAAAAAGTTGTTCAGCTTTTAAAAGGAGAATCTTCATTTTGGATTAATAAAAATCAATTGATTCCAAATAAATTCCAGTGGCAGAAAGAATATTTTGCTGTTTCTGTTTCGGAATCTATGGTGGATAAAGTCAGAAACTATATTAACAATCAAGAGTTACATCATCAAAACAAGACTTACGAACAAGAATTTAATGAGTTCATCACAAAGCATCAATTTAATTCAGATAATGATTTTGGCTAAAGCCATTTTGAACAGTTTACATTGAAAACGGGCTAAAGCCCGCCCCTATTGATAAATATTTTGCACTGTAACAATCCTTTAAGAATCAAGACTTATAAAACTTTAAAATAATCAACGATACAAATTCGTAAGAATGAAAAAAATATTCATAGCTGCACTTTTTCTAGGTGCCATTTTTAATTCAAATGTTGCTTTTGCACAAACAGAAACTTCAGGGAGAAATGTTCCTTATAGAGCAACACATACCAAAACTACAGAACTTAAACATACCAAACTGAAAGTCAATTTCGATTATCAGAAGGAACAAATGAACGGTGAAGAATGGTTGACCGCAAGTCCATTTTTCTATGCAACCAATGAATTAGTCCTTGATGCAAAGGGAATGTTGATTCACGAAGTTGCTTTGGATAAAAACGGTTCTAAGTCACCTTTGAAATTCGATTATAAAAATGATGAACTGAAAATAACACTTGATAAAACTTATCAAAAGAATCAGGATTACACAGTTTACATCAAATACACAGCGCGTCCAAACGAAGTAAAACAAGCTGGAAGTGCGGCAATCAATGATGCAAAAGGTCTTTATTTCATCAATGCTCAAGGCAAAGATCCGGATAAACCAACTCAAATCTGGACTCAAGGTGAAACAGAATCTTCATCGGCTTGGTTCCCGACAATCGATAAATCAAATCAAAAAACTACTCAGGAAATCTATATGACTGTTCCTGATAAATATGTTACCCTTTCCAACGGAATCCTGAAAGATTCTCAAAAAGAATCCGGAAATCTGAGAACAGACCATTGGGTGATGGATAAGAGACATTCTACTTATCTTTTCTTTATGGGTGTTGGAGAATATGCAGTTGTGAAGGACAAATGGAGAAATATTCCTGTAGATTATTATATCGAGAAAGAATATGAGCCTTACGCAAAACAGATTTACGGAAACACTCCCGAAATGATTGAGTTTTTCTCTAAAAAATTAGGCTACGATTATCCTTGGGCAAAATATGCGCAAATCTCTGGAAGAGATTATGTTTCCGGAGCTATGGAAAATACAACAGCAACGCTTCACGGAAGTGATATTCTTCAAAAGCCTGGACAACTCATCGATGAGAATAAATGGGAAGACACTATTGCGCACGAATTATTCCACCATTGGTTTGGAGATTTGGTTACGGCAGAAAGCTGGAGCAATTTGACTGTTAACGAATCTTTCGCCAATTATTCAGAATATCTTTGGAACGAATATAAGTATGGAAAAGACCAAGCAGACTATCATCAGATGGAAGATGTAGGTCATTATATTCACAATCCTGGAGATTTCAAAAAAGATTTGGTAAGGTTTGATTATGCTTCTCGCGAAGATGTTTTTGACCTTGTGACTTATCAGAAAGGTGGAGGAATTCTTCATATGTTGAGAAATTATCTTGGCGACGATGCATTTTTTGCAGGAATTACGGATTATCTAAAAACTTACGAATATCAAAATGCAGAAGCTCATCAATTAAGATTGTCTTTCGAGAAAGTTTCTGGAAAAGATTTGAACTGGTTCTTTAATCAATGGTATTTTGAAAGCGGACACCCAAAATTGAATTATACTTCAACTTATGAACCTGTAAAGAAACAAGTAACTGTTGTTATCAATCAATCTCAAGATCAGCCTTTCGAGTTTCCTTTGGCAATCGACGTTTATGATAATGGAAAACCAAAGCGTTTCAATGTTTGGGTAGATGCAAAAGCTAAGAACAGTTTCACTTTTGATTCTTCTAAAACACCAGATTTAATCAATATCAACGCAGACGGAATTCTGGTTGCAGATGTTACCGATTCTAAAACTCCTGAACAAAACTTATTACAGTTTACAGGTTCGAAAGAATTAAAAAGTAAATATGCTGCTTTGGAAGGCATTGAAAAAGCCGATGCAAAAAACCCTGCCGCTATCAAATTGTTTTCAGCAGCGCTGAAAGATCCTTTCTTCAGAATCAGAGAACAAGCTTTGGAGCAAATTGATTTAACAATTCCTGAGCAGGCAAAAGCTTTGACTGCTGATGTAGAAAAATTAGCTTCCAACGACCCTAAAACTTTGGTTCAGGCAGCAGCAATTTCAGCTTTAGTGAAAACTAAAAATGCTAAGTACAGTTCTATCTATGAAAAAGGTCTGAATGCTGTTTCTAATGCTGTAAAAGGTTCTTCATTAGCAGGAATTGCAGAAATAGATCCAACAAAAGCAGCAACATCTATCGAGAAAATAGATTTGGATGGCGCGTCGGATGATTTGATTTCTAAATTGCTTCCAATCATTGTGAAGAATAAAATTGAGAAACAAATGCCTGCTATCGGAACAACTGTTGCTTTCTACCCTTTCATTAAATTTCAGGATCCAACGCTTGGTAAATCTGCTGAGGAAGGCTATAACTGGATTATGAGTTCTGACAACCTGAAAGCGACTGAGAAAGTCACCAAAGTTTTGGTTCAGGCAAAATCTCAAATGCCGGATAATCCTCAAGTAAAAATGATGATTGTACAAATGCTGAAAGATGGATTGAACAAGAAAATGGAAGTTCTGAAAAACAACCCAAACAGTCCAACAATTAATCAGCAGATTGATGCTATTAATAAGACGATTGAAGCTTTTAAGTAAAACTAAGTTATCCACAAAAAAATGTGGATAAGTATGAAATTTTAACATTCAGTTTACATTTCGTATTGTTTTTCTTTCTAAATTTACAATAGAGATTTAGGAAATGAACACAAAATTTGCTTTTGACCCAATCGGAATTACTCAAATTAAATTTGATATAAAAATTTAAAGGATAGCATTGTCGGCTGTCCTTTTTTTTTGTTGTTTAACTAAAAAAATGAGATGTTTTTATCTACTGAACCGGCTTCTAAAGAGTCGGTTCTTTCATTGCAAAAACTATTTAAAATTCATTAAAAATAATTTTCTCGCAGATTTTTCTGATTAAGCAGATTAATTCAAACTCTTGCATCTGCAAAATTTGCTCAATCAGCAAAAGTTCAAAATACTTTACAAAAAAAGACTGTCTCTTTCGAAACAGTCTTTCTTTTCATTTTCAGAATTTATTATTTAGCTGCATTTACATTGATACCAATTTCGATGTCTTTGCTAATCATCCATTCAGCCGGGTCCGTTTCATCAGTCCCGAATTTGATTCCCCAATCTGCTCTGTTTACAGTAAATTTAGCCTCAACACTAGCTTTACCTTCAGCAACAGTTACTTTCGCAGGGAAAGAAACGTTAAGCGTTTTTCCTAACAATGTCAGGTTTCCGCTCACAGTTTTGTTCGCTCCAGCAACCGCATCTTTTGGAAGTTCTCCAGCCAAATCCGTCACAGCAGTGATTTTGAAATCAGAAGTTGGTTGTTTCTCAACATCAAAGAAATCAGCACTTTTCAAGTGTCCTTCCAAATCAGCCGGCTTTTTATCAGCTTCAGTTACAGACGCAGGGTCAACTTTCAAAGTTGTCATATCGATTACTAAATCTCCAGAAGTTACCGCATCATTTTCAACTGTAATTTCTCCAGATTTCAAGTTAAGAGTTCCCCATCTTGGTGCAAAACCTCCTTTGTGAAAAGCTTTCCAATCTACTTTTGATGTTGCTAAATCTACTTTGTACGCTTCACCAGTTTTTGCCGCAACTTCCTGTGCGTCTTTTACTGTTTCTTTTTTGTCGTTACAAGCTGTAAACATCAAAGCAGCGCCTGCCAATGCTAATACTGTTAATTTTTTCATAGATAATATTTTAAATTAATATTGTTTTTCTTGCAGCAAAAATAAGACCTTAAATCTTGACCTCGCATTGATGTACATCAAGAAACGTTTTTTAACCACAAAGGCACAAAGTTTTTCACAAGGTTCACAAGTTAAATAGTTGTGTTCGTAGTGAGACTTTTGTGTCTTTGTGGTTAAACTCTATTCAAATTCTTTGGAAACTCCCAATCCAAATAATGCAAAATCATAAACCGCTGGGTCATCAGCATTATATTTTCTAAGAATTGAATCCAATTCTTCAACTGCTTTCCAATCGTTTTGTTTTCTGGTTAAAATTCCTAGTTTTCTGGAAATATTTGCGGTGTGAACATCTAGAGGAACTGATAAAAACTTTGGGTCAATCTTTTCCCAAATTCCAAAATCGACGCCTTTTTTATCTTTACGAACCATCCAACGCAGAAACATAATCAATCTTTTGGAAGCCGAATTTTTGTAAGGCGAACTCACGTGTTTTTGCCCGCGATGTTGTTCGGAAATGAAGTGATTTCTGAAACGTTCGATAGAGTGAGAGAAATTGATTTCGTTTTCATTAATTATAAAAGCATTTTCCAGACTTTCAAACTGATTATAAATTCGTCTAAAATTCTTGAGAAAGAAAATAAAATCTTCGTGATTGAAAGTTCTATGAATCGCTTTGTGTGGAATTCTTTCCAAATCAGAATATGTAAAATTCATTACAAAATCATACGGCGAATTCCCCATCAATTCCATCATTTTGTTCGCATCATTGATAATCGATTTTCTATTTCCCCAAGCGATACTTGCAGACAAAAATCCGGCAATCTCGATATCCTGCTTCAAAGAAAAACGATGCGGAATCTGAATCGGGTCATCAGTGACAAAGTCCGGAGAATTGTAGAGTTCTGCCTTTTCATCCAGCAAATCGAAAATATCTTTTTCTTTCAAATTCATAATCAAGTGCAAATTTCTAAAAAAAATGTCATCCTGCAAGAATCTCTACAAAGGCTGTTGAGATTCCTACGGAATGACAATATTGTGTTTATATTTTTTTTAAAAATGAAGAAGAGAATTAAAATCTAACTTCTAGATTCTAGCATCTAACTTCTACTTTTTTATCTTCCAATCACTTCTGTAATTGGGTTTCCAACATTACCACTAGGGAACTGAATGTGCAACAAAGCAGAAACAGTTGGCGCAATATCCGTCATAAAATAAGGCTTATTACTTTCTCCTTGATTAATTCCCCATCCCATAAAAATCAATGGAATATGAGCATCGTAAGAATTCCAAACGCTGTGCGTTGTTCCTTTTTTAGCATAAGTTGGAAGCATAGAATCGTGAGAAATCAATTGGATATCGCCACTTCTTTCTCTATTGATTCCGTTGATAATTCTTTGTTTAATCGGTTCCGGAATTGTAGCTTCCTGAACTTTTGTTGTAGAAACTGCGTATAAAACTGTCGGGTCTTTTTCTAATTCCTGAATCGTAAAACTTTTAATTTCTTCAAGATTAAGTTTATTGTCTGCAATTAGCTTTCTATCAAAATAGATTTGGTAATTATCCACTCCATTAATTAGTTTATCAACTCCAAATTTTTCTTTCAACTTTGCAGTCATATTTTTCTCCATTCCTTCGCCAAAGAAGCCCGTTGCTATTTTATGTTCTTTCAAAAAATCAACAGAATGCGCTCCTCCGTGGTCTGCAGAAAGGAAAACTGTATATTGTCCTTTACCAACCTTGTTATCAAGATATTTGAAAAAATTAGCTAAATCTTGGTCCAATCTCAAATAAACATCCTCAACCTCGATGGAATTTGGACCAAATTTGTGTCCTGCATAATCTGTTGACGCAAGATTAATGGCTAAAATATCTGTGACACTATCACTTCCCAACTTTTCGCCTTCGACAGAAGCTTCAGCCAACTTCAAAGTCAACGTATTTCCAAAAGGTGTATATCGGATATTATCTTTTCTTGATTGGTAATCTGCGGGTAAATTAGTGTAAGGAAAAGTTGGTGTTTTTGCACTTCCCAACAAGCCTTCCCAATCAGAATTGTCCGGAGAACTTTCTGTATATTGATTAATTGGCAACAATGTGTTCCAACCATTCGCTACCAATTTATCTGGAAGATTTTGGGAATTGAATGACTTTATCCATTCTGGAAGGTCATTCATATAATAAGTACTCGTAATGAAATTTCCAGAGGAATCATCAAACCAAAAAGCGCCCGTTGGTGTATGACCGGCCGGCAAAATAGAAGCTCTATCTTTCAAAGAAACACCTATTACTTTGCCTTGAAAATTGGTTGCCAATCTCAGCTCGTCTGTAACTGTTGTTGACCAAAGATTCTTTGGAGAATGACTTCCTACTTTTACGTTGGTCGTTCCAACAGGTTTTACACTTTCGTCCGTTGTACAATAGACATTTTTCCCAGTTTCTTTATCTGTCCAGTCATTTCCGGCAATCCCGTGAATAGCAGGAACAGAACCTGTGTAAATGGATGTATGACCCAAAGCAGTTACCGTAGGAACATAAGGAATATGAACATTGTTAAGCGAATATCCGGAACTTAGAAGTCTTTTGAAACCATCATTCCCGAATTTGTTATAATAACGATAAAGATAATCCCACCTCATCTGGTCTACTACCAAACCAACTACTAATTTTGGTCTTTCCAGTTCTGTATTTTTTTTCTTCTGTGCATTTAGGGTGACTACAGACAGAAAAGCAACTGTTGCAATCGTAAAATTCTTTAACATTTTAAAAACTTTTTATTGATTCCAAATTTACGGCTTTCAAAAGTTTTGGGATGTGAAATTTTTATTAAAGTTTTTTTCTGGAAATTTAAACGCAAAGAGCGCAAAGATTTTTTTGAACTTATAGAAAATATTTTTAAGGTTCGAAAAGACATTTCACTCAACAAAGATTTTCGATTTATCTATAACAAAAAGGAACGAGCAATTGCCCGTTCCTTTTTAATTTATCATTGAAAATTTATTTACTTCCGCCTGAGTTTTTCTCGACATCGGTTTTGGTATTTTCTTTTACTTTTTGGTTCCCGAAACGTTTTACGAATGTGAGTGAGAATCCGAACCAATCCCATTTGTTGGTACTTTGGAAAGAACCAATTGGGCTGAACGTTGTGGTGTTCATCGATGGTCTTTTGAAAATATTCATCAACTGTAAACTGGTTTCGATTTGTGAAACTGGGAAAATTTTGGTCACTGAAATATTATGGAAGAAATTGTATTGATTGGCAACAGAGTTTCCATAATTCTGATTATCAACACTCATCCAAGCACTTAGATTAATATTTTTATTAAACAAATTGGTGTAAGACAAATTGGTTGAACCTGAGAAGAAATTGAGATAATTATTTGTGCGATCTAATTTATTTCTCGTATTAAAATCACTATTATCCGTGTAAGACCAACCTAAACTCAGATTGACATTAAGTTTATTTTTGATAAAATTCTGATTAGTACTGGCAGAAAGGTAAAACTTCTCTACTTTGCCTTTGAAGTTATCCGGAAATGAAATAGTTTCTAAACGATTATTTCGAGTTTCTTGTGTATAACTTGTCCAATAATCCTGATCTGTAAAAGTATATCTCGCTGAAAGGAAATATTTTTTATAAAGGCCAAATTTCAAACCAATTCTATCGCTTGGATTTGGTAGAAGATTGACATTTCCTTTATAAAAAAAACCATTATTTCCTGGCATTTCAAAATCATTAAACTCAGAGTACCAAGGTCTCCAAAGGTTGTGATTGTAGGTTAAACTCAAATCATAATTTGGTGTAAAAGCATATTTTACCAATAAATTGGGTAACAAAGTTCCATAAGAATCTCTTCTGGTCTCGTTTCCGTTTTGACGAATTTTGTAATCAATATATTCGTAACGAAGTCCAACTCTTGTTTCAAGTTTTTCAAAAAATGTCTTACTGAAATTAGCATAGAGAGAATTCAGATTTTCTGTGTATTGGAATTGATTCACATTTGCTGAAGGAATATTTTCAGTAATCACAAAATAATCATTTGGAATGACGTTATTGTTAAAATTTATTTTACCGCCAACCTCAAAACTTCCGCCCTTTCCAAGTGGCGATGTATAATCAACTTTTACAAAATAGTTTCGGTTTTGATTATAATTAGCAAAATTCCTCAGGTCGGTAATTACCTCGGATTGGTCTTTTCTCGTAAAATCCGTCGTGCCTTTTTCCGAATCATAGTTAATCCCCAGATTGACATCCAAAATTTTGTTTTTTTGCTTATCGTAATATTTGTAGAACAAATTGGTTCCCAAAGTATTACTATTGGTTCGCCCGAGAATATCTTGAGAAAAAGAATTAAGCAAAACATCATTCAGATAATTATTTTCAAAAGAAGCAGATTCCGAAGTACGATTCCCACGGAAATATTCTACAACAAGACCAATGTTATTTTTATCATTCAGTTCAAACTCTGAGGTTGATGACAATGATGGATTTCTTCCTGTATATGTACTCTTAGAATCAATAGTACTTACCGAATTATCTGCGTAAAAAGTGTTTCTGCTGGAAGTCTTTGTAATAAAAACATTATCGCTGTAACTTCCTGTAAAAGTCTGAGTAAAATTCTTTTTGTGATAATTCAGATTCAAACTTCCGTATTGGCTGTTTTTCGTATTCTGATTATTAGTAAGAGAAATACTTCCCTTCAAACCTTCGTCATCTCGTTTTTTAAGAACAATATTGATGACAGATCCAGAAGCTTCATACCGAGAAGAAGGACTTGTAATAACTTCAATTTTTATCAGGTTGTCTGCAGGAATTGTTTTGAGATATTCTTTCAGTTCCTTACCCGTGAAAACCGATTTTCTATCGTTGATATAAACCGTTACAGATTCTCCTTCTGCCCTCACATTATCATTGTTATCAATGCTAACCAAAGGCGTCATTCTCACGATATCCCAAGTTGTATTTCCTGCCAAAACAGAGGTGTTTTCAACATTAAAAACTGTTCTATCGGCTTTGCTTTGAACCGTTGGTTTTTTGGCAATCAAAGTCACAGATTCTATTTCTTTTGATTTTATAGTATCTTGAGTGGATTGGGCTAATAATAAAGTAGTTGAAAGTAATCCTAAAGAGGAAAAGAGTAATTTCATAGTTTCGTTTTGCTTATAAGACAACAACCTTAACATATTTGTTACATCGAAATTCAATTAAATTTATATTAATTCGAATTTTAATTAAATTTGGAAAAACAGATTATTAAAATGAATTCAAAAGTTGACGAACACATCAACCAGTCCAAACAATGGAAATCTGAGATGAATGTGTTGAGAACCATTATTCTGGATTGTCAATTGGCAGAAGATTTCAAATGGGGAAAACCGTGTTACTCTTTTCAAGGGAAGAATATTGTGATTATCCAAGGCTTCAAAGAATATTTTGCACTTCTGTTTTTCAAAGGTGGAATTATGAAAGATTCCAAACATCTTTTGGTGAAAATGGGAGAAAACACACAAGCAGGAAGACAAATGAGATTCGAAAATGTTCAGGATATTTTGGATAAAAAGTCAATTATCAAAGATTATATTTTTGAAGCTGTTGAAATCGAAGAACGTGGAGAAAAAGTGGAAATCAAAAAAGAAGCAACACCAATTCCTGAGGAATTTCAAATTAAACTCAATGAAAACCCAGAATTGAAATCTGCTTTCGAATCTTTGACTCCAGGAAGACAACGTGCTTATCTATTTCATTTTTCTGCACCAAAACAATCCAAAACCAGAGAATCCAGAATCGAAAAATCAATCCCCAATATCTTGGAGGGGAAAGGTATGAATGAGTAAATTTATTTTTCGCTGATTTGGCAAATTTTGCAGATTAATGCAATGAAGTAGATTTGCGTAATTTGATAAATCTGAGAGAGATATTTTTAGCCAAAAGCAACTAATCAATATGAAAAACAAACCTCAACTTTCACTAAAACAACAGGAAGAATAATATCCAAAGGGAAGATGTTCAGAAAAAACTGGAATCTAATCCTGAAAAATTGTGGTCACTTAACGAAATAGAACCGAAGACGATCTGGATGTTATGGGTTACTATAAAAAATCAAATCAAGAATTTTACACTCAGGAAAGTTTATTAGAAAAATTTGAGGAACACGATTGTGGCGATTTTCAAGGATAATTGAAATTAATAAAAAATAAAAAACCATCTCGAATTGAGATGGTTTTAATTTATCTAGTCTTAAGATTAGAACTTAAGATCTCCATTTACCTCTCTTACAGCTTGTGCTGCTTCGGCAAATTTTGCTTTTTCTTCTTCAGTCAAAGTGATGTTAACGATTTCCTCAACACCATTTTTTCCGATGATTGCAGGAACACCAAGACAGATATCATTTTGCCCATATTCGCCGTCAAGCATCAATGAACAAGGAATCATTTTCTTTTGGTCGCAAAGAATAGACTGAACCATTACAGAAACTGCGGCACCAGGTGCATACCAAGCAGAAGTTCCTAATAATTTTGTCAATGTTGCGCCGCCAACTTTAGTTTCTTCGATAACAGAAGCCTTTTGCTCATCACTCAAAAATTCAGAAACTGGAACGCCATTTCTTGTCGCTTTGCTAAATAAAGGTAACATTCCTGTGTCAGAGTGTGCAGCGATAACCATTCCGT
The DNA here is from genome assembly GCF_036780765.1 of Epilithonimonas sp. Taxonomy (GTDB): domain Bacteria; phylum Bacteroidota; class Bacteroidia; order Flavobacteriales; family Weeksellaceae; genus Epilithonimonas. The sequence goes on from NZ_DAIQCG010000008.1 coordinate 71,986, forward strand.
CTACATCAGAAATTGGACTTTCCAATGCTTCCGCTAATCTGTATTTAAATCTTGCAGAATCCAAAGCACCTCCCATTCCAATTATTCTTTCTTTTGGAAGACCAGATGTTTTGTGAACCAAATAAGCCATTGTATCCATAGGGTTAGAAACCACAATGATGATAACATCAGGCGAATGTTTTACCAAATTTTCAGTTACTTCTTTTACAATACCTGCGTTGATGCCGATTAATTCTTCTCTCGTCATTCCTGGCTTTCTAGGAATTCCAGAAGTGATAACCGCTACTTTTGAACCTGCAGTTTTGGAATAATCCCCTGTTGTTCCGGTGATTTTGGTATCGAAACCATTAAGAGAAGCCGTCTGCATCAAGTCCATTGCTTTTCCTTCTGCAAAACCCTCTTTGATATCCACCAAAACAACTTCTGAAGCGAAGTCTTTCATTGCTATATATTCTGCACAGCTTGCTCCTACTGCACCAGCTCCAACTACGGTAACTTTCATAATATTAATGTATTTTTTATTAGTTTAAAATTTTATTCTGTCTTGTTCGTAAATATAATAAACTTAATTATTTTGTGAATCATCTTAAGTTTGATTTTTGTCATATTACGCTATTATTAATTCTTGAAGATATGATATATTTTATTCAACTAAGACAATAGTAGGGCTAAAATGTGATTGATATTTCGTAAATTTGCTTTGAAAAAAATTAAAAATATGTCAGAAAACAACATTAAATCTATTGCGGTTCTGACTTCTGGAGGCGATGCGCCGGGGATGAATGCCGCACTTAGAGCAGTTGTAAGAACAGCAAATCATTTCAATATAGACTGTTACGGTATCCGCGAAGGTTACAATGGTCTTATTGCTGGTGATGTTACAAAAATGGGACCGCGTTCCGTAAAAAATATAATCAATCAAGGAGGAACCATTCTAAAGTCTGCAAGATCTAAAGAATTTATGACTCCGGAAGGAAGAAAAAAAGCATACGAACAATGTCAGAAATTAGGAATTGATGCTTTGGTTTGTATTGGTGGAGACGGAAGTTTCACGGGTGCAAAAGTTTTCAACGAAGAGTTCGGAATCAAAGTAATTGGTGTTCCGGGAACTATCGATAATGATATCTTCGGGACCGATAAAACCATTGGTTACGATACGGCACTTAACACAGCAATGGATTCTATTGATAAAATCAGAGATACTGCTACTTCTCACAACAGAGTTTTCTTTGTAGAAGTAATGGGTAGAGATGCTGGTTTCATAGCGCTTAACAGTGGAATTGCAACTGGAGCTCTTGACATTTTGATTCCTGAAAGAAAAGATAGCTTAGATGACCTTTTTGAAACTTTCGAAACAGCCGAAAAAGTTGGTAAATCATCCAGCATTGTTGTAGTGGCGGAAGGTGAAGAGTTAGGGAATATCTATGACCTCGCAAAAGCTACAAAAGAAAAATTCCCTAACTATGATATCCGTGTAACTGTTCTTGGGCACATCCAAAGAGGTGGTTCCCCTAGTTGTGCAGACAGAGTTTTGGCTAGTCATCTTGGCTACGGCGCTGTTATCGGGTTGATGGAAGGCAAGAATAAAGTAATGGTTGGAATGCAGTCTAACAAGATTGTCTATACACCGATAGAAGAAGCGATTAAAAAACATAACGAAATCGATAAAGACTTGCTGAAAATCGCTGAAATACTTGCGATGTAGGTCATTTTTTCGTAAATTTATAGTAACAAAAAACCTTAATATTTTAAATAATATGTCAAAAATTAAAGTAGGAATTAACGGATTCGGTAGAATCGGACGTCTAGTTTTCAGAGCAATGGCTGAAAGAAGCAACATCGAAGTGGTAGGTATCAATGACCTTATCGATGCTGAATATATGGCTTATATGCTAAAATACGATTCGGTTCACGGAGCGTTCAAAGGAGAAGTATCAGTACAAGGAAACAACCTTGTTGTAAACGGAAAAACAATCCGTGTAACTGCTGAGAAAGACCCTAACAACCTAAAATGGAATGAAGTTGGTGCAGAATATATCGTAGAATCTACAGGTTTATTCCTTTCAAAAGATTCTGCACAGGCTCACATCAACGCTGGTGCAAAGAAAGTTATCCTTTCTGCTCCTTCAAAAGATGATACGCCAATGTTCGTAATGGGTGTAAACCACTTGGAACTTACTGACGATGTAAAAATCTTCTCAAACGCTTCTTGTACTACAAACTGTCTTGCACCATTGGCAAAAGTAATCCACGACAACTTCGGTATCGCAGAAGGTCTTATGACAACTGTACACGCAACTACTGCAACTCAAAAAACTGTAGATGGACCATCTGCAAAAGACTGGAGAGGTGGTAGATCTGCGCTTAACAACATCATCCCTTCTTCTACAGGTGCTGCAAAAGCAGTAGGAAAAGTAATCCCTTCTCTTAACGGGAAATTGACTGGTATGTCTTTCAGAGTTCCAACTGCTGACGTTTCTGTAGTGGATCTTACTGTAAAATTGGACAAACCAACTTCTTACGAAGAAATCTGTGCTGCTATCAAAGCTGCATCTGAAGGTGAATTGAAAGGAATTCTTGGTTACACAGAAGATGCTGTTGTTTCTCAGGATTTTGTAAGCGATGCAAGAACTTCTATCTTCGATAAAGAAGCTGGAATTATGTTGAACCCAACTTTTGTTAAATTAGTATCTTGGTATGATAACGAGTGGGGTTATTCTAACAAATTAGCAGATATGCTTGTTCACTCAGCTTCTCTATAATCTGAAATTGAAATAAAATAAAAAAGCCTCTGAATTTTTTCAGAGGTTTTTTTATATCTTGAAAATAGCAAGTTTACTATTGTGTGAAAGCAAGCTAAGTTTTTATACAGATATAACATTTAACTACTTCCAGAACTTTCACTAATGACAAAACTCACAATCACTGTATTGAGTAATAATCGTAACTTTATCTGAGATGGAAAAAACAATTTTACAACCTAGATTTAAAGATTCTCCTCATTTTAAAAATTTCTGGGAAGGAGGAAATGGCAAGCAACTTATAGAGTTTTCTGACGCAAAAGTCAACTTTAAAGATTTTGACAAATTCTCTCATTTCTTTTATGATGTTGATGAAATTGGAGATAGAGTTGTAAAAGACGTTTACTTTACACAATCATTTTCCGAAGCTTCAAAACAAATCGAATCCTATATCAGAAATGGTATTTCAAAAAACGATAATATTCCTGAAAGTGTAAAAGTACTTTTTGGACAAACGCAATCAATTCCAGATTGGGTAGATTTTGATTTGATAAAATGTGGTGCAGAACTTTGTATGCGTTGCAATGTGGATTCTTTAATTTCACTAAGAGATTATTGTTTAATTGGCGGCTACGATTATGCCTATCTCAATAAACCACTGATTGTTACGGAAGCTCTGAAAAAAGGAGCAGTCAAACGTTTATCGGAAACATTAGACTTTTGGGTCAATGTCACAAGACCTGACGCACTTCAAATTCATAAAAAAGGATATGAATTTGCCATCAAAACAAGACTCATTCATTCCTACGCAAGACTTTCCATAAAGAAGCATTACAAAAATTGGGATACAGAAAACTGGGGAGAACCCATCAACTCTTGGGATATGATGGCAACTTACATTGGTTTCAGTTTGGTATTTTTATTTAGCTTACACAAATTAGGAAATACTTATTCGGAAAAAGAGGAAAAAGGACTTTTTCACCTTTGGAAATATGTCGGTTACTTATTAGGAATTCCTGAAGAGCTCCTACCCGACAATAAAAAACAAGCGACAGAATATTTTTACTGTTGGACTTCTGTGCAACCGCCGTCTGATAAAGATTCTATCTTATTAGCTCATTCACTTTTGAATGAATCACTGGAAAATCCTATTCTTAAATTTAATTTCCAAAGAAAAAATCTACGTTATTTGCACATCTGCTGCACTTGGTTTTTGTTGGATGACGAGGTTTGCGAAAGATTGGAAATCCCTAAAGTGAAAAACAAAGATTTGTTCCCAAAATCAAAAAGAATATTTAATAAATATTATGAAAAAATATTCAGTAGGCAAACAAGAATAAATAAAGGAAACAATGACCAAATGAAAGTTTTGGAGGATTATCTAAGAATCACAAAAAATTCAAATTTTCATTAAATTTCAATTAACAAATTAAAACCGTAGATTAAAATAATATTGGATTTTGATTTTAAAATTCCGTATTTTTGAGAATAATTTTTTGATATAATGAGTACAAACGACGATAAGAAAAAAGCATTACAATTAGTTCTTGAAAAACTAGATAAAACCTACGGGAAAGGAACTGTAATGACTTTGGGTGAGGATTCTGTGGATACAACAATTGAAGTAATACCTTCAGGATCTTTGGGTATCGACCTTGCTTTAGGTGTTGGTGGATATCCAAGAGGGAGAATCATCGAAATCTATGGCCCTGAATCTTCTGGTAAAACAACATTGACGCTTCACGCCATTGCAGAAGCCCAAAAAGCTGGCGGAATTGCTGCTTTCATAGATGCAGAGCACGCTTTCGATAGAAACTATGCCGCGAAGTTGGGAATCGATCTTGAGAACCTAATTATTTCTCAGCCCGATAATGGTGAGCAGGCTTTGGAAATTGCTGATAACTTAATCAGATCTGGCGCAATTGATATTGTTGTCATTGACTCTGTTGCTGCATTGACGCCAAAAGCTGAGATTGAAGGTGAAATGGGAGATTCTAAAATGGGACTACATGCAAGATTGATGTCTCAGGCTTTGAGAAAACTAACTGCAACAATCAACAGAACAAAATGTACAGTGATTTTCATCAATCAGCTTCGAGAGAAAATCGGAGTGATGTTTGGTAATCCTGAAACTACGACAGGTGGAAATGCACTTAAGTTCTACGCTTCTGTAAGAATCGACATCAGAAAAGCAAGTGCACCAATTAAAAATGGTGATGAAGCTGTAGGAAGCAGAGTAAAAGTGAAAGTAGTTAAAAACAAAGTTGCTCCACCTTTCAAAATGGCAGAATTTGACATTATGTACGGAGAAGGCGTTTCTAAAGTAGGCGAAATTTTAGATACTGCTGTAGATCTGGCTGTAGTTAAAAAGAGTGGATCTTGGTTTAGTTATGAAGACACCAAATTAGGGCAAGGTCGTGATGCTGTAAAAGAAGTTTTAAAAGATAACCCAGAATTATCTGAAGAGATTGAAAATAAAATCAAGGAATTGATTAAACAAAAATAGTAAAAGAAAAGGCTGTGAATATTTTCACAGCCTTTTTTTTATTTAAATAAATAAGTCAATCCAAGACTTATAATCTGTTCTGATTTTTTCTTAGCAACACTAGGATCTCTGGTAAGAATCTCTTCAGGAGAATTCTTCAAATCCGGATAAACATCAGATAATCCAATATCATATTTAAGAGCTATTTCCAGTTGACGTTTGTAACTGAAACCTACACCTGCTCCCAAACCTAAATTAAATGAATTGGCTTTTCCATAACTATCCGCTTCATAAGAGGCTTTCGCAGCATTTTTAACTTTCTGATTAACCAAGAAATTAAATCTTGGCCCCATCAATCCATAAAATTCAGATTCTGCTTCAGAGAAATAAGCCTTAAAATTAAGTGGAACACTTATATAATTGTTGGCATAAACTGCGTGTTCCCATCCTTTTGCTTTTTCATACTCTCTATCACCGCCTTCTCCAGCGCCAAAATACAGAGCCTCTGCCTGAATATAAAACTGTTCGGCAACACCAATTGGTACTTGTGCTGTTACACCTCCTAAAACTGAAATTCTGGCTCCTGAAGGATTGTGTGCATTTCTGACTCTCGAATAAGTTCCGCCCGCTACAAGGCCAAATTCAGTGGACCTAAAATCGATTTGAGCCTGAGAGAAAAATGACATTAATAGTAGGGATCCGAAAAGGATTTTTTTCATAATCGTGTGTTTATAAATTTTCTGTTTCAAATTTATATAAAAAAAATGAGAAGCTCTATCCGAGCTTCTCAAAATATATTTTAATAAGATATCCTTATCAATTCAGTTTAAGCTAAAACAGCAGCAACAGTTTTACCAATTTCTGCAGGAGAATCTACAACGTTGATCCCGTTTTCTCTCATAATTGCCATTTTTGCTTGTGCCGTATCATCATCTCCACCAACAATAGCTCCAGCGTGTCCCATTGTTCTACCTTTTGGTGCCGTTTGTCCAGCGATGAACCCTACAACTGGTTTTGTAGAACCACTAGCTTTGTACCATCTTGCCGCTTCAGCTTCCAAAGAACCACCAATTTCTCCAATCATTACAACCGCTTCTGTTTCTGGGTCGTTGATGAACAATTCCAAAGCTTCTTTTGTAGTAGTCCCGATGATTGGGTCTCCACCAATGCCGATAGCTGTAGACACTCCGAAACCAGCCTTCACAACTTGGTCAGCAGCTTCGTAAGTCAAAGTTCCAGATTTTGAAACGATACCTACTTTTCCTTTTTTGAAAACGAAACCAGGCATAATTCCGATTTTAGCTTCGTCAGAAGTAATAATACCAGGACAGTTTGGACCGATCAAACGAACGTCTCTATCTTGGATATAATCTTTTACTTTTACCATATCAGCAACAGGAATACCCTCTGTAATACAAACGATTACTTTGATACCAGCTTCAGCAGCTTCCATCACAGCATCTGCAGCAAATGCCGGCGGTACGAAGATGATACTCACATTAGCACCCGCTTTTTCTACAGCTTCTGAAACTGAGTTGAAAACCGGCTTACCAAGATGCTCTGTTCCTCCTTTTCCCGGAGTTACACCTCCAACAACGTTGGTTCCGTAATCAATCATCTGACCTGCGTGGAAAGTACCTTCGTTACCTGTAAATCCTTGTACGATAACTTTAGAATCTTTGTTTACTAAAATTGACATTTTTTATTATAATTTATTGTTAATTTATTATTTTTTTGCTTTCAGAGCTTCATACTTTTTAATAATAGACTCCATCACGTTGTCTATACTATTTTCTGCATTTCTGAGTGAACTGCTTTTAGTTTCTTCTATGAAAGTTTCCATTTCTGGTTCGTCTCCTAAAAACTCTTTCAGTTTCTTTTTGGGAATTCCTGTAAAATAGCCAACTCCAAGACCTTTGTTCGTCACTTTATTAATAAGAAAATCAGAACCTGTTTCGCCACCTGTGCTAGCTGTATAAGCTCTGTACCAATCCAAAACCTTTCCGTTGAAAATATGTTCATTCAGAGATTTTTTGTCTTGAGAATTGTTGACAAATACTCTTCTTTTCCCATTAAAATCGTCAAATGACAATTCTTTTACGGTTGAAGCTTCAATATTGACTTTTTTGTCATCATCGGTTATAGTTTTAATTTTTGTTGTAAAACTACTTCCATAAATCAAAGTTGGGTCAAACATATTTGTAGTCACTTTCACCCTCGTACGCAATGTATCATTATCTAAAGTTATGATTCTTGCATTCACAGTTTTCTGTGCAAATGATAGTGAAAATAGTAAAGAAGACAACAGACTTAGGTAAAATCTCATATGTTTATATTGAACCGTAAAAATAAGGTTTTTAGTTTAATTAAATTTTATTTTTGGATTAATAAAATATGATTTACTTCAGATTTTTGAGTTTAACTTCTTTTCTGAGATAATCTCTGAATTCTTCCGCAATCGGTCCAAAATAAGTTCCTTTTTTAAGATCTCTGTTCACTCCTACTTTGGCAAGAAGAACTGTTCCTTTTTCAATTCTTACTCCAGAAGCCATTCCAACCTGTCCCCAAATAGTCACTTCATCTTCAATAATGCAACATCCTGCGATTCCTGTTTGAGAAGCTATCAAGCATTTTTTCCCAATAATTGTATCATGCCCAATTTGAATCTGATTATCAAGAACAGAACCTTCACCAATGATAGTAGAATCTGTAACACCTCTATCGATTGTACAACAGTTTCCGATTTCTACATTATTCGCAATTACAACGTTTCCTACCGAAATCAATCTGTCAAAATTACCATTCAGTTTTCTATAATAGAAAGCATCACCACCTAAAACCGTATTAGCTTGGATGATGACATTATCACCAATCACAGTTCTATCGCCAATTACAACATTCGGGAAGATGTGGCAGTTTTTTCCAATTCTAACATCGTTTCCAATCACAACCGAAGGATGAATAAAAGTTCCATTTCCTACTTCCAAATCGTGAAGTTCTTCTTTGAAATTCGAAATTCTTGTGAAATGTGTATTGATTTTGTTGAAGTCTCTGAAGGGGTCATCAGAAACCAAAAGCGCTTTGCCTTCCGGACATTCTACTTCTTTGTCAATTAAGATGATTGTCGCAGCAGAATTAAGAGCTTTATCGTAATATTTGGGATGATTGACGAAAACAATTTCGCCCGGTTTTATCATATGAATCTCATTGGTTCCCAGAACCGGAAAATTCTCTTCTCCGATATATTTTGCACCAATGATATCTGCAATAACTTTGAGTGTTTGTGGTTGATTGAAAGTCATAACTAGATGTTATAATTTAAACATTTGATTTGAGACTGCAGTTCTGTTATTTTTAAACAACGAATTGCACGCAGCCCGACCTGAGTGGAGCTCATTTTCTTTTTGTAAAAAAGAAAATAGCGGGAACGGAGGGCGGAAAAAGCTGCCATAAAAAAACGAAAGCTGGAAAACTTAATGCTTCCAGCTTCCTGCTATAATTTATTTTACTCTTTCCAAGTAAGAACCGTCTTCTGTACTGATTTTGATTTTGTCACCTGGCTCGATGAACAAAGGAACCATTACTCTTGCGCCTGTTTCTACGATCGCATTTTTCAAAGCGTTGGTTGCTGTGTTTCCCTTCACACCTGGATCAGCTTCGATAACTTCTAAGTAAACCGACTGAGGAAGTTCCGCAGATAGAGGTGTTTCGTCCGCTTCTTTCAGGATGATGGTTACCTCTTCTCCTGCTTTCATCAAGTTAGAGTTCTCAATCATTTCTTTGTTAAGATAAAGCTGAGAGAAATCTTCGTTGTTCATAAAGTGGAATCCATTCTCATCATCATAAAGATACTGGAATTTTCTTGTGATAACCTTTACTTCGTCGATTTTGTGACCTGCAGAGAAGGTATTATCTAATACTTTTCCGTTGGTTACAGATTTTAATTTTGTTCTAACGAAAGCAGGACCTTTACCTGGTTTCACGTGTAGAAACTCGATTACTTTGAAAATATCGTTGCTGAATTCTATGCAAAGTCCTTTTCTGATATCGTTACTTGTTGCCATTAGTTATGGTTGATTATTTATTTAATTTTTATTATTTAAAATCCCATTTAGTATGCCTTCAATAATTGATTTCGCAAATGGTTTTTCTATATCTTTTAAATATGTTTCTTGTTTACTTGTAAAAGAATTTTCAGTTGAGAAATAATTAATTTCTTTTTTGAAATAATTATTTGCTATTAATAGATTTTGTTTACTAAGATTAATATTTTGATTCAATGAAAATTTTAAATTTAAATAGCTTGGATTATTTTCAAATCTAATATTATCATTCTTTACTTGTGAAGAACAATAAAAACTAAATAAACTAAATACTAATACCTGAAAAATTCTCATTTATTATTCTTTTCCAGAGCCGTATCCTTTTACAATACCTCTTGGAGAGTTTTGGATGAAGGTGATAATCTCATCTCTTTCCACTGTTGGAAGCATTTCTTTTTCGATGAATTCAATCGCTTGGGTTGTATTCATTTTCATTTGGAAGATAGCTCTGTAGATTTTTTGGATTTCGAAGATTTTATCATTGGTAAAACCTCTTCTTCTCAATCCAACTGAATTGATACCTGCATAAGAAATCGGTTCTCTAGCCACTTTTACATAAGGCGGAATATCTTTTCTAATCAAAGAACCACCGGAAACCATTACGTGTTTCCCTATTTTCCCGAATTGCTGAACTGCAGAAAGACCTCCCATTACTACGAAATCTCCAATTTCCACGTGACCAGCGATTCCGCAACCGTTTGCTATAATTACATTATCTCCAACAATACAATCGTGTGCGATGTGGGAAGTTGCCATAATCAAACAATTATTACCAACTTTGGTATATCCTAAAGCCTTGGTTCCTCTGTTGATGGTAACACATTCTCTCAATGTCGTTCCATCGCCAATGATTACCTGAGTATCTTCGCCATCAAACTTCAAATCTTGAGGAACAGCTCCAATTACAGTTCCTGGGAAAATTTTACAATTTTTACCAATCTTCACATTCTCCATAATGGTAACGTTTGGACCAATCCAGGTATCTGAACCAACAGTTACATTCGCTCCAATAGTTGTGAAAGGTTCTATGGTTACGTTTTTACCAATTTTGGCACGCGGATCTACCGCAGTAAGCTGGTGAATCATAAATTATATTTTAGTTTTTGCAACTTGGGCCATCAATTCGGCTTCTACAACTACACTATCACCAACGTATCCGTAGCCTTGCATATGTACAATTCCTCTTCTGATTGGTTCTATTAATTCGATTTTGAAAATCAACTGGTCTCCAGGAACTACTTTTTTCTTGAACTTAACATTGTCCATTTTCACAAAATAAGTAGAATAATTTTCCGGGTCCGGAACATTAGCCAAAACTAAAATCCCTCCTACCTGAGCCATTGCTTCGATTTGCAAAACGCCAGGCATAACTGGTTCTTTTGGGAAATGTCCTACGAAAAAAGGCTCGTTCATAGAAACATTTTTAAGTCCAACAACGTGTGTATCGGACAGTTCCAAAATCTTATCTACCAACAAAAAAGGAGGTCTGTGTGGCAATAATCTCATAATCCCGTTGATATCGAAAACAGGTTCTGCTTTTAAATCGAAATCCGGAACGTTTTTTCTTTTTTGCAATTTGTATTGTCTGTTTAGTTTTTTTGCAAATTGAGTATTCACAAAATGTCCAGGTTTGTTAGCAATTACTCTACCCTTTATTCTCACACCAACCAAAGCCAAATCTCCAATTACATCCAGTAATTTGTGTCTAGCAGCTTCATTTGTAAAATTAAGGTTAAGATTATCAAGAATACCGTTTGGACGGATAGAAACCTCGTCTTTACCAAAAGCAACTTTTAATTTTTCCAAAGTTTCTGGTGTCAATTCTTTATCAACATAAACAATGGCATTGCTGATGTCACCTCCTTTAATCAGATTAGCATCCAAAAGTTGCTCTAACTCGTGTAAGAAACTGAATGTTCTCGCAGGCGCAATCTCATCTTTGAACTCTGTAAGGTTTTTCATACTGGCATTTTGAGTTCCCAAAACTTTGGTCCCAAAATCTACCATTGTAGTAATTTCGTAATCGTCAGCAGGAATTACAGTTAATTCAGAACCGGTTGCAGGGTCTACGTAATTCATCACTTCTTTGATTACCAGATATTCTCTTGGCAAATCTTGCTCAGAAACGCCCACTTTTTCGATAGCTTCAACAAAATATTTTGAAGAACCATCTAAAATTGGTGGCTCTGCGCTGTTCATCTCCAGAATAGCATTGTCAATATCCATCCCAACAAGGGCTGCCAACAAATGTTCGCAAGTGTGGATTTTGACACCTAACTTCTCCAAAGTTGTTCCTCTTTCTGTAGTGGTTACATAATTAACGTCTGCTTCTACCTGCGGACGCCCCTCTAGGTCAGTTCTTACAAACACAAATCCGGTATTTTCTTTTGCCGGCTTGATTGTCAAATTAACCTCTTTTCCTGTGTGAAGACCTATTCCTGAAAGGTTTATGTCTTCTTTGATTGTTTTTTGTTTGTCGCTCATTGTATTAGTTTTGAGGCGGGAAGAAATACTTCTTTAGTCCTGATACCTTTACTCTGATTTTTTATTTTCTAAATCGTTTATTCTTTTTACTATGTCCGTAAAATTACGGAAATGCACATAGTTTCTTCTATAATCGCTATAATTAATTGCCGGAGAACCGTAGAGTGTTTCTCCATCTTTTGCTGATGAATTCACACCACTTTGAGCCTGAATTTTCACTTGATTTCCAATCTTGATGTGACCAACAATTCCTACTTGTCCACCAATCTGATTCCAATCTCCAATAACTGTAGAACCTGCAATTCCCGCTTGGGCAGCAATTACATTATTCTCACCAATAATAACATTATGTGCAATTTGGATTAAATTATCAATCTTAGTTCCTTTTCCAATAACTGTAGAGCCGATAGTTGCACGGTCTATACTACAATTGGAACCAATTTCTACATCGTCTCCAATAATCACGTTTCCTAATTGAGGAATTTTTTTGAACCCTTCTACTGTCGGCTGAAAACCAAATCCATCACCACCAACAACTGTATTGGAATGAATCACACAATTATCACCAACAACACAATAATCATATATTCTTGCGCCACTGTCAATTTTGCAATTTTTCCCTATTTTTACACCTTTTCCGATGTAAACGTGAGGGAAAATCTGAGTTCCATCGCCTACTGTCGCTTTTTCTGAAACGTAAGTAAATGCGCCAATATAAACATTTTCTCCAACTTTCGCAGTTTCGTGGAAGAAAGAACCAGCTTCAATTCCTGTTTTTCTGCCTTGCATCTCCTGATAAAGATTCATCAGGATTTGGAAAGAAAGATAAGCATCTTCCACAGCAATAATCGTTGGTTTATAATCTCTGTCTTCTAAAATACTTTCAGAAACTATCAACACCGCACAGTCTGTACTATCTATATAATGTGAAAAACGACTTTGAGCAACAAAAGACAAATGTCCTTGTTGACCATTCTCTATCGGCGAAACTCCTGTAATAACAGCCTTTTCGTCGCCAATTATTTTACCGTTTATTAATCCTGCAATTTGTTCTGCGCTAAATTCCATAGTTTGCAAAGATAAATATTTTATTAATTAAGTTTTAATTTTTTATGACGAATCAAAATCAGTTTTACTTTAATTATAAAATCTCTCGTGGAAAATAAATGATATATTTTTTGGTCGCATTCTCCATACATCCGAATAAAATCTGGTTTTCAGACTCCTCCAATTTGAATTTATTTCCCGTTTTATCCATCAAGTAAATCGGCTGTTTTTCTGTATCATAAGGCAAAAGTGAACGAGAAATTTGTCCCACTAATTCTTCTCCATTTTCAATCTTAAAGTATTCGTTAACTTTTTCGACTTTCTGTTTCAAGAAATCTTCAGAAAATGGTTTTGATGAAATAATACTTTTCGGAAAATCTCTATAAATAACAGTTCTGCAAAGTTTTGACAATACAAAATCCTCGTTTTCTGTCCAAACTTTGATAGCCTGAAAAACATCCATATCATCCAACATTGTGAATCTTTTGATATCTTCTTCAGTGGCTTCTTCGAATTTATTTTTAATCAAAAAATATTTCAAATTAGAAGGCGCTTCCAAATCTATATTTTGAGAAACCAAATATTTGGCTCTATTAAGAATCTGAACCAAAATATGCTCTGCCAAAGCCGCAGTCTTGTGATAGTAAACCTGCCAATACATAAACATTCTGGCAGTCAGATAATTTTCTATCGAATAAATTCCTTTAGCATCTATGACCAATTTCTCATCACTCACATTCATCATAGAAATGATTCGCTCGACATTCACGCTGCCTTCTGAAACGCCCGTGTAAAAACTGTCACGTTTGAGATAATCCATTCTATCTACATCCAATTGTGACGAAATCAACTGATTGAAAAACGAACGGTGGTATTTTCCTTGGAACATCTCTATCGCCAAATCCAACTTCCCTTTGAACTCTTTATTCAAACGGTTCATTAACAGAATCGAAATTTTTTCGTGATGCCAATCGTCCATCAACATATTTTCCAAAGCGTGCGAAAACGGACCGTGACCTATATCGTGAAGCAAAATCGCCAGCATCGCCGCTTTTTCTTCTTCTTTAGAAACTTTTACACCTTTCAATTTTAAGGTTTCCAGTGCTTTGAACATCAGATTCATTGCACCAAGAGCGTGATGAAATCTAGTATGTTTTGCGCCGGGAAATATGAGTGATAAAAGTCCGGTTTGGGAAATTCTTCTGAGTCTTTGGAAATAAGGATGTTCTATAATATCGAACAAAATCTCGTGAGGAATTTTGATAAAACCGTGAACCGGGTCGTTGATAATCTTTAGTTTATTCTGCACCTTTCAATATTGATGATTGATACAAAAATAGGGAAATTAAAATGGATATTGTGTTCTAATATTGAAGAAGTATTTATTGATAGTTTCTGAAATTTGATTTGTATCTTTGTTAGTAAGGTTTTAAATAAAACTCTAATTATGAAAGAAGATTTATATAATTTATACGAAAAGCTTGACAAATATTTTTATTTTGACAAGGCTAACTCAATATTTATAACAATACTAAAATCAATAATACTTTTATTTTCTGGTGGATTGTTCGGTTTTATTTTAAAAGAATATTTATCATCTGGAATTGTTAAATGGTTTCCAATATTAGTTTTTTTAGTACTTATAAGTATATATGTTTTTTTTGAATTTATAAGATTAAGTAAAGAGAAAAATTTTCCGATAAGCATTCTACAACATTTAAAAGCCACGGAAGAGTTACAATCTTCAACAAAAAAAATCGAAAGACAAAACAAAGTTTACGAATTCATAGATAATTCCATACGTTCTCTAAATTCAAACACTTGTCCTATTGCCTACGGTGAGCCTATGAATGAATTATGTCATCAAGATTTAAACAATGGATTAAAAAGCGTTTTAAATGATTTGGTAGAACGCACTAATTATTTTTTTGATGTAAATAAATCAAAATTTTCAGTAGGTGTTTATTTAGATAATGCAAGAATTAAAGAAGGAGAAAACATTTTTCAAACTTCCAAAAACTTCATATTTAGAGACGATTTAAAATTAGAAAACTATCTACCCTTAGATTTAGTACATTTTAATTCTGAAAATGATTTTCAATTTAAAATTTTAACAAAATTTTTAGAGTCAATTAACTTTTCAAAATTTCTTGATGAAAAAATTACAATTGAAAATAAAGATTTAATACTAATTTGCTCACCAATACCAAATGTTTGCGAAGATTGCCCTCCAATTGGTGTAGTCTATACAATTTATGAAGGTTGTGAAAAATGCTCTTATGATAGCGAAAATGTAATGATGATAAACGGAAGGCTAATTTCGAATTGGATTTCAAAATATGAAGATTGCCTACATAGAACTTATAGAAACACTTTAGAAGAATCAAAAACACATCAACATAACGAAATAGTTATCCCGAAAGAAGTTAAAGAATTATTAGAAAAACAAGAACAAATGAGAAATAATACAAACAACTCATCTTCCAATTGAAATTTTGTATTTATTGTTTCTCAAACCAAAATTCTCAAACTCTTCGGCAAAACTTTAATTATTATTGGTGATTTGATTTTCTTGAATTCGCCATCGATGTGCCAAGTTTTTGTGTTCACTTTAAATTCAATTTCTGAAACCGGAAGATAAGTGACGTAATCATCATCTTTCAAACGTTTGGTAAACATCCTGAAAGCAAAAAACGGCGAATAAGTCAGAGGGAATTTCTTAACCAAAACCAAATCTACCAAACCATCACTTTTACTTGCCATCGGTGCAATATAAGCGTTGTTCCCAAACTGGCGCGTGTTGGCGATATTCAGCATTAGATATTTGCCGTTGTATTGTTTGTAATTTTCTTCTAAGAATTTGATTTTGATTGGCTTATAATTAAAAAAAGTCTTGATAGAAACTTTGATATAATTCTTGAAACCACGATTGGTTTTTTCAAATTCCTTCACCACTTTTCCATCAAATCCAGTTCCGGAAACGTTGATAGAAAAATTATCATTCACCATAAACGTATCAATACTTCTGGATTTTTTCTGGTCTAATTTTTCTAAAAGAACCGAAATATTTTTGTTAAAATTAGTCTCATTGGAAAATCCATTTCCTGAACCTGCTGGAAAAACCGCGAGAATTTTATCCGTATTAATGAGCTTTTGCGCCACAACGGAAATCGTTCCGTCACCGCCAACAGCTACAAAAACATCCACATCATTCCAATGTTTTTTGATAAAATCATCTGTATCTTCCAAAGATTTGGAAATTAGATAGAGCGGATTTTCAACTTTCTTGGAAAGGCTATCCAAAAATGGCTGATAGTTTTTCTTTGCAGAATAAGGGTTGATGATGAAAGCAAACTTCATTCTCCAAAAATAAAAATACTCTGAGGATTTCAGAGTATTTTGCAAATATATTTTATATTAAATTCTTTTATCGTCCGCCTTCCAGTTTTTGATATTCTGTTTGATTTTTGATGATGACCAACCGTTTTGTGCAGTTTGATGCATCAATTCCATCAAATCTTCATCTTCAGAAAATCTAAGGGCAAAAATCTGAGCATCGGAAAATTGATAAGTGGAATTTTCCAATCTATTTCCCGTCAGAGCAAAATATCGGAATTTGAATTCATTAATAATCAATCTATCCTGAAGTCCCAACGCGTAATGTTGGCGAAGCATAAATGACAAAACAATTATCAAAACTACAACTGCAGAAATTGCACTCCAAATCATCAAAAAAGAACTGTTATGATTGATATTTTTGAAAACTTGAAATAGAGAAACTATTAGCAGAACTAACGAAAAAGGATAGAAAATAAAATGATGTAAAGGATAAAATTTCCTATGATTCTTAAAATTTTGATGACTCATTTTATTTGATATTATATTGTTTGATGAATTCTGGTTTAAGTTGGTCTTTGATGTCTTTGAAATTTAAAGTAATGTAAACCACGCCCGCTGCATAAGCCGTAATTTCATATTGGTTATATGCAAATGTAATTTTATTTTGGTCAAAAAAGAAATTGTCATTCAGTTCGATTTTATCTACCAAAAGCATTTCTTTTTGCTCCGGCTCGTTGAAATGATTTTTCAGAATTTTGTCCCAATTGGCATCTGTAGGATTTTTGAAAATATCGGCTTGAGAAATTACTTTGTTATTTTTTAAATCAAAAGTTTTGTAAGCTTCAAAATAATAACCGTGTGCTCCGCCAGAATAACCGCTTCCATAATATTGCAAAGTCAAAATATCATTCTGATGAGAAACGACTTTCATCGCAGAAGCTTCTTCCCAAGTCTGTTTATATTCTGGTGTGTAATCCTGCGATTCATCTTTTTTCAAAGATTCTTTTTTGATTTTTTCAAGAACTTGCGTCAAAGCATTTTTGGAATAATCTGCAGAAGTGATATTAGCTGGTTTGTAAATACTGTCCAAAATAGTTTTGTTGGTAATATTTGGAAATATTAAAACTTGTTTTTCGAAAGACAAAGTCAAAGTTTTTGCAACCTGCAAAGAATCCTGAACTTGGATAGAATCTATAACGAATTCTTTTTTAGTTTCTGTACTGTCAGATTTTGAGGTTGAAGTTTTTTGAGTTTCCTTCTTATTGCAAGAGAAAAGCAGAATCCCGAAAGATAGAATTGTGATTAGGTTTTTCATAGGTTTTATTTTAAGTTGGTGATTTAAATATTTTAACGTCTTGAAGATACTGCTTTTTCAAACATCGAATCTCAGCAGCCCGACTTGAGCGGAAATCCTTTTTTGCTTATTCTTCAAGTTGTATTTAATCTGAAATGTTCTGCAAAACAGATTGGGAGCGGAAGACGGATTAAGCTGCCCAAAAAATTATTTCAGAAATTACAGTTTGCTACCTAACAAAAAACCTTCCAAAAGTTGGAAGGTTTGATTTTTTATAAAAATGTTTTAAGCATCAATTCTTGCGTAAACCGCATTTTTCTCGATAAATTCTCTTCTCGGTGGAACTTCATCACCCATCAGCATAGAGAATGTAGAATCTGCTTCTACTGCGTTGTCAATCGTTACTTGTTTTAAGATTCTGTTTTCAGGATTTAGAGTTGTTTCCCAAAGCTGTTCAGGGTTCATCTCTCCAAGACCTTTGTAACGTTGTACTTCCACGCCTTTTCCATCCGGAGACATTTCCAAAGTAGTCTGTTCACGTTCTGTCTCGTTCCAAGCATATACTTTTTTGTTTCCTTTTTTCAATAAATATAATGGCGGAGAAGCGATATAAATGTATCCGTTCTCAATCAATTCTTTCATATATCTGAAGAAGAATGTCAAAATCAAAGTCGAAATGTGAGAACCATCGATATCGGCATCAGTCATAATTACGATTTTGTGATATCTAAGTTTTGCCAAATTCAAAGCTTTGGAATCTTCTTCTGTACCTACAGAAACACCAAGTGCGGTATATATATTCTTGATTTCTTCGTTGTCATAAACTTTATGAACCATAGATTTTTCCACGTTCAAAATTTTACCTCTCAATGGAAGAATTGCCTGGAAATGGCGGTCACGGCCTTGTTTTGCCGTTCCACCTGCAGAATCTCCCTCTACTAAGAAAATCTCAGATTCAGCAGGATCTTTGGAAGAACAGTCGGATAATTTTCCTGGCAAACCAGAACCACCCATCGGCGATTTTCTCTGAACCATTTCTCGGGCTTTCTTCGCTGCCTGTCTTGCTTTCGCTGCTAAAACAACTTTCTGTACGATCTGCTTTGCTTCCAGTGGATTTTCCTCTAGGAAATTGGTCAGCATTTCTCCCACGATTTTATCCACAGCTCCCGAAACTTCTGAGTTTCCTAACTTCGTTTTGGTCTGGCCTTCGAACTGAGGTTCCATAACTTTTACAGATACTACAGCCGTCAAACCTTCACGGAAATCGTCTCCTGTAACTTCTACTTTTTCTTTTGCAGGAAGGCCTAGTTCATCAGCATATTTCTTCAAAGTTCTTGTTAAAGCTCTTCTGAAACCTGCCAAATGGGTTCCGCCTTCGTGTGTATTGATATTATTAACATAAGAATGCAGATTCTCGTTGAAAGACGTGTTGTAACGCATCGCAACCTCTACCGGAATATCATCGCGCTCGCCCTCCATAAAGATAACATTCTCCATAATAGACTCACGGTTTCCGTCGATATACTCAACAAACTCTTTCAATCCACCTTCTGAATGAAAAACTTCTGTTCTGAAAGTTCCATCCTCCAATTTTTCTCTTTCGTCTGTCAAGGTAATTGTAATTCCTTTATTAAGGTAAGACAGCTCTCTAAGACGGTTGGCTAAAGTATCGTAGTTATAAACTAATTCTGTAAAAATGGTGTCATCTGGTTGGAAAAACTGCTTGGTTCCTCTGTAATCGCTTTTTCCGATTTCCTCAACACCAGTTTGCGCTTTTCCTCTGGAATAAACTTGCTGATAAACATTTCCGTCTCTGTAAACGGTTGTTATCATCTCGTTGGAAAGGGCGTTAACACAGGAAACCCCAACACCGTGCAGACCTCCGGAAACTTTGTAAGAATCTTTATCAAACTTACCTCCAGCTCCAATTTTGGTCATTACAACCTCTAGTGCTGATTTTTGTTCTTTCTCGTGAAAATCTACAGGAATACCACGCCCGTTATCCATAACTTCTATGGCGTTTCCTTCTTTTATCGCAACAGTAATTGTATCACAATATCCTGCCAAAGCCTCATCGATAGAGTTATCCACTACTTCATAAACCAAATGGTGGAGACCTCTGACTCCCACATCACCAATGTACATCGAAGGACGCATACGAACGTGCTCCATCCCTTCCAATGCCTGAATACTACTTGCTGTATATTGTTTTTGACTCATATTTTTAGCTGTCAGCTATTTGCTCTAGGCATATAGCTTTTTTAGATTAATCTTCATTAAAAATGCTTACAAATATCGTTAAAAAAATCGAGATATGAAAGCCTTAAAATCAGTTAAAGGATAAGTTTTTAACAAGGATGTTTGGGGATTTTGAATAAAAAAATCGAACTATTAATTAGCTCGATTTCATAAAATTTAATATTGATAAAAGTTTTAACTTTTCAAAAACTCATCAACCTTATTCGCACACTTTCGCCCTTCAGCAATTGCCCAAACCACAAGACTCTGCCCTTTTCTTGCATCGCCACAAGAGAAATATTTGGTTTGATTGGTTCGGAATTCTTTATTATTTCCGATGAGATTTCCTTTTGGATCAAGGTTAATATCCAAATCCTCAACCAAACCTTTGTGCTCCACATGTGTATATCCTAATGCAATGAATGCCAAATCACAATCGATAACAAATTCTGAGTTTGGTTTTTCTGTGTAGAGATTCCATTGTCCATCAGCATCTTTTGTCCATTCCGCTTCCACAAGACGAAGCCCTGTAAGATTTCCGTTTTCGTCTTTTACAAATTCTTTGGAATTAACAGACCATTTTCTTTCACAACCTTCTTCGTGAGAAGACGTGATATGCAAAGTCATCGGCATCGTTGGCCAAGGCATTGTTTCGTCGCGTTCTGTCGGCTGAATTGGCTTGTAATAAATTTGATAAATAACCTCCGCGCCTTGTCGGTTTGACGTTCCGATGCAATCTGCACCTGTATCACCGCCGCCAATTACTACCACTTTTTTCCCTTTAGCATCAATATCTTTTTCGTTGAATGGGATTCCACTCACTTTTTTATTACTCTGAGAAAGAAAATCCATCGCAAAATAAACACCTTTGGCATCCCGATTCGGAATCATCAAATCTCTCGGAACTGTACTTCCTAAAGCCAAAACAACGGCTTCAAAATTTCTATCCAAATCTTCCACAGAATAATTAACTCCAACATTGACATTGGTTTTAAATTCAATTCCTTCTTGCTTCATCCATTCCACACGGCGTTCGATAATTTTTTTTTCTAATTTAAAATCTGGAATTCCGAAACGCAACAATCCACCAATTTCTGGGTCACGTTCAAAAACCACAACCGAATGTCCCATTTGGTTCAATTGATAGGCCGAAGCCAAACCCGCGGGACCAGAACCAACAACGGCCACTTTTTTTCCAGTTCGATTTTGAGGAATAATTGGTTTTGCAAATCCTTTTTCGAAAGCAATTTCAATAATATTTTTTTCAACTTCTTCTATCGCAACGGGAAGACTGTTGATTCCCAAAACACAAGCACCTTCACACGGCGCAGGACAAATTCGACCTGTAAACTCAGGGAAATTGTTAGTAGAAATCAATAATTGATATGCTTTTTCCCATTGCTCTTTATAAACCGCCTCATTGAATTCCGGAATCATATTGCCAAGCGGACAGCCACTTTGGCAAAACGGAACCCCACAATCCATACATCGTGACGACTGTTTGTGAAGATAATCCTCTGCAACCGGTGCATAAAATTCTTTATAATTACGAATCCGTTCCTCTACAGGAATTTTCTTCGGCAACTCTCTGTCGTACAATAAAAATCCATCTGTTTTTCCCATTACTTCAACTCATTTATTTTATTTTCCATCGCCATTTTGTAATCTCTCGGATAAACTTTGATGATATGTTTCAAATTATTTTCAAAATCACTTAGGAGATATGACGCTAATTCGCTCTTTGTCATTTCAAAATGTTCATTAATCAAATCTTTGATGATTGATTTATCTTTTTCCGTAATCTCTTCCAACTCTGCCATATCAGGATTGAAATTCGTCTCCAAAGACTTTTCTACATCCCAAACGTAAGCGATTCCACCACTCATTCCCGCCCCGAAATTCCTTCCGACTCCGCCAAGAATCAAGACCGTTCCGCCAGTCATATACTCGCAACCGTGGTCACCAACGCCTTCTACAACGGCTGTTGCTCCAGAATTACGAACCGCAAAACGCTCGCCTGCCATTCCGCAAACAAAAATCTTCCCAGACGTTGCGCCATACAAAGCTACATTTCCAATGATGCTATTTTGATGTGCTTTGACAACCGATTCTTTATCTGGAAAAACCACCAAGTTTGCTCCAGAAAGTCCTTTTCCAAAATAATCATTAGCATCACCTTCTAGAATCATCGTGATTCCTTTGTTGCAAAATGCGCCAAAACTTTGTCCTGCCGTACCTTTAAAATTAAATTTCAAAGAATTATCAGCCATTCCTTCCGAGCCATATTTTTTGGTGACTTCGTGAGAGAGAATCGTTCCGATGGTTCGGTCGGTATTTTTGATGTTAAATTGAGCTTCTACCGATTGATTTTGGTTAATAGCATTTTGCGCAGCTTCCAACATTTTCCAAGACAAAGAATCGGAAATACCGTGGTCTTGGTCTTCACTTTTAATAATTGGTAAATCGGTTTCTGATTTAAAGAAAATTGGACTCAAATCAATTTGTTTGTGTTTCCAGAACGAAACATCTTTTTTCGTAGTTAAACATTGTGACTGTCCAACCATTTCATCAATCGTTCTAAAGCCTAAACTTGCCATAATTTCTCTGACTTCCATTGCCAAAAAAGTGAAATAACTGACCAAATGTTCTGGTTTACCTTTGAATTTTTTCCTTAATTCTTCATTTTGAGTAGCAATGCCAACCGGACAAGTATTGAGATGACATTTTCGCATCAAAATACAACCTTCCACAACCAACGCAGAAGTGGAAATCCCCCATTCTTCTGCACCAAGCAACGTTGCAATAACAATATCACGTCCTGTTTTTACTTGACCATCGACCTGCAAAGTCACACGATGACGCAATTTATTCTTAATTAAAGTTTGCTGAGTTTCTGCCAATCCCAATTCCCAAGGCAAACCTGTATGTCTCGTAGAACTCAGCGGTGAAGCTCCAGTTCCGCCGTCATAACCGGAAATCAAAATATGGTCAGCTTTTGCTTTTGCAACACCGGAAGCAATCGTACCAACACCTGCTTTTGAAACCAATTTAACGGAAATCCTTGCGTGTCTATTGGCATTTTTCAAATCAAAAATCAATTGAGCTAAATCTTCAATCGAGTAAATATCGTGATGTGGTGGCGGCGAAATCAATCCGACACCTGGGGTAGAATGTCGGGTTTTCCCAATCCATTCATCGACTTTGAAACCAGGCAATTGCCCTCCTTCGCCCGGTTTTGCACCTTGCGCCATTTTGATTTGAAGCTCTTCTGCTTCTGCCAAATATCTCGCTGTTACCCCAAACCTTCCGGACGCAACTTGTTTGATTGCCGAGCGTAAATTATTTCCATTTTCATCCAAAACATAACGTTTCTCATCTTCTCCACCTTCGCCTGTATTGCTTTTTGCTCCAATTCGATTCATCGCAATGGCTAATGTAGAATGCGCCTCATAAGAAATTGAACCAAAAGACATCGCACCAGTCGCAAAACGTTTCAGAATATTTTCAACAGGTTCAACTTCATCAATAGAAATCGATTGTCTGTCATTTTTAAAATCCATCAAACCTCGTAAAAGAGAAGCTTTCTCAGAAAGTTGATTGACCGTTCTTGAATATTTTTTGAATATATCATAACGGTCATTCCAGGTTGCCTGTTGCAAAAGATGTACAGATTGTGGATTGAACTGATGATATTCGTTCCCAGGTTTCCATTGATAAACGCCACCTGGTTCCAAAATTTGCTGAGGCAACTTCCGCCCAAATGCATTGAAATGTTTTACCAAAGCTTCTTTTGCAATTTCATCAAACCCAATTCCATCAATTCTTGAAATCGCTCCCGTGAAGCACGTATTAACAACAGCTTTATTAAGACCAATAATCTCAAAAATCTGTGCACCGTGATAAGACTGCAAAGTAGAAATTCCCATTTTTGAAAATATCTTCAGAAGTCCATCTCCAACCGCTTTTCTATAATTATTTTTTAATTTTTCTAATTCTATTTCGTTCCCAAATTCATTTTTATGGAACATTTCACGAATGCTCGCCAAAGCCAGATAAGGATTGATTGCCGTAGCTCCAAAACCTAACAAAGCCGCAAAATGATGAACTTCCCAAACATCGCCAACCTCCATCACAATTCCAATTTTCCGGCGAACACCTTTT
The DNA here is from genome assembly GCF_036780765.1 of Epilithonimonas sp. GTDB lineage: Bacteria > Bacteroidota > Bacteroidia > Flavobacteriales > Weeksellaceae > Epilithonimonas. The sequence continues at coordinate 95,878 of NZ_DAIQCG010000008.1, forward strand.
CTTATCAAATGATGATGAACCGCAGAACACGCCAAAAGAGAAGGAATCGCCGCGTGTCCAGAATCCAAAGAACGGTCAGAAAGTACAATAACCTCAAACCCATCATCCACAGCATCTATCGCATAACGACAAATCCTATCAATCGCTTTTCTTAAAGTTCCTTCTTTCTCATCCGTCTTGAAATAAGTATAAATGGTTTTCGATTGAAATTTTCCCGTATCTACACTTCGCAACTTTTCCAATTGCTCATTATTCAGAATCGGATCATCTAATTTTATAGAATGGGCAAAATTTTCATCTTCCTCCAAAAGATTACCACTTCCGCCAAGAATTGTAGTCAAAGACATCACCAACTTTTCCCGAATCGGGTCGATAGGCGGATTTGTTACTTGAGCAAATAATTGTTTAAAATATGAGCTAAGATGTTGCGGCTTTTCACTCAGAACAGCCAACGGCGCATCAAAACCCATCGAGCCAATGGGTTCTTTTCCGTGTTCTGCCATTTCTTTTATTACAACATCCAAATCTTCTCTGGAATATCCGAATACCTTTTGATATTTGAAAATATCTTCTGACTGTAATTTGTTGAAACGGATTTTTGGACTTGGCAATTCGTTGATATTAATCTTCATTCTATCCAGCCAATCTCTGTATGGACGAGAAGTACAAATCTCTTTTTTTAGCTCTTCATCACTGATGATTTCGCCTTTTTTCATATCAACCAAAAACATTTTCCCTGGTTGCAGACGACCTCTTTTGATGACTTTTTGCGGATCAACCGACAAAGCGCCAGATTCGGAAGCCATAATCACGCGGTCATCAGAAGTAACACAATATCTAGAAGGCCGAAGTCCGTTTCTATCCAAAGTTGCGCCGATAATTTCACCATCCGTGAACGAAATCGAAGCCGGACCATCCCAAGGTTCCATCATACAAGCATGAAATTCATAAAAATCTTTCTTGTAATCTTCCATTTGTTTGTGTCCATCCCAAGCTTCGGGAATCAGCATCATCATTGTATGTGGAAGAGAACGACCTGAATGATAAAGCAATTCTACCATATTATCCAAGTAAGAAGAATCGGATTGCCCTGATTTTGTGATTGGCAAAATCATATCCATTTCCTGAGCTGTAAAATTGGAACTTTGGAATGTCTTTTCCGAAGACTTCAACCAATTGAGATTCCCTCCAATCGTGTTGATTTCGCCATTATGAGCTAAAAAACGAAACGGTTGCGCTAAACTCCAAGTTGGGTTTGTATTAGTCGCAAAACGCGAATGCACCATTCCAAAAGCCGAACGCAATCTTGGGTCTGACAAATCTTTAAAATAATTACGAATCTGAACCGAACGTAACTGGCCTTTGTAAATCAGTTTTTTACAAGAAAACGAAGCAACATAAAAACCTATCGGGTCATTGCTCGTAACACTCGTAATCTGATGTGAAATATAATTTTTAAAAACAAACAGCTTTCTTTCAAAATTTTTGTCTGTCTCAATATCAAAAGGACGTTCCACAAAAAGCATTTCCATCACAGGTTCTACACTTTTCGCTAAATCTCCCAAATCTATATTACTGACAGGAACTGGACGATATCCCAAAATTTTGAGTCCTAACTTTTCTGCCGATTGTTCAATAATCTCTTTACATTCTTGTCTGATGAAATTATTTTGAGGGAAGAACAACATTCCAACACCATATTGCCCAGGTTCAGCGATATCAATTCCGTATTTCAAAGCTTCATCGAAAAGTAATTCGTGTGGTAGTTGGATTTGGATTCCGGCACCATCACCTGTATTACTTTCGTAACCTGTAGCGCCACGATGTTCCATATTTTCGAGCATCGTAATAGCATCGCTGACAATTTTGAAACTTTTGAGTCCTTTTATATTAGCCACAAAACCGACTCCGCAGGAGTCGAATTCTGTTTCTGGTAAATAAAGTCCTTGATTTTTGGGAATGGATTTTTGGGAAGTTTTCCTTGCTCTTTTCATCTACATCAATTTTGGGTACTAACAAACTTAATGAAAAAAGAATCAAAAATGATTTTAAATTACCGAATCAGCAATTATAAAAACCACAAATAATATTTAAAACAAAGAAATCATCTTTTATTTACCGATAATTTACGTTAATTTAATATTAAGTAATTATTTGTTAAAATTAAATTAATATTGAAAACATTTAAATGATTAACAATCAAACAATTAATTAAAATAAATATTTCAATAAGACTTGTTGGAACTTGGAATTAAATCTGATTTCTCTAAAAATATGACATTGAGTTAAAATCAAGTACACAAAACAAAAACACCCCTAAAAATTCAGGGGTGTGATATTCTAAAATATAATTTCAAATTAAAATCATATTATTTTTTTATACAATTATTGATTTGAAGTAATTTTCCATCATTTAAAAATTAAATTTGGTATTCAAAATCAAATATTAATAATTTAATAACAATAATTAAAATTATTTAAATAATCAACAAATTAAATTATGCTTTAAATGATTTCCGATAACTATTTAAAGAAAACCTTAAATCAATTTCATTAATAAAACCTCATCAATTTTCTCCACTTTCACCAAATTATTTTTAGTTAAAGTTTTAGAAGCTTTGTCCCATTTTTTACCAGAAAGTTGAGAACGTGTTTTAACTTCATTCAATTCCAATGCATCTTCTTGAGAATTAAGGATTTCAAGAATTACCTTTTCATCTTCTCCTAATTCAACCGTTGGCATTTTTTTCTCAGGTCTCATTTGCGGGAAGAATAGAACCTCCTGGATGCTCGGATTATTCGTTAAGAACATAATCAAACGGTCCATTCCGATTCCAAGACCAGATGTTGGCGGCATTCCGTATTCTAAAGCTCTAAGGAAGTCTTCGTCAATAAATTGCCCTGCTTCATCATCCCCTTTTTCTGATAATAATAATTGGTGCTCAAAACGTTGTCTTTGGTCAATCGGGTCATTCAACTCAGAATAAGCATTCGCGATTTCTTTTCCGCAAACCATTAATTCGAAACGTTCCGTCAAACCTTCCTGACTTCTGTGTTTCTTCGTCAAAGGCGACATCTCAACAGGATAATCTGTGATGAAAGTCGGCTGAATGAAGTTTCCTTCACACTTTTCTCCGAAAATCTCATCAATCAATTTTCCTTTACCCATTGTTTCATCAACCTCGATTCCGATAGATTTTGCGAAGTCGAATAATTCCTGCTCAGACTTTCCAGTGATGTCAAAACCTGTATATTTCAAAATCGCTTCTGTCATAGAAACTCTTGGATAAGGCGCTTTCCAGTTGATTGTATGTTCTCCGAAAACAGATTCCGAAGTTCCGTTAACCGAAGTCGCACAGAATTCTAGCAATTTTTCCGTGAAATCCATCATCCAATTGTAATCTTTGTAAGCCACATAGATTTCCATTGCCGTAAATTCTGGATTATGAGTTCTGTCCATTCCTTCATTTCTGAAGTTTTTTGAGAATTCATAAACGCCGTCAAATCCACCAACAATCAATCTTTTCAAATATAATTCGTTAGCAATTCTAAGATATAAAGGAATATCTAAAGCGTTGTGATGTGTAATAAATGGTCTCGCTGCCGCTCCACCAGGAATTGATTGCAAAATAGGCGTTTCAACTTCGAAATATCCTGCATCATTGAAGAACGTTCTCATCGCATTGAACAATTTTGTTCTTTTCACGAAGATTTCTTTCACGTGAGGATTCACGACCAAATCTGCATAACGCTGTCTGTAACGCAATTCTGCATCTGTGAAACCATCAAAAACATTGCCTTCTGCATCTACTTTTGGAAGTGGAAGCGGGCGAAGAGATTTAGTCAATAATGTGAAGTTTTTCACCATTACCGTCATCTCTCCAACCTGAGTTTTGAACAATTCACCTTCGATTCCGATGATGTCACCGATATCCAAAAGATGCTTGTAAACCTCGTTGTATAAAGTTTTGTCTTCACCAGTACAAATCTCGTCACGGTTAAAATAAACCTGAATTCTACCTTCAGAATCCTGCAATTCTGCAAAACTTGCCTTCCCCTGAATTCTTCTGGACATCAATCTTCCAGCAATCACCACCTTCTTCCCTTCTTCGAAATCCTGTTTTATAGATTTTGTGGAATCAGTGATTTTGTATTCAGCGGCTGGGAATGCATCGATTCCCAAATCGGTCAATTTCTGTAGTTTCTCGCGACGGATAATTTCCTGTTCTGATAATGACATTTTAATTCAATTTTTTGGAATTGCAAAAATAGTGATTTTTAAATGGTTGTGGAAGTTAAATTTTAGTGTGTGATTTAAACGCAAAGAGCGCAAAGTTTTTTTGAAATTATTGAAGATATTTTAAGGTTCGCAAAGGAGCTTTGCTCAGCGAAAGAAACAAATACAAACTTTGTCATTCCGCAGGAATCTAAGCGATTATATTACTGCCCAATTATTAATATAAATATTTCAAATACCATAGGTTTCACCTACGGCTATTAATATTGAACCCTTTGGGTTCTTCGTATAAGCTTACTCCATTCTTCTTTTAAATGTCAAAATACACTTCTATTTTGAAAAATTGATTTGGATGACAAAACCCATAGCCCCGATTGCAGGGGAAATCCTTTTTTGCGTGACTTCGAGTTCTTTTGATTGGCAAAATGCGAGGCAAAAAAGATTGTAACGGAAAGCGGGAAATAGCTCCTAAAAATTAAATTAAAACCAATCTTTTCTTTTTTCTTTCGGAATAAAAGTCCAAGCCAAAATCCTGCTGATTTTCTGACCTTGCGCCATATCAATGGTTTTGAATTCTGGCACTTTCAGATTTTTGAGAAGTGTTGTCAACTGATGCAGATTGTCTTTTTTGGAAACCAAAGTCGTGAACCAAAGAACCTGTGAAGAAAATTGGACACTTTCGTTTATCATTTTTTTGATGAAAGCCATTTCGCCACCTTCACACCACAATTCGGAATGCTGACCTCCGAAATTGAGGTTTGGATTTTGAATTTTCTTTTTTCTGAGATTGTTATTCTTTCTTCGATTTCCCGACATTGCATCTTCTTCCGATTCGTGGAAAGGCGGATTACACATCGAAAATGTGAATTTGTCTTCCGACAAAATGATATTTTTGAAAATGAAATCTGCTGCTGGCTGTTGCTTCAAATGAATAACTGAGAACAAATTTGGATTTTGACTCAGAATATTCTGGGCATTTTCCAGAGAGTTTGGATTGATATCCGTTCCCAACATTTCCCAGCCATAAGAATAATTGGCAATCAAAGTATAAACGAGATTGGCTCCTACTCCAATATCCAAACCTTTGACCGAAGTTCCAGTTGGAATTTCGCCCTTGTCGCTCGCCAACAAATCTGCCAAATAATGAACATAATCTGCCCGACCTGGAATCGGTGGACAAAGATTGCCTTCTGGAATATCCCATTCTTTGACATTATAATATTGTAAAAGCAAAGCTTTATTAAGTAATATAACCGCTTTCGGAATACTAAAATTGATCGTCAAAGTATCATAATCATTTTTGAAAACGTAATGCTTCAACTCTGGAACGACGGAAATTAAAGCTTCAAAATCATAAGAATTGCGATGGAGATTTCTTGGATGAAGACTGGATTTTTCAGACATCAGCAAAATTTATTTTGAAGATAAAATATACTGCGCCATAAATTTCGCATTTTCTTTGCTAAATCCATTGTGAGCAGGCATAGGAACATCTCCCCAAACACCAGAACTTCCTTTGATGATTTTCTCCGCCAGCATTTCTACATTCTCCGGTGTGTTCTCATATTTTTTTGCCACTTCTTTGTAAGAGGGTCCAATCATTTTTTCGTCTAGTTTATGACAACCTAAACAATCTGCGCCTTCAACCAACGATTTACCTTCGGCAATTGGATCGGTTACGACTTTTGGCGTAGGTTCTGGTTCAGAAGCAATAACATCTTTATTACCAGAATTTTCATTTTTTGCACACGAAAATACCATTGCTAGAACGGCTGTTAGAAATACTTTTTTCATATTGATTATTATACCACAAATTTATTAAATAAGGAATTAAGACTGATTTTAAATTAGTCCGAATAGGAATCATTATCTTTGCAGAATGGTAAAAATTGGCAACATAGAACTTCCTGACTTTCCGCTTTTGCTGGCACCTATGGAAGACGTAAGTGACCCACCGTTCAGAAAATTGTGCAAAATGCACGGCGCAGACTTGATGTATTCGGAGTTTATTTCTTCGGAAGGATTGATTCGTGATGCGATAAAGAGTCGTAAAAAGCTCGATATTTTCGATTACGAAAGACCTGTGGGAATCCAGATTTTTGGTGGCGATGAAGAAGCAATGGCAATGTCAGCCAGAATTGTGGAGACTGTAGAACCAGATTTGGTGGATATTAATTTCGGTTGTCCAGTAAAAAAAGTCGTTTGCAAAGGCGCCGGAGCTGGTGTTTTGAAAGATATCGATTTGATGGTGAGATTAACGAAAGCTGTTGTCAGTTCTACACATTTGCCAGTTACTGTAAAAACGAGATTAGGTTGGGATAATGATTCAATCAATATTGATGAAGTTGCCGAAAGACTACAAGATGTCGGAATTAAAGCTTTAACCATCCACGCCAGAACTCGTGCTCAAATGTATAAAGGTGAAGCAGATTGGGAACATATCTCAAGAATCAAAAACAATCCGAATATTGAAATTCCAATTTTTGGAAACGGCGATGTTGATTCTCCTGAAAAAGCGTTGGAATATAAAAACAAATATAACTGTGATGGAATAATGATTGGTCGTGGTGCGATTGGTTATCCTTGGATTTTCAATGAAATTAAACATTTTTTCGAGACTGGCGAAATTCTTCCTGAGCCAACTATTGCAGAAAGATTAGAAGCTGTGAAAAACCACGCACTTTGGTCTGTAGAATGGAAAGGCGAACGTCCCGGAATTGTGGAAATGCGTCAACATTACAGCAATTACTTCCGTGGAATTCCGCATTTTAAAGAATTCAAGACTAAGTTTCTTCAGGCTTTAACTCTTGAACAAATTGACGAAATCATCGAAGAGACGAAGCATTTTTATCAGGAAAATATTTTCTAATTTTTTTTAAACACAAAGTTCACAATGGCTTTTTCACAAAGCCCACAATTATTATAGTGAACTTGGTGTAAATCTTTGTGACCTTTGTGGTAATTAATATTCAATTTCTGTAACTTTTAACAGTTAAACGCCAACTTATTAGACCTCAAAAAAAATTAACAATGAAAAAAATCTTACTGTTCGCCATATTGATTTCAGGTACTTCTCAAGCGCAAATGTTTGAAACCCCTAATCCTACCAGAATAGACACGTTAAAAGGTTCTAATACAGAATTCAGAAACTTTTGGGATGTTAAGAAATATGATATTGTCTTGGAGCCTAATTTTGAAGCGAAAAGCATCAAAGGAAGTAATAAAATCAGTTTGACGATTGAGAAAGATGTTTTGAATCCTGTTTTTCAAATCGATCTTCAAAGTCCGATGAAAGCTGACAAAATCACAGCTAATTTTCCTATTGTTGATAAAAAAGTAGACGGAGATTTCATTTTTATTTCTGCAAAAAAGAAATTCAAAAAAGGAGAAAAATATACGATTGATATTGATTACTCTGGAAATCCAACGATTGCAAAACACGCACCTTGGGACGGTGGTTGGATGTTTACCAAAGACAAAAACGGAAATCCGTGGATGACTGCTGCAGATGAAGGAATCGGTGCGAGCATTTGGTTGCCTGTAAAAGATATTTGGAGTGATGAGCCGGATAACGGAATTACTTTCAAAATCATAACACCAAAAGATTTGGTTGGCGTTGGAAACGGAAAATTAATCAAAGAAGAAAATCTTGGCGATAAAAAGTCTTGGCTTTGGGAAGTAAAAAGTCCAATTAATGATTATTCCATCATTCCATCGATTGGGAAATATGTGAATTTCAAAAATACTTTTGACGGCGAAAAAGGAAAATTGGACTTGGATTATTGGGTTTTGGATTACAATCTTGACAAAGCTAAAAAACAATTTGAGCAAGTAAAACCAATGATGAAAGCTTTTGAGCATTGGTTTGGACCATACCCTTTTTATGAGGATTCTTATAAATTGGTAGAGTCTCCGCATCTTGGGATGGAACATCAAAGTAACGTTGCTTACGGAAACAAATATCAAAATGGTTATCTCGGAAGAGACCTTTCCGGAACAGGAATTGGCTTGAAATGGGACTATATCATCATCCACGAAACGGGACACGAATGGTTTGCGAACAACATCACGGCAAAAGACCAAGCGGATATGTGGATTCACGAGAGTTTTACAACTTATTCCGAGACTTTGTTTGTGGACTATGTTTTTGGGAAAGCCGATGGCAATAAGTATCTTCAAGGATTAAGAGGAAATATTCAGAATGATAAACCAATCATCGGAACATACGGCATTCGAAATGAAGGCAGCAGCGATATGTACCCGAAAGGAGCGAATATGATTCATACGATTCGTCAGGTGATTAATAATGATGAGAAATTTCGTCAAATCCTGATAGGTTTGAATAAGGATTTTTACCATCAGACTGTAACCGCAGCACAAATTCAGAATTACTTTTCTGAAAAATCAGGCATTGATTTGAAATCAATTTTTGACCAATATCTGACGACCATCAAAATTCCAACTTTAGAATATAAGCAGAATGGAAATCAGCTGACTTACAAATGGACAAATGTTGTTCCGAATTTGAAACTTCCAATCAGACTGGCAGATGGACAGAAATTGAAACCAACGGAACAGAATCAGACCACTACTTTGAAATCTGACAAACCAGTGGAATTCGATAAAAATTATTACATTTATACAAAACAGATTAACTAAGAATTTATTAAATTTAATCAAGAAAAAAAGACCATTTCAAACTTATCTTTGAAATGGTTTTATATTTGACACAGATTCAAAAACATTCTTATGAGAAACAAATTCATCCTTTGGGGAATCGTTGTATTAATCGTGACGTGGGCAACAGCTCTGCTGATAAAAGCGCAGTACTGGATTCCGATTTTGCTGACGTCCCTCTACATTTTAGGCATTTACAATACCTATCAAACCAAACACGCCATTCTTAGAAATTTCCCTGTTCTTGGTTATTTTAGGTATATTTTTGAGGAAATCTCGCCCGAGATTCAGCAATATTTTATAGAAAGAGAAACAGATGGGAAACCTTTCCCAAGACATCAAAGGTCGGCCGTTTACAGACGTTCGAAAAATTTGAGTGATACTGTCCCATTCGGAACCCAATTAGAAGTCAATCATCGGAAATATGAAGGCATCAAACACTCTATCTACGCCAAACATCCAAAAGAAGAACTGCCAAGAGTGATTATCGGAGGTAAAGATTGTAAGCAACCATATAATGCATCACTTTTTAATATTTCTGCAATGAGTTTTGGTGCATTGAGTGACCGCGCGCAAATGGCTCTGAACCGAGGCGCAAAAAAAGGTAATTTTTATCATAATACAGGTGAAGGTGGCATATCTCCACATCATTTGGAAGGTGGTGACCTTTGCTGGCAGATTGGCACGGGTTATTTTGGATGCAGAAATGAAGAAGGGAACTTCGATGCCGAATTGTTTACAAAATATTCGAATCTGGATAATGTAAAAATGATTGAAATCAAATTATCTCAAGGTGCAAAACCAGGTCACGGCGGTGTTTTGCCGGCCGTGAAGAACACGCCAGAGATTGCTAAAATCCGACACGTCCCACCTGGCGTTACGATTCTTTCGCCACCATCGCACAGTGCTTTTTCTGATGGCGAAGGTTTGTTGAGATTCGTACAGCAATTACGTGAACTTTCTGGCGGAAAACCAATCGGTTTCAAGCTTTGTATCGGTGATACCAAAGAGTTTGAAGACATTTGCGAACAGATGAACATCCTGAACATCTATCCGGATTTCATCACCATAGACGGTGCAGAAGGCGGCACGGGCGCAGCGCCACCAGAGTTCTCAGACGGTGTTGGGATGCCATTGGAACCAGCATTGATTTTCGTCAACAGAACCTTGATTAACTATGAACTAAGAGATAAATTGAGAATCATTGCCAGCGGAAAAGTTTTAACATCCCTGGATATTTTAAGAGCTGTCGCAATGGGCGCTGACCTTTGTAATAATGCCAGAGGTTTTATGTTTTCTTTAGGCTGTATCCAAGCGTTGAGATGCAACACCAATACTTGCCCAACCGGCGTTGCGACGCAAGATAAAATGCTTATCAAAGGTCTTGATACCAACGATAAAACCGAGCGTGTTTATCAATTCCATAAAAATACGTTGCACACTTGTAACGAGCTGATTGCTGCTGCAGGAAGAGAATCCTATGATCAGGTAGATGCGTCTATGTTTATGCGAGGTGACGAGTTCGAACATCTTTCTGACCTCTATTTCCCTGATATTTTGGAGAATGTGAGGAAGAGATAACCAATTGATAAAAACAAAAACGTCTGGAAAATTCCAGACGTTTATTATTTTTGAATATTCATTATTCCCACTCGATGGTTGCTGGTGGTTTTGAACTGATATCATAAGCCACTCTGTTAATCCCACGAACTTCATTGATGATTCTGCTGGAAACAGTGTCCAAAAATTCGTAAGGCAATCTGCTCCAAGTGGCAGTCATAAAATCAATTGTGTTGGCAGAACGTACAACTGCTGTGTATTCGTAAGTTCTTTCATCTCCCATCACACCTACAGATTTCACTGGGAGAAGGACTACGAAAGCCTGAGACACTTTCTCGTACAAATCATTTTTATATAATTCTTCGATGAAGATATCGTCTGCTTCCTGCAATATTCTAACTTTTTCTGCATCTACTTCGCCCAAAACTCGGATTCCCAAACCTGGTCCAGGAAATGGATGTCTGTAAACCAACTCGTGCGGAATTCCCAATTCCTCCCCTACTTTTCTTACTTCATCTTTGAACAATTCTCTCAAAGGTTCCAACAATTCGAATTCCATTTCTTCAGGAAGTCCGCCTACATTGTGATGAGATTTGATAACTGCTGAAGGTCCTTTTACGGATTGAGATTCGATAACATCTGGATAGATTGTTCCTTGTGCCAAGAATTTTGCTCCTTCGATTGAATGAGATTCTTCATCGAAAACGTGAACAAACTCGTTACCAATGATTTTACGTTTTTCTTCAGGGTCACCGATTCCTGCTAATTTGGAAAGAAATCTTTCGGAAGCATCTACCATTTTGATATTCATATCGAAGTGCTTTCCGTAATTTTCCATTACTTTTTTGCCTTCGTCTTTTCTCAAAAGTCCAGTATCTACGAAGATACAATTCAGTTGGTCACCAATTGCTTTGTGAATCAAAACTGCTGCAACAGAAGAATCTACTCCACCAGAAAGTCCAAGAATCACTTTTTGAGTTCCCACTTTTTCTTTGATTTCAGCAACTGTTTTCTCGATATAATTTGTCAGTTTCCAGTTTTTGTCTGACTTACAAATTCCGAATACGAAGTTCTCCAACATTTTTCCTCCTTCTTCGGAATGAGAAACTTCCGGATGAAATTGTACCGCATAAATCTTTTTCTCAGGATTGGAAATTGAAGCAATAACACCAGATTTTGCATTGAGTTCAAAACCTTCTGGCAATTCTGCAACCTCATCAAAATGGCTCATCCAAACAATTGAATTTTGGTAAACACCTTTCAATAATTCGTTTTCTTTAACGATTTCCAAGTGCGCTTTTCCATATTCACCTTTTTCGCCTTTAGCCACTTTTCCGCCCAAAAGATGTGCAGTTAATTGCATTCCGTAGCAAATTCCTAAAACCGGAATTCCTTGCTCATACAATTCTTTTTCTACAAGGTGTGCGTTTTCTGCGTTCACAGAACTTGGACCTCCGGAAAGGATGATTCCTCTTGGTTTTTTCTCAAGAATTTCTGATAATGGTGTATTGAATGGTACTATTTCCGAATAAACTTCCATTTCACGGATTCTTCTCCCGATAAGTTGGTTGTACTGTGAACCGAAGTCTAAAATGATAATTCCGTTTTGCATATAATGTTGTAATATTTTTTAAAATTGTGCGTAAATAAAGGTTCTTTTGAACGGATAAAACACCGGCGAACCTGTGAAAACTTTTCTCAGTTCTTCTTTATAATCGTGCTTGTATTGCTCTTTCAAATCTTCCGGAAGTTTTTCTACGAAAGGAATTATCGCTGTTCCAGAAGCCCAGTCAAAAACTGCATCCGCATCTTTCATAATGTGTGGATAAACTTTTTCGAAAACGTTAATTTTTTTGCCTTCGTTGTCTGACAAAATCTTAGCGTAATCTTCTATATTAAGAACCGAATATTCTCTTTTCCAGCCGTTGAAATGTTTCTGATAAACCTCGTGTTCTGCAACGACTGACAATAATTGATGAACGATAAAATTATGATTCGATGGAATCTGAACGGCTAATTGTCCTTCTGGATTCAGTTTTGAAATCAGTTTGGGAAACAATACATCATGATTTTTGCACCATTGCAAAGAGGCGTTGGCAACAATCAAATCAAACTTTTCATCCAATTCTATTTGTTCTTCTACACTTCTTTGGAAGAACTGTAATCTTTTAGTTGCAAATTGTTCCGCTTTTTTGAGCATCTCTGCAGAAGTATCGATTCCTGTAATTTGAGAATTTGGAATGAAATCCAAAAGTCCGGACGTTAATTCGCCTGTTCCGCAACCTAAATCCATAACCGACATATTGGATTCTAATTCCACCAATTTTATTAAATCAAAATACGGTGCTGAACGTTCTTGTTTGAACTGGTCGTAAAGATCAGGATTCCAAGGCATCTTTTGTAATTATTAATTATGAATTTTTAAACGCAAAGCCCACAAAGTTTTTTTGACTTTTTTGAAAATATTTTAAGATTCACAAAGGTAGTTCGACAAGCTCAGTATAAACTTCAAACTTATCAAGGACTTCCTCTTTTTTTGCTCTTTTGCCATTTCGTAGGAATGACAAAGAGTGTGTTCTTTTATTCTTGTTATTATTATAATTATTATTTTATCATCTTTCAATTGATGACAAAACTTGTTTTTATGATGAATGCCATAGCCCCGATTGTAACGGCATCCTTTTTTGTTATTGCGATTGCTGAATGGTTCTACAGATTGCTTCATTTCGTTCGCAATGACAAAAAAGATATAGTGGAAAGCGGGATGAAGCTTCTTAAAAAACAAAGAGACATTGGTCGCCCAACATCTCTGTATATTTTAGAATTTCGCAATATCTTCTCGGTAAAATCCGTAGTCAAAATCTACAGTCACAGCATCTTCATAAACTTTTTTGCGGGCTTCTTCGAAAGAGTCTCCAAGCGCAACCAAGTTCAAAACTCTACCGCCCGTGGAAACCACTCTGTCTCCTCTGTAATCTGCGCCAGCATAAAGTAAGTTGCTGTTTTTCACTTTTTCTGCGCCTGTAATCTCGTAGCCAGTCTCGTGATTCTGAGGATAACCTCCTGAACAAATCACCAAACAAACTGCTTTTTTATTTTTGAATTTCAAATCCAATTCTTTCCCGTGAAGACAATCCTCGATAACATCTACCAAATTATTCTCCAACAACGGCAAAAGAACCTGCGTTTCTGGGTCGCCCAATCTCATATTGTACTCTAGAAGATAAGTTCCGTTTTTGGTAATCATCAATCCGAAGAAAATAAATCCTTTGAAGCTAAGACCTTCTTTTTTAAGACCGTCAACCGTTGGGTTCATAATATGTTCTACGAAATCTTGCTGATGTTCTTCTGTAAATTCTGGGCTTGGTGCCGCAGAACCCATCCCGCCTGTGTTTGGACCTTGGTCGCCATTTCCTACTTTTTTGTAATCTTTTGCAGGCACGAAAGGGAATATTTTGTCGCCATTGGAAACTCCGATAATTGAAGCTTCGAAACCTTGAAGAAACTCTTCGATAATTACCTGAATCCCAGAATCCCCGAAGATTCTCTTAATCATAAAATCATGAATTGTACCTTCTGCTTCTTCCAAATCTTCAGCAATCACAACGCCTTTTCCACCAGCTAAACCGCTAGCTTTGATAACCAAAGGAAAAGATTGACTCTGCAAATATTCTTTAGCATCTACGTAAGAATCAAACGTTACAGATTGTGCGGTTTTGATTCCGTAAGTTTTCATAAACTTCTTCGAAAACGCTTTGCTGCCTTCTAGAGAAGCTGCTTTTTTTGATGGACCAAAAACCTTAAGATCAACTTTCTTGAACTCATCCACAATCCCTTCTACAAGAGGAGCTTCTGGACCAACAATTGTCAAATCAACTTTGTTTTTAATTGCAAAATCTCTAAGCGCAGTGATATCTGTTTCGTTTATATTTTCTCCTAATTTTTCTGTCATGGCGTTACCAGGCGCAAAAAACATTTTCGTAATTCTGCTATCTTCGCTCAATTTAGTTGCTAAAGCCGAAGCACGGCCGCCATTTCCAACAATAAGTAATCTCATCTGTAAATATTAATGTTTTTGTGGATAAAACGCTTGAAATCTTTCTATTTCTTAAGAACTTTCGTTCGTAGCGTTCCGTCTGTTTTCAGTTTCACTTTTTAAAGTGCCAAATTTAAGATTTTTCAATGACAATTCTCATACCGAGCTGTGTGTTATTTTCTTAAAAAAATATTAAATTAATAACTCTGAGTTAATACAGGATAAATTAATAAAAAGTATCTCTCGCAGATTACAACTTTGCTTTACCACATAGACACATAGTTTTTGTAGGGATTCAAGATAAAATAGTAGTTTCTGTTTTATCTTTTTATGTAATTATTAAGCTTTCCTATGTTTCTATGTGGTTTGATTAATTTTATAATTATCTTGGCAATTCCATTGGAACTTCTATCAATAATATTTCTGAGTTTTCCTGAGCTTCTAAAGTGAAACTGTTTGTATCCCAAATTCCTAAACCGTCTCTTTCATCCAGAATTTGGTCACCAATTTTTGCTTTTCCTTTGATCACGAAAACGTAAACACCGTTTCCAGATTTGTTGATTTTATATTCTTTGGAAAAACCTTTGTCGAATTTTGCCAAGTTGAACCAAGCATCCTGATGAATCCAAACGCCAGCATCATCTGTATTAGGCGAAAGAATCTGCTGAAAATCATTCTGAACTGATTTTTCCTCGATGTCTATTTGATCATATCTTGGAGTTACATCGGTTTTGTTTGGGATAATCCAGATTTGCAAAAACTTCACAGGTTGTTCTATTGCATTTTCTTCACTGTGCATAATTCCGGTTCCAGCTGACATTACTTGAATATCACCTCTTTTGATAATTCCGGAATTTCCCATATTATCACCGTGACGCAAATCACCTTCCAACGGAATCGAAATAATTTCCATATTGCGGTGTGGATGTCTCCCGAATCCCATTCCGCCTTCTACGTAATCGTCATTCAAAACTCTCAAAACTCCGAAATGGTTTCTTTCCGGATTGTGATAATTGGCAAAGCTAAAAGTGTGATGACTTTTCAACCAACCGTGGTTAGCGTAACCTCTGCTTTCTGCGCTGTGATATACTGTTTTCATTTTAAATTGATTTTAATTGTAAGGCTTTTTTGTTGATACAAATTTCCAGCTTTCAAAATCCTTATGCATTGATGTACGGTAAGAACGAGAAACTCCGACGATTGTCGGAGTTTATTTTTTAAACGATTTATTAATTAAACTAGCATACTAAGAACATCCGGATTATCATTGAGATAAGATTCAAAATAACCGAGGTTTTGCATTCTTTGTTTCAAACCATTAAAATCAGAAATATTAGAAAGTTCGATTCCGACGATTGCCAAAGCCGTTTCTCGTGAGTTTTTCTTGGTATATTCGAAATGGGTGATGTCGTCATTTTCTCCTAAAACATTCAGAACAAAATCTTTCAAAGAACCAGGACGCTGCGGAAATTTGACCATAAAATAATGTTTCAAACCATTGTAAAGCAAAGCACGTTCTTTGATTTCCTCCATTCTTGTAATATCGTTGTTGCTTCCGCTTACGATACAGACTACATTTTTGCCTTTAATCTGATTTCTATATTGTTCTAAAGCCGAAATAGATAAAGCCCCAGCTGGTTCCAAAACAATTGCATCCTTATTATAAAGTTGAAGAATTGTTTCACAAATCTTCCCTTCATCCACAGGAATACAATCTGAAAGTGACTTTTTGCAAATCTCGAAAGTCAAATCTCCTACTCTTTTCACTGCTGCACCGTCAACAAAACCGTCGATTTCTGAAAGTTCTGTATTAAGATTATTATCGATGGAAATTCTCATAGAAGGTGCTCCTTTTGGTTCCACTCCGATTAATTGAGTCTCTTTCGATAACTCTTTAAAAACAGTTGAAATTCCCGATGCCAAACCACCACCGCCAATCGGAATGAAGATGAAATCTATAAAATCTGTATTCTGTTCTAAAATTTCTAGAGCCAAAGTCGCCTGACCTTCAATAATCTGAATATCATCAAATGGATGAATAAAAGCCGCTCCAGATGTTTCTGCAAAATCTAAAGCCGCATTTTTTGATGCATCAAAAGTATCTCCAACCAATTTGATTTCGGCAAAGTTTCCACCAAACATTTCGACTTGTTCCAGTTTTTGTTTCGGCGTTGTCACAGGCATAAAAATCGTTCCTTTGATTTGGAGCTGTTTGCACGAAAAAGCCACACCTTGAGCGTGATTTCCCGCACTTGCACAGACAACTCCATCCGAAGTTTTGCCTTCATTGAAAAGACTTTTTATTTTATTGTAAGCACCTCTCAATTTGTACGACCTTACAGGCTGTAAATCTTCTCTTTTGAGGAAAATATTCGCACCAAATTTTTCTGACAATCTTGCATTGTATTGCAAAGGCGTGTAGTTCACGACATTTTCTATACTTTTTCGGGCTTCTTTTACCGCTTCCAAGTTTGGAAATATCAGCGTTTCGTTCATCTTCATTTATATTAAAAATTCTTTGATTTTGGTTTTAATTTTTGTTGTTCCGTTTTCCAGAACGAGTTTGTGACTGAGTTTTTTTGGTAATTGAGATTCAAAATGTCCGACATAAATCAACGATTGGCCCTGACTTGCCAAATCATCAATAACCTGATTGAAATATTGCGTCTGTTCATTATCCATTCCCTGACAAGGCTCATCCAAAATCAGGAGTTTTGGTTTTTTAATCAATGTTCTTGCGAGTAAAGCGAGACGTTGTTTTCCTAAAGGAAGTGTATTTAATTTTTTGTTTTTATCATCTTTCAAATCGAAGAAATAGAGAATCTGTTCCAATTGTTGTTGCTGGTCAAAACTCAGTTTCTGATACAAACTCATCGAATCAAAAAAACCGGAAGCAATCGTTTGTCCGACATTCGCATTCATATCAAAATACCAATGTAATTCGGGTGAAATCATTCCGATTTTTTCTTTGATATCCCAAATACTTTCGCCACTTCCCCGCTTTTGTCCAAAAAGATGAATTTCATTGGCATAAGCTTGCGGATGGTCGCCATTTAGTAGACTTAATAATGTTGATTTTCCTGAACCGTTATGACCTTGCAACAGCCATTGTTCTCCCGAATTAACTTCCCAATCGATGTTTTTCAAAACTTGTTTTTCACCGTAAGAAATATTGATATTTTCTAATTTGATGAGATTTTCCTGTTCGTTCTCCTGATTATTCTGAAGAAAAAACGGAAGCGATTTCGGAATCCTTTCTTCACCTTTTGAAAATTCTTTTGGAGAATTTTGATGAACTAATTTTCCATTTTCAATTTCAACAAAATATTGAACACTTTCTGGATATTCGTCATCATTATTAATTAAAACCAATGTGACATTTTCTTTAATTAAAACATCAAAAGCCTGATTCAAAAACTGTCTCGACTTCACATCCAAACCTGTGTAAGGTTGGTCGATAATCAAAACTTGAGGTTTTAACCAGAGTGCTTTCAACAATTGTAATTTCTTGTGTTCACCGCTCGACAATTCTATTAATTGCTGATTTTTAAAATTATCAAATCCAAAAGGTTCTAAAAAAGATTCCAATATCCTGAAATCCAGATTTTCTTCTTTCCCGAAATGACTGAGTTCTGCAAAAACAGTTAGTGTATCATTTTTTGCCTGTTGATTATAACGTTGCTGATAATAAAAATTGCGGTCGCCTTCCAGATTACTGAACTGAAACCAATTGGAAACATACAAAACTTTCTTTGGCAATTCTGAATTTTCATCAAAATTGACCTCAACTTCCCCTTCGAAATTTTTAATTTCTCCTGAAATGATTTTGGCTAAAGTTGTTTTTCCGCTTCCGCTTAATCCACCTAACATCCAACATTCTCGAGAAGATATTTGCCAATTGAAATTGCTCAATATTGGTTTATCGTACTGAAAATTCAGATTTGAAATTTGGATGATTGGGGTTGACATTATTTTTATTTTTAAACGCAAAGAGCGCAAAGGTTTTTATAATCTTATTGAAAAAATTTATGGTTCGCAAAGGCGCTTCGCTCAGCAAAGAATAAAAATTCAATTTGTCATTCCATAGGAATCTCAGCAGTTTTAAAACATTTCGTTAGGTTTCGTACGGAATGACAAAATTTGAATTTAGGAACAATCTTCATTTTTATGACAAATCCCATAGCCCCGATTGACTCTTTTCTTTTATTCTATTTTTTGAATCATCGAATCTCGTACCTCGATTTGCAGCGGCATCCTTTTGTGATGAGGAACGAAGAGCAAAAGATATAGCGGAAAGCGGGATTAGCTCCTAATTTTAAACTGTTTTAATCGACTTCATCGCCGTCATTGCCTGACGCAGTTTTCTGCCGACAATTTCTACGGGATGATTTCTCAAAATATCGTTTACGTAAACCAATTGTGCGTTGTCAACCGAAGCTTTTTTGCCTTCATTGAAGTCTTTTCCGACCAAATCTGTATCCACTGACTTCATAAAATCCGCCAACAACGGTTTGCAAGCTTGGTCGAAAAGATAACAGCCGTATTCTGCGGTGTCGGAAATCACACGATTCATTTCGAACAGTTTTTTTCTGGCAATGGTGTTGGCAATCAAAGGGGTTTCGTGAAGTGACTCATAATAAGCAGATTCTGGCTTGATTCCAGCTTCGACCATTGTTTCGAAAGCCAACTCAACGCCTGCTCTGATGAACGCCAACATCAAAAGATAATTGTCAAAATATTCCTGCTCATCGATTTTCACATCACCTGCAGGTGTTTTTTCGAAAGCAGTTTCTCCTGTTTCTGCTCTCCATTTCAAAAGATTGGCGTCGCCATTTGCCCAATCTTCCATCATTGTTTTGGAAAATTCGCCCGAAATAATATCATCCTGATGTTTTTGGAAAAGTGGTCGCATTATGTCTTTCAGTTCTTCCGAAAGTTCAAATGCTTTGAGTTTTGCAGGATTCGAAAGTCTGTCTAACATTCCGCTCACACCGCCGTGTTTCAAGGCTTCTGTAATAACTTCAACACCGTACTGAACCAATTTGGAAGCGTAACCTGCATCAACACCTTTCTCCACCATTTTGTCGAAAGAAAGAATAGAACCCGTTTGTAAAAGTCCGCACAAAATGGTTTGTTCGCCCATCAAATCGGACTTCACTTCGGCAACGAAAGAGGATTTCAAAACACCAGCTTTGTGACCGCCAGTTCCTACGCAATACGCTTTCGCTTCTGCCCAACCTTTTCCTTGAGGGTCATTTTCTGGGTGAACGGCAATCAAAGTCGGAACACCAAAACCACGCAGATATTCGGCACGAACTTCGGAACCAGGACATTTTGGAGCAACCATAATTACGGTTAAATCTTTACGGATTTGCATCCCTTCTTCAACAATATTGAATCCGTGAGAATAGGACAAAGTTGCGCCTTGTTTCATCAAAGGTTGAACAGCATTAATCACAGAAGTATGTTGTTTGTCGGGCGTTAAATTGATAACCAAATCCGCAGTTGGAATCAGTTCTTCGTAAGTTCCGACTTTAAAATTATTTTCGGTTGCGTTTTTCCACGAATCTCTCTTTTGGTCGATTGCTTCCTGACGCAATGCGTAAGAAACATCCAATCCGCTGTCTCTCAGATTCAGACCTTGGTTCAGACCTTGAGCGCCGCATCCTACAACTACGATTTTCTTTCCTTTCAACGCAGAAACGCCATCAGAAAACTCTGAACTGTCCATAAAATCTGCCTGTGCTAACTGATGCAACTGGTCTCTGAGTGATAAGGTATTGAAATAATTTGCCATTTTTATTTTGTCTTGATTTTATTAAATTTTGTTTTGAAGATTGTCTAAAATTGAACACAAAGCGCACGAAGATTTTTTTAACAATTGAATGTTTTTAAGTTCACGAAGATGCTTACGCTCAACAAAGTTTGATTGTTTATTTACATTGTGAAAACGTCGTCTCTTTTGTCGAGATATTCGTTTTCTATAAGTTCTGGTGAAGGTTCCCTTTTTTCGAATTCGAGGACTTTTTCGTGGATTCCTGCGCTGTTTTTGATGATTGCGATTCTTGCTCCACGAACGAATTCGATGAGTCCATACTTGTTGAGTTCTTCCGTCAATCGGTCGATTTCTTCACGATGTCCTGCTGTTTCAAAAACGATGTAATCCTGACGAATCACAACTGTTGAAGCTCCATATTGACGAAGCAATCTTTCTACATAAACCTTTTCTGTTACAACATTTGCGGGAACTTTATAAAGCGCTTGTTCCTGCCAAACAATCTCATCATCGGTATTGAAATAAGCTTTCAGAATATCGATTTGTTTTTCTAGCTGACGGCAAAGTTTTCTAACAACTTCTTCGGTTTCATTAATAAGAATCGTGAATCTGTGAATGCCTTCAACCTCGGAAGGAGAAGTATTAAGACTTTCGATATTGATTTTTCTTCGTGAAAAAATCCCTGATATTCTGCCAATTAATCCAACCGAATTTTCTGTGTATAATGTGATGGTAAATTCTTGTTTTTCCATTTTATGATAAATTAAAGTTCCAAAGAGTTGGAAATGGTTTGCAGATATTTTTTAAACGCAAAGTCCGCAAAGTTTTTTTATTTAATTCAATGTTTTAAAGTTCGCAAAGGCGTAAAACTTAGCAAAGTTTATTAGACTGATAATCTGTCTCTTAATTTCTTTGAATTGTTTTATAAATAATTATAAATTATTTAAGTCTGATTTCCGAAACCGAAGTTCCTTGTGCTACCATTGGAAAAACGTTATTTTCTTTTCCAACCATTACTTCTAAAAGATAAGCGCCATCGTGATTTATCATTGTTTCTAAAGCATTTTTGAGGTCTTTTCTTTCAGCTATTTTTTGTCCGTCGATGTAATAACCTTTCGCAACTGCTACGAAATCAGGACTTGTGATGTTCACAAAAGAATACCGTCTGTCGTGGAAAAGTTGTTGCCATTGTCTAACCATTCCAAGGAATTCATTATTGAGAATCAGAATTTTAACCTTCGCTCCAAACTGCATAATTGTTCCTAATTCCTGCAAAGTCATTTGAAATCCACCATCGCCAATGATCGCAACAACCGTTTTTTCAGGTGCGCCATACCAAGCTCCAATCGCAGCAGGCAAACCAAATCCCATTGTTCCTAAACCTCCTGATGTAACACTGGATTTAGAATTATTGAAATTCGCATATCGACAAGCAACCATTTGATGCTGACCGACATCGGTTGTAATAATAGCGTCACCATTTGTCAGTTCATTCAGAACTTTGATGACTTCTCCCATTGTCATAACATCGGTTGTTGGATTCAGTTCGTTTTGAATAACTTCTTTGATTTCTTCTTTTTCCAGTTCACGGAATTTTTCAAGCCAATCTGAATGGTCATTGTCTTTGAGAAGAGAAGTTAAAAGTGGAAGTGTTTTTTTACAATTTCCCCAAACAGGAACTGTTGTCTTCACATTTTTATCGATTTCAGCTGGATCTATATCAAGGTGAATAATTTTTGCCTGTTTTGCATATTTATCCAAACGTCCTGTAACCCTGTCATCGAAACGCATTCCGACAGCAATCAGAACATCACATTCATTAGTCATTACGTTTGGTGCATAGTTTCCGTGCATCCCTAACATTCCTACGTGCAATTTGTGATTGGTGGGAAGTGCGCTCAATCCCATCACCGTTGCAGCTGCGGGAAGATTAACTTTCTCAATAAAAGCTTTGAACTCTTGTTCAGCCTTACCCAAAATCACACCTTGTCCAAACAGAACGAATGGTTTTTTTGCCTGATTAATAAGCTCTGCTGCTTGCTCGATATATTCATTTCTGATTTCAGGTTCAGGACGATAACTTCTGATATGATTACATTTTTTATAACCTAAATATTCGAATAGCTGTAATTGAGCATTTTTGGTAATGTCAATCAAAACCGGACCGGGACGACCTGTACTTGCAATATGAAAAGCTTTGGCAATTGCTTCCGGAATTTCTGTTGCGTCAGTCACTTGATAATTCCATTTTGTAACCGGCGTTGTAATATTGATAACATCTGTTTCCTGAAAAGCATCTGTTCCCAAAAGTGAGGCAAAAACCTGACCTGTAATGCAGACAATCGGGTTGCTATCTATCATCGCATCTGCCAAACCCGTTACCAAATTGGTTGCACCGGGACCACTGGTTGCAAATACCACTCCGGTTTTTCCGGAAGTTCTCGCAAATCCCTGTGCTGCGTGAATTGCACCTTGCTCGTGACGAACCAAAATATGTTTCAATTTTTCGGAATAGTCGTACAAAGCATCATAAATCGGCATAATTGCTCCGCCGGGATAACCGAAAATCGTATCAACATTTTCCTGTAACAGAGCTTCTAAAACAGCTTTTGAACCGGAGATTTCTACCGCTTTCTGCTGTTCTGCATCTTTATTTTCCTTTACTTCAAGCGTACTCATATTATTTTCAATTTTACTTTTTAATTATAAATCGGTTACACAACCTTGTGAGGCGTCTGCCACAGATTTGGCGTATTTGTACAACACGCCACTTTTCACTTTGTATTCGGGTTGTTGGAACTCGGCTTTTCTTTTAGTAATTTCTTCGTGTGACAACAATGCGTTGATAGTATTTTTTTCGGCATCCAATTCAATCACGTCGCCATCTTTAATTAATCCAATCAATCCTCCGGAAAAAGCTTCAGGTGTGATATGACCAACCACGAAACCGTGTGTTCCTCCTGAGAATCTTCCGTCTGTAATCAAGGCAACATTTTTACCTAAACCTGAACCCATTAAAGCCGAAGTTGGTTTCAGCATTTCCGGCATTCCAGGTGCGCCTTTTGGACCTTCGTTTTTAATCACAACCACATTTCCTTCTTTGATTTTTTTTTCTTCGATTCCTTTGATGAATTCTTTTTCTCCGTCAAAAACAATCGCTGTTCCTTTGAAATAAGCGCCTTCTTTTCCGGTAATCTTAGCAACAGAACCTTTCTCCGCAAGATTTCCGTACATAATTCTGATGTGACCTGTTTCTTTGATTGGATTTTTGATATCGTGAATAATGTTTTGTTCCCTATCAATAATTGAAGTGACGTGTTCCAGGTTTTCAGCAATTGTTTTTCCTGTAACCGTTAAACAATCACCGTGCAGCAATCCTAAATCCAACAGATATTTCATTACTGCAGGAACTCCGCCCACTTTGTGAAGGTCTTCCATCAGATATTTCCCACTTGGTTTAAGATCAGCCAAAAATGGGGTTTCATCACTGATTTTCTGGAAATCATCCAAAGTCAAATCGTATCCAATAGATTTTGCAATCGCTATAAAATGGAGAACCGCGTTTGTGCTTCCACCTAAAATCATAATCAGCCTCAAAGCATTTTCGAACGCTTTAGGAGTCATTATATCGGATGGTTTAATATCTTTTTCCAAAAGAATTTTAACATAATGACCGGCAAACTGGCATTCTTCTTTTTTCTCTTTGCTTAATGCCGGATAAGATGAGGAATAAGGCAAACTCATTCCCAAAGCTTCGATGGCGGAAGCCATTGTGTTCGCAGTGTACATCCCGCCACAAGCACCTGCACTTGGACAAGAATTTTGAATTACTCCTTGGAAATCTTCCTCAGAAATTTTGCCTGCAATTTTATTTCCTAAGGCTTCGAAAGCCGAAACAATATTCAAATCTTCGCCTTTGTAATGTCCGGGAGCAATACTTCCTCCGTAAACCATTATCGAAGGACGGTCAAGACGCGCCATCGCCATCAGAGAACCCGGCATATTTTTATCACAACCAGGAACTGTAATTAATCCGTCGTAATATTGTCCGGCACAAACTGCTTCGATAGAATCTGCTATGATGTCGCGACTGACAAGAGAATAACGCATTCCGTCGGTTCCGTTGGTCATTCCGTCACTGATTCCGATAGTGTGGAACATTAATCCAACCAAATTTTGTTCTTTAACTCCCTTTTTTACAATTTCAGCCAAACCATTTAAGTGCATATTACAAGTGTTTCCGTCGTAACCCATACTTGCAATACCAATTTGGGCTTTGTCGAAATCTTCTTTTTGAAAACCAATCCCGTAAAACATTGCCTGAGTTGCGGGTTGAGTTGGGTCTTTCGTGAGTGTTTTGGAATATTTGTTCAGTTCTACGTTACACATATTGCAAGTTTGATTTTAAATAAGAATAATCTTCTTCTAATACTAAATGGCGATAAGCTGTCTGAATTTTTGCGGATAAACTATCTTCCCAATTCAGTTTGAAAGGAACGTTATCCAAAGAATCCAAGGCTACAATCTCTGCTGCTGTTCCACAGAAAAAACCTGCATCTGCACCTTGCATTTCTTCAGGTTTGAAGAATTTTTCTTCGTAAGGAATTCCAAGATTATCGCAGATTTCAAAAACTGTCGCTCTGGTAATCCCAGGAAGAATGCTTCCTTTTGCCGGTGTGAAAAGTTTTCCGCCTTTTTCGAAGAAGATATTGGCACCGGAACTTTCAGCAACATTTCCATCAGCATCTAAAACTAAAGCTTCATCAAAACCTTTATCTTTAGCTTCCTGACAAGCCAAAATGGAGTTTACATAATGTCCACTGACCTTTGCTTCTACTTTGAAAGCTTTTGGATTTGGACGTTCAAATGACGAAGTCATAATTCTCATTTTGTTTGCCATATAACCGTTGTCCCAATTCCAAACTTCTATAACGAGATAACTTTTCTGTCCTTTTGACAAAGCCATATTCGGAGAGCAAATCACTAATGGACGGATGTAAGCATTGCTTAGATTATTTTGTTCCAAAAGTTTGTAGGTAATCTCCACCATTTCTTCGGTAGAATAATCGAAAGGCATCATCATTGTTTCGGCTGATTTACGAAGTCTGTCGTAATGTTCTTCAGCTTTGAAAATCTTGGTTCCGTTGGCTGTTTTGTAAGATTTAATTCCTTCGAAAACAGCATATCCGTAGTGTAACGATTGACCGTAGAGGTCGGTTTTAGCTTCTTTTGCTTTCACATATTCCCCATCAAAAAAGAGAACACTGTCGTCATTGTAATACATTTTGTATTGGTTTTTATATTTGTTTGTTAGATTTCTTACCATAAAAAAAACCATTCTCGTGATGAGAATGGTTTGTATTATTTCAATTTCAATAATTATCACAAGCCATCACTCACCACCGGAATCCGATAATGCTAATAATGACAAGAATAATAATTGTGTTATTCATATTTGCTTGTTTTGAACGGTACAAATGTATAAACTAATTTTCAATATCATTGATTTTTTCACAAAAAAATATTTTCAATACTATCAAAAACATACAAAATATTGATTTTTATACGATATTCATTAAAACAAAAAACGCTCATAAAGTATTGATTTTCAATTTGTGGAAGCTTGAGAAATTACGATGTCTAAAATTTTACTAAGATTTGATTATTTTAGTTTATAATTTGAATTTTCAATCAAAATTCATTCAGTAAAAACGAAAAATCCACCGATTGGTGGATTTTGTATTAAGAAGAAAAATAGATTCTAATATTATTTCACTTTCTTTTTTACTGTTAAAATTATAGAAATAAAAAATAAAATAATTCCTAAAATCAAAGCCGGCAACCAAAAAGCAAAACTGATTTCTCCCAATTTAATAATTATTGGATTCAGTTCTTTTCCTTTATAAGTAAACAAACTAATTCCAACTATAAACATTATTACAGAAAGAATTATCAGTATAATACTTGATATTAGAATCTTTTTATAAATCATTATTAAAAATGAACCTGCTGAATTTCTTCTTCAATTTCTTTTGACGTTTCATCTTCCGTTTTGATGAAAATCATTGTTACAACTGCTCCAATTAACATACAAATTCCACCAACAACAACATAATCAATTGCCATTTTCCCAAAGATATTGGAAACTATTGGTCCACCGAAAATACCGTTGATGATTTGAGGAATTACAATGAAGAAATTAAAAATCCCCATATAAACACCCATTTTCCTCTGCGGAATCACTTCGATTAACATCGCGTAAGGCATTGCTAAAATACTTGCCCAAGCAAATCCTAATCCTATCATTGAAATCCAAAGTATTGATGTGTCTTTGATGAAATACATTGAAATCAACCCCAAACCTCCAGCTAACAAAGCTAAAGCGTGCGTTTGTTTTTTCCCTAAGAATTTAGCAATCGGTGTTAATAAAAATGCAAACGGAATTGCCCAAAGATTATACATCCCGAATAATTTTCCCGTCAAATCTCCTGCATTATTAAAAGCTTCCGAATGCGTATCTTCCGGAGACAACCCGAAATGATGCGTTGCCAAGGCACTTGTGGTGAAAACCCACATCGTAAATAAAGCAAACCAAGAAAAGAATTGAACGATCCCCAGTCTTTTCATTTGAGTTGGAATGTTCGCAAAATCCTTGAATATATCAGAAAATTTAGAAGGTTCTGTAACTTCTTTTCCATCTTCAAATGATGCAAATTCTTCCGGAGAATATTCTTTGGTTGTGAAAATCGTGTAAAGAATGGTTAGAATCAAAAATCCTGCACCAACATAGAAAGAAAAAATCACATTATCCGCTACAAAACCTTCCGGAGCAACATTGGAAATTCCTAATTTGGTTAACCAATCCGGAAGATAAGAACCGATAACAGCTCCAATACCAATCAAAATCGTTTGAACAGAAAACCCGATTGTTCCCTGATGTTTTGGTAACATATCGCCAACCAAAGCTCGGAAAGGTTCCATTGCAACGTTGATGGAAGCATCCATCATTGCTAAGAAAATCACCGCCAACAATAATACATTGGCTGCAATAAGATTAGTCACTGAAGCGGCGTTTGGAAGGAGAACCAATCCGATTGCACACAACACTGCACCTATCAAAAAATAAGGTTTTCTTCTTCCTAACGGACTCCAAGTATTATCTCCCATATGCCCGATGATTGGCTGAACGATTAATCCTGTAACAGGCGCTACCAACCAGAACCAAGACAACTCGTGAACGTCAGCTCCCAGATTTGCTAAAATTCTGCTGGCATTTCCGTTCTGTAAACCGAACGCCATTTGGATTCCCAAAAATCCCATACTCATATTGATAATCTGAGCGATGGAAAGATTTGGTTTTATTTTTTTAGTCATTGTTTATTATATTTAAGTTAATGTCATTCCGACGAAGGAGGAATCTCATAAAGATTCTTCTCTTCATTTCATTTCGCTCTGAATGACAATTTGTTATTTTAATTTCTGGATGAAAGCATCCTCGATTGGTGTTTTGATTTTGGTGACCTCATCTATCACTTCATTCGGGATTGTTGCGGAAAGAACGTATTGTTTGATTTTCCATTTTCCACCTATTTTTTCGAGAACACCAGACCCTCTGCAGATTTTCATCTGAGTATCCAGAACTTCATCAAACCAAGCGTAATTTCCGTCTTTGCTGAAGTAGATATTTCGTTTTAATGATTTGAAATTCCAAGTTGTTTTCTTATCGAAATAAGGTTTTGCCCAATCTTTGAACTCTTGCTTTTGCCAAACTTCCGTTGCATCTGTTCCGATGTATTGTGATTCCTGCGCAAACAAATCAAAGTAATTCTTGAAATCTGCATTGGCCGCAAATGTGTTCAAATCGTCTAAGACTTTAGCCATATTTTTTTTCTGAACATTTTCGTAAAAGCCTTTCTTTTGAGCCGAAAGTGGAATCGAAAATATAAAAAACGAGAGTAAGACGATGGAAATTATTTTTTTCATTTTAATTTTTATTTAAGTTCTAAAATTAATGAAGATTTCGCAGGAATGGACAAATTTGTTTTCAAATCAAAATCTTTGTCAGAAATGATATCTTTTCCTTTTGTAAAATTATTCAAACCTTCAGAAAAACGCTTCAAATCCAGATTCTGATTTTCCTTATTGTTATTAATTACAACCATTACTCTCTTTTTATCCGTATATCGGAAATAAACATAAACATTATTGTTCGGGATGTAATGCAAAGTTTTCCCTGTATGAACCGCTTCATTTGTTTTTCTCCAATTCAACAATTTTTTGGTATAATCAAAATACTGGTTTTGAGAAGCTGTTCTTCCTGATTTTGTGAAAGCATTATTCGCATCACCAGCCCAACCGCCAGGGAAATCTTTTCGGATTTCTCCATCGCCACCATTATTTTTATCACCTGCCATTCCAATTTCGGAACCGTAATACAATTGCGGAATTCCACGAACTGTCAGAATCAAGCTCATTGCCAGTTTGTAGTCTTCTATTTTTGGATAGATTTGATTCAGTCTGTTCGTATCGTGATTCTCAGCAAAAACCAAGATATAATTGATATCAGGATAAAGGAAATCATTGGTAAAATTCCCATAAACTCTCTGCATTCCTGCGTTCCAGCCCGGCTCTTCTTTGAAAGCCTGACCAATAGCATCATAAAGTGAAAAATCCATTACAGATGGCAAGTAAGAATTAAAGTTTTCTATTGCGCCTATTTTAGAATCTTTTTGCCAATAAGCCATATGAGCAGGATCTTGCATCCAGACTTCCCCAACGATATTGAATTTCGGATATTCGTCGGTGATACGTTTTGTCCAATCTGCTATTCCTTTTTTATCGTTATAAGAATAAGTATCCACACGGAAACCGTCCAAACCAGCATATTCTATCCACCAGATTGCATTCTGCGCCATATAATTCACAACCATTGGATTACTTTGGTTCATATCCGGCATCGTCGTATCAAACCAGCCGTCCATACAATCTGCCGCATCAGCTTTTGCAGCATTGATGTCAAATTGGGTCGTCATTTTATAATTACTTCGTTTGAAACCATTTTCCTGCCCTTCCCAATAATGAATCCAATCTTTCGACGGCAAATCTTTGATTATCCAACTTTTTGAACCCCAGTGATTGGTCACATAATCCATCACGAGTTTCATTTTTCGTTTATGAAGTTCGTCAGCCAAATTTTTGTAATCTTCATTAGTTCCGTACCGCGGGTCTATTTTATAATAATCGCTTTGTGCGTAACCGTGGTAAGAAAAACCAGGTTCGTTATCTTCTAACAAAGGTGTATTCCAAAGTGTTGTAATTCCTAATTCCTGAAGATAATCCAGATTTTTTACAATTCCAGCAATGTCTCCACCGTGACGTCCGCCAGTTTTGCTTCGGTCAGCTTTTTCAGCTGTGTCTGGAGTATTGTCATTTTTTGGATTTCCGTTGGCAAAACGGTCCGGCATTATCAGATACATTACATCAGAAGAGGTGTAAGAATCTCTATTCGCCGAGTTTTGTTGTCTTTGTTTGAATTCGTAATCGATGGTTTTAACAGTTTTGTTTCCGTTTTTAAAGTTCAGTTTTGCTTTTTGTGGCTGAACACCGTTTGTATCGATTGTTACAAAAAGGTAATTCGGGTTTTCAACTTTTTTGACTTCTTTGATTTTGATTTCGCCAGAGAATTCTGGTTGAAGATTTTGGATATCTTTTCCATAAACTAATAATTGTAGTTCAGGATTTTTCATTCCGCTCCACCAAAAAGCTGGCTCTACTTTCTGAACCTGAGAATAGAAAACCGCAGATAATGCGATAGCAGAAATGGTTAATATTTTTTTCATAATGTTAATTTTTTAGGTCTATTTAAAATTAAGGTTTATATTTTATTATTGATGATTTTGAACGCAAAGTCCACAAACTTTAACTTAAAACTACTTTTTTTACCACATAGACACATAGCTATTCGTAGTAATAAGGTAAAATAGCAGCAGCGATACTATTTATTCTTTTTCAGAAATTTAATTTTAATATTTTCTATGTGTCTATGTGGTTTTAATAAATTTTAAAATCAAACTTCTTCAGTAATTTCTCTTTTGGCAATTTTATTTGCTAACCAACTTACGTAGAATAATTGAAAACTGTGGTAAATCATTACCGGCAACAAAAACAAAACTTTTTGGTCATCGGGAATACCTAAAACCAAGAGAAACAAAGTCCCGTGAACTAAGGATTTTTTTGAACCACAGAAGGTTGTTGTGATGACATCTTTCTTTTTAAAGTTCAGTTTTTCTGCAATGAATTTCAGGATGTAATAGGTTGCAAAAAACAAAAAGACAACGCTAAAAGCCAAAGCAAGAAACACAAATGATGGTACAGCCACAAAAATATTATCAATAAAAGCCGCTGAAAAGCTTTCATAAACGATGAGCAAAATAATCAATCGGTCAAATTCTGAAATGATATTAGCATATTTAGTCACCCATTTTTTGAAGATTGGATTAAGGATAATTCCTAAAATAATAGGCAACAAAACTTTTAATAAAAGTTGCTGAATAATCTCGGATTGATTGCCAGATTCTCCATTAGCTGTGAGGAAAAAGCTCATCCAAAGCGGCGTCATTAAAATCCCAATGATTCCGGAAATCGATGCGTTGAAAATGGCTGAAGTGACATTTCCTTTGGCGATTGAAACCATTACGACAGATGATGAAACCGTGGACGGTAAACTCGCTAAAAAGAAAACCGAAAGCCAAATATTGTAATACGGTGTATCTTTCAGAAACGGATAAAACATCAACGCCAACAAAGGAAAAATAATGAATGTTCCCGACTGAATCAGCAAATGCAGTTTCCAGTTGGAGACATCTTTTATGACTTCTTTGAGATTGAGTTTCAGTCCATACAACAGAAAAATCCCCGCAATTCCCCAATCTATAAATCCCACAAGATTAAAATACTGATTGTAAGACTCTTGGAAAGGAATGACTTTCGCTAAAATTACCATTCCTATCAGCAAGAACAGAAAGGTATTTTGTTTGTTGAAAATCTTGGAAATCCAATTCATTTAATAGGATTTTGAGAAAAAAAATTAAGAAAAACTTTGTCAAAGGTTGAACCTCTGACAAAGTTTTATTTGAAGTTGAAAGCCATAGCCCCGATAGTAGCGGCATCCTTTTT
>NZ_DAIQCG010000009.1:0-77537 GCF_036780765.1 Epilithonimonas sp.
ACTACTTCTTTCGCTTGCTTTTTAGTAGCTACGAAAAGAACTTTTTTACCTGCAGAAGTTAATTTTTCCAAAGCTGTACAAGCCTCGTCCAACTTAACAGCTGTTTTATGTAAATCTACGATGTGAATACCGTTTTTCTCCATGAAAATGTATGGAGCCATATTTGGATTCCACTTTCTAGTCATGTGACCGAAGTGTACGCCAGCCTCTAAAAGGTCTTTTACATTTGCTTTTGCCATGTTTTCTTGTTTTTTGTTAGTTTACTTTCCGCTTTTCTGCAATCAACTTTACTTTAGATGGGAGTAAAGTTTGGATGCTAAACGTAACGGGCAATATTTTGTTTAGATAATAGAGCCAAGAATCGAGAACCAAGAAGAAAACACATAGTCTTGCATCTTGTATCTGACATCCTGAATCTGAAAAATTAACGTTTTGAGAATTGGAATCTCTTTCTCGCTTTTTTCTGACCTGGTTTCTTTCTCTCTACCATTCTTGCATCTCTAGTCAACAATCCGTGTGGCTTAAGAAGTAATCTGAATTCTTCGTTAATTTCACACAATGCTCTAGAAACTCCTAGTCTAATAGCTTCTGCCTGACCAGTAATACCTCCTCCAAAAACATTAACAGTTAAGTCATACTGACCCAAAGTTTCTGTCAATAAAAATGGCTGATTCACTTTATAAACTAAAACATCCGTACAGAAATAAGTTTTAGCATCTTTACCGTTTATAGTGATGTTACCAGTTCCTGGCTTCACATAAACTCTTGCAACAGAAGTTTTTCTTCTTCCGATTTTGTGTACTGTAGACATATTAATTATTTGAATTCGTTAACATTGATTACTTTGGGCTGTTGAGCTTCGTGTTTGTGCTCTGTTCCTTCATATAAATAAAGGTTTTTGAATAAAGCCGAACCTAATCTGTTTTTAGGAAGCATCCCTTTTACAGATTTTTCTAATACTTTAAGAGCATCTTTTTTCTTAAGCTCCTCAGCAGTCATAGACTTCTGACCACCTGGATATCCAGTGTGCCAAATGTAAGTTTTGTCTGCCCACTTGTTTCCGGAAAGTGTAACTTTCCCAGCGTTCAAAACGATTACGTTGTCTCCACAATCTACGTGTGGCGTGTAATTCGTTTTGTGCTTACCTCTCAAAATCTTTGCAACGGTAGAAGCTAGTCTTCCCAACGGTTGCTCAGCAGCGTCTACAACAACCCATTCTTTATTTGCTGTAGCC
The DNA here is from genome assembly GCF_036780765.1 of Epilithonimonas sp. Lineage (GTDB taxonomy): Bacteria > Bacteroidota > Bacteroidia > Flavobacteriales > Weeksellaceae > Epilithonimonas. Next base: position 1,235 of record NZ_DAIQCG010000009.1, read on the forward strand.
TTGTTTGCCGATACTGTTTTGTAACTTAATGTATTCACAATTTATCGTTTACGATTAAACATAATTTTCCCTTACGGGTGTGCAAAGGTAGCAAAATTTTCTTGGATGAAAAACTTTCCCCAAAGAAATATTTTAATTTTCTAATTATTAAGGAGTTATTAAATTAAATATCGGTATGGATTTTAAAAATTAATTAACACCAGACTTATAATATGATGTTGCTTTTTTATATTTTTGAGAAAAATTCTATAAAATGAGCCACGGAAAACTGAGAGAAGAAAAAGACTGCCTAAACTGCGGACATATTGTTGAGGAACATTATTGCCCACATTGCGGACAACAAAATATTGAAAGAAGGCAACCTTTTCATTATCTTTTCACTCATTTTGTAGAAGATTTTACCCATTACGATGGACAATTCTGGGGTACTTTGAAAAATCTATTCTTCAAACCGGGCAAATTAACCAATACCTACCTGGAAGGCAAAAGACAAAAATTCGTACCGCCAGTTAAGCTTTATATTTTCGTCAGCTTCATTACATTTTTTCTGTTTGCAGTCTTTCCGCCTTATGAAATGAGCTCAAAACATGACAAAAGCAGATTAGAGCAAATCCAAAAAGCACAACAGAAAGCAGTTCCTATATTAGAGAAAGAACTGGAAGTCATAAAAACTAAAAACGAACACACCAAAAAGGACAGCCTCAAAATCGAGAAAATCAACAAAGAAATTAAGGAAATTGTAAGTGACAAAAAACTTACAGACAAGTTAAATTTGGACACCCGTTTAGATAAGAGTTTAAACTTCAATGGATATTCAACAAGAAAATCTTTTGATTCTGCCAAAGCTAAAAATCCATCATCTTGGGATTTTATAAATGTTCCCTTTGCGCATAAACTTTTTGAATTAAAAGAGAATGGCGTTACAAAACGGGAAATATTAAAGAAACTGGGAGAAGTTTCCTTTCACAACCTTCCCAAAGCCTTGTTCATTTATCTTCCGGTTTTTGCATTTTTTCTTTGGATTTTCCATAACCAGAGAAAGTGGTGGTATTTTGACCATGGCATTTTCACACTGCATTATTTCAGTTTTCTGTTATTAACCATTCTGATATTCTCGATGCTATATAAATTGACTACTGTTTTAAATAATACTGTCAACATCTTTATTTATCTGTTGATGAATGTTCTGCTCTTCTACAGTATGATTTACTTTTTCATAGCCCATTATAAAGTTTATCGAACACACGGCGTTATCAGTTTTATCATTGGAAGTATTTTGTTTATGTTTAATTTCTTTGCCTTTATGTTTTTGGTTGCGGGCTTAGGCGTAGTAAGCTTCCTGATGATTCATTAAAAATAAAAAGCCGGACTTCTTTCGAAATCCGGCTTTTATATTATATCTCTAAAATCAATACCTCAACGATTTACTTTCTCGGAAACTAGCAATCATATAATAAGCTACGAAAACAGTGGAGAACTTGATGATGGATGGCAAAGCAGTTTCGAAATTAAAAAAGATTAAACCCACAGCAACCAAAACAATAATACCAATAAAGGAAATCCCCATTTTCTTAGGTAACGGCCATTCCGGATGGTCAACAAAATAAGCTAAACCCCAACCAATACCAAAAGCGGAAGCCACATAAAGTTCTACCCAGAAATCTGCAGATTCTCCTGTAAAACGTCTCAAGAAAAAACTAATCAAGGTTCCAACTACGAAATACATCAGCGCTTTTATCATTTCAAAAAATTTTGACAAAAGTAAGAAATGTAAATTTCACAATGTAAAAAGTAGATGGTATTAATGATTAAAATCAATGATTATAAAATTCTCCTCAACAAAATTCCTTAGATTTGTGTAAATGATATTTTTATGCGCGAGGTAAGGCTCAATTCTATTTTGGACAACGATTTCTATAAAATCACAATGCAAAATGCAGTCGTGAAATTATTCACGAACGAGATTGTAAAATACGAATTCATCAACCGTGGGAAACATCAATTTCCGGAAGGTTTTGCAGAAGAACTCAGAAAGTCTGTCAACGCAATGGCAGAATTGAAATTGACTAAAGACGAAAAAAAATATCTGAAAGTTACTTGTCCTTATCTGGCTCTACCCTATCTCGATTTTTTGGAAGGTTTTCATTACGACCCTTCTGAAGTGAAGATTGAACAAAACGGAAATGAACTAAAAGTTTCGGTTGAAGGTCTTTGGTATAGAACTATTCTTTGGGAAGTTCCACTTCTTGCTCTCATTAGCGAACTTCATTACGAGATGAATCATATGGAGCGACAAACCAACGAAGAAGTCATTAATAAGACTGTAGAAAAAGCCATCCATTTGACAGAACTAGGTGTTCCGTTTGCAGAATTTGGAACGCGAAGAAGACACTCTTACAAAGTTCACAGATTGGTGATGGATGCTTTGATTCAGGATAAAAAATCGACTTTTACTGGAACTTCGAATGTTCATCTCGCAATGCTTTACAATGTAAAACCAATCGGGACGCACGCTCACGAATGGTTTATGTTTCACGCCGCGGAATTTGGTTTCAAAATGGCGAATTCTATCGCATTGGAAAATTGGGTAAATGTTTACCGAGGTGATTTGGGAGTGGCACTTTCTGACACTTATACCACGGAAGTTTTCTTTCAGCAATTTGATAAAAAGTTTGCAAAGTTGTTTGATGGGGTACGTCACGACAGCGGCGACCCATTGGAGTTTGCAGACAAAACCATTTCGCATTATCAAAAACACGGTATCAATCCGTTATTCAAATACATTATTTTCTCAGACGGCTTGAATCTTGAAAAAGTGGAAGAAATCACCAATTATTGCAGAGGAAGAATCGGAATTTCTTTCGGAATTGGAACTAATTTAACAAATGATGTAGGCCTTAAACCAATGAATATCGTAATGAAACTCATCAGTGTAAAAGGCATTAATAATGAATGGATTCCGACCGTTAAATTGTCTGACGAAAAAGGGAAATACACCGGCGATCCAAAAATGATTGAGTTGGCGAAGGAGTTTTTGAGGATAAAATAGTTATGAATAAAGAGAAATCTAAATTATTTAGAAAAGTTAATACTACCACTTTTAATGTTCATCACAATTTTGGTGGAGATTTTAAAGATGCAAGACATAAAAAAGAAACCTTAGAATTAATTAAAGGAAAAATGTCTGGTAAAAAAGAACGCGGTTTAGATTATACCCCACTTTATAGATTTCTATTATCAAAAGTTGGTTCTGATTGGGACAAAGTTTTTAGTGAAGCAAAATCAAGATTAGATAAAAGTGAGCCGATATTTTGGCAAGTTGCGTTAACCGAACAAGACAAAAAAGATTTTATTCGAGTTGGTGAATCTTCTTATTTTTCTGGCTTATATGTTGATAATATTGGTATTCTACAATTAACAAATCCAAAACTTCAAGCAAAAGATATGAAACCATACTGTGATTGTTGCACTCACACCTTTAATGGAAAATTATTTGGAACTGAATAAATAATCTTTTCTAAAATAACTTATCATTATCTAATTATTACATCAATATTCTTATTGATTTTTCAAAAACCGACATATTTTTAACATTCTCCGCATTTATTTTTATTCGGGAAAGTGAGAATACAGCTTTCTATATATATAAATCTCTGTTAATTTTATTTAAATTCTCATTGTCGCATCAAAAAAGTTTTTAATTTTACTTAAATCGAAAGGTTAAAATTTAAACACAGCCAAAGTCGATACATTTTGTTTTGGCACAAGATTTAATAATAATTAAAACACAATTAAAAATAATTTTTACACTATGAGAAAAACAATCAAAATTGCTGCTCTTGCCTTGATGGTTTCAATGACAGCTGTTTCTTGTAAGAAAAAAGTTTCTGATGCGGAACTGACTTCACAAGCAACTACAGTAATCACAGCTTATCCTGGAACTACTGTGGAAGTGAAAGAAGGACAAGCTCACCTAAGTGGAGTTTTCGCAACCGAAGCTGACAAACAAGCAGCAATCGAAGCGCTTAAAAAAGTACAAGGCGTGAAAGACGTTCACGATATGGCAACTGTTGCTCCTGTGGCAGCGCCTGTCGAAGTAAACACTGTGGACGCGGCCGTTTTACAAAAAGTAAATGATGCTCTTAAAGATATCCCAGGCGTAAAAGCTGAAGATGTTGCAGGCACATTGACATTGACTGGTTCTACAACTTCTGCGAATGCAAGAAAAGTAAAAGAGTCTGTAGATGCGCTTAAGATTGGTAAATACGATAACAAAATCACTGTAAAATAATCGCAAATGAGTTTACAAGACAAATATGCAAGTGTAGTTTCTGCAGCTCAGTCAGCAGGACTTTCTGACCTTTCTGTTCAGGAGCAAGACGGTGTTCTTTATATCACTGGAAAAGCAACAAATAGCGCTTCTAAAGATTCTGTTTGGAATGCTTTAGGTGCAATTGACCCTTCTTATACGGCAACTGATATCAATATTGATGTTCAGGTTTCCGGATTGGCAGCTGGTGCTTCTTTAACTGTTGCAACAGACGAATCTAACCTTAACATTAGACAAGAGCCTTCAACTGAAGCTTCGATTGTTGGAAAAGCGGCTAAAGGTGAAGTTGTAACTTTGGTTGAGCAATCTTCTGACGACTGGTGGAAAATCAAAACTGCTGACGGAGAAGAAGGTTATGCTTACGCAAGATATTTGAAAGCGTAATTTCAAAACTTAACAAAATTTTGAAACCTCTGATTTTTCAGGGGTTTTTACATTAGCGGAAACAAAACGCTGAGTTGGGATAGCCGTTTTACAAAAACGTGCAAATGGAAAAAAAATGAATTCCGGATTTCGCCATCATTTCTGACAAGTTACACACAGAGAAAAAGTTTTGTAGATGGTGCCCAATATACCAACACCGTTTACAATATTACACCTAAGATGACTGCCAAACTCAATCTAAGAGATATTCTGGACCTGACAGGCTCTGCCAATCTCAATTATAATTTCTCCAATTACACCAATTATCGGGTTGATAAAACGTATGCAGCTCAACAGAATTACACTATCGGAATGGTGAATTACTTTTTGAAATCCAATCTCTTTTTCAGTAATGATATTAATGTGACCAAAAACAATAACATTTCTGCAGGCTTCAACAGAACTTCCTATTTTTGGAACGCCAGTGTGAATTACAAATTCTACAAAAAACAGATGACGCTGCGATTCAACATCAACGATGTTCTGAATCAACGTCAAAATGCCATCAGAAATATCGGTGACAATTACATCGAGGACAGAGAAGAACTCGTTTTGAAGCGTTACTTCATGCTATCGTTAATAATGAATCTGAATAAATTTGGAGAGAATAAAAGCTAATTAATACAAAACCTCTTTAGTAATGATACTTTCGATATTATCTGGATAATCCACCTTTATCATTTGGTCAGAATTAATCCATTCACGGATTTTGATTGGGTCTAATTTATCCGAATTCGCAACACCTAATCTGTCCAGCGCAAACGCATTACACTCCTGCTCATATTGATTTTCTATTGGGATAACGAATAACTTCTTTTGCATAAACAACGCTTCAGCAGGCGTTTCGAAACCTGCATTACAAAGGATGCCTTCACAAGTTTCAAACAACTCCAAGTATTTTGTTTCATCAATTGGAAAAACCTCAACATTGTTGAATTTCTGATGTTGTTTAGCATATTTGGAAAAAACCTTCCACTGAACATCAATTCTTGTCAGGAAATTTGTGATGACTTCATCAGAAAAGCTTGGTAGATAAACTAAATAATGACCTTTATTTTCAGGATTCAGTTTTCTGATTTTTTGTCTGATGACTGGCTTTTTGATATGAGAGTTATAATTCTCAAAATGGAATCCAATTTTCTTCTCACAAGGCACATAATGTTTCAGAATAAAATCTCCGAACCAATCTTTTTTCTCTGGTTTCGGTGTTTCCTTGAAAGTTAAAGAAGCCTGATGGCTCAACTCTATAATTGGAAGATTTCTCAATTTCGCCACCCAACCTGTCAACGGTTCAAAATCATTGATAATCAAATCATACGCAGATAAATCCAAATCCTTGATTACCTTTGCGGCTCTGCAGAAGTTATTCTCAAGAAAAGTTTTTCTGTAGGACAATCCACCCGTTTTGTTATAAAGCAAAGACACACCCTTGAAGCGAAAATCGATATCAAAATCAGACTTCAACTGTGTTTGATGTCCACTGATTAACGTATCTACCAATGCGTGTTTCTTCAAAATCGGGATGATTTCCTGAGCTCTGGCAAGGTGTCCGTTTCCTGTTCCTTGGAAGGCGTATAATATTTTCATAGAATTTTGATATTTAAAAATTTGTGTTTTAATTTTAATACTGAACATTGCGAGAGCCACAATATGACCTCTTGAAATGTTAATTTTTTCATCGATTTCAGTCTGATGTTCTAGAATACTCTATACAATCTGAGTCACGATTTTCATCAGTTCCACACTGTCAATCTCCTTCATTTCTTCTGGTTCTTCATCGATTAAATTATGTTTCTCATCCTCATAAACAAAAAGTTTCCAGTCGCCTTCGTTATATTCAAGAGCAGAAAGATTTTCTACCCAATCTCCGGAATTCAGATACGTACATCTTCCCTTTTTCCCAACTACTTCTCGGATTTGAGGTTGATGAATATGTCCGCAAATCACATAATCAAAGTCATTTTCAATCGCCAACTCAGAAGCTGTCAGTTCAAAATCGCCGATATATTTCACAGCTTTTTTGACATTATTCTTAATCTTTTTGGAGAAAGAATATTTCTCTCTACCAATTTTCTCAAGAAACCAATTCACCAAATTATTAATCGCAATCAGCAAATCGTAACCTTTCCCACCCAATTTTGCAATCCATTTAGAGTGCTGAACTGATGCATCAAAAACATCACCATGAAAAATCCAGGCTTTTTTATCACCCAATTTCAGAACATGTTTATTACAAAGCTTCAGTTTTCCTAATTCGAAATCTGTGAAATTCCTGAACGCTTCATCGTGATTTCCAGTGATGTAAAAAACCTCAGATTCTTTAGTCGCGAATGATATTAACTTTTTGATAACCTTCAAATGAGACTTTGGAAAATAAGATTTCTTGAACTGCCAGATGTCAATTATATCGCCATTCAAAATCAAAGTTTTGGGACGGATAGAATGTAGATATCTCAACAGCTCTTTCGCCTTGCAACCGTAAGTTCCAAGATGCACATCAGAAATAATGACGATATCTACATCTCTTTTCATATTGATTTTTGTAGCGATTTCATTCACAATCAGATTTATACAAAGAACGAATTCTAATTTGAACTGTGCGTGAATGCTATTTTATTTTTATTGATGAGAATCGGCTGTTTTTGCTTAATTGTCTTAATATTAATTTAAAATATTAGTGGTTATTCTCTCAAAAATATTAGTTTTGTTCAATTACAATTGATATAACCAGTCAAGAATTTGCTTTACCGAAGTTCTGTATGAGTGATAAACAAATAAAAGTTAGATATGAAAGGTCAGAATAAACTGTTTTTCGCGATTATTTTCGCATTGATTTTGGGTGTTGTTTTAGGAGGCATTATCCACACAACTTATCCTGATTCTAAGGAAGAATTCGCAAAGAACATTAAGTTACTGGGAACAGTTTTTATCCGATTGATTCAGATGATTATTGCGCCTTTGGTTTTTTCTACTTTAGTGGTTGGGATTGCAAAAATGGGCGACATCAAAATGGTAGGTCGTGTGGGGACAAAAGCGATGCTTTGGTTCATATCTGCTTCTTTGGTTTCTTTGTTAATCGGCTTGGTTTTGGTGAATTGGCTGGAGCCTGGTCACGTTACCAAATTGCCAATCCAGGACGCAGCTTCCGCTTCCGAAATTGTAAGCAACAGTAAAGGTTTTACAATGGAAGATTTCGTAAAACACATCATTCCAAAAAGTTTATTCGAAGCATTTGCGACCAATGAAGTACTCCAAATCGTGATATTCTCTGTAATGTTCGGGATTGCTTTGTCCGCAATGGGCGAAGAATATACAAAACCTGTCATCAAAGGATTGGATATTATTGCTCACGCTATTTTGAAAATGGTGGGTTACATTATGTGGGTAGCACCTTTGGGTGTTTTCGGAGCGATATCTGCGGTGGTTGCCACCAATGGATTTACAATTTTCAAAGTTTATGCGATTTATCTTCGCGATTTCTTTTTTGCGCTTGGGGTTCTGTGGGTTGTACTTTTGTTAGTGGGTTATATGATTCTCGGCAATCGTCTTTTCGAGTTATTGAGAAGAATCAAAGAACCATTGTTAATTGCATTTTCCACTACAAGTTCCGAAGCAGTTTTCCCTAAGTTGGTAGAAGAATTGGAAAGATTCGGATGTAATAATAGAATTGTTTCTTTCATTTTGCCATTGGGGTATTCTTTCAATTTGGACGGAAGTATGATGTATATGACTTTTGCCTCGATTTTCATTGCACAGATTTATGGAATTGATATGCCTTTGGGACAACAAATCATAATGCTTTTGGTTCTGATGTTGACGAGCAAAGGAATCGCTGGTGTACCAAGAGCAAGTTTAGTAATCATAGTAGCAGCTTGCGGAATGTTCGATATTCCAGTTGAAGGGATTGCTTTGATATTACCAATTGACCATTTCTGTGATATGGGAAGAAGTATGACGAATGTTCTTGGGAACGCGTTGGCGACTTCTGCTGTGAGTAAATGGGAAGGGCAGTTGGAGAGCTAGATATTTATTGTACAATTAAAAAACACGATTTTGTTATTCTGGAGGAATCTAAACTTTTGAGATTCTTTCAGAATGACAAAATTATATTTCGTTGCCAAAACTGGATCCAAAGACAAAACCCCTTAGCCCTGATGGGAACGGCATCCTTTTTTGTCATTGCGGGGAAAGTTACTAAAGATTGCTTCACGTCGTTCGCAATGACAAAAAAGATATAGTGGACAGCAGGTTCCCGGCTCCTAAAATGAGTTGGATAGTTTTTAACTTAACCTTAAATCTTTATTTCTCTCAAACACTCCTACTCAACTTAACCTGCCAAAAATCATCAGCATAGACAAAATCATAAATTCAATTAATTCTAAATTAATTTTAAAATCCGTAATTTTGTAGCCACTTAAAGAATAATAAATTTTATGCTGACGAAATCAAAAGTTCAGGATTTTCTGAAAGAGATAGAAGTGGAGGACCTGGTAAGTAATTTCCAAGTGATGGGCGATGATGTATATATCGATATGACTGCTCACTCGCCTGCTATGCACGAGAAAAAGAAGTTGGAAGTTGCTATGAAGCAAGCTTTTGCTTCAGAATTCGGGGAACATATCAATTTGAAATTAAAAATCACTTCTCCTGAATTGCCTGCAACACCTGCAACCAACGAAATCAAAGGAAAACAAATTCCGGGAATTCAGAATATCATTGCAATCGCTTCCGGAAAAGGTGGTGTTGGAAAATCTACTGTTTCTGCAAATCTTGCGGTGACGTTGGCAAAAATGGGTTTCAGAGTCGGATTATTGGATGCAGATATCTACGGTCCGTCTGTTCCTACAATGCTTGATACAGAAGGCCAAAAACCAATTTCTGTAGAAGTGAACGGCAGAAATCTGATGAAACCAATCGAGAATTACGGTGTAAAAATGTTATCAATCGGATATTTTTCCGGTGCTAACCAAGCAGTAGTTTGGAGAGGCCCAATGGCTTCCAAAGCATTGAATCAGATGATTCGTGATGCAGATTGGGGCGAATTGGATTTCCTTTTGATTGACCTTCCTCCGGGAACTGGTGATATTCATTTGTCAATTATTCAGGAAGTTCCGGTAACAGGAGCTGTGATTGTGAGTACGCCTCAACACGTTGCTTTGGCCGATGTGAGAAAGGGAATCGCAATGTTCAATATGGAAAGCATCAACATTCCTGTTTTGGGATTGATAGAAAATATGGCTTATTTTACGCCAGAGGAATTACCTGAGAATAAATATTATATCTTTGGAAAACAAGGCGCTCAGTTTATGGCAGAAGATTTGGGGATTCCGGTTTTGGGAGAAATTCCTTTGATTCAAAGCATCAGAGAAGCAGGAGATGTAGGAAGACCGGCAGCTTTGCAGGAAAATTCTAAAATATCGGACATCTATACCAAAACTGCTCAGAATATGGTTGAGAGTCTTGTGGAAAGAAACAAAAATCTGCCTGCTACAGAAGCTGTGAAAATCACAACAATGGCAGGTTGCTCGCCTAAGAAAAAATAATAAAATGAATAATATTAATCAAATTCAAGAAGAACTTGTAACCAAAGTGATGGACGCTTTGGACAGCATCCGTCCGTTTTTGCAAAAAGATGGAGGCGATATTGAGTTAGTAGATGTGCAGGAAGACAAAGTCTATGTGAAACTGCTAGGAAACTGCTCTAGCTGTGGCATCAGCAGTTCTACGATGAAACTAGGTGTGGAAAACACCATTAAGCAATTTGCGCCGGAGATACAAGAAGTTATCAGCGTTTAAAAAAATAAAAATCCCGACTCAGTTTTGAATTGGGATTTTTTAATTCTAAGTATTTTATTACTCAACAATTTCTGCGTCGATGATTTTTGTATTAGGATTATTCTTTTGACTTTCCCAAAGTAAAAATTTATCAACTTCTTTCATCAATAACGGAATTGCTAAAGCTAAGATTGCCAAATCATCCAAAGCACCAATTACAGGAACAAAATCCGGAATAAAGTCTATTGGTGAAATCACATAAAGTAACGCTAAAGCTGGCAAAAGAATATCTGTAAATTTCATTTTGTATTCTCCTTTGTAATACAATTTTATCATCCTGAAAACAGACGGAATCTTTTGCAAAAATCCTTTGTGTTTGATAGCTTCTTGAGCCAATTTAAATTTTGAATATTTCATTTTTATTTTTGTGTTTGTTTTATTTTAACGAATCTAATTTCGCAAATTCTATTCCAATCAAACTATAGAAAATGGTAATTTTTTGTTAATTAACAATTAGTTACGTTAATTTATCTGTCAGTTTCGCGAATTGTTTTTCAGCATTTTTCCCTTCATAAAGAATGTCGTAAACCGCATTGATAATTGGCAACTTTAGTTTTTTCTCTTCACAAATCGCGTAGATTCCTTTTGTTGCATAATAACCTTCTGCCACCATACTCATCGACTGAATCGCAGACTTTACTGTATAACCTTTCCCAATCAAATTTCCCAAATTTCTATTTCTTGAGAATAATGAATAAGCCGTTACAATTAAATCTCCGAGATAAGCACTGTCATTCACGTCTCTTGGCTCTGGATAAATTGCTTCTAGGAAAGTTTCCATTTCACGAATCGCATTGGAAACATAAACCGCAATGAAGTTATCTCCATAACCTAAACCGCTCGCAATCCCAGCACCTATCGCATATATATTTTTTAAAATGGCAGAATACTCGTTCCCAAGAATATCGCAACTTGTATTGACTTTGATATAACAGGAAGACAAAATCTCTTGTAAAACTTCAGAATCTTCTTTCTGCGCTACAGCAACTGTAAGATAAGACAAACGTTCCATCGCTACCTCTTCTGCGTGACAAGGACCGGCAATAACAGCTTGATTTTTGAATCCAATTTTGAAATTATCCTTCAAATAATGAGCAACAATATCATTATGTTTTGGAACAATCCCTTTGATAGCAGAACAGAATAATTTATCCTGATAATCGCAAGTCAGTTTCTCCATAGATTCTGCCAAATAAATGGAAGGAACTGCCAAAATAATCACATCAGAATTAGAAACCAACTCGTTGATATCTGTCGTAATCTGCAGTTTTTTCAGGTTGAAAGAAACCGTTGTCAAATAAGTTGGATTGTGTCCGCGCTGTTCTATTGCGCCTTTCACAAACTCGTTACGAACGCACCAGTTGACGGTTTTACAATTCTCAAGAAGCATTTTCACGATTGCTGTCGCAAAACTTCCACTTCCTAAAACGCCAACTCGCACATTTTTAGATGATTTAGTTAATTTCTTAGTCATTCTTTGTCTTCTTTTTCATTGCTACAAATCTAAGGTTATTTATGAATCTACATAAATCTAATCCTCCTTTAACAATTATTTAAGAGTAATTAACTTTTATTAATGACAAATCTATCGTTAACGTTGATTAACATTAGAAAAAATAAAAATTTCTTACTTTTGCAATCCATTTTAAAAATCAATTAATGGTCCAATTTCTAAAATCGAAAAAGAAAACAAACATTGTCCTTATAATCTTGTTGCTGATTTGTTTCATAGAAGGCCTAGTTATCGGAAAATTTTACAATGATAAAGATGACAAAGTCTATGAGGTCAATATTGTAAAAATCAATAATGAGAAAGACAGCGTCGACCATCTTCAACTAAAAACCGACCTTGCAATGGTTGACCAAAGTATCCGAAGCATCGACGGATTTCTTAAATCTAAAAATGTTTCTGACCTTAGAATAGAGAAATTAGCAAAAGATAGTCTGGAGAATGAAGTTTATCTGGCTAAAGTCAGTAACCGATACAGCCAATATCTGGTTGACCTTGAACAGAGATTACAACAAGTTCCGTTGGGAGTTCCTGCAGATGGTTATATCTCTTCTAATTTTGGAATTAGAAAAAATCCTATTCCGCCAAAGTCTACCGAAGTCGCCAATAATTCTAATATTGCTGAAGAAAAAGACAGTCTGGGAAATATTGTAAAAAGACAAGCCATTGTAAAAGAAGATAAAAATGCATCTAGCAATGCACCGGCAGAAAAAGACCAAATGCAGTTTCACAAAGGATTAGATGTCGCTGTGGCTTACGGAAGTCCTGTAAAAGCGGCTGCGGCTGGAAAAGTGATTTTCTCAGGCTTACGAGGCGGTTACGGAAATTGTGTAATGATAGAACACGGCAACGGTTTGGTGACTTTGTATGGACATCTTTCCGAACTTTTGGTCGAGACCAATGATAGAGTGAAAGTGAACCAAATCATTGCAAAATCTGGCAATACAGGCCGTTCCACAGGACCTCATCTTCATTATGAAGTTCATAAAAATAATCAACCTATCAATCCAAGATTGTTTTTGAATTTTTAATTTAGAGAGTCAGACTGACATTATAAATTGAAGTAAAGTTATTTCAATTAAATTTTACGCAAAGATTTTATTAAGATCAAAGTTTCCAAAGATTCAATTAATGTAATTTTATGAAGCTTAATTTTCTTCGAAATCATTAAATAAAAAACGCCCAAATCAAAAGAAACGGGCGTTTGTATTTATCTTTAAAAGAGAATTATTTCTTCAATACTTCAAGAAACTCATCGTGAGAGATTGCAGTTTCGTTTTTCTTAGATTTCTCCAAGATCACATCTTTCAACTTCGCCATAGCAACTTCAGAAGAGATTTGTCTTACTTGGTTCTCATCTTTCAACATTTCCGCTGCATATTTTTGAACCTCGTCATCTCCTAAATGGTGGATTCCGTAGATTGCTAATTGGTTTCTTACCAATTGCTCAGCTTGTCCAAGAACTTCTGCATAATCCAAATTGATTTCGTTATCGTTCATCAATTTTCCTTCAAGGATTTGACCTTTGATAATGTTTTTCTCGTTCTCAAGGATTTCTTTTGCTTGCTCCTCAGAAGTGATATTCTGGTTAGAGAACAACAACCATTTGATTAAGAATGCCTCAGGTAATTTGATTTCTTCTTTCTCGTTTACTTGTTCTAAAATTTTGTTTACGAAATGAACATCAGCATTTTGTTGGAAATACTCATCCAATTCAGTTTTCACTCTCGCTTTCAATTCTTCTTCAGTCGTGATAACGTCTTTTCCATAAACTTTATCAAACAATTCTTGGTTAAGTTCTGCCAAGTTCAATCCGTAGATATCTTTTACAGTTACTTCAACCTCGTTGTGGTGAAGGTGTTCTGCTTCTTCTTTAGAGAAACCTAATTGTTTTGCCAATTCTTCTTTAGAAACAAGTTCTTCTTTAGAAACTTTTACAGAATCATCTTTCTTCAATTTCTTAACCAAATCGTAAGCTTCTTTCTGCTCTTTAGAAACAGTTACATTTTTTGGAGCGTGGTGGTGCTCACCTTCTGCATCAGCTTCTACAACTTGAGCAATTTCTAAAGCTACGTAAGAATCTTTACCGATTTTTTCTTCAGCAACTCTTTCTGCAAAACGTTTTTGCATATTTTCTACACTTGTAGAGATTTCTTTGTCAGAAGCTTCTACTTTGTAGTGAGGCGCTTCATATTTAGTCAAATCAACTGTAAATTCTGGCTCATATCCAACTTCAAAAGCTACAGACAAAGACTCAGCATTGTGATTGAAATCGTTAACTGGCTGAGGAACTGGCTGTCCAACTAATCTTAGTTTGTTTTCGTTTACATAACCGTTCAACGCTTCAGAAACCTGCTTGTTGATTTCTTCGAAAGCAATACCTGCTTCATATTGTTTTCTAACCATACTCAATGGCACTTTTCCTTTTCTGAATCCAGGAACCTGTGCATTTTTTGCATAGTTGATCAATTGCTTTTCTACTTTGTCCTTATAATCTGCTTTCTCCAATGTCACTGTAAGTAATGCACTTACCTCATCGTGGTTTTTAGCTGTAACGTTCATTAATTGAAATTTTTAGGTTGCAAAAGTAGTCAAATTCTGAGGAACTTCAAAATTAAATACAAGCTTGAATTTTATAAAAAATCATAAAATTTCATTAAAAAAATAAATATGCCTTACAAAAGACATCTTTATTTAGATATAATTGAATGATCTTGGGATTAATGAGCATCCACAGTAATATCAACATCTGTTTCACCTCCAGTTGTCTGACCTAATTGGTTGGTTGCTGACGGATAGTTTTGATTAACTGTTGAAGGACCGTGGATTAATTTGATATTCATTTTTCCAGTTTCTTGAGTAGAATTAACATTCCATTCTGTTTTCATTCCTAATTTTTGACCGTCTGTTCTTACAATATCGTCTGCTGCTCTCATTACAACAATATCTGCATTAGCTGGACCAAATGTAATAAAGTGGTGGTCTTTTTCTTCCTCAATCTCATCAGAAGAATGGTAATGATCATCGTGCTTGATTTGGAAATCTAATACCGCCGTATAAGTATCGCCCGAGTGCAAATGCAAATGTCCATCCGCTTCTCCACTAATAACATTGACAGTTTGTACATCAGAAGCATTAGCTTTATTAGTCAATGTTAAAACCACTTTTCCGATTTCGTCGTGCTCGTGTACATCTTCCGGAACTGCATCATCATCATTTCTACAAGACAAGATAAAAAAGGCTGCTAAAAGTGCTAGTGTTATATTTAATAATTTTTTCATTTTGATTTAAATTTTAAGCTGTAATAATTAAAAATTGTATTTCAGAGTTACGACGAAGTTTCTTCCTGGCTCGTACATATAATATCTTAGCCTGTTCAGATATTCGCGGTACTCTGTGTTAAATAGGTTGTTGATTCTGAAGTTAAAATTCAGATTTTTAAATAAGTTAGCTCCAATTGAAGCATTAAATAAAGTATAAGCTGCCGGTGTAGAACTGAAATCGACTGTCTCATTATACTCTACTCCGTCTTTAATAAAAGTTACCGGAAGATTTCTTATCGGAAAACGATTTTGTTTAAATGTATTTTCGTTCTCCAAAGCGATATAGAAATTCTTTGGTTTATTAAGCGTCAATTCGATTGAGTTTTTCAATTTTGCCGGCATCATTAGAATCAATGGCTCATTATTAGAAAGGTCGTCACCTCTCAAAATACTGAAACCTGATTTCCATTTCAGATTATGTAAAATAGACAACTCTGCATCGGCATCAACTCCAATCATTCTGGCTTTGATTTGCTGATAAGTCCAAACGGGGAAAACGCCTCGATTGGTATTAAGAACACTGCTTGGAACTTGATTCACAAAACTGTCAGAATACATCAAGTAAGGATTTATTTCCAAATGTAATCCTCTCAACAGATCAAAATGACCTGCCAATGAAAGATTAATATTATAAATCGTTTCTTTCTTGATGTTCAGATTTCCTTCTTCCATAATAGCTGCAGAATGATGCAATCCATCTGAGAAAAGCTCTGCAGGATTGGGTGTTCTTTCCGCTCTTGATAAATTAAGTCTAAATTCATAATCCTGAGTCGGTTTATAATCCAATCCAAGATTAGCTGACAAATTATGATAATCCAAAATAGGTCTTGTCAAAGTTCTGCTGCCAGATTCCTGAACAAAAAATTGCGGGAAAATTGCGGCATAATTGGCTTCCCATTTATCAGAATCATAATATTTATAAGAATCATATCTGCTGAAGTCATATCTTACAGCAGCTTCCGCATTTAGTTTAGAATTGAATTTATATTTAAAAACAGAAAAAGCAACTGCATCATATCTATAATAATCCGGAATTAGACGTCTGGCTTTGGTCGCAGGATTGGGGTAATTATCCTGATAACCTGCAGAGATTCCGCTTTCCAAACTCCAATTGGAACGTTCCAGCAGATGAACCAAACTCGCTGAATGTGTTATGAGTCTCAAATCCATAGATGGTAACTCATTCAGCTCGCCCCTTCGGATATCATATTCCTTTCTTCTGTTAAGCTGAAAGCTATATTGAAAAGTCAGTTTTCCGAAATCTGCGAAACGTCTGTAAGCTGTCAGTTTTGCAATATGATGTTCCACTTCTTGCTTCGGATGGTCTATATCATAACTGAAGTTGTCCAAAAAGTAAGGCTGTCCAAAATTAACGGCATTATAAAAATCCTCGGGACTTGACAAATGTGCACCCTTGTAAATCCCGAATTCCTGATTGGTTCCACTATACGACACATCAAAGCCTTGCAGAAAACTACGTTTCCCGAACGAGAAATTAAAAGAATTAAATTCCATTCCAGTATTTTGCAACGTATGATGTGGCACATATTCGTCACCCGTTTTTCTATAGCTTCCGCCTGCTTTTACAAACCATTGGTTTTCCCAGGCTTTGAGAACATTAGCCCCAATTTCTCCGCCTCTTCCATTAGAAATCCCAGAAAGCCTCACACTTCCCATCAGAGTATCTTTCTTTGGCAGATTCGCAGGCTCTAGAATGACAACACCGCCAACACCTTCATTCCCGTACTTCAAAGCGGATGCACCTTTCACAACATCAATATGTTCAAAATCATTGACATCGATATTTGAGGCGTGCTCTACACCCCATTCCTGTTCCGCCATTTTCACACCGTTGTTTACGATAGAAATTCGGCTTCCATACAAACCTCGGATAACAGGTTTTGTGATATTATTTCCTGTTTTCAAAGCTGATACTCCAGAAATTTTTGATAAAAGATTCCCAAGATTTTCCGTGGAATTCCTCTCGATTTCCGTTTTATCCAATGTTCTCACAATCATAGAACCTTTGGTTTTATGATTGCCGTGAATTGTTACACCTTGGATTTCGTTACTGTGATGTTCCAACGTAATCGCCAAATGAACATCCTTTGTAACTCCTACATTTTCAGTATAATCATTACAATCAGGATGTTTTGCAATGAGTTTGTACTGACCTGCAGGAATTTGCTTAAAAGAAAACTTTCCCGTTTTATCTGTTCTGGTGGAGAATTCACCGATTTTTACCACAGCATTTTCCAACATCGTTTTGTCGTGAAAATCCTGAACAGTCCCTTGGACAGTATATGTTTTCTGTGCGTTTATAATTGTCAATCCACAAAAGATGAACAATAAACTATATATCAATTTCATTGTAAAATAAAGATTGCATACTTTTCTTTGTAAAAAAGTATCTATAAAAAAATCTTGAAATTTGTTGTAATTATCGACGGATTTACACAAATAAAAATGTACAAATTGTAATTAATACTAATACCAAAATAAACCTCAGAGGTTGATTTTTTAATTAATGAAAATCAAAAAAGTCGATAAAAGGTTGGTTTAAATCTATCTTAAGGATAAGATTACAAAAGCTCACAGTTTCCAAAACAATCAATCAAGTAATACTTATGAATCTTGAGTCTTCTAGAATTTTTTCCTAGGTTTAGATTAATTACGAAATTGATGGAGGACCTCGAAGCTGAAAGGTGTATTTGGTCGCGGACCATATTTTTTCCTGTACAGAAAAAGTTTGTTGTGCTTCGTTGGTATGGTTTTCAAAATGAAAAACGAATTCTTCCGGAACCAATGAGTTTCCAGTCGCTAAAAAGTGACAAGCCAAACAGTCTCCAGATTGACCTTTGGAAACTTCTTTGGAAATGCTTTTCTCCGTTTTTTTGAATCCGGAATCTCTGAAATAAGATTCGCCTTCGTGATTGTGTAATTGCGAAGAAAACAAAGCCACAAAAAGATACATCGCGGCAAAAAATACCGAGATAAAATTCTTAACAGCTCTGTTCTTTCTGATTAACATCAATGCAAATGTAGAATATTTTTTGTGAAAAATACAGATTGTGTTAAATCCTATTTCTCTTCGTCAAAATACAAACGGTAATATTTCCCTTTGTCATCTTGTCCGGTTTCCAATTTATCTCTGTCGCCGTGGATGTAGATATGGAAATTTTTATCCAGTTTAATGATGGATTTAAAATGTCTCTGTTGCTTTTTAACCGCCTGATTATTAATAGGGAAATCTTCTGAAATAGAGATTTGCATATCGCTTTCATAATCCGATTTGAAGTTAGAGAAACTTTCTATCACATTATCATCCACCAACACCTCTTTTACAAAATCATCGTATCTGAACTCTTCTTTATCTTTAAAGAAATTGATGGACTTGTTCAAGAAATCGGCTTGGTCTGCTTTGGAAACTTCGTATTCTTCCGGTAATTTTTGGGTAATGAAATCTTTGTAAACAGACAAAGTTTCCTGTGTATGGAAATACTCATTGTCGCGTTGTTTTACTTTAAGGAAATCCTCGAACCAGTAATACATATCGCCGTTTTTGTTATTATCTACAACCGACAAAACGTAGCCACTTTCTTTTTCGCTGTTATAAATCAAAGCCGCCTTATCAATCTTGGATAAACTGATTCCGAAATCTCTTTCGATTTCAAAAGATTCGTCCTGAGGATTGATTTTCAGGAAACCTTCTCTTTTTTCGGTTTTGAAAATCCCGATAGAATCAGTCTTTTCACTTTGCCCATCCGCAGACTCAAAAACTTCGCCTTCAAAATAAACCAAAAACATCTCACCTGCCTGAACTCTTGGATTCTCCGCTGCCTCATACAGATGCTTAGCAATATTCTCAGATTCCCATTGGAACTTGGCTTTATCTTCAAAAATCTCCGACACAGCACTATAAACAGGATTGTTTACCAAATAAGAATCACTGTAAAACTGAAACTGCTCTTCAGATTTAAAAGCACTGATGAAGTAATTCCCCAGCAATTCTTTCATCTCCTCATCCAGCTGTAGCTCCTCCTGAGAAAGCGTTAAAGATTCTCCATTGATTTTATTCCCGACTCTGTGAACTGTAATTTTTGAAAACATTGATTTTGTTTTTAGGATTGCAAAGATATTAAATCCTATAAAAGTCCAATTATTTTATTGCTTCTAATAAATCAAAATGAGGGTCAGAAGATTTTAATACATAAGAGCGATCATTAAGTACAATGGCAGAATTTCCACACATTTTTTTCTTTTTAAAAATTGTATTTTTAAGGAAAAGGTTTTCGTCAATGATTATTGAGTCATCCCAAAGCTTTAATTTATTAAAATTACGATCAGGCTCTCTAAAATTGAGTGCTATCGCTTCCGGATGCTTATCATTGAAGTTTTTAACATGCTTCTTAAAATTCTGCAAAACATTTTTAATTCTCGAGTCGGATTGCTCATCGAGAAGATTCCAGCAGGAATCATTTTTATAATCATATTTAATTACTATCGTATCTTTTACAGGTATATTTTTGGATGTAAGATATGTTTTTAAATTCTCGTATTCCTCTTTTTCTAAAGTAAATATCTTATCTCTACTTGTAATTTGCGATTGGTAAAAATTGGCAACGGATAATATAGATATGATATAGTTTTTTCATCTTTTTTTAGTAAAATATAAACAAAAAACCCAGCCGAAGCTGGGTAAAAACTAATAACCATGAAAACTCAAATTAAACATGAGAATCGCTTCAGTTAGAAGCAATAACCACGCCACCAAGTTTTAAAACTTTCATAACAAATGTTATAATTCTGTTAAATTTTGAACAGTTGAAAAATAAAAGCCCCCTTGCTTACACAAAGGGACTTTCTATATTATAATTCGCTGGTCTTATTTGACTTCTTCAAAAGTAACTAATGCTGAAAATCAATTAGTTGTGTTTTAATGGTACAAATATGATACTAAATTAACGAATATAAACAAACGCTAAATTGAATATTTTCTATCATTATCAACTTACTACCTTGTTCAATTTACCCATAATTTCCTTCATTATTTCAATTAAAGTTTTGAAATTCGGACTCTCGCCTACGATCATACTTCCCTGCATTATTCTGTAATCTTCTTCCCATTTATTCATTATTTCTTGAGGAGGAATGATATTGATAAGACCCTTTTTATGATTGTCGTAGTTGATCCACTTAGAATTATTCATTCTTTTTCTAAAATCAACAATTCTTTCAAAAAGGCTATCATCAATTAGTGCACGTTTTCCGTATTCTGTATGATAAAGTTGGTGCAAATCAAACAAATGACGACTCATTCTCTCGCTTCTAATTCTTTCTATTGGTTTTGAAAATTCTTCGTGAATTAGAAGTATTTTCTCTAAAAATGTTTTTGTAGGAACAGTTACCAAAACTTCAAATTGTGGCAATGAAAAAGGGGCATCTTTATAATGGTTTTCTATAAATGATTCTACCATTTTTTTCTCCGAAGGTTCTGTCATTGCTCTTGCTCCCATTTCAATAAGAACTTTTTGCTGCACGTAACTTTCTTGTGGAATCACACTGTTATAGACTAATTCTAAGTGATTTGGATCGCTAAGATCGTCAATAATTTCAGAATATTTAATTTCGTATTCATTCTCAGAAATCTCTAACTTCTCCAATTGTTTAACCAATTCTTCTCTAAATTCGGAGATTACAAATTTTCCTGCGGTCTTTCGAAGTTTCTTCATTTGCGTTTTGGTTTCTGGATCTTCTGCAAATCCTAATAAATTTTTATCAATAATTAAATCGACATCCTCCGAAAACCGTTCGATAATTTGATAAGCTTTGCTTAAAGAAGTTCCACCCTTGAAGATAATTTGGTCTTTATATTTTGATTGAAAAACAGCGCGTAACACCATACAAACCCACCAATCTTTCTCTATCGCAAAAGGCGCATAACCTGTTGATAGAGCGAGTTGGTTTAAGGTTTCAATTCTTTGTTCTTTAGTAAGCTGCTGATGCCACATTTTTATGAAAGGTATCTGTTTTTTATTCTTTTTTGAATCCAAACTGGTGCATATTTCAATTGAGACATTAATACTTTTTCGTCTATTTTCTTAATATAGACTGTAAGTTTTTCCTCAAAATCTTCTGAAATATTTTTCTCGCCGGTTATTTTATATGTTTGAATGATGAGCTGAAGCAATTCATCCTTAACCGCTAAATTTCTAGGGGCAGTTTTCTTAAATTTAATGATGCTTTTTCTTATTTTAATTTCTCTTTGCGCACCATCTGTAAGGTAAACCGCGTGTAGCGGAATTTGGGTAGAAAGCCCCAACAAATACATTGCCATCGCTCCCGTAGGTGCAATTCTGGCTTTATCTCTTTTCGCAATTTCCTTTGCAATTTCCTCGATGCTTGGATAGACCGTTCCTAAAAGCTCATCTTTCTTCGGAACCAAATAAATTCCGTGAGCCAACCGAACCAAAACTCCCTGTTCTTCCAACCGACGCAGAACCTGCCGAATATTCTCAGCAGAGCCAAATCTCAGAAAGTCTTCTGCGAAAAATATTTTTCCCTTAGAAGATTTCTTAATCTTAGTTTCTATATGATTATGAGTTGTTTGCACGGTTTATATAAATAATTATAGTCACAAATTTAGTAAATATTTGTGACAAAATATGGTTTATAAATCTTTAATCATAATACATTAGCGCAACACCTCGTCTTTTGACAAATTCCTGCAGTTTGATTATTCAAAACAAGCCTTATTTATTCAAATGCTTTGCAATAGCGGTGTTTAGCAAATGTTCTTTTTTCCGAAGCTGTTTAGAAAAAATTTTACTATCGAAAATTTTTTCACACCTTTTAATATAGCTAAAATAGTTTGATTTATTTTTATTTACAAATGGTTTAACGATCATTGAAAACTCATTTCTTTCATTTTCTACAAGAAATGTTCTATTCCGAAAAGTCTGTTTAATTTCTCTATTTTCCCCATCTAAATCTCGTAACGGTTTTTTGTATAATTTTTTAATTTGATTTTTAAACACCGCTTTTGGAATATTTGGATTTTTGTTTCTTATTGCTCGATTAGATCTTCGTCGAACGATAGAAATTAGTCTTCTATAAAATTTAGCAATATTTGTTGATTTTATACAGGTATTGTATCCTCGAAATTCAAATCCAAGGTATATTAAAGGCGCGTCTTTCCTTTCATTACCTTCAACTTGCTTAAAGGAAGTTAGTCTACTATTTTGTTCTTGATTGTATATTGATTTTCTAAAAACGAAAGATTCGGTTTTTGAAGAACTTATTTTTAGATTGCTTTGTTTAATAAGATTTTCAACATAATTTTTTATTTCTTCTAGATCATCTACATTTGCTACTATGATAATATCATCAGAATATCTTCTATAAAATCCCCCTTTATCCTTTACAACTTTGTTAAGAATATTTTTATCAAAATCCAACAAATATAAATTTGCAAGAACTGCACTTATGGGCAATCCTTGAGGAATACCTACTTGAATTTTTTCTTTATTATAAAATGAGTTTTTATAAATTCTTAATTTTCCCTGTTTTATAGTATTTCGAAAATCTGCATTTGACTCAAAGAAACTTTTAAAACCTTTTTCTCTTCTTATTTTTGCTAATTTTTTTTCATCAAAACCAGATTGTTTACCACTTTTTTGTATTCTAATTCGCAAATCATCTCTTAATACATAACTGAAATTTGTACAAGATTTGAAAACGTTTTTGTGATCTGGAGGTAATTCTTCCTCACCTAATAGATCGCTCCACTTTTTTTCTAACAACTGATGGTCTAAGCTTGAAAAAAAACTTTCTATATCAAAAGTTAGTACCCCTACTTCCTCTTGGCAATCGCTACGATCTCTAATCTCATCAAAAACTTCTTTAGCAAAATGAATCGTACTCTTTCCTTTTCCAGTTTCGTCTAAAATAATTTTCCTGTAAGCATTAACGCAATCGTCGAGTCCAAGATCTTTTTTTAATGCCGTTTCATACAATTCATTTAGTATTGAGGCGTAATATCCATAAATTAAAGCGTCAAAATGTGTAGCATAATGAAGAGGTCTTTTTTTTGCTGTTTTTTCAAATTTGAAATCATTGAGTTTGAAATTATGCGTCCTCTCTTTTTCATTTAAATGTTTTTCCGAATTTACTTTTTTATATTTCCTTTCTTTAATGATCGAATGCATTAAAGGATAAAAAGCATATTTCTGTATGAAAGAAGGATCTTGGATTTTCTTTTGATAACTTTTCCAATTTTCATTGATGCGTAAACTCGGGGATAAATGTAAATATCCCTTGGTTTTCATCCAATTTGGTTTGACTGTATCATTTGTCATAAAAAACCCCGTAGAAAGTTCTAGCAATAATGATTATTAAATTTACATACCTCCGAAGAGTGGACTAGTACCCATTAACTGAGTCATTGTAATGTTCGTAAAGATGTACTGCAACTAATTGATGTTGCTCCAGTTAAACCCTATTTAATAACAGAATTAATGAATTTGGAACTAATAATTAAATTACTTATCTTGTGGCTTGAATGCGTGATGCTCCTTGTAACGGGAATATCGCATTGCAAACTTTTATCCTGCAAAAGCAGTAAGACCGAAGTCCTGTAGTCCTGACTAGATGTAAAAAATCAACTTCCTACGAGTACATCAAATATAGGAAAATAAAAAACTAAATAACTACTATGAGTAACTTTCAAATTGGTGATCTTATTTCTTTAAAAAACCACCCTTATTCTTTAAATCAAAAGACGAAAATTGGAGCAAATGCTTTAATGACCCCACCACTTATGGTAGTTACCGAAATATTAAAGCAAAATAAATTCAATCCAGATTCTGAGAATGAAGAAAAACTTTTAGGACAAGTTTTGGGCACTTTCTATAACTCTAAAAATTGTAATTACGAAAAATTTTGGTTTAATATTGACGAAATAATTCCTATTACTAATGCAGAAAAAGAGAATATAGAAGAGAACATTGCGGGAAAAAAAACATTTCCAACCGAATTAACTGCTGTAAAAAAAGAATATAAAGGAAAACAAGTGATTTTAAATACTGCTGATGCAGAATTGGGGAAAAAGAAAATCAGTTGGAGTGAAGAAGGTGATAAAGAAAAATTTCGTACTGAGTCCTATATGGATTTCTTACCGCCAGTAATGACCGTAATTGACGTTGTTGAAAATTCTAAATTTTTAAAAGATAGAAGAGATCCAAAAGATGGTACGTTGAAAAAGGATTCTTGCAAATTCTTATTAAAATGCAAATGGTTTAACCCTTCTAAACAATCATTTTCCGAGGATTTTATCCCTTTTAACATTGTAGAGGAAGTTATCTTTGATCAAGAAAAAATTGATATTATACAATTGGGTATGAGTGGAAGTAAATTATTTAAAATTCCAAAAATCACTCCATTTGAAGGACATCCTAAAAGTCAAATTAATAATACGTTAGTTGAAATCATCAACATAATTCTTTTAAATCATAAAGTACGGATCGTATATTCTGACTATTTTTCAAAAAAAGTGAAATCATCTTATTTACAAGATTTCGATTTTGAATCAACGAAGTTTAAAATTACAGATTTAGCTAAAAATAAATTTCCAGATTATTCGTCGAGCGTCTTTAATGATATAAAAAAATTATCTTGGGAGCAAGATAAGTTTTATGAAATCAACTATACCGACAGAAAAGGAAGATTTACACAAAGAATAATAACCAATTGCTCTACTAGCACATTTGAAAACGAAGATGAAATTGAAGAAACTTTTATCATTGCGAATTGCTTATTAAGAAAAGGAGACATTCGTCATTTTCGTTTAAAAAACATTATTGAACGATCGACTTTAACTAAAGATTTCGAAAACTTAATAATGTAACTTTAAACTGAACAGTTTAATTCACAAGTAAATTAATTTCTTGTAAATACATTTTTTTATATGAAGAAGAAACTCTGAATGAACTTTCGAAAAGGGGAATTTCTTCAGTTTCTTCTTTTACTTTGAAATCTTCTTGAGTGTGCTGATCTTTTTCTGTGAAATTTAAGTTTCCGGGATAAATGAAATATGTAGAAATCACGTCATCATTCTCGATTCCCAATTCTCTGTAAACACTATTTAACCTGGTATAGCCAGCCAATTGTCGTGCATCTTCCATCGTGGGATTTCCGTTTGAATAACGTGGTTTGTACTTCGCATCTACAACAGCTTTTATTCCAGAATTTGTATTTATAATAAAATCTGGTTCTTGTTTATTGAATTTTTTATGATATTGCACTTCTCCTTCCAAAGAGTATCTGTCACGAAGTTTTCCAAATACAAACAATTCAAATAACTTACTCATATCTATCCAAAATGGCGGATGCAATGTTTTTGCTTTGTTGGAGTTTTTAGAAATATTGTAGTCATTTAACGCCAAAATTTGATTTCCTAATTGAATTGCACGATTATAGTTTTTAAAAAACGGATTACTCTCTTTAAAATCCAATTTACTGAAAGTATTGTCGCTTACCTGATGGAAACCACCATTGCAGTATCTTTGAATTTCTACTAAGTTTTTATATATGTCTGAATTGTTCGAATAATCTTCCAAATGAATTGAAACACAAGATAAAACAAATTTCAAAAATTGGTTTAATTCAATGTCAAAGCCAAATTCCTGAAATTTACAAATTGTTTTTGTGTAACGATTTTTAAGTATATTTTGTTTGATTTGTTGTCCTACCAATACTTTTCCTTTAACTTTATTGTTTAAATTTTCAACCTTTTCGTAATATGATTTTTTCAAACCCTTCTTTACTAAATCTTTTACAACAGATAAAAACTGGGCAATTAAAAAAGGTGTTAAAAGTGGTTGTAATTGATTGTCAATTTCAATCCAATCTTCATCGAATTTTGTAGAGATCAAGCCATCTAAATGTTCAAAGTTTTCTGGTTCTTTCAATGATTCCAAAAGCATTTGAACATAATTTACTTGTTTTTCTTCATTATTAATCTTTGGCTCAATATAGATGTTAGCTCCTAAATTTGGAAAACAATCTAAACCAATATAATAAGACGAAGAAATACTGCAGGAGTATTGATTTTCCTCAGAATTTCTATTTAATGAAATGGAAACACAGTTTTTTTCTTTATCATTTTCAAAATTTATTTTATCTTCTAAAGTTGATAAATCAAAATAGTGCTCCCAATTTTCAATTTTTTGAAAAATAGAAATATGGTCTTTATTATAATATTCAAAATGTTCTGAAATCCTTAGCATTCTAATGTATGATTAAAGAGAATTAATTATACTTCTTGCCGATTCTTTCAAAATGCCATCTTTTATATACTCCTCTAGTATAGGTTTTATTTCATACCTAATTCTAAAAGTGAAATCAACAGGTTTTTCTTTAATATCTTCACCAATCTCATTTTTTTCATAATGCTGAATAAAATAAGAATGTCCTAACCAAACATCTTTAGGATCGAAATCTGCAGTCATATATTCTGACTTTTTCATCACCACATTATCATCTGAATAATCGATAGATGAATCATAATCTTCAATAAATAATGAAGCAACTTTAGCAAAAACATCATCTTTAAAATCATCATTTAATTCTGATTCTAAATTTTTTGGTAATACATCTACGAAAGCAAAACGTCTTCTAATAGCATAATCGATATGACCGACACTTCTGTCTGCGGTATTCATCGTTCCGATAATACAGAGATTTGGAGGGAGGATCAATTTGTTTGAATTTCCAACTTTGTACATAGATTCTACGTTTTCGCCACGGTATTCTAAAGCATAAATGAGCTCTCCTAAAACAGATGAAAGATTAGCTCGGTTGATTTCATCGATTATTAGGACGTAGTTTTTCCGAGTTTCTGAATAAGTTTCCCCATTATAAGAGTAATTTTCAAAGAATTTTTTCAGTAAAGCATTGTAATAAGTATAACGATAATGTGCGTGAACAGAAAGTTCTTTTGGAATCTTTTGTAATGAAATCACTAATTGATTTTCCAGAACTGCTTTTATTAATATTTTGAAATCCGAAAAATTAATTCTAGAAGGTGAAGCCCAATCTTTACCATATCTAAAATTATCAACCTCTACTTTAAACAAATTAATATTTCCAGATAAGTTAATTTCGCTTTCTTCTACATCTTTTTCTATTTCATTTTTAAAATCTTCAAATTTTTCATCAATCCAAATATCTAAATTATTTACAATGGAGTTTTGAGAGCTGATACGATAATTTTTCAATGCTTCTTCTGCAAATAAGCCTAAAGTTTTATTCACATTTTTATATTCAATTTTATCTCCTTTAGACTCCGCTACAATTCCTCGTACAAAATCTTCATAGGTGTAACTTGGGTGGAATTGAATAAGTTTGAATTCTTCGTTGTCTTGTAATTCATTCACATTATTAAGACCCAACATTCCTAATGCTATGTTTTTTGCTAATCTGGTTTTTCCTGTTCCGGGTGGACCTTGGAGGATGATTTGTTTTTTGTATTGAAGTAAGGTATTTATATTTTCCATTTTCTGTATCTCATTTATTCTGGCATTCGAAATATATTCCTGAATAGGAGTTAAATTATCCTGTGTTGGATAGGAATATGATTTGTAAATTTTAAACTGATTAATTGGAATTGGACCAACTTTATAAAACTTATCAATCAAGAAAGTAATTTTTGCAACTTTATTATCGTCCTGCAGTTGGTCATATTTCGGACAATTTTCCTGATTTGTATAATTTTGCTTCCAATTCGCTTTCTCATACTCTTTTTCATTTTCAACAAAATCAATTACTTCTGCAATATAATTAACATTGTAATACGACGTGTAGAATAGCTTAAAATGTCCATTCTCATCAATGCATTCTCGTAACAACTTCAACGTTTTATTAGTTCCAGATGGTCTTTTTGAATTCCAAAACACATCGTATGAATCTTTCATTTGGTGGTTAGAAAGCCAACCTGTACTATCTGATGCCATAATACCAACTAAACTTTCCTTCCATTCTTTTTCTAAAAAGTATGCAATTCTTGTTATAAGATGTGTCTTATTTTTTAAATTGCTTACATCAATTCTAAATTCGTCAAAATATTCTAAAAAACTGTCTTTAAACGTAGTGTTTTTATAAGCTTTAAAAAAAAGATTCTCCGAAATTTGTTGTCTATGATTCTCACTCAACATTGTGAAATTATCTAGAGGATTCAACATATAGTTAATCGCATTTTTAACAGATCCATCAGGAATATCTTCTCCAAACTTATAAGAGATTAATTGCTCAACCCAATTATTCATTCTAACAAATGCAAATGCTAAAACTCTATTATCATCATACTGATTCAACTCCTTTTTTCTATGTGCATTTGAATCACAATACGACACAATTGTCAGCAACAGCTTCCCAAACTCTGAGAGTTCTGCTGTATCATCAAAAAGTAATTTAAGTTCAGAATATTTTTTTTTATTTAAACGAAGAAAATTTTCAGTTTCTGCATTTACCTCAAATACCAAAAAATCTTGTAAAGCGTCAGTAGCTTTCTGAAAGTAAAATTCATTTGATCTAATAATATCTTGAGCCCAATTTGAAGTGAGCATTTCTGCAACTTTGCTTCGTAATGATTCCTCCATATTTTTCATAGATTATTAAGTTCCACAAAAATACGTTTTTGAATTTAACAAAAAATACGGGAATCCATAGTGGCTTGATTTTAATCGGATAAATGATAATTTATTTTACAAAATTATTCCACTTTTACCTGTCCATTCATCAGCATAGGTAAAAGCCAGTCACGTAAAGAGCTAAGTTGTTGGTTTTGTTGCTCTAAGTTATTTTGCTGTTGAAAAAGTACTGAAGCAATATTTTTAAATTGATTAACTAATCGTTTTTGGGGCTTTAAAATTTTGATTCTTTTTAAAACTGCTGTAGAGATTTCTTTAAATGTAGAACCAGATGCATTGGCTTCAATTGAAAGCATATTATGTTTAAGTACATAAAATACATATTCAAAAGGATATTCTTTATTACAAACAATAGATTTAAATCCTTGATTTGTAGCGCAATTAAATCTATTAATAGCTAAATATCCTATCGGAGCTCTTGATGACATCAAAACGGAGTTTGCTGGTAGAATATTTAAGGATGCCTCTTTTAAACCTTTTTTAGTGACATCAAATTCACCTCTTGTAATAAATTTATTTCCGATGTTTTGGGACAAATCTTTAGGTGTTATCCAAGGAATACCGTTTTTAGAAAAATTATCTTCAATAGCTTTTGAAGGTGTACTTCCTCCTGTAATTGTCCCTAGCTCCTCAATTGTTTGAAATTCCCAATCTATCGGAATCTCCCTCTTCAAAATTTCATTCCAAACCATCTTGCCACCACTTGATTTATAAGGCTTTCCGTTTTCGTCTGGAAAGTCAAACTGCACAAACCAATAGTCGTACAGCGTTTTTGCCATACGCTCTAAATTATCATTTAGTTTAGTAAAAGATGAACTTTAGCTATTTTTGTTTTTCATTCCTTTGCGGATTTTTAAATTTTAAATAAAGCATAGCAATGAAGGAATTAGTGAAACTAGAGATTATGAATGCAATGAATGCCACTTTAAACTTTCAACAGATGACGATGTTAGAAAAGGTAATTCACCAGAGTTTTCATAATGTAGAAATAACCAATCAAAACAAAGAAAATCAACACTTTATAGATAACAACGAATCGATTCTCAATCTATTTATTTCTTCCAAAAAAGTAGAAGGATGTTCGGAGAAATCTCTAAAATATTATTTTTCAACAATAGATACGCTTTTCAAAAAATTAAGTAAAAAAGTGACCGAAATTTCCACTAACGATCTACGAATTTACCTTTCTGATTATCAAGAAACGAAGAATTCCAGCAAGGTTACTATCGATAATATTCGGAGGATATTTTCAAGCTTTTTCTCATTTCTTGAAGATGAAGATTATATATTAAAAAGTCCGGTAAGACGAATTCATAAAGTTAAAACAGGAAAGATTATCAAAGAAGTTCTCAGTGATGAAGAAATAGAAGTTTTGAGAGATAATTGCAAGGAAATTAGGGATTTAACCCTTATCGAAATTCTCTGCTCGACAGGAATAAGAGTTGGGGAGCTCGTAAAAATCAACCGAAAAGATATTGATTTCCACGAGCGATCGTGTATTGTAACAGGAAAAGGAAATAAGGAACGTGAAGTTTATTTTGATGCCCGAACCAAAATTCATTTAAAGCAATATCTCAAAACTCGAACTGATGAAAATGAGGCGCTCTTTGTCTCACTATCAAAACCGCATCAAAGACTTTCGATTGGTGGCGTAGAAAATGTGTTACGAAATCTTGGATTGAAAACACAAATCAATAAAGTGCATCCGCATAAATTCAGACGAACATTGGCTACAATGGCGATAGATAAAGGAATGCCGATTGAGCAAGTACAGAAATTATTAGGACACGTAAAGATTGACACCACCTTGCATTATGCGATGGTAAATCAGTCTAATGTGAAAATTGCACATCGAAAATTTATAAGTTAATTATGAGTAACTCAAGAAAAGTAGATTCCATTCTTACTTACTATGGAAAAGGTGTAACTCCGAATTATGTTGAAGATAGTTCTATTATAGTCTTGAACCAAAAATGCATTAGACATAATAAAATTGATTATTCTTTTGCTCAATATATTAATGATCAAAAAAAATATAATGAAGAAAAGTATCTAAAAGTTGGAGATATTTTGATCAACTCTACGGGTCAAGGAACTGCAGGTCGTGTTGCATTTGTAGATAAATTGCCTACGGGAAAAAAGGTCATTACTGATTCACATATTTTAGTTGTTAGAACAGAGAATTACTTTGAATCTAAGTGTTTGAATTACAGCTTATTTTCTATTGAAAAACAACTCCAAACTTTTATGGATGGAAGCACAGGACAAGGCGAATTTGATAAACAACGTTTGTTCAATGTAATTGTAAATTATTCTAAGGAAAATTCAGTTCAACAAAAAATTGCCAATATCTTGAAAGATATTGACAATAAAATTGAATTGAACGATAAGCTAAATGATAATTTATTTTACAAAATCACTACACTTTTACCTGTCCGTTCATCAGCATAGGCAAAAGCCAGTCACGTAAGGAGCTAAGTTGTTGGTTTTGTTTTAAATTAATTTGTCTTTTACTTTCAAATAAAGACACTTTATTTTGAAAATTTTCTAATATCAATTTGGAGGGTTTAACAATTTTATAAGTGGAGACCAAACTTTCAAAGAGCAAGTTTTTTATTCCACTTGTTTTACCTTCAAAGCCAAATAAAACAGAGTTGTCATAAGCTTTATTCCAAGAATAGATGAAGTAGAAAAAACTATCTAATTCATTTAAAGAGACAGCTTTGCAAAAGTTTGAACAAATCAAAGGATTTTCAAATCTATCAATAACCTCTTTTGTGATATATGCCAATCTACCTGTAGATTGAGTAGGACTTCCTCCCGAAATTTCTATCACTAAATCATAAGGTAATAAAATCTTATTTTCATTTTTCTCAAGGATAAACCGAACTGGTGTTTTCAATTCTCCACCACGAAAAATTCCATTTATATCTGCGCCACGAATACATTCTACTTTTGTGGTATAATTTCCCTCAATTTGTTCTTTTCCCCAATCTCCGCTCTTATCTCTCAATATAAAATCTCCTAAAGTATTAACTTCCCAACCTTCAGGAATTTCTCTCTTCAAAACCTCATTCCAAACCATCCTGCCACCGCTTGATTTATAAGGCTTCCCGTTTTCATCGGGAAAATCAAACTGTACAAACCAATAGTCGTACAGTGTTTTTGCCATCTGCTCTAAATTATCATTTATTTGATTGT
Source organism: Epilithonimonas sp. (assembly GCF_036780765.1). Lineage (GTDB taxonomy): Bacteria > Bacteroidota > Bacteroidia > Flavobacteriales > Weeksellaceae > Epilithonimonas. The sequence continues at coordinate 33,563 of NZ_DAIQCG010000009.1, forward strand.
TGAGCTCTATTTTTTTTGATAAAACATAATATAAATTTCCGATAAAATCTTGAATTGATTTTTGAATAACGGGCAGTTTTAATTTCAGAAGTTCTTGTTTTCTAAAATGAGGAATTACAATCCCTACATAATTATTCTGGACAGTATTTTGAATTTCTTTACTTCGCAAAACCGCTAACATATAATAGGGGTTTAGTTCTTTTTTAAATCTCAATCCAACCATATCCTGTGCCGCAACAAAAGTTACAGGATCGGGAACTATGCAAGTTCTTCCTGGTGTCCCTTTATTTACAAATAGTATGTCATTAGGTTTTAAATGAGCCCTAAACCAATTATCATAAATCTCCTTAGTGATGTAACGAATATTTTCAAAAGTTGGATATATACTCGATTGTTTAATACAATTTGTTGCAATTAGCGGAATACCAGAAGATGAAGTTGGTACCGTTTTTCCTCTATTATCAATTATTATATCTACAAGATTTTCTAACTCAAAATATTCCCTACTAATTTTCATACCTCAACTTTTTCAAATTTTCCTGTATCTTCTTCTCCAGCTCTGCACTTTCTGCAAACATTGCTGTCAAATTGTTTTCAAAAGCAGTCATCTTATTTTGAAATTCTTCTGCAGTGATTTCCACATACTCAATTTTTACTTCAAAATATTGTCCTGCACTAAAACTGTAATTCTTTTCTTTAATTTGTTCTGCGGAGATAACCACCGAGAAATCTTCTTCCTGCAGCTTTTGATTCATTGCGTTGATGATTCGCTCCTCCTCTTCTCTTGTTAAAACTGTTCTTTGGTTTTTTCCTTCTTTTATCGTTTTTCCCAATTTAGAAGAATCTACCAAAACTATATGTTCATTGTCGGCTTCTTTGTCAATGAAAATTACAGACACGTTGGTTCCGGTACTTGCAAAAATATTACTTGGCATACTTACCACACCTCGCAACCAACCTCGATTGATTAACGCTTCCCGTATATTCTTTTCGATTCCGCTTTGCGCCGTAATAAATCCGGTAGGAACAACAATCGCGGCTTTCCCAGTCGCACTTAAGCTGTGCATAATATGCTGAATGAAAAGCAAATAAATCGACATCGAATCTTTTTTTGCTTTCGGAACATTGGGAATTCCTGCAAAAAATCTTTCCTTGAAACTATCCTTATCCAAATCGTTTCTAAAATCTGAAAAATCTAATTTGAAAGGCGGATTGGAAACAATGTAATCAAACTTTTCTTTTAAATAGGAAGGTTCAGAAATCGTATTTCCTTTAATAATATTTGGGATAGAATGCGAAAGATTGTTAAGAATCAAATTCAACCTCAACATATTACTCGACTTTTGAGAAATATCTTCGGAATAAATCGAACAGTTTTTTTCTCCAATTGCGTGAGCAATATTCATCAAAAGTGTTCCAGAACCCGCACTCGGGTCATACACTTTCACATTTGTTACAGCATCTTTTACCAAAATAGCTGCCATAATTCTGGCAACTGCGTGAGGTGTATAATATTCGGCATATTTTCCGCCACTGTCGCTGTTGTAATCTTTGATCAAATATTCGAAAATGGTCGCAAAGAAATCATATTTTTCTTGGAACATTTTCTCAAAACTGAAATTCACTAATTTATTAACCAACGCTCTTGCAAAAGCATCTCTTTGGGAAGAATCTGTAATGAATTGGCTGAGATCATCAAACATCTTATCTTTTACACCACTTGCGGTTTTAATCGAATATAGATTGGAATTATCAAGACTGATATTCCGCAATGTTCCATCAAAATAAGTTTCTGCAAAGTTAGCTTTGGTAGAGTTGTTGAAAAGATAAGAAATCAAATGTTCAGGTTGAAGCTTAGGAGCTTTGTTCCCGATTCGCGCGATTAAAAATTTTCTTTCCTCGTCTGACAGTGTTTCGTATGCTTTCTGAAAATCTTTGGCTTCAGCTAGGGATTCATTAATTTTCTTTGCTTCATAACTGAACTTATCGTTCATATATTTATAAAGGAATGTTTGTGAAATAATTTTAAATTCGTTTCCGTCGTTTCCTAAACCATAATTGGCACAAACACTTTTAAGGTCATCAATAAGTTTTTTTGTGTTCGATATAAATTCTAAATCTGTCATTAGTTGATATAAGATTGTTGTCTGTATTCGTTTACAACCAACTGGTTAATATTTTGGGTCGTTTCGAAGTCAAGTTTCATTTTTTTGTTGTCTATAAATTTTTGTATAATGATGCTCAATACTTCATCACTAAAATAATCATTCCCATCTTTCAGGATATTGGTATTGCTTAGAACGAGAAGATCAACCATTATTTTGGTATCCATCAATGCTTCGTGGATTTGGGTTTCCTGAGCAGAAATACTTCCTTTTTCCATTATTCTTTTGTGGATTCTGGTAAATTTGTCGTCGTTGTTATATTTTGAATTGATATTGGAGTTTTTATTATTAAGCTCATTTACTCGAGCATAAACAGATTTTAGCAACGTAATATTGCTTCTCATATCTTCTTGTGAAACTTCGTCTAGGTTTTTATTTTTAAAAATCCTTTCTAGTTCTTCTCTTAATGTTATAAATTCAGGATCTTTCTGGTCAATATTTCTCTGTAATTCTTCTCGGGTTTTTCGAAGGTCATTTCGAAGCTGATCTGCGATGATCATTTCTTCTTCCGAAACTTTTACAAACTGAAAATAGATGTCTTCCAGAGCCACATTCAGCAGATTATTGTTCTCGTCTTCATTGTCAAGGTTTTCTACAAAATTAATACTTGCCAACCTGTCTTGTACAACTTTCAGAAGTTGATTTAATTTAAAGAAATCTATTCCGTTTAATAAATCATCATCACCTTGTAACCGAATGATGTTTCTTAATTCTTTTGCAGAACTGAGAATATTAATAATATCCTGTAATCTTTTTTTATCTGAAATCTGAATGATTTGGTCAGAAAAATTCTCAGCATTCCTGGTATCGTATTGAAAAAGAAATTCTTTTATTCTTGATTTGTCTTCTTGTATTTCTTCCCGTGTTTTAAAGAGATTGCTGTAATTCTGCATTTCATCTCCCAACTCACTTTGTAATTCCTGAAAATAATTATCGTTGGTAATTTTGAATTCTTTAGAAATATCCGCAAAATCGACTACATATCCGAATTTATAGTTTTTATAAGGTCGATTGACACGAGTCAGAGTTTGCAGTAAATTTTGATGCTTGACTACTCTCGCCAAATATAATTTCTTTAATCTTTTCGCATCAAAACCAGTTAACAGCATATTGTAAACAAAAAGAATATCAATATCTCCTGCCTTAAAAGACTTTACATCTTTTTTCCTATACTCTTTATCATTGATGTCGTGCAGAATCAACGAGGCTTTCAAAGAATCATTGTTGCCATATTTCGCTTTTTCTTCTGCTACACTCAGATAATCTTGAGTTTGTGTTCCGTATATTTTTTCAAATTCTGCAAAGAGTGCTTTTGCCTGATCAGAACTATCGCAAACCACCATTGCTCCTAGCGAATCATCTTGGTGGGTTTTTCTGAATGCTTTTAAATCTGTCAGAATATATTCTAACATTGGTTCTGCAAATTTTGGATGTGCAAAAATATCACTTTTGCTAATCGTTCCTTTTTTCAAAATCTCATCCATAATATCCTGCATCTGTAACTTATACTGCGTATTGATACCTTCTCGTATCAATCGCAAAGTATAACCATCTGCAATAGATTTGTTGTAATAATATTTATGAATGTAATCGCCGAAAATTGCTTTAGAATCGTAATCTTTGGCAACCTCTTTCAAAAGTGGAGTTCCTGTTAAAGCAATTTTTATAGCATTTTCATCTGATTTTAAAAGATTGATAAGGTAATTTCCTTTCGGATTATAACTTCGGTGTGCTTCATCAATAAAATAGATTCGTTGGATATTAAGGTCGTAATCCAACACTTTTTCAACAGTACTTTCTTCCGTGAATTTCTGGATATTAATTACAGAAATCTCTGGTTCGCCTGTGCTATTTTGTAATGCACTGATGGTTTTTATATCTTTTAAAAATTCAATTCTGGAGTTGACTCTTTTTACAATTAATCCTCTCATTCCAAATTCAGAAGCTGCCTGATTGGCTAAATCTAATCTGTCGACCACAAAATAAAACTTAGGTATAATATTTTTCTTTTGATAATAATCGGTCAGAAATTTCACATTGTAATATGCTAAAGCCGTTTTACCACTTCCTTGCGTATGCCAAATAATTCCTTTTTTAATAGATTTATCTAAACTTGCTTTAATTGCCTTAGTCGCAAATATCTGGGGATAACGCATAATGTGTTTCTGAATCACATTCACACCATCAATTTCTTCTTCCACATAAGCCAAACCAAATTGTAAAATAAAAGCCAATCTATCTTTAGAAAGAAGTGAGGTTAAAATTCTATTGGTCGGTTTGTTGTAATCTTTATTCGTTAGAAATTCATCTGTATTTTTAATTGCAACAATATTATTATCTCTTAAAATTGAGTTTTCTAAATCCTCATTCTCAGGTTTTAATAAATGGGTAAGATTAAGATTTTCTTCTTCTCTAAAATAATTGAAATGTAAATTTCCATTGGCTGAAGTAGCATAAAAAGCGCCATAAACAGGGTCAATAACGCCATCTTCATATTCCATATTATTGGAAAAAATCATTAATTGCGTAATGTTCGTAAATGTTTTAAAAGCTGCATTGGTAAAGCGTCTGTTGATACGATTTCTTTCATCAATTACGCCTTGTTTATTATTAGGTTTTTTAACTTCAATAAAAACCAACGGCATTCCATTAATTAAAACAGTAATATCCGGACGAAATTCTTCTTCTCCATTTTTATTAGTCAATTCTGTAGTAATATGAAAAGAATTATTCTCGAAATCATCAAAATCAATAAGTTTTATTCCTGAAGTATTAGTCAATTGCTTAAAAAAGTCTCTGCCTAAATCGTCATTTTTTAATTTAAAACTGACATCTTCTAAAAGTTTAGTTACCTCTCCCGAAGAAAGTTCCGGATTTATATTTGAAATGCTTCCTTTAAAAATATCAGAAAATATATTGTTTTCTTCCAACCGAAATTGCTTTGACCTTGAGATATAAGTATAGCCTAGTCTTGCCAAATGCAATAAAGCTGGTATTTTAACTCGTGAGTCTTCGTTGAATTTCATAGTAAATCTTAGGTTTCTGTAAATATAACAAAATCAAATAAAGGAAACTAAAGGAAAACCGTAAAAGAACTAAAATCGAAAAGCTCCTACCATCAATTCCTGCTCTCCTCTCGAAATCCCGATTTCAGTTGCAATATCTTTCCAGTTACTGACTGCATCTTGAATTTTGACAATGATAGCATCCATTTCAGAATCATTTAATCGGAAATAAATACCTACACTTTTGGCTAATTTGAGATCCAAAGAATTATCGTCCATATCAATATTTAAAGACAATCCATCTTTCTCAACAGAAGGATTTAAATCATAAGCCGGAGATAAAATCCAGCCGTTTTCGGTTAAAATAAAACCGTGATTCCGAAGATGGTCGTCAGTATTGGAAATACAAATGTTGAAAACAATTCTTCGCCATAGTTGATGAAGATTTTCGTTGACATTTGCGCCATTATTCATTACAAATTCGGCTATATCGAGATAACTTGCAGTGTGAAATCTCAAATTTTCTTCACTATTTCCCGTCATCGTCATTGCTGAAGCAAAGTGAATCCTACTCTCGCCTTCTCTATCGAATCTTTTCGTGAAAAAAGTATGGTATTTTCCTGTGATTTTTTCAATTTTACATTCAGTCATTTCTATACCACTTTTCAACGCTAATTGGTACGCTAAAAATTCCCAAGCTCCTTTGTCGATGGTATCATTTTTAGAAGGAAATTTTGCAATCCACAAATCTCCGTTTTCATCTACAATATTGGCTTTTGGTCTTGCTCCACCCAACGAAGAACCTGGAGCCATAAGAATCGCCAACCATTTTTTGACATCGACATTCTCATCATCTTCCAAATTTTTCGCAGCGGCTTGAAGCTCTCGAATAGACGACCAAGGCGGTGTAGAATGTTCGTGATCATCATCAAGAAACTCGCCATCAAAAGAAGTTTTGAACCTCAAAGCGCCCATTCTGGTTTTGTCGTAAACGCCCAAAAGATAATTAATATCATAAAGTGTTTGCTGCTTTTCAGCGTTTTCTCTGGCTTGTTGTGCGGCTTTTCTTTTCATTAAAGTTCGTCCCCAAGTATCGGGCATACTGTCTAAAAAAACGCCAAAATTTTCTTTATTATTAGGAAATTGCGCACCCGAAAAAAACTGAATATCTGGATCAATTAATCTTTGTGATTCCGTTTTAATCCAATTTTTATCGTATTCAAAACCAAACGCTTTTTTTCCTTTTCCGTAATGTGCGGAAAGAATTCCCATCATTTTTGGTTCTAGCATTCCTTTCCAATGTGCAAAAACGTAGATGTCAAATTTTCCTTGTTTCATAATATTAGCCGTTTATTTCAGCAATTCCAAATCCTGTAATTTTCTACCGAACTCGTCATCTGCAGCTAATTTTAGGAAATCATTTTGCAATCCTAAAACTCTTAAGACATTAAAATATGCACCCATCGAAACACTAGAATCGCCTTTTTCAATCAAATATAATGTTGAACGAGCAATTCCAGCTCTTTCCGCAACTTGTACTGCAGTGAGTTTTCTTCGCTTCCTCGCGAGTTTTATGTTTTCTCCCATTTGTTCTAATAATTGATTGAATTTGGGAAGGATTATTTGTTGTTTCATTCTATAAATGATTGTTATTTCATACAAATATATTTATTTTGAATGAAATAACGAACATTTAAAAAATAAAGAATGATTATTTTGATTTCAAACTCGCTTCAAACCCATCCTTAAATCTCAAAAAATCTTCCCCTTTTTTAGGATTATTCTTAATCCAAAGCTGCATAATTTCAGTATTTTCACTCAATATTTTTATCTCCTTTTCTTCATAGATTTTTTTCCCTTCACCAGCAATTTCTTTTAAAATATCTTGGCGCAGTTCACTTTTTGCTTTGATGCTTTCTTTATACCATTTAGTAGCGAAATTGATGGAAATTATCAGCAATAAAACCGAAAAAACAGCAACTCCAATTCCACTCCAGATAAATTTTTCTAGTCTTTTAACTTTGTTTTCAAAATTATCATAAAAATCAATGGTTTCTTGCGAAAGAACTGTTTCTATTTTGGTGGGAATATTGGCAAGAAATTCAGTTCTTTTCACTTGCTCCAATTCATACAATTTCTCGACATCATCATACTTTGCACTTACATCACGCAAACCAGTCTGGATATGTTTTGACGAATTGATAAAGTCTTCCACAACAAATTCAACTTTTACAAATTGTTCGATATTTGCTTCGTTTGAAGCAATATTTTTCTCGTTAGATTTTATCACGTTTTCCAGCAATTCCATTCCGTTGCTTTTCGTTCCGTCGTTTTGTTTTTGATTTTCCATTTTTTTTGATTTATTTTTTTAATTATTATCTCGATTTCCACTTCTTTTTCTTTAACAATTCATCATCCGAATTGGAGGTGTACGTTGGTTTTAAAAACTGCTCAATTGCTTTTCCAACTTCGCTGATTACGGAGTTGTTTTTTTGTATATTTCCATTGTTTTCTTGGTTTGAATTTTCAGAAAAAACAGTTTCATCATCCAATTTTCTCTCTTTATTTTCATTGAGAATTACTTTGATTTCTGCAATTTTTAACTTGTTGGTAATTTCAGAAAGTTTGTAGCCTGCTTTATAAATTCTGTCTGTATTGGGGTTTTTATCTTTCTCCATCACGACTCGCATTCCCGAAACGCCGTCTTTCACATTCTTGGATAATTGAATTTCAAAACCTCTTTCTTTCATTTTAAAAATAAGTTCATCAAAATTTTTCGCTGTTTTTAGGCTTTCTTTTAAATTTTTCAGCATTTCTGCTTTTTTCTGAATTCCAATTTCCACATCGGTCAACAACCCTTTTTCTTTACAAACTTCCCGAACTGCTTCTCCAAATCTTCTTCCTACATCGTGTGATTTTACCGTACATTTTCCCGAAATATCAATCCTATTGACGATAAAATGAATGTGTTTTTGTTTCGTACTGTTATGAATATCCAATCGAAATTGATTCTTATCGCTCACTCCAATTTTTTCTAAAGCTTTGGTAGCGATTTCTGTAAATTCTTCATCCGTCAACTTTCTGCCAAGCTCGTCGGGTTGGGAAATATAGCCAGTTAAAGCCCATTTTTTCACATTCGTGTTTCGGTCTACAACGGTTTTCATTTCCAAAAACTGACCTTCAACCGTCGAACTTAAAAGACAATTTGAAGCCACTGTTTCTGCAGTTCCTTTGTCGTTTCCATTATATTCTAAAGCAATTTTTGTGATGGTTCTTGTGGTTGCAGAATTATTCATTTTTCTGAATTTTTGAGTATAAATATTGATGAATCAAATCAACCGTCGTTTCAATTTTCACTAAAATTTCTTTCTTATTTTCAAAAACATTCCATTCTCGATTTCGCAAAAGATTGGTTATTTTTTTGAAATTGTTTCCAAACTGAAGCAAGATTTCATCAGTTTTAAATTCATTGATTTTTAATTCTTTTTCGAATAAAACATTTCGGATATAGGTCGATAATTTGAGCGGATATTTCTCTTGTTTTTGAATCAATAATTCATATTCAGAATTGGTCATTCTTATCGAAATTACTTTATCCAGTTTTTTGTTTTCTTTAGTTTTTAAACCACCTTTTCTGCCCAATTCTTGAAAATGTTTTTTCCTTTTTTCCTGAGCAATTTTGGCTTCATTTTCTTTGGTGGCTTGGTTTATAAATTCTTGTAAAAAGTCGTTTTCCATTTCATTAAATTTTGTGTATTTAAAAACATTTCTGACGATAGGAAGAAATCAAAAATCCCAATTTTACGATCAGCGACCACGCTTATTGTAAACTTTGGGTACTTTTTGCACTAACATACCACCATATTTTACCTGTATTTATTTTACTCACCTTCGTCTTTGCTTCACTTGCCTTTCAGGTGATGGATTTTTGTGAATCATCCAATCATTTAAATCTTTAAAATCTGAATATAAAACCCGACAATCTTCTGCGTTTTTGTTTTCATTTTTAATCATTTCAACGGCACGATTTCCTGCTTCATCATTATCAAAATAAAGCTCAATATTTTCATAATTATCGAGTGATTTTTTAATGTTTGAAATCATCGAAACGGAATTCAAAATGATATAATCGGTTGGTTCTTTTTCCAAAAAATTCTCTACATTTTTAAATGAAAGAAAATCGAAAAAACCCTCGAAAACCCGAAGCGATTCTGATCCGCTTTTTATAGTGGAAACATCTTTTTTACCCAAACAAATTTTGGAGTATTTATTGCGGATTTCATAACCGCCAGAATCGTTCTTAAAACCAATTCCGAAATAGTTTTTATCATTCATTCGGTAATGAATTTCGTGTAAGAACTGAGTTTGATTTCCAACTTTTCTTTCTCTTAAATATTCCAAAAGTGCAGGATGCTGGATTTCTTTCACTTCAAGTATCTTATAATTTTTATCTGGGTTTTCGAACTTCTGATCAGGAATATTTTGATTTTGAAAAGAAGAAAAGCTCTGATCTTCTGCCCAAATTAAAACTTCACTAGTAGTCTTATTCAGATATTTTTTCAATAGGTCAACGTTATTTCCACCGATTCCCTCTGAAAATAAGTACCACTTGTTTAGACTTTTATTTATTTTAAAAGAGGCTTGGGATTCGCTGGCAAAGGGGTTGAGATACCAAGCTTCTTTTTCATTTTGTTTCGTTGGAAGGTGTCCGAGAGAAAGGAGGACTTCTTCCAACGATATGCTGTTAAATTGTTTGCAGTTCATAGCTGTAAATTTTCCGTGTTTTGAGTGAGAAATTTTTTGTTGAATTGTTGAGAAAATATATTAACGTATTGATTGATAATATCTTAAATCCTCAACAAAAGCTCAACAATTCAACAAACTAGAGTTTTTCTGCTCAACAAACATTCAACAAAAAGTTGAGTTTAAAAGTTTGTTGAGGATTTTGTTGAGTTTAAAGTGTTTGATTTTCTATTCATTATCAATCAATTCAACATTTCAACACGTTTATTAAGAATAAAATCCTTTTTTATGGTGAAATAGCGACCAACTGAATTGTTTTGATAGAAAATTCCTGACAAATCAAGGTCATATCTGATGTAAGTCAAACCATTATTTTGTGGATTTAATTTCCAAGTTTCCTTTAATAGAGTTCGGATATCATTTCTCGTCCAATAAGTAAGTCTAAACATTCTGATTATCATATTCAGCAAGTCTTGCGGAACGACATTAATTTCTTCATCGTCATTGGTTTCAAAAAACTCATAAAGCAATTCTATTATTTTAGATTCGAGTTTATTGTTGTTTTTGAAAACTAATTTTTGAAGTGCTTTCGTTCTGATCTCATCGGCTGAAAACCACATTCTTGTTTTCTTCTCCGTTGAAAATGGTCTTTCGATTAAAAACCGAAGAAAGTTGGGGATTTCGGAAATGAGGTTATTCAAAAATTCAGTGTTTTCGGTTTTGATCGGATTGATTTTGAGAATCCAAAATCGAATTTCGTTTTCATCAATTTGAATAAAATTCTCCTCATTATTGGAACAAAGAATAAACTTGGCGAAAAAATCGATTTCTTCTCTGTCTTTTCCTTTGGCTTCTAGTTTATCTTTATTAGTTGTTGATAGATATTTCAATCTTTCTGTAATTTCTTTTTTATCAAAGAAAACTTCATCGATTGCTACCAACAACATTGCTGCCCAATCGGAATTGAATTGACTTCCGAATGAATCGCCTTTGATATAAGTCATATTCAATCCGAAAATCTCCCTCAGCCATTTGATAAATGTTGATTTTCCAGTAGCGCGTTCTTTGGACACCAGACATAAAATCGGTAGAATTTGTGTTGGAAATTGCAGGAGAATTTTCAAATAATCCAAACCCATTTCAAATTGTTCTCCAAAAATGTGCGCTACGAAATTTAAGGAAAATGGAATTTTAGATTTCAAATCTTCCGTTTCAGATGAAGGATGAAATGGGATTTCATTGTAAATATTATAGAAACCTTGAACGATTTGTTGATAATTTAGATGCTCCGGAATACAACAGAAACCGTCAAATTTCGGAACAATAGAAACGTACGTTTTTCCGTGATCGCTCACGATTGTTTCTCGATTCCAGCGAACCAAAACAGAAGTTTTATCGCCCGAAATTAATGGCTTTTCTATTACCTTATAATAGGTGGTTCCAACTCGGATGTAGGGAATTTTTTGGCTCATCTTTGTAGATTTTGGTTAGAATCCACATTTGCCTTTCTTGAATTTTTTCTGAAACTTGCTTCCGCTTCAGATTGGATTTCCTGTAAGGTTTTTTTCTTGCCTTTCGAAATCCAATCCAATAATTCATCTTCAAAAAAATAGAGTTTCTTGCCATTTTTGTAACAAGGAATCAATCTTTTCCGCACTAGAGTATAAACAGTAGGTTTTGCCTTACCTATAATTTGGCAAGCTTCTACAATATCAATCGGAATTCTTTTTACGGGAATTATCGGAGGTTCTTTTCTTTCTACCAGAAATTTAATTTCGGCTATTTCGCTAACCAGATGTGCGACTGCTCTTGGCAGATTTTCAAATGAAATATCATTGCTATCCATAACTATTGTTTTTGATTGTTATGGTGCAAAGAAAAAAAGTGATTACTCTGTGATCGCTATAAACACGCAATCACAGAGGAATCACTAAACATACACTTCATTTTGTGATTTTTTATGTTTTTTGGTAGTCTGTCAAGTCTTCTTGAATTTTGATATTGCCTTTTTGAGGTTCATCTTTCAAATGTGACTTGATACTATCTAAATCAATATCATCAAGCGAAACAAATACAGTTTTTAATAATTTTGAAATTTCTTCCTGTTTTATTGGTCTAAAATAATTCCAAATATTCCAACCGAAATGATAAAGGTCTAGATTAGTTAGCCCTTTGGTTTGGACAGAAATATCGTTAGAAATCCCTTCTTTTTTTGAGTATAAACTTACGGCATTACAGAGTGCATCAAGATCTTCATCTGTTACATATAATGCAAATTGATTCCGAGTGTAATCCAGAGCAATTTGTAGTTTTAAACTTTCATTCTGTTGCTTTTGCAGGAGTTGAGTTTTTCTTATAGATTCTAGATTTACGGATTCTGTAGTTTGATTCACAATGTTTTCCTCCGAATTTTCGACTAAATAGATTGCTGAATTTTCACCAGTTATTTGTTTTTGCTTCTCCCTTACATTCTCAGGATTTTTAGATGGAATAAAATCTCCAGTAGAAATTTCGGAACTGCCTTTTTTAGGAAAAACCTTTCTGAATAAAACAATTATCCCATCGAGAAATAAAATAATAAGTGCATAAAATAATATACTTAATGCCGTGATTGACCAAAATACAATATTTGCGGTATATTCGTCACCACCTTGTCCAAGAAAAGAAATTCTCGCTAACGCTCCCCCTATCACACATACTAATAGAACGGAAAGGTAGATGACAATATATTCGAAATATTTCAAGTGCATTTTATAAGTTTTTTAGTTGAATAGCGGTCGAAGCTTTATTTTTCTTTTCATCAACAACCTTTGCGTAAACCTGCGTAGTTTTTACATTCGTATGACCAAGCATTTTACTCACTGTATAAATATCAGTTCCACTCGAAAGTTGAAGCGTTGCAAAAGTGTGTCTAAAATTATGGAAAGTTATTTTTTTGTTAATTCCTGCACTTTCAATCCATTTCTTAAGTGGTCGGGAAATCCAAGCCGGATTAGTCAGATTTTTAAAAATCAAATCATTTGGAAGACCTACTTCACCACAAAGTTGTAATGCTTGTTTAGACATCGGCATATATTCTACACCTTTTGTCTTTTTTTGAGTAAAATTTATTTTTGCCTGATCGTTTTCAATACTTATTTCGTTCCACGTCAGTTTCTGAATATCGGAATGACGTAGACCTGTTAAAGCTGAAAAAAGTGCTGCTCGTTTAAGAACTTCAAGTTCGCACGGCGTTTCAACTAAAGTGTTAAGTTCATCAAGTGTTAAATATTCTCGTCTTGATTCCTCGTGCGGAATCGCTTTAATTTTAGCAGAAATATCAGTCGTAAAATATCCATCAATAAAAGCTTGTTTTAATGCAGCTTTGAATACAGAAAAATAAGTTGAAGCCGTATTTTGAGAAATAATCTCTTCCTTATTGCTGCCACTTTTTGCAGTCAACAAATATGATTTAAAGTGTTCACAGAATTTTGTATTGATCTGCGAAAACATAATTTTTTCGCCTCCAAAATCTTTTAGAAATTCTATCGAACGATACCAATTTATTTGAATAGATTCGGAATTGTTTTTATGTCTTTTATTAACCAGCAAATCAAAATATCGCACAAAATTCTCCTGCGATTTTTCTTTTTGTTCTACTTGAATTTTGTCGAGTTCGCTGTAAAGTTCAATATTGTCATATTCTCTCTGACGTAATTTACGCATAGAATCTGCATAGAACATTGTTTCCCGATCATTTTCGCTTTTGCAAACGATAATACCATTGTCATCTCTTTTAGGTTTATATGAAACGGATTCTTGGGTTGTTCTTGCAGGTCTTTTCTTATCAAAGTCTACGGTTGTGACGCTTCTGTTCAAATATTCCCGGATTCTTTGAACTTTATCTTTACCTTGAATCATCACAGGATAACTTTCCAAATAAATAAACCATTCTTTTCGGAATTCGGATTTTCGCAATCGTACGGTAACTTTGGTTTTTAATAACTCTTTCATTTTCCGTCAAAAATTTTATCAATTAAATTTTTAGGAACATACACGAAACTTCCAACTTTCTTTGTCGGAATTTTGTTTCTTTTAATCAGGTTTGTTACAGTTCCTGGATCAGCGTAGAATTTTGAACTAATCTCGGAAATTGTATAACAATTACCAACTTCAAAATTGGGTTTCTCAGGAATTTCCTTTGACTTATCCGGCATTTCAACTGCTGTAAACATTTGTTCTATATCAATTTTGCTTACACGAGTGAGTCGCTCTCCCAAATTGATGGCAGGTATTTTTTTACTTTTAATTAATCTATGAATCGTATTTTTTGAAATTCCAAAAAGCATTTCCGCTTCACTCACAGATATGTAAGGTCGTGTTTGCAATTCAGCAATTTTAGAAACTGAGTTTTCTAACAGTGTTTTCTTCGCTTCGATTTCTTTTGCCAATTGTTTTTGTCTTTTTCCCAACTTTTCCGAGCAATACTTACTGCAAAATCTGGTGGCAACTGTTTTTGCTTCAAATGGCTTCTGACAAAATTCACAAAGTTTCGGTATTTTAAGATTACTGAAGCCCATAATTCACTTTTTTAAAATTTAAAAATATGCATTAGTACATTTAAGACATAATAAGAACCACATTATCTGTTATTAAGATGCGGTACAAGTAAGATACAAAATTACAACAAAAATCGGTTAAAATCAACTATTAATAAAAAATACAAGAACAAAAAAAATCGCTGTAAACATTACATTTACAGCGATTTGCTAATTTATTCCGATCGATATTAATCGATGATAATTACTACTTACTTGACTTCTTCAAAATCTGCATCCTGAACATCTTCTGCTCCGTTTGCTTGACCTTGAGATTGTTGAGCTCCTGCATCAGCACCTTGACCTTGTGCATACATTTCTTCAGATGCTGCCATCCAAGCTGCGTCTAAAGCTTCGGTTTTAGCCTTTACATCATCTCCGTTCTTAGCTTCGAAAGCGGTTTTCAATTCTGCGTGAGCAGTTTCGATAGCTGCTTTTTTGTCTGCAGATAATTTGTCACCGAATTCTTTCAATTGCTTTTCAGTTTGGAAAATCAATCCGTCAGCTTTGTTGAAGATTTCAACTTCTTCTTTTCTCTTGTTATCAGCTGCAGAATTTTCCTGAGCTTCTTTTTTCATTCTCTCGATTTCCTCGTCAGAAAGTCCTGAAGAAGCTTGGATTTTGATAGATTGTTCTTTACCAGTCCCCTTATCTTTTGCAGAAACGCTCAAGATTCCGTTAGCATCGATATCGAAAGTTACTTCGATTTGAGGAACTCCTCTTGGTGCTGGTGGAATATCTGTCAAATCAAATTTACCAATCTCTTTGTTGTCATTAAACATTGGTCTTTCACCTTGTCCAACTCTGATGCTTACAGCAGGCTGGTTGTCAGAAGCTGTAGAGAATACTTCAGATTTTTTAGTTGGAATGGTTGTGTTTGCTTCAATTAATTTAGTGAAAACAGAACCCATTGTTTCGATACCTAAAGAAAGTGGCGTAACGTCTAACAAAAGTACGTCTGTAACGTCTCCTGTTAAAACCCCACCTTGGATAGCTGCACCAATTGCTACAACCTCATCTGGATTAACGCCTTTTGAAGGTTTTTTACCGAAGAATTTCTCAACTTCTTCCTGGATGATTGGGATTCTTGTAGAACCACCTACCAAGATTACTTCGTCAATATCTGAAGTAGATAAACCTGCATCTTTCAATGCTTTTGCAACAGGCTCCATAGATCTTCTTACTAGATCTGCAGATAATTGCTCGAATTTAGCTTTAGTTAAAGTCTTCACTAAGTGTTTAGGACCTGTAGCTGTAGCTGTAATATATGGAAGGTTGATTTCCGTTTGTGGAGAAGAAGATAATTCAATCTTAGCTTTTTCAGCAGCTTCTTTCAATCTTTGTAATGCGATTGCATCAGATTTTAAGTCAACACCTTCTTCAGCTTTGAACTCGTCTGCCATCCAGTTGATAATTACATCATCAAAGTCATCACCTCCTAAGTGCGTATCTCCGTTTGTAGACAATACTTCGAATACACCATCTCCCAAATCAAGGATAGAGATATCGAAAGTACCACCACCAAGGTCATACACAGCAATTTTTTGATCTTTGTGAGCTTTATCCAAACCGTAAGCTAATGCTGCAGCTGTAGGTTCATTGATGATTCTTTCTACTTTAAGACCTGCGATTTCACCAGCTTCTTTAGTAGCTTGTCTTTGAGCATCATTAAAATATGCAGGAACCGTGATTACCGCTCTTGTTACTTCCTGACCAAGATAATCTTCAGCAGTCTTCTTCATTTTCTGAAGGATCATCGCAGAAATTTCCTGTGGGGTATATTCTCTATCGTCGATTTTTACTTTTACTGTATCGTTTGGTCCAGCAACTACTTTGTACGGTACTCTAGAAACTTCATTAGCATCATCTTTAAAGTGGGTACCGATAAATCTTTTGATAGAATATACGGTCTTAGTAGGATTGGTTACTGCTTGTCTTTTTGCAGGATCTCCTACTTTTCTTTCGCCATCTTCGGTGAAGGCAACAATTGAAGGCGTGGTTCTTTTACCTTCAGCATTAGGAATTACAACAGGGTCTTTTCCCTCCATTACAGCAACACAAGAGTTGGTTGTACCTAAGTCAATTCCAATTATTTTACTCATTTTATATGTTATTTTTTGTTATTTATTAATTATTACAATCTGGAATTCTCAATATTTGTACCACGACATAAAAAGTGACAAATTGTCATTAATAAAAAAAACTCCGTGTGAGACGGAGTTTCATTTAAGTCAAATTTTAGTTAGTTTATTGTTTGATAAACTTCATTGACTTGATGAAGTTACCATTATCATAAGTTCTTACATAATAAGTTCCAGCTGGAAAACTTTTCACATCAATCTTGTCTGTTTCATTTTTGATGTTTGATTTTTTCACCAATCTTCCATCATTACCGAAAATCTCCACCTCATTAATTTTAACTAAAGGAGAAGCAATCGAAATATAATTAACAGCAGGATTTGGAAAAACATTGATAGAGTTTGATTTTTCTACATCATCAACAGCTAAAAGGGAACAAGCATTAGAATTTAACAAACTTGCTCTTGGGCCAGCCATAGTATTTTGTGTAATGGTTTTCTGATTGTTTGTGAACATTGCCATTTTGTTATCATTCACATAATCCATATAGTTCATAAACATAGAACCATTAGTAGTGGTTGTACACGCATATTGATTGGTAGGAAAAGTTGGCGCACCATAATAAGGCTCTTTCGTAGCAGGCGTATCTGCGCAACCATCATCTCCTAATGAAGTCCCACAAGAATTTTCTTCATCGCCCCAAATATGATTTAGTCCAAAATAATGTCCAATTTCATGCGTTGCAGTTCTTCCTTTATTATATGGAGAAACTACAGTTCCTGTAGTCCCAAAATATTTATAGCCGATAGCAAGTCCATCATCTGAACCGCCTGCATTATCGGGAAGGTAAGCCCATCCTAGGTAGCCTGTACTAATATTACCAACCCAGATATTAAGGTATTTTGTTGTATCCCAAGATAGTAATCCCGAAGATTTATAATAATTATCATCAAAATTAAACCCTGATGCAACAGATTTACGTTCAATACCTGTAGTAGCTGAGCCATCTGGTTTTTTTGTAGCTAAGCAAAATGCCAACTCCATATCGGCTGCAACACCTTGAAAGACTGTTGGAACAGCGGTACTGAAATCTGCATTCAATTTTCGAAAGTCATCATTTAACACTTTCATTTGAGAAGCAATTTGAGCATCGGAAATATTCATTGTGGCATTAGAATACAATACATGAACTACGACGGGTATTGTAATAACTCCTGCTTTTCTGTTGAGTTGAGATTTATTATTGACTAAAAAATCTTTCAAAGATTGCCTGTTTGCGGCAGCTTCCGGATTAGTCGCAAAAAATTCAGCCATCTTCTTACTTGTACCACAAGTTCTTTGTCCATAAGCACTCAAACTCAGAACACTTACTAATGTTAATAGAATTTTCTTCATATTTTTAAATTTTCAATAAAAGGGAAGCAAATGCATTATTTTTTTCAAAATAAGAATCCGATTTTATTAAAAATTTAAAATAAATTTATTTAAGCATTTATAGTAAAGTCTTTACACAGCATTTAAAATTTAATTGACATTCTCGAAACATTAATAATCCCATTAAGATTGTAGTTTTCGAACCCAAATTAATACAATGAATTTTAGTAATTTTGAGATAATCAAAAATCCGATAATGCCACAAGAATTTAATCCGCGCGATGTCACTTGGCTAGCATTTAACGCCAGAGTTTTACAGGAAGCGATGGACAAAAGTGTTCCGATACATCTCAGAATTCGTTTTTTAGGAATTTTTTCCAATAATTTGGATGAGTTTTTCCGTGTAAGAGTTGCAGGATTGAAACGTGCAATGGACTTTAAACAAAAGCTTGTTGCCGAATCTTTCTACGATGCGCCTTCCAAAATTCTTCAGAAAATCAACAAATTGGTTATTCATCAACAAGAAGATTTTGACAGAACATGGAAAGATGTGCAACGGGAAATGGCAAAGGAAAAAGTTTTTATCAAAGACCATAATCATCTGACAGCAGAACAAAAAGAATTTGTTGTCAAATATTTTGATGAAGAAGTGGAGTCTAACGTCATTCCGATTTTGCTTCATGACAACAAACCAATGCCTTATCTTCGGGAAAAAAGTCTCTTCATTGGTGTAGCGATGCGAAGAAAAGAATGGCAATACGAAAGTCAATATGCTTTTATCGAAGTTCCGGTGACTGCTAATGGAAGATTTGTTTTGTTACCAACGGAAGATAAAGAACAAAAGGATGTGATGCTTTTGGAAGATGTCATTATTTATAATCTTCCGTATATTTTCTCCTATTTTGGTTATGATGATTTTACAGCGCATTGTTTTAAAGTGACAAAAGATGCAGAATTTGACCTCGATAATGACATCAAAACAACCTTAGCAGATAAAATCGAAAAAGGAATTAAAAGCCGACGAAAAGGGAAACCTACACGTTTTGTATTCGATAAAGAGATTGATAAAGCTCTACTGGAATTCCTCATCAAGAAATTAAATTTAACAAAAAAGGATAGTATTATCCCAGGACAAAAGATTCATAACTTCAGACATTTTATGGATTTTCCTGATGTTTTTAAAGCTTATCAAAAACCTGTTGAAAGAACATCCTTCATCCACCCAGAATTTGCCAAGAAACAAAGAGTAACAGATGTCATCATCAAGAAAGATGTTTTACTGACTTTTCCTTACCATTCTTACGATTCTGTTATCGACTTATTGAGAGAATCTGCAATGGACCCAGATGTGAAATCAATCCAAATCACAGCTTACAGATTGGCATCGAGTTCCAAAATTGCGAATGCTTTGATTAATGCCGTTCGAAATGGTAAAGAAGTGACCGTAATGCTGGAGCTGAGAGCGAGATTCGATGAAGAGTCTAATCTTTTGTGGAAAGACAGATTCGAGCTAGAAGGCGTAAAAGTTCTTCTCGGAATTCCGAATAAAAAAGTTCACGCCAAATTGTGCATCATCAAGAAAAGAGTCAATAATAGAACGATTCAATATGGTTTTATCAGCACCGGAAATTTCAACGAGAAAACAGCAAAGATTTATGGAGACCATTTGCTAATGACTTCCAACAGAGCAATAATGGCCGACATTAATAAAGTTTTTCTTGCGCTTAACAAACCAAAAGTTGACCCGACTATCGCTTTGAAAAGTTGTAAAACCTTGATGGTTTGTCCGGTTTTTATGCGTGAAAAAATCATTGCTCACATTGATAAAGAAATAGAAGAGGCCAAAGCGGGCAGAAAAGCGGAAATGATTATCAAAGTTAATTCCTTAAGTGACAAGACTTTGATTTTGAAACTTTACGAAGCTGCACAAGCTGGCGTGAACACCAAAATGATTGTCCGAGGCATCTATTGTGCCGTGAATCAGAAAGAATTCAAGAAAAAAATCTATGCAATAAGTATTGTTGATGAATATCTGGAACACGCCCGAGTGATGTATTTCTATAACAAAGGTGCGGAAAATATGTACATCTCCTCTGCCGATTGGATGACCAGAAATTTGGATTACAGAATAGAAGCTGCGACACCAATCATGCAGAAAAACCTTAAAAAAGAACTGAAAGAACTTTTGGAAATTCAGCTTGAGGACAACGTAAAAGCCAGAATTCTTGACAAGAATATGCGAAACGAATACGTCGAAAGTGATAAAACAGACCCAAAAAGGTCACAAATAAAAACTTATAATTACCTGAAAGACCAGAAATATTAAGAATTTACTACATTTATGCTTTAAAATTCGTCACTAGAAAATGATAATCGCCGCTATAGACATAGGAAGTAATGCCGCAAGACTGCTCATCAATGAAGTAAAAGAGTCTAAAGGAAAAGTTGAATACACTAAACTGAATCTTCTGAGAATCCCTTTGCGACTAGGTTTTGATGTTTTCAGCAAAGGTGAAATTGGTGCGGAGAGAAAGCAGATGGCTATCAACACAATGAAGATTTTCAGCCAGTTGATGGCAATGTACAAAGTAGAACATTATCGTGCTTGTGCAACAAGTGCAATGCGTGATGCGAAAAATGGTCAGGAAATTATCGACATCGTCAAAGAAGAAGCCGACATCAATATAGAAATCATTTCAGGAGACGAAGAAGCGACGTTGATTTATGAAAACCACGTTGCAGAAGGACTGGACAAAAATTTTGCTTATTTATATATAGACGTAGGCGGCGGTTCTACGGAACTCACTTTTTATGAGAATAATAAAATGAAATATGAACATTCTTTCAACATCGGAACCATCAGATTACTGAATGGTTTGGTTTCTCAATCTGCCTGGGATGAGATGAAGGAAGAAATCAAAGATAAAATCAAAAGTAAAAAACCTGTCGTAGCAATCGGTTCAGGCGGGAACATCAACAAAATATTTTCTCTAAGCAAAACCAAAGACGGCAAACCAATGCCCGTTTCTGTCATCAAAAAATATCTGAAAGAGATGCAAAATCTGTCTGTGCAAGAACGGATGCAACTTTATCAGTTCCGCGAAGACCGTGCGGATGTGATTGTCCCTGCGCTTCAAATCTTCAACAACGTAATGAATTGGGCAGAGATTAAACATATCTATGTTCCGAAAATTTCTGTCGCAGATGGTTTGATTCATAATATTTACACATCAATTATCGACAAAAAATAAGGACGTCTAAATTGCAAAAAATTACATCTAGACTCAGTTATATTAATAATAATTCTGGATTAATTTTCATTTCAAATCTTCCCGAAAACACCCATTATCACAAACTTTATTAAATATTAATTAAAATTGATTTAAAGTACCCGAAGAGGATATTGTTTCATCTTTACGCAAATCTAAATAAAAGTAAAAATGAAAAACAACTACCTTTTGAAAGGTCTTTTGCCGATTGCTGCTATGTTCTTTAGTACAACTCAGGCACAAACATTAATTCATTACTGGAACTTCAACGATAGTACTTCTGTGGAAGCTATCACAAAACCTTCTACTTCTGCTGCGATGCAGAATGGTGTCATCAATGCGTTGCAAACAGGAACAGATGAGCCATTTACGTACATTGCATTTGCCAACGGAACGGGACAAAACTTCAATGTAAATAATCTGAATGCAAGAAACGGTGATGCTTCTGGAACGCATTTGAGATATAACTATCCAATCAACGGAAACATCCAATTTTCTTTACCAACTTCAGGTTATAATAATGTTGTGGTAAAATTCTCAACAAGAAGGTCTGGCTCTGGACCAGGAAATCAAGTTTGGACTTACTCTTTGGACGGAACGACTTTCCTTGAATATAAAACTGTTGTTTCAAAAGATGAAAATCCAGAGTTGATTACTTTTGATTTTTCAGGAATTGCAGGTGTTGCCAACAATCCCAATTTCAAACTTAAAGTTCAGTTCACTCAAGGTGCTGGAGGAATAGTCGGGAATAACAGATTTGACAATTTTTCAGTAGATGCTGATGTTATTGGAGGAACAGACACAACTGCTCCAACTGTAACTTATTCGCCTGCAAATAATGTTAACAATGCTTCTACAACTGTTCATCCTACAATCAAATTCAATGAGAATATAAGATTGATTGACAATTCTCCTATTACTTCTGCTAATGCTCAGAATCTTGTTGAATTAAAATTGAATAACGCCTCTGGAAATACGGTTCCATTCACAACAACATTTGCTGCTAATCAAATCACAGTGATTCCAACTGGTGGATTAATTCCTAATCAAGCTTATTATTTGGCTTTAAAACCAAATGTAATTGAAGACGAAAGTGACAACGCTGTTACAACTTCAACCTCATCAACTTTCACAACGGCGGGAACGAGTATTTCATTAGACAAAACTTTGATTAAAGTGGATGAAAATGCAGGAACTTTGGCATTCAAAATCAATGTAAATAATCCTTCTAATGCGACAGTTAATTTGTTAGCAAAACCAACTTTCGGAACTGCAGATAGCAATGATTATACATTTACCTCTGAGACAATTAATATCGTTCCTGGAACTTCAACTTATAATGTCAACATCCCAATCGTTGATGATGCTACATTAGAGCAGCAAGCAGAATATTTTGTTTTAAGTCTTGAAAATCCTGTTGGTACTACGATTTCGGGAGATACTTCTTCTACCATTTATATTATTGACAATGATAAACCTGCGCCAGCGCCATCAAACCAAATCACTTTAAATTACATCGGAAGTTTTGACCCTTCCAGTAATGGAAACAGCTCTACAGAGATTGTTGTTCACGACCCACAGACTCAAAGATTATTTACAATCAGTTCTTTGACAGATGTTTTCGATATCATCGATTTCTCAAATCCAACAACGCCGACTGTCATCAAAACAGTTGATATGAAACCTTACGGCGGAATCACAAGTATCGCTGTGAAAAATGGCATTCTTGCCGTTGCATCTCCTAATGGAACAGACGCTCAAAGCAATGGCTCTGTTGTTTTCTTTGATATTAATGGAAATTTCCAGAAACAATTAACGGTTGGTGTTTTGCCGGATATGGTAACTTTCACACCAGACGGGAACAAAGTAATGACCGCCAACGAGGGCGAGCCAAATGATGCTTACACGGTTGACCCAGAAGGTTCTATCAGTATTATTGATATCTCAGCAGGAGTTGCTAATATTTCCCAGTCCAATGTAACCACACTTTCTTTTGATGGTTACAATGCTCAGGAAGCAGCATTCATAGCCTCAGGCGGAAGAAAGGTTAAATCAACAAGTACATTAGCTCAGGATTTGGAACCAGAATATATTGCTATCAGCTCAGACAGCCAGAAAGCTTGGGTTTCTTGTCAGGAAAACAATGGAATTATCGAGGTTGACCTTACAACTAATGCTTTAGGAAACATCTGGGGATTAGGCAAAAAAGATATGAATCTGCCAGGAAATGGTTTTGACGCTTCTGACAATAACGGCGAAGTCCTGATTGCAAATTGGCCTGTAAAAGCTTACTATAATCCGGATGCGATGGCTTCTTTCAAAATCGGAAATACCAATTATCTGGTGACAGCTAACGAAGGTGATGAAAAAGATTTGGGAGGATTCAGCGAGAGAACAACTGTCGGAGCGAATGGTTATGTATTAAATCCAAATAATTTCCCGAACTCTTCAATCCTAAAAGCTTCCCACAACTTAGGAAGATTCAGAGTAACTAATGTGAACGGAAATAATGATTTAAATTCTAATTTTGAGGAAATCAATGCTTTGGGAGCAAGGTCTTTCTCTATCTTCAATGCTGATACGAAAGCGATTGTTTATGACAGTGGCGACCAATTTGAAAGATATATTGCAGCTAATCATCCTTTGATTTTCAATGCAGATAACGAAGCGAATGGAATCAAATCCAGAAGCCGAGCAAAAGGTCCAGAACCAGAAGGTGTGACATTAGCCAATATCAGTGGACAGACTTTCGCTTTCATCACTTTGGAAAGAACCGGTGGTGTAATGGTTTACAATGTAACTGACCCAAATAATGTAACATTTACAGATTACAAACATTCTAGAATGACATCAGCATTCGGCGGAGATAACGGTCCAGAAGGCATCACTTACATCGCGCCTGCAAACTCTGCAACAGGAAAAGGCTATGTGGTAGTCGCTAACGAAATAAGCGGCACTTTATCTATGTATGAGGTAGCACTTTCTCCCGAGTTGGCAACAGGTGATGTGAAAAACGAAAAAGCGACTTTCAACATCTTCCCAAATCCTGTGAACAAAGGAAACGTTCTTTATTTTAACAGAGCCCAAGGTTACGAGTTGTATGATATGTCTGGAAAGATGTTATCCAAAGAAAACAATGCTTTAACAATTGATACTTCCAAACTTTCTACAGGTGTTTATTTAGTAAAGACCTCGGAAGGTGATGTGAAGAGAGTTATTGTAAAATAATTTTTTTTCTTCTTTTTAATTTTTTTTAGCCTCAGATTTTTTTCTGGGGCTTTTAATTAGTTTAATGAATGACATTCATAATTACCCTACATCAATGCGAACCAAAATCGTAAACCCTAAATTTGTACTATAAAAAATGAGACTATTATGGAATTAGGAATAGGGATGTTCGGAGATGTTTCTCTAGACACCAAAACCGGAAAATATAGAGATGCAAGTGTAAAACTAAATGAGATTCTTGAGCAGGTAAAACTGATGGACCAAGTTGGTCTGGATGTTTTCGCAATGGGTGAGCATCACCGTGCAGATTATGCCGTGTCTTCTCCCGAAATCCTTTTGGCAGCTGCAGCAAGCATCACCAATAATATCAAACTAGCAAGTGGTGTAACGGTTCTAAGTTCTTCTGAACCTGTGAAAGTTTATGAAGATTTCTCTATGATTGATTTGATATCAAAAGGCAGAGCCGAAATCTTTGTTGGAAGAGGAAGTTTTATTGAGTCTTTTCCTTTGTATGGTTACGATTTGTCTGATTACAATCAATTGTTTGAAGAAAAATTGGACTTATTACTGAAAATCAATAACGAAGAAAATGTAAGCTGGAGCGGAATCTTAAGAAGACCAATGGAAAACCAAACAGTTTATCCAAGAGCTTTCAACAACGGTGTCTTACCGATTTGGATTGCTGTTGGCGGAACTCCGGAATCTGTTCTAAGAGCAGCGAAATTGGGATTACCATTAATTGTCGCAATCATTGGTGGAATGCCAAGACAATTCAAAAATCTCATCGAGTTTTATAAACAAGAATATCTGAGAGCAGGACACGACGAAAGCAAAATGCAGATTGCCATCCATTCCCATACTTTCGTGAGTGATGACCAGAAAGATATTGACCAATATTTCTTCAACTACAAATCTCAGATGGACAGAATCGGCAGAACCCGAGGATGGGCGCCATATACCAAAGAACAATACGAAGGCGGAAGAAGCAAAGACGGCGCATTGTTTATTGGAACAGCGAATGAAGTTGCGGACAAAATTAATGAAATGAAAGAACTATTTGGTTTGACAAGATTCATAGGACATATGGATGTGGGTGATCCAGCACACGATGTGATGATGAAATCAATCCAACTATTTGGTGACAAAATTGCGCCACAAGTAAGATAAAAAAAAGCCTCCTGAAAGTAATTTTTCAGGAGGTTTTTTTATTGATTTTAAAGTCAAAAAATTCCCTTTCTATAAGTCTGATGAACAGATGGTTTGCTGATGTGTTCAAAAACATACGTGTCTTTTCATTAAAACTCTCGTGTCTTTTAAACAAAATGCACGTTTGTTATAATTGATTAAGCTTTAAATTAATAATTACTTTTTCAATCTGTCAGATTTGATAAATTGTTTCCTGCAGACTCGACATAAATTTCATCAAAATCTATCGAATCCGATATGCTAATTCCACCTTCCGGTTTCAATTCTACATTATTATCAAGAAAAATTCTAAAATTAAAGTCGTCAATATTAGAAACTCCTTTTTCTTCATAATGCTTTTGGATAACTGTCTGGTACTTTTGATAATTATCATTTTTAATCAAATCTCCTCCAATCACTCCCATACTTTCATCGATAATAGTAAAGAATACTTCTCCTATTTGCTTTTCATCAATGTATAAATAACCTTTCATTTTTTAATATAAAAACTAAGAATGTCCAGCACCATCTTCTGCTTTTGGGGGTGTTTCTGTTTTCGCTTCTCTTACCTCAACAGTTTGTTTTTCATCTTTCCCTTTAAGATAAGAAGGCAAATCCAGCCCAGCCATATTGAACAAATCATTCAAAGGAGGAACGGTTTTCATCATTCCAGAAACGAAATTGGCAGTGGACGTATTTCCATCAGGATTGTTTCCGCTATCCCAAACCGTTACTTTATCAATCTTGATATTCTTAACCGCTTCAACCTGAGTCTTAACCAACTCCGGCAATTTCTCAATCAACAATAATTGGAATGCACTGTTGGTATCGCCGCCTGCAGCCTGAACCACTTTGTCGTAACCTTCCGCTTGCTTCGTCAGGATTTCGAATAAACCTTTTGCCTCTGCTTCCATTTTTGCAAAAATCGCATCGGCTTCACCTTTAGCCTGCAGTCTGATTTTCTCAGCTTCTGCCTGCGCATCGATGATGGCTTTTTGTTTTGCAATCTCTGCAGGAACCACGATGTTGGCTTGTTGTGTAGAACGCTCTCTTTCCGCTCTGGCAGTTTCCGCTTTTTGTTCCGCAACATAAGATTCTTCCAAAGCTTTTGCTGCCTGAACTTTCTCTGCAGCCGTCGCAATTCTCAAAGCTTCCGCTTCTTTTTCTCTTCTTTCTGCATCCGAATTGGCAATGGTAATTTTCGCCTCATTCTCTCCTTTTACCGCTAATGAGTTTGCTTCGGAAGTCGCGATACGCGCATCTCTTTCCGCTTCTGCCTTACCAATCGATTCATCTTTTCCTGCTGACGCAATACTGATTTCTCTGTCTTTTTGAGTAATCGCAATCTTCACGTCACGGTCTCTCTGAGTTTCCGCAATCTGAGTATCTTTTTCTCTGTCAGCAATCGCCTTTCCGGTTTCCCCGATTTTCGTTTGCTCTGCTACGGATATAATTGCTTCGTTAATCGCTTTCGCTGCTGCTTCTTTCCCAAGAGCCTCGATGTAGCCAGACTCGTCTCTGATATCAGTAACGTTAACGTTGATTAATTTCAAACCGATTTTCTTTAATTCGGTGTCAACGTTTTTAGAGATATTATCCAAAAACTTATCTCTGTCTGAGTTGATTTCCTCTATGGTCATTGTTGCAATTACCAAACGTAATTGACCAAACAAGATGTCTTTTGACAATTCCTGAATCTGTTCCGGAGACAATCCCAATAATCTCTCTGCTGCATTTCCCATAGAATCTGGTTCTGTAGAAATAGCAATCGTGAATCGACAAGGCACATCCACACGGATATTTTGACGAGAAAGTGCATTTGTTAAATTAGCCTCGATAGAAATTGGCTTCAAATCCAAATAAGCAAAATCCTGAATCACCGGCCAAACAAAAGCACCACCACCGTGGATACATTTGGCAGAGCTACCACCAGTCTTTCCATAAATTACCAAAATCTTGTCCGACGGACAACGTTTATAGCGCGAAATCAACGCCAAGAATGTTACAAATAATACGAATACCCCGACCAGAATCAGAATAAATGTTCCATTAATCATTTCCATATAATGCTATTAAATTTTTTCAACAATTAGTATTTTTTCCTCGATTCGGATAATCTTCACAAGATTTCCAGAAGGGATTTCTTCAGTTTCAGTTACCGCTAAAAGTTCGTGGTTACTTCCATTTAGTGAAACCTGGACTTTACCTTTCCCAGATTTTTGCTCAGGAATTCTCAAATAAACTTCGGCGGTTTTGCCAATCAGTTTATCAATATTGAAAGTATTATCTTCCGTTAATTTCAAAATCTGTTTGATGACAATAAAGAAAATTACCACAAACAAACAACCTACGATTGCGGCTAAAATGACAAGAAACATTTGGTTTTCGAAGCTATGATAAAAAGCAACGCCTGTCCAACCAAATCCCATTAAGAAGTTAATCAAATTCCTAAAAGAAAATAACTGAAATGGTCCGTGAACCGCATCCAAATCGCCGTCGAAATCAGCGTGCAAACCATCTGTAAAGTCGGTTCCGATAATTGTAAAAATCAATTGAACCAGGAAAATGAGACTGGCAATAATGGCAACCCACCAAAAGGATTGCTGTAAAGTACTCATACCAACAAAGAAATCCATCATAGTTTTTGTTTTT
The DNA here is from genome assembly GCF_036780765.1 of Epilithonimonas sp. Taxonomy (GTDB): domain Bacteria; phylum Bacteroidota; class Bacteroidia; order Flavobacteriales; family Weeksellaceae; genus Epilithonimonas. Next base: position 61,840 of record NZ_DAIQCG010000009.1, read on the forward strand.
CCTAAAAATACATAATTCTTATGGAAAATACAAAACTTTATTTATAAAAACTATAATTACTTGAAATCATACTGCTTTCCTTCATAAACAAAAGCTTCTGAATCTACAGGAATATAATTGATTTTAAAATCCTTGATTCGTCTTGAAGTCAGATATGGGTTGATGACAAAATCCCGAATCTTGTCTTCATTTTTATTTTCTTTCATCCAAAAAACAACTTGATCTTTATCTTTTATGCTAATGATTTTCTCTTTATAAAAACCGTGAACAAGCATTTCTTCTTTATTATATTGATAAAGATTAAATGAAATTCTGACAACGAAAAATGTAAGAAGACAAAATCCAAACCTCAGCAGATTCTTCGGATTGAAAAAGTCTTTGATTAAGAATTTCAAGAAATAAATAACCAAAAGTAGAATACTTAATTCAAAAATATTGAGTGAAATATTTCTCGTCATCAACGATTCGAAGTTGGAAAACCAATGAATCAATTTTAAAATATACTCAACAAAAACATCAAAACCTTTGTAAATAACTGGAATATTACTGAATCCAAAAGCAATCAAAATAACTATTACCAAAGAGGAAACAATAATTAGTTCAGATAAAGGAATAATCAAAAGATTGGCAATAATCGAGACAAAAGAAAACTGATGAAAATAATAAATTGCCAAAGGCAAAGTCGCAATCTGCGCTGCAAAAGTCATTGCGGAGATTTCATAAAAGACCTTTTCAGCTTTGAACCTTGGCTTCCTAAACAGATTTTTAATTGGATTCGTCAACCACCAAATTCCCAAAACTGCAACATAACTCAACTGAAATCCAACATCAAACAATTGATTTGAATCAAAAATCAAAAGAATAAAAGCCGATAACGCCAAAGAATGCAACAAATCTGATTTCCGCTGCAACAAAACCATCATATAATAACACGTAATCATCAGGCAGCTTCGCATCACAGAGCTTCCATAATCTATAAAAATGGCGAATGTCCAAATCAAAAGAATACTCAGAACGATTGAAACTTTTCTGAACTTCACTGGAAGAATTTGATTAAAAATTAAAAGTGTGAGCCAGAAAATAATCACCATATGCGAACCAGAAATTGCTAAAAGATGGACCAAGCCGGTTTGATTAAAATCTTTAACTGTTTCTGCATCCATTTCGGTTCTATCGGCGAGAATGATTCCTTTTAGAAATTCCTGAATCTTCGGAGACAAAGAAGAATGATTGATTTGATTGAGAATATCCAGACGCTTTTGCTTGATTTTATCTTCAAAAAGAATTGATTTCTTTTCGGTTTTCAGAACATCATTTGGAAGGTAAGCCTGGAAATAAACATCTTGTCTTGCCAGATATTTTTTGTAATCAAACTGAAAATCGTTCTTGATTTCTTCAGGCTGATGAATGTAAACTTCGGCTTTGTAATAATGGATAAAATCTAAAGCCTCTACATCTTTTGGAATGCTGATAACAGTTTTGAAAGGAAAATTTTCTTTTTGTTTTAAATCCGAAACATCAAGAATTTCAACATAATATTTCCTGTTCTTTTCATTAGAATTGAGTTTCTTATCCAGTTCAAATATTATCGTTTCTTTTTCTTTCAGAATTGGTAATTTCTGTTGTTGAGAATTTTGAAAATGGACAAAGATTCCAATCGAGAAAAAGAAAAATCCTAAGAGATAATATTTAATCTTTTGAAAAAGAGCACTTCTAAAAAATATTGAAATCACGGAAATTCCTGAAAAGAATAAAAGAAAAAAAACTATAGTTTTATTCGGAGACAGAAATTCTTGAAAAAAAATTCCGGTAATAAAGCATATTAACAGAATTAATAAGGGTTGTTTTTTCATTGAAGTTCATTTCTGTTTTTGTGTGTTTTTTCTTCAGCTTTACCAATTAAGGAAGTTGAAATAACTAAAAATAAAGATAAGAAATATTTATTTCAAAATATCATCAATAATTTTCAAATGATGATTGGTGTGAAGAGCTAAAAATTTAAGTGTATTTTTTTTATCGAGGTCGCCGAGAAAAGGATGGATGATATAGGATTTCGAAGGAAGATTTTTCACCGCTTCCAATCTTTCTTTTGCTAGATCCAATAGCTTTTCAATACTTTCTTTACTCGGCGTTTCTAATGGGAAGAATTGCTTTGGAGATTTAATTTTTCCTCTCGGAATCAAGCCAAAATTGAGAAAAATAAACTTCTTGATACTGAATTTCGGTTTGTAGTTTTCTGGATTTGTGATTGTCAAACCTTTCAGACTTCCGTTCAGGATTAATAAAGAATGTTCTATATGCCAACCAACCGAAGCTTTGGAAACCTGTAAATTCTCTTTATCGATTTCTGGTAAAAGCGATTCTATTTTTCGAAGTTGATTCTGAATGTTTTCCATGATTATAAGTTTACAATAATTTCTGCAGCGTTTTGGCTGGCACCGCTTCCACCTAATTTTGTTCTTAGAACTTCGTAGTTATTCAAAACCTCCTCTCTTTTTTTTGTATTAAGGATTTTGTTAAGTTCTTCAACGAGATTTTTAGTATTCAGTTCGTTTTGAATTAATTCTGTTACGACTTCTTTGTCCATGATTAAGTTGACCAAAGAAATATATTTGATGTTCTTAATTAATCGTTTCCCAATTTCGTAAGAGATCCTGCTTCCTTTGTAGCAAACTACTTCCGGAATATTGAGCAAAGCGGTTTCCAGAGTTGCAGTTCCAGAAGTTACCAAAGCCGCTTTGGAACATCTCAGCAAATCATAAGTTCTGTTGGAAACAAAATGCACATCATCATCCACAAACTGCTTATAGAAATCTTTATCTAGACTTGGCGCACCAGCAATTACAAATTGATAGTCGGGAAAATCATTCCTTACCGATAACATCGATTCCAGCATTTTGGAGACTTCCTGCTTTCTGGAACCTGGCAAAAGTGCAATAATTTCTTTATCATTAAGATGATTCTCTTTTTTGAATTCCTGAATATCAATCGGGGGTAAACCTTCTATTGCATCTAATAATGGATGTCCAACAAAATGGGCTTCTACCTGATGTTTTTTGTAAAAATCTTTCTCGAAAGGAAGAATCACAAGCGTCTCATCCACATATTTTTTGATGGTTTCTACACGACCTTCTTTCCAAGCCCAAAGCTGAGGTGAAATATAATAAACCACTTTAATTCCCAATTCTTTGGCAAACTTTGCAATCCTCAAATTAAATCCTGGATAATCTACCAAAATCAAGACATCAGGTTTGTTTTCCAAAATATCTTTTTTACAGAATTTGATATTATTAAGGATAGTTTTTAAGTTTTGAACAACTTCCAAAAATCCCATAAAAGCTAAATCTCGGTAATGTTTGACCAGTGTTCCGCCTTGTTTCTGCATCAAATCGCCGCCCCAAAAACGAAAATCTGCGTTTTGGTCTTTCTGTTTTATGGCTTTCATCAAGTTGGAAGCGTGCAAATCGCCGGAAGCTTCTCCTGCTATTATGTAATATTTCAAGGTTTCTGGGTTTTAGATTTTGAAAGTCTTTTCGATAGATAAATCTAAAGAAGTTTTCCGTTCAAAATAATTAACTTTGAACAAAAATAAGTCATTTTGGTTTATTAGAATTGGGAAAGTTCTATTTGTCGGGAAAATTTGATTTTACAGACAAAATCCCTAGCCCCGATAGTAGCGGCATCCTTTTTCTTTTTTGCAAAAAAAGAAAAAGATATAGCGGATAGCGGGAAATAGCTCCTAAAAAATATTAGATTTTAGAAAATGGAAGAAATCGTAAATAAAGTTGCAAATAGCGGATTGGTGAATTTTGATATTTCTGACTTGGTTCCGAAAGGGAAACGTATGGGAATTGACATCAAGGATTTTCTTTGGGAAGGACAAATTTTGAGAGAAAAAGACTTCCGTGAGAAAATCAAAAATATTGATGACAAAATTTATAAAGATGCTTATGTTTATATCTATTGTTCTGAAGATGTGATAATTCCGCTTTGGGCTTATTTTCTGATTACTTCTAAAATTACAGATGTTGCAAAGAAAATCGTTTTTGGAAACCGAGAAGATCTAGAAGTTTTGCTGATGCATAATGCTATCCATACTTATGATTTTTCTGAAATGCGTGACAAACGTGTTTTGGTAAAAGGTTGTAGTGACGAGATGATCCCGAACAATGCTTATGTGGAATTGGTAGAGCAACTGAAACCGCTTGTGAAATCTCTGATGTTTGGGGAAGCGTGTAGCAATGTTCCGATATTTAAAAAATAATTTTTTTTAAAACTACATAAATCTTTTTATCTTTGATCTATCACAATATAAAACATAAATTATGAGTCTATTAGACCTTATCACGGGAAGCACTGGTAATCAAGTCGCTGAACAAGCTGAAAACAAATTCGGAATCAGCAAAAATCAAATCATTGCATTATTAGTTGTAGCTGCGCCTTTGGTGATTAGTTACTTGAAAAAGAAATCAGAAAATGCAGAAGAAGCAGACAAACTGAACGCAACGCTTGACAAACATCACGATGGAAGCATTCTTAACAATCCAGCTCAAGCATTAGAAAGAGAAGCTGAAGGCAACTCAATTCTTGACCACATTTTCGGTGGAAACAAAGCTAATGTAGAAAATCAATTATCTGCAAATACAGGAATTTCTATAGACAAAATAGGACCGGTTTTGGCAACTTTGGCGCCTGTTATTATGGGTTATATCGGTCAGCAAAAGCAAGCCAGCAATGTTAATTCCGGAGGCGGACTTGGAGACTTGTTAGGTGGGATTCTTGGCGGTTCTGCTCAGGAAGCTCAAGCATCGAACAATCCTTTGAGTGATATTCTTGGAAGCGTTATCGGAGGAGCAACTCAATCGTCCGGAGGCGGTTTGGGTGATATCTTGGGAGGTGTTCTTGGTGGTGGAAATCAGCAACAACAATCTCAACAAGGCGGACTTGGCGGTTTATTAGGAAACATTTTTGGAAAATAAATTTCATATGAAAAATATAAAAGCCGAAGGTTATTCTTCGGCTTTTTTTGTGCGTTTAACTTTTGGTTTTTCTTCAGTTTCTTCTGTTTTTTCAGCTTTTGGTTTCGCTGTTTTTGGTTTTGGTTCAGCTTTTACTTTGGTTGGTTTTTCTACAACTACTACAGATTTAGAAGTTTTTCTCGGTCTTGTTTTGCCGTAACTTCCACGTACTCTTTTCCCTCTGGTAGATTTTTTATCACCTTTTCCCATAATAATTAAGTATTTGATTATTACGAATTTATGAATTAATTTTTAATTAAACAATACTTTGGCGTATCCCTCGCCAACGCTTGTCATCCTGAGGCTCTCGAAGGGCCAATCACTCGGGTCGGGCTATCCGTCACTATCTTTTCCTGTTCAAAGAACAGAAAAAGGATATCCACTACTATCCCTTACGCGCTGCGCCAAGATTCAGTATTCGACATCAAAAAACCTTTCAACATCAATCAAAATTATTTCTCACAAAACCTTATCTTTGCACTCGGAAATTAGACTACTAAAAGTCTAATATCTAAAGTCTAACATCTAACATCTTAAAAAAAATGTTCCGTACACACACAAACGGCGAACTAACGCTGGCAAATCTAAATGAAAAAGTAACACTTTCCGGCTGGGTACAAACCATCCGTGACAAAGGTTTTATGATTTGGGTCGATTTGCGAGATCGTTACGGAATTACACAATTGGTTTTAGACGAAGAAAGAAGTTCAAAAGAATTATTGGAATCGGCTAAAAAATTAGGTCGCGAATTTGTGATTCAAGTTGAAGGAACTGTTATCGAACGTGCTTCCAAAAATCCAAAAATCCCAACTGGCGACATCGAAATTTTGGTTTCTGATTTAAAAATATTAAATGCTTCTGAACTTCCTCCTTTCACTATCGAAGACGAAACTGATGGCGGAGAAGAATTGAGAATGAAATACAGATATTTGGATATCAGAAGAAATCCTGTAAAAGACAAACTTATTTTCCGTCACAAAATGGCGCAGAAAGTCAGAAATTATCTTTCAGATTCAGGTTTCATTGAAGTTGAAACACCTGTTTTGATTAAATCTACTCCAGAAGGTGCAAGAGATTTCGTAGTTCCAAGCAGAATGAATCCTGGACAATTTTATGCATTGCCACAGTCGCCGCAGACTTTCAAACAATTATTGATGGTTGGCGGAATGGATAGATATTTCCAAATCGTGAAATGTTTCCGTGACGAAGATCTACGCGCCGACAGACAACCGGAATTCACACAAATAGATTGCGAAATGGCTTTCGTAGAGCAAGAAGACATTATGAATGTTTTCGAAGGAATGACCAAAACTTTACTAAAAGACATCACCGGAAAAGAGTTCGGAGATTTCCCAAGAATGACATTTGCCGATGCGATGCAGAAATACGGAAACGACAAACCGGACATCCGTTTCGGAATGGAATTCGTGGAAGTGAATGAATTAGTAAAAGGAAAAGATTTCAAAATATTTGATGATTCAGAATTGGTTGTTGGGATTAATGTTGAAGGCATTGCAGATTATACAAGAAAACAAATCGATGAATTGATTGATTGGGTAAAACGTCCACAAATCGGAGCAACTGGAATGGTTTGGATTAAATTCCAGAACGACGGTGCTCTAACTTCATCGGTTAACAAATTCTATTCTGAAGAAGATTTGAAAAAAATCGCTGAGAAATTCGGAGCAAAAGCTGGAGATTTAATGTTCTTAATGAGTGGAAATGCCGACAAAGTGAGAACACAGCTTTCAGCTTTGAGAATGGAATTAGGAAACCGTCTTGGATTAAGAAAAGGAAACGAATTTGCACCACTTTGGGTTGTAGATTTCCCGTTATTGGAATTTGATGAAGAAAGCGGAAGATACCACGCAATGCACCACCCATTCACCTCTCCGAAAACCGAAGACTTTAGTTTATTGGAAACTGACCCAGGTAAAGCAAGAGCCAATGCTTACGATTTGGTTCTTAACGGAAACGAAATCGGTGGTGGTTCGATCAGAATTTTTGATAAAGATTTACAATCCAAAATGTTTGATTTATTAGGTTTCTCAAAAGAAGAAGCTGAAGCTCAATTTGGATTCTTGATGAACGCTTTCAAATACGGAGCTCCGCCTCACGGAGGTCTGGCTTTCGGATTCGATAGATTGGTTGCAATCTTGGATGGAAACGAAGTGATCAGAGATTACATCGCATTCCCGAAAAACAATTCTGGAAGAGATGTGATGATTGATGCTCCGGCGCCTATTGCGGATGAGCAAATGAATGAGCTGGAACTGAAATTGAATTTAAAATCATAAATCAAAAGCGAGAAAAATTTCTCGCTTTTTTTATTTATGGCAGTTTCGCTACCAAAAATTCCGGAGACAATTTCAAAATCCAGTAGATAATTTTCCATTTCCAATTAGGAACGATTGTGAAAGAATTGCCAGCATTTATAATAAACTTTGCAACGTATTCCGGTTCCATTATCAAGTTTTTATTAAGTTCTAATCCAGCATTGATTTTGGTGTTGATATAACCGATAACCAAAACATTCACAGTAATTTTTCTTGAATTCAATTCCTGTCGAAGTCCAGCCAAATATTGTGTAAAAGCAGATTTTGTACTTCCATAAACAAAATTACTTTTACGACCTCGAACGCCTGAAAGCGATGATAAACCAATAATTCTTTCCAGATTTTTGTTCGACTGATCTGTTGCTACAATATTAAGAATAGAAACGGCTCCGATGTAATTCGTTTTCATCATTTCGAAAGTTCTATCAAAATTCTTCAAAGCTTCCTGATTCTCGACTAAAAATCCTGCAGCATAAACAACGATATTGGGTTTTACAGATAATTCATCATAGAAATTCTGATGCGAAGAAAAGTCGGTGGCATCGAAATATTTAATCTCTATTTTAGATTTATCCAGATGATTTTCATTAGCAAAATTATCAAGAGATTTTAGATTTCTGGAAGCTGCAATCACAGAATAGCCTTTACCAATGTAAAGTTTGATGGCTTGTTTCGCAACATCCGAATTAGCTCCGAGAATCAGAGCAGTTTTACTAGAATTCATTTTGTAAAAATAGATATTAGAATTTAGATTTTAGATATTAGTCCATTCTAAAATCCGTAAATTTGTAAGTATTAAAGAAATTATTGACTTCAGAAAAACCTTTATTTTAAAGTCTAGATTCTGATTTCTAACATCTAACTTCTATTTATGTTTAATGTTTTAGGAAACTTTTTGACGCTTTCTTCCTTTGGCGAAAGTCACGGAGAAGCTTATGGCGGGATTATTACTAATTTTCCCGCTGGTCTTGAAATCGATATTGAGAAAGTTCAACAGGAACTTGACCGTAGAAAACCAGGACAATCTGCTATTGTTACACAAAGAAAAGAAGGCGATAAAGTTCGATTTTTATCAGGGATTTTTGATGGAAAAACGACAGGAACACCAATTGGTTTCATTGTAGAAAACGAAAACCAGCGTTCCAAAGATTACGACCATATTGCGCAAGCTTATCGCCCCAGTCACGCCGATTATACTTACGACCAAAAATTCGGAATCCGAGATTATCGCGGTGGAGGGAAATCGTCTGCTCGTGAAACTCTGAATTGGGTTGTTGCAGGAGCTTTAGCAAAACAATTTCTTCCTGAGATTGAAATCAATGCTTATGTTTCTTCGGTTGGAGAAATCTTCTGCGAGAAACCTTATCAGGCTTTGGATTTTTCTAAAACCGAAAGCAATATCGTGCGTTGCCCAGATGAAGAAACTGCCGAAAAGATGATTGAAAGAATCAAAGAAATCAAAAAAGAAGGCAACACAATTGGTGGAACGGTGACTTGTGTGATTAAAAATGTCCCAACTGGATTGGGCGAACCTATTTTCAACAAGCTCCACGCTGAACTTGGAAAGGCAATGCTGAATATCAACGCCTGCAAAGGTTTTGAATATGGAAGTGGTTTCTGCGGTGCAAAAATGACAGGAAAAGAGCATAACGACCTTTTCAATCAAGATGGAACAACGCAGTCTAATCTTTCTGGTGGGATCCAAGGTGGGATATCGAACGGAATGGATATCTATTTCCGAGCAGCTTTCAAACCTGTTGCAACGATTCTTCGTCCGCAGGAAAGCATCAACAAAGATGGAGAATCTGTAACTGTAGAAGGTAAAGGAAGACACGATCCTTGCGTAGTTCCAAGAGCTGTACCTATCGTTGAAAGTTTGGCTGCATTTGTTTTGGCAGATATGTATTTAATCAATAAAACCAGAAAAATATAATATCAAATGAGCGAACTTGATGCTTATGATGATTTTCAGCATTATAAATATTACAATGGGGAATCGGAAAATCCTTTTTGTGATAAGGATGAAAATCCACTCAATTTTTTGAATCCTAAAGCATTATTTTGGCATTATGAAAAACATTATCATTTCAGCCAAGATTCTCGACACAAAGATTTAAAAACCTATATAAAATATTTGATTGACAACAAACTAAGCGAATATCATAGAAACACAGATGAATTATTAGAAATGTATTACAATAATTCTATTAAATAAAAATTAATAATGGATATCAAACAATATTGGGACAACGCCGTTTCTTACACAGAATATCTACGTGATGCGGGAGAAAGATTAGGCAATCCAAAAGACACGCAAGAAGCTGATTATGCTGAATATTACCGATTGGGAATCCAAAGAATGAACAGAATGTGGGAAAAATATCTCCCAAATTCTGAACAGGTTGAAAAATTAGCCAATAAAAATTTCCAGGGGAAAATATTGATAATTTCTGAATCTTGGTGTGGAGACGCCAGTCAGGTAATTCCAGTTGTTGTTAAGTTTTTTGAACAATTCGAAGTTAAAATTTCTTACCGTGATCAAGAACCAAGTTTGATTGAAAATTATCTGACAAACGGTGGAAAATCAATTCCGATTGTTATTTTCTTGGATGAGGATTTTAAGGAAATTGCACACTGGGGACCAAGACCAAAACACGGAACTGAACTTTTGAATAAACATAAAGCAAATCCTGAAGAATTCACCAAAGACCAATTCTATGTGGAACTGCAGACTTATTATGCTAAAAACAGAGGTTTTGATACGATAGAGGAACTTTTAGAATTACTTTAAATTTGATTCTGATGAATTTTCTAAAAAAAAATCTAATCTATATTATTCTAGTTGTTGTTTTGTCTGCTTTTGTATTGATAAAACCGCTTCGTGATTTTGTATCGGAACAGATTGCGATGAGCCCGACAGTGGCAAAAATCAATAATGAAACAATGGTTCCTGAAGATGTTTTGAACATCGATTTGAAAGGAATCAACACAAGTAGTACGAATCTGAAAAACCTGCGCGGAAAAGTTCTTTTCCTTAATTTTTGGGGAACTTGGTGTCCGCCTTGCAGAACAGAATGGCCGACGATTGAGAAACTGTATCAATTGAAAAAAGACAAAATGGAATTTGCGCTGATTGCTATGCAAGATCAAGAGGAAGATGTGAAAAAATTCTTGAAAGAGAATAATTATACGGCTCCTGTTTACATTGCAGAAAGTCCGCTCGACCCGAAAATCCTGCCAACAGTTTTTCCCACAACTTATCTGATTGCAAAGGATGGAAGAATCCTGAAAAAAGAAGATAGTTCGATGGATTGGAGCAAAGATTCTGTTTTGGAATTTATTGATCAAGTGACGAAATAATGATTTGTTAATTTGATAAATCGTTGATTTGATAATAAAAGAATCGCCCGAAATCTTAGATTTCGGGCGATTAATATTTAGAATAATTGTTGAAATTATTTCTTCTTTTCTACTCCAAAAGTTTCTGGAAATCTTGCGATTGTAAAGTCTCTGGAAATAGCCGCTTTTTCGAATTTTAGCTTTCCACTCAATGTTTCCAGAATTACTCCGTCTTCTGTGATGGAAAAGATTGTTCCGTGCATCCCCGAAGTTGTCACTACTTTTGCACCTGGTTTCAAAGCTTCTTGGAAAGATTTCTCTTGCTTTTGTTTTTTCATTTGTGGACGAATCATCAGAAAATAAAATCCGACGAACATCAACCCAATCATTATCAAAGTTGGCGTCATAGACTGCTGTGGCGCCGCTTGTAAAAATACTGTCAACATAATCTTATGGTAAAATGTTAGCTGAGAACGTTAGTTTCACAGGAGCTTTTTCTACATTTACAAATACATCTGCTGCTTTGTAAACTGTTCCGTCAAAGTTTGTAGAATCGAAATGTAAAGTGATTTTACCTTTTTTACCTGGCAAGATTGGTTCTTTTGTAAAGTCAGGAACTGTACATCCACAACCTGGTTTCACATTAGAGATAATCAAAGGATTAGTTCCAGTATTAGTCACTTCGTAAACGTGCTCTACTTTTTCACCTTTTTTGATATCGCCAAAGTTATGGTCAGTTTCGCTGAATGCAATAGTTGTCAGTGGTTTGCTTTGCGCTTCTTTCACCAACGCTTCGTCTTCTGGATTAACAGATTCTTGAGGCATTGCTTCTGCTGTTGCAGCAGTTTGAGCAGAATCTGCAGTTTCTAAAGAAGAAGTCTCTTCTTTTTTGTTACAAGAAAAAGCAAGTGTGCAAAGTGCAGCTACTGCTAATATTTTGATTGATTTCATAATACTAAAAATATATTTTGATTATATTCTATTTAAATCTTTTGTGTATTTGTCAAGAATTCCGTTGATAAAGATATTGGATTTTTCTGTTCCGTACACCTTGGAAATATCAATATATTCATTAATGATAATTCTTGATGCTGTTAATGGAAAACGATCCAATTCTGTAATAGCAGCCACTAATATAATTCTGTCAATCAAAGAAATTCTATCCAAATCCCAGTTCAGTAATTTGGATTCCAATTTCTTTTCTGTCTCTTCCCAATTGTTAAGAGATGATCTCAAAAGTTTTCTTGCAAAATCTTCGTCCTCATCATCTTTCAGCATTTTGATTAAAGTATGGGAAGCTTCTGACTCTTTCATAAAACCAATAGTTTTCTGAATCATAGAGTTGGCAATGTGAAAATCATCTGCCCAAGACATCTCTTTTTCTTCGAATCTCTCGTGTAAATCTGTGTTTTCTGCGATGTATCTCAGGAACAATTTGCCAATGAATTTTTGGTCATCTTCAAACGAAATTTCTTCGTCCTGCATATAATCCTGATAACGTTTCCCAGCCTTGATTCTTTGGAATGTTTTTACCAAAATCTCGTCATTCGGGTCCCAGATCAATTCTTTGTGTTTCTCAGAAAAACTTCTTCTCTCCTCGTTATCTTCTATCTGAGCGAGAATTTGGTTTTTAGTAAATTTTTGATTAGGATTTTCATCTTCTTTAGTTTTCAGGAATTTGTTTTTCCCGATTTCCATTTGGTCTTCTGCCAAACGCTTTAAACCAACAAGAAAGTTGAGTTCATAAATGTAGAGATGATAGATTTTGTTGATTTCTGAGAACATATTTTTCTCAATAACATCAAACTTGATAGGGTTTTGATAGTAAGAATACAAAGATTCTACAACTTTTTCGCGGATTTGTCTTCTTCCCAGCATTTCAAAGAACTTTTAGTGGGAGCAAAGATAAGGAAAATTGTTGCAACAGCATAATCCTTAATCGGTTGAATTGATAAAATTGAATCACTCTCAGCTTACTTCGACTACCTTCAGCAGAAACTCAGCAGAAATAGCTCTCAAAAGATTAATTATCCTTCTCTGAATCTATCTTTTCCAGTTGTTTTAAATTCTTAGAAAGTCTTTTCAGGATGATACCGTAAGCGATTTTGTAATAGAGCAAAATGAGAATAATACAAATCAAAAGACTGAAAATAACGCCAGTAACCAAGCCCCAAAATGTTGGATTATCTATCTCGATATTTTGTCGTCTGATGGTATAAATGATAAAACTCGTGAAACTTCCTATGAAGAGAAATAATAGAACGATATTACTAAAGATAAAGAGATTGACTGATTTTTTGAAGTTAATTATATGGATAATAAACTTCTTAAGGTTAGCTTCTACATTTATCTTTTTGTAATTTTTATAAAAAATAATGACGAAAATTCCGGTAATGACAAGACTCGCAATTTTTATCCAATAATAGATTTTGTCCAAAGAAAACTCTACTTCATTTTGATTTCTAATCTGAAGTTTGTTCAAAATACTTGTAAAATCTGTATGAAAACTGGATGAAAATAATGCTATGAAATTGATGATTCCGAATATGATAAATTCGGCCACACTAATCCACAGAATATATTTTACATAATTTCTGGATTTTTTATTGAGCATCACCTCAATCTCGTCTTGATTGTAGTCATCAGAAATCATCTGTTCCTGCCAAGATTTTTTGAGAGAATCTATATCAAAGTCTTCTGAGTTAGGCATGCTTTATCATTAATTCTTTTAATGTTTTCTTTAATCTGTTCATTTTCACTCTGGCATTTACTTCCGTGATTCCTAATGTTTCTGCAATTTCCTTGTAAGGTTCATCGTCCAGATACATCATCACGATTGCTCTTTCTACATCGGGCAACATTTTAATGACCTTGTACAATAAGGAAATCTGTTGCTGTTTTTCATCAGAATCTTCTAAAAAATTCTTGCTGTGAAAATCCTGTAATTCGTCCGTCTGCGGCTGTCTTGTTTTTTTTCTGAATAATGTGATTGCGGTATTAAGCGCAACACGATACATCCACGTAGAAATTTTGGAATTACCTTGGAATGAGTCGTAAGATTTCCAGAGTTGTAACACAATCTCCTGAAAAAGGTCTTCCTGGTCTTCCAAAGAATGGGTATAAAGACGCGAGACCTTTATTATAAGCCCTTGGTTGTTCTTTATCAATTTAGAAAACTCTTTCTGTTTACTCTCCATTCTGGAAACGAAGATAAGAAATATACAAAAATAACAATTCTTTTTCGGGCATCTTTTCGAGCTTTCACTATTAGTTATCTTGAAAGCCTATCCATCGCTAAGATTTATAGGGACGATCTCAAACATTATGTTCAATTCTGGATGTGGTCTTCAGTAAAGAAGTTGGGTAATAAGCGTAAAAGCTCAGCCATTATTAGTAAATTTGCAACAGAGAAGCGTGGCTTGTTGATTCAATTTTCGAATTGGGTAGGAAAGTCCGGACACCGTAGGGCAGCATAGCGGATAACATCCGTCATTTGTGAAAATAGGACAAGTGCAACAGAAAGTATGTACAGTTCGGCTGTAGTGAAACCAGGTAAACTCTATGCGGTGCAATGCCAAGTATATCATCAGTTAAGGTCTGCTCGGTCATTGATGAGGGGTAGGCAGCAAAAGTTATGTAGTAATGTATAACGTAGATAAATAACAAGCTTCAACAGAATCCGGCTTATAGCGCTTCTCTATTTTTTTATTTGGGAATGTTGGTAATTCTTAATGATAAAATTAATTCCTGTTTCCAAAATTTCTCCCATATTTTTACACTTTTTGAATTGAGAATTATAAGTGAGCTTTAGAAGAGACGTGCTTAATTCTTCTATTTTTTCAGGTGTAGAAATTTTATCTGTCTTCATAATTTCTATCAAATCTTTATATCTCTGATTACTTGTCAGAACTCTTTTAGCAATTGCAGAGCGAACCTCTTTTCTATATTGTTCTATAGAATTTGGCTTTAGTTTTTCATTAACGAGTTCTACCATTTTAGCATTTTCTTTAAAATACTGAGGAATATATATTTTAAGTTGACCTTCATAACTCTGCTGGTCAAAATCGATTGCTCTAATTCTGTAAACAACTTGGTCAAAATCGTGAATAGGAATCACCACATAATTATATGAACGCATATCACCTAATAAACCAATCATACATCTTTCATTGAATTTTACAAACTCTTTCGCAATCTGAGCTTTTTCAAGTTCAGTGCAGTCTAACAAATAATTTTTAATAAAAACATCGCCCGGAATTCCAAGAATGTGTTCTTCAATTAAAGTATCTTTATAGACAAGAAAGTTGATTCTGTTAGGCGAAAAAATATCCTCAAACTCCAGCCCATAAATTCTAGAAGCATCTGCTTTTTTAATATAAAAGTTGGTATAATTATCATTGAGGATATTTCTAACTCTGATTCTAAAAGGCTTAGAGTTTCCAAACGTGCAAAAATGGATAGAATCGACTTTTAAAAACGGTAAGGTTTCTTCATCCCCATCTGAGTGTAAAAGTGTATAGATTTTATTAAGACTTGCCTCAATTTCCAAATACTCAAATTCAGGATAAAAAACATCCAACCAATAAGTATCCTTCCCATCTTTATCAAAGAGAGAAGTATAACCTGAAAATCTTAGAAGGTCATCATAGAAGATTTTAATTTGAGTATTTCTATTATTCTTCTCAAGATAATCATCAAGTGATTTTTCTATTGGATAAATAGCTTTCCTGAACTCTATTTTTACATCTTTCATTCTGAGTTATTATAATTATCTAAAATAGGCAAAAAAGAGATAAAAAAATAAAGCCAGAGTGTTTATAGTATAAATATATATTAATTGTGATGGTTAATAAGATTCTAGTAGGGTATATGTTAAGTCTGATTAGATTAATAAGGTATAGTAAAATACTACCTCTTAGTTTTAGAGCAAAAAAAGCTCATCAATTTACTTTGATGAGCTTTTAAAAAAAACTGGCGGCGACCTACTCTCCCGCTTTCGCAGTAC
>NZ_DAIQCG010000010.1:0-68477 GCF_036780765.1 Epilithonimonas sp.
GTTATATATTGTTTCCATTGATTTTCTTTCTCCCAAATCTTCATTTTTGGAGCGCCGGAGTAGGAAAAGATACCATTCTGTTTCTGTGTATAGGCATGTTTGTTTATGGATTGATGAAACCATTTCAGAGAATTCCTATGATTTTAATAGCCGGATTATTAACAATGGCAATTAGACCACATATTTTATTGTTTTTAATGATAGGTTTTGGTCTGGCTTACGTGTTTGGGGGCAAAGTGTCTCCGGCGCAACGTTTCATTTTCTCGGCAGCAATGATAGCAATAGGGCTTGCCATTTTGCCATCGGTAATGGAGTTTGCCAAGATAGAGGAGGCATCAGCAGAAGGCTTTGACAAATTTGCAACAGGTAAGGCTGCTGTTTTGAGCCGTGGCAGTACAGGTTCTGCCATAGACATTTCATCATATCCATTTCCGCTGAAAGTTCTAACGTTCTGGTTCAGACCGACATTATTTGACGTCAGAAATATAAACAGTCTGATTGCTGCCTTAGAAAATTTACTGTTGCTGATTGTTTTCATAAAAGCAATGCGCACCAGTCCGCTTAAGGCCTTCAAGGCGGCACCATTTGTAATAAAAGGTCTTGTTATTTTTTTGATTGTAGGAACTTTGGCCTTTTCCCAATCTTTAGGAAACTTGGGCATTATGATCCGCATGCGGAATATGTTCCTTCCGGGGATGATGATCTACCTGATGTGGATATTCTCTTACCAGCAGCAGAGAATTAGAGCTTTAAAAACCCCAACGAAAGTAAAATAGTTTTATGTCATGCTGAGGCTCTCGAAGCACTCTAAAAATAATTTCCAAAACGGCCTGCTGAGATTCTCGTTACATTATAAAAATAATATCCAAAAACCGTCCTGCTGAGGCTCTCGAAGCATTTCTAAAAATAAACACTTTCAAATCCTAAAAACCTTAACTTTGCCTTCATTATTAGAATAATCAGACCCAAAATATGAGCAAAAGCTCCGATATAAAAAACAAAAAGTGGCTATTTCCCGTTGTTTTATTGGTGTACCACCTGACCTTTGCCATAGTAGCGTGGCAGTACAGTCTGCAGCACCCCAGTGATGCGCTTAGATATTGGATGCTGATGGGGAGTTGGTCAGCTTATCTGCATTGGGGCACAGATGTTATAAAACTGATCAGTTTTCCTTTTTCATCCGTTTTGCAATGGCCACTCTGGGCTGGTTTTATATTGTACTGCTTGATAGGTTTTTATGCAATAATGGAACTTTACAATTTCTCATTAAGATACATCAAACCTTCAGAAAAGTGGGAGAAGGGATTGGTGATGTTGATTTTCCTCCTGCCTAATCTGCATTTTTGGACTTCTGTCATCGGGAAAGAACCTGTTGTTTTTCTGGCAATTACTTGGATCTTGATTCAGCATAGGGATCGGAAATACAGCAGCATTAAAAATATTTCGGGCTGGGTGCTTCTGGCTTCGGTCAGACCCCACGTCGCAATGTTTCTACTCATGGCGGTTTTATTGGCAGGGCTTTGGGACAATAAAAAGTGGACTTGGAAAAAGTCAATGTGGATCGTTACGGGCGTTATGATAATATTCGGATTATACCTGATGACAATGCATCTGCTGAACCGAAATCCATTCGACATTCCCTATATTCTGGAGAGAAATAGAGCCTCATTGCTAGCTTTCAAAAGAGCAGGATCCTATGTGCCAATGATAGATTATAATTGGATAGAAAGAGGACTGGCATTCAACTTCAGACCATTGTTTTGGGATGCCCGCTCAACCTATGCTTTTATTTTAAGCGCAGAAAACTTGCTGGTAGTAGTATGGCTGTCAACAGCAGTAGTGCTTTGGATTAAAAAAGCTAAACATATAAAATGGGATGCATATGCAAAGATTACCATCTTATTTTGCATCATTGCATCCCTTTTTTATATCCAGCGGTATTCTTGCCTCGGGATTTTCGTCCGAACCAAAATAATGTATATGCCTTTTCTGCTGATTCTTGCGACCAAAATAATTAGCCAAAAATTACCCCACCACTAACATCCCGTATACATAATCACGCGACTTTTCACGCACGCCCTTCAACCCTCCAATCGCAACCCGTATATCACAAACCACTCTCCAGGCTTTTGATAATAAGATCGATGTAGAGTATTATGGAAAGATAATAGATGTTGCCATCAAGTTTGATAAAATGAAAGTGCTTCTCGGATCGGTATGTACGCATGCTACGTTCACTCACACCCAGAAAAAGGGCCACTTGCTTTTCTGTAAGAAGTTGTTTGCGGTTAAGGACAAAATCACTGGCAAGCAATTCTTCTACCATTTGTCGCAATGAGTTGATGAATTCTTTAATAAAGTTTTCGCTGAAATTGTAAAAATTTTTCATAGCATTTAGTTTTGTATCCACTAAGTTAATCATTTTTTCAACACAGTACTAAAGTTTTTTCCCAACTCCCACATTACCGCTTTAACAAACCCCGTACAAACTCTATCTGGAGCCTATGGAAAACCTATACAAAGCTTATAGAAAGCCTATAGCGAACCTATATAAATAGAGTAGAATTGGAAAATTTCGGCAATTTTAGGAAGGGCTTAAAAAAGAGCAGGATTGGTACGCTACCTTTGACTTGTTAAACAATTAAAATTTATTGTTATGGCAAAATTAAATGATTCTCTATTGTCTGGATCCTCAGGTAGAACCGGACGATTGGTGGTGGCAAATGTGGCCGGCACCGAAATTCTTAGAGTACGGCCACGTAAAAAAAATACGCAGCCATCGCCTAAACAGGCGTTGATTCAGGAGCGGATGAAGAAATGTTATGACTTCATTCTTCCTTACAAAGCTTATGCTTCTGCATACTTTGGACATAGGCAGGGGATGAGGTCTTGCTATAATCTGGCAATTACCAATTTACTGAATGCCTTTAAACTGGATTTTCAGACGATGACCATAACTCCGGATTTTCCAGAGATAGAATTTTCGCACGGCAGTCTTTTGGCGGCAATTCCTACAGGATTGAGTTCGGCTGCCGCGACAACACTATCGGTAGAATGGTATAACAATGCGGCAGGCGACCCCGATTGTCTCGCAGATCAGCTGCAGCTTTTATATTTTGAAGAAACACAAAAAAGTCCGGTGTTTTTGGGAAATATGGGCGAAAGAGCAGATGCTTCGATGACTGTTACAGTACCGCCCTACTTGTCTGGTAAAACGGTTCAAGTCTGGATAGCGTTCCTGTCACAGGATGGGATGGAGGTTTCTTTATCTGCCTATGTCGGTAGTGTACAGATTACATGATTAATTTAATTACAACAGAATTATTAAAAAAAGTCCCTTTTACAAGAAAGGGATTTTCATTGATACAACAACCTTCAAAGGTTTTTCCATCAAATAACCTCAGTGAAAAATCCTCAATAAAATAACCGCAGTCAAATAAATAACTGGATCTTCAAAATCGGGTACATCCTAATCATACCCAACCCCACCACTTCCATACTACATAACCTTACCTGAACACTAACAGACCGCACCTCGCCACCCTCCATCCCAAACCCTTTTCCTATCTTTGCAAAAAAATCTTAAATGGCAAAGCTTTTCCGTATTACAACTGTGCCGGTGTCTGTAGAAAAACTCCTTGGCAAACAGCTGACGTTTATGAACCAGTTCTATGAGGTGACAGCAATATCGTCTGATAGAGAGGATCTGGAAAGAGTGGGGCAGGAGCTGGGGGTCAAAACCAAAGCCATAGAAATGACGCGAAAGATTACCCCAATACAGGATTTGAAATCGCTTTGGGAAATGTACTGCTACCTCAAGCAGGAAAAACCGGACATCGTACACACGCATACACCCAAAGCCGGACTGATTGGGATGATCGCAGCAAAACTGGCGGGTATTAAAGTGAGACTGCATACAGTGGCAGGATTACCTTTGATGGAAACATCTGGTGTAAAAAGAAGGGTGCTGAACCAAGTCGAAAAATTAACCTACGCCTGTGCGACGAAAGTATATCCCAACTCGTTTGGATTAAAGGATTTTATTCTGAAAGAGAAATTTTGCCCACCGAATAAACTGAAAGTAATAGGCAACGGAAGTACCAATGGGATTGACACAGCCTATTTTAATCCAGCACTGTTTTCGCCGCAGCAGAAGAGAGAACTTAGGCAGCAGTGGCAGTTGGATGAGGATGATTTTATATGGATCTTTGTGGGCAGACTGGTAAAGGATAAAGGGATTAATGAACTGGTAGCGGCATTCAGGCAATTGACAGAGGAAGCGAATGATTCGGAAAATGGAAGTAGAAATAGTTCAGCAAATAATATAAGGAATAGAGCGCCCAAGCTTCTATTGGTTGGACCGTTGGAGTCAGAACTCGATCCGCTGTTACCGGAAACATTGAACGAGATGGAACACAATAAAAACATCTTAACAGTGGGGTACCAAAAGGATGTTAGACCGTATCTGGCAGCGGCAGACGCCCTGATATTTCCCAGTTACAGGGAAGGATTTCCTAATGTGGTGATGCAGGCTGGAGCGATGGAGTTGCCGGCAGTAGTATCCAATATCAATGGCTGTAACGAAATAATTAAAAATAACAAAAATGGTATGATTATTTCTGTGAAAAATAAAAATCAGATTTACAATTCATTACTCAAGTTGATGTCAGACCTTAACCTTTATAATAAAATGAAATCGGAAGCCAGAGAAAACATAGTACAGCATTATGATCAGAAATTAATCTGGAATACCATTTTAACGGAATACAGAGAACTGACAAAATAAGTGAAGGGTTAATGGCTTAATTTTTAGAGAGATGCGAGAATGGTTGCAAGTATTTTTTTTTTAATGTAACTTTGCAAAATATATATATATCATGAAAAAATTTCTATACTTTTGGCTTTTGGTTTTCAGCATTATAACTTATAAGGCACAAACCACCACATGGAATGGATCTTCCTGGTCCAATGGAAATCCAAATCCTTCTACAGATGCGATAATAAGCGGTAATTTCATCCAAACTTTAGGGTTTTCTTGTAAAAATCTGACAATTAATCCGGGTGTCCAATATACTGTGAAAAATGGACAAAGATTATTAATTTATGGTAATTTTACAAACAATGGTAACTTATATTTGGGAAATGATGCAATCCTTACGCAAATTTCCGATAATTCTGTGTATTCTGGTACAGGAATAGCTACTGTTGAAAGACAGGCAAATTTGAAGCAAAAGGATTATAATTATTGGAGTGCTCCTGTACAAGGACAAAATATTTATAGTTTTTCAACCGGTACTCCTCATCAATATTTTTTTAAGTATAGAGAAACTGATGATCGCTTCTTTTCAGAAGGAATAAATAGCTCATCTGTGTTTATGCCAGGCATTGGTTATGCTATTCGAGGCAAAGACACATATTCTTTGACAGTTCCCACAACTGAAGTTTTTTTGTTTTCAGGGGCTTTAAATAATGGTACGATAACTGTTAATTTAAAAAAAAGTAATGGTGTAGATAAAGGATATAATTTGGTTGGAAATCCCTATCCTTCTAATATTGCCATAAAAAATTTTTATAATGTTAACAAAAATTCAATTTTTCCTAAACTGTTTTTTTGGACAAATATTAATGAAGTAACTCGCCAGCAAGGCTCTTCGTATGCAGGAAACAACTATGCAACAATGGTTGTGAGTGTAGGAAGTGTTGGTCCAACCTATGTAACAGGTAATGTGGAGGAAACGAGTCTTCGGCCACTGAATTATACCAAATTGGGGCAGGGATTTATGGTGCAGGCAAGATACAACAATGCGCCGCTTGATTTTAAAAACTCAATTAGGCCTACTGTTACTACTGGAGCAATCTTCTACAATAAAACTAGTGAAGGTGATGACAATGGAGATGATGAGCCGGAAGAACCAGAAGAAATAGTGGATCGCTACTGGCTTAAGCTAATCAACCCAGACAATATAGCCAATGATATACTCATTGCCCACATAGCAGAGGCAACGAACAATTATGATGAAGATTATGATGCGGCATTATTTGCAATGGGTAATGATACGTTCTACTCAACGGTGGGTACCAATAAGTTGCAAATCCAGGCACGGGCGCTTCCAATTAGTGATTCGGATGTGATTCCACTGGCATACAAAACTTCTAAAGCAGGTAACTGTGTTATTGCACTCAATGATAAAGACGGAATCTTTAAAGACAGTAATAAAGCCATCTATTTAAAAGATAAAGTAACAGGTACGGTTACCAATTTGCAGGAAGGATACTATACATTCAACAGTGATGTCCTTACAGCACCCAATGAGTCCAGATTTGAAATCCTTTATACCAACGAGGTGCTTGCTGCAGGGGCTGTAACCAAAGAAGATTTGCTGGTTTATAAACAAAATGAGGCATTGGTAGTTAAAAATAATTTCAACATTTCTAAGGCAGAATTATATGATGCTTCAGGTAAATTAATGACGTCTCTTTCTGGAAATAACACCAAAGAAATCAAGCTAAGTACAATTGGATTTGTGAAAGGGGTTTACATCCTAAAGATTACTTCTGCAAAAGGAATTACTACTAAGAAAGTTATTTTATAACAAATCATCCGATTATAAAGATCAAGCCAGTCTGAAAAGATTGGCTTTTTTATTTTGATTATAAAATCTCTATATTTTTAAATAGTTTACTTCAGGTTATATTTCATTAACGCTTCTTTTAATGATTTCCAAAACCAATTCCTCTGTATGGCATAAGGTTTGTAAAATGTAAAAAAGATAATTATTAATGAAAAAATTAAAGATATGAAAAAATTATTTTTTGGAGCAATCGTTTTAGTAGCAGGGTTATTTTCAACTGCAAAGGCTCAAATACAAGAAGGCAATTGGATGGTTGGAAGTAGTATTTTAACTAGTAATTTTGGACTAAATACTGGCGGAGGTTATCAAATTGGATTAGAACCAAAAGCAGCATATTTTATTAAAGATAATGTCGCATTGGGAGGTATGATTAATTTGAATTTTTTAAAAACTGGCAAAGGAGAAGCCACTCAGTTTAAGTATGGTGTGGGTGCTTTAGGGCGTTACTATATTTCTCCTGGAGAAGCGGGTGTTGACAATTTATTAAATCATGGACGTTGGTTTTTTGAAGGTAATGCTGGAATAGGTGGTACTTCTATAGAAAATGGAAACTCAACAACAGGTTTTGTATATGGTGTTGGTCCAGGATATTCTTATTTCATTACACCAAATATTGGTGTAGAAGGCTTAGTAAAATATAATGGTGAGGCAGGTTTTGGAAATACCCCATATAGTTCTAACATAACTTTCAACGTTGGTTTCAGTATTTATTTGCCAACATCTCACGCCAAGAGAATTGCTAATGAGGTGAAATAATACCTATATTTGATAAAAAATATATAGACAATATATTACCGACTTTTGGTCGGTTTTTTTATTAAAATAATAAGATTATGGAATATTTAAATACAGTTTACGCCGTATTACAAAGATGGTACATCAGCTTTGCAGAGTTGACGCCCAGATTGATTGTCGGGATAGTAGTTTTTCTCTTTTTCCTGATGACCAGCAAATATCTCAGCAAATGGTCCGTAAAACTATTTCACAAACTTTTCCCCAAAACTAAAAACGACTCGGTACTGACATTGATTGCCATATTCAGGTTTTTGATTATCCTGATGGGAACTTTCCTCGCATTGGAAATAATGGGATTCAGTGGATTCTTTATCAAGTTTTTGGGAAGTTTGGGAGTTGCCGGGGTGATTGCCGGGGTGGCTTTAAAAGATTTAGTTTCGAGTATTTTTTCAGGAATGCTGGTAAGTGTTGATAAAGCCTTTAAAATTGGAGATTATGTCACAATTGGTGGCAATTCCGGAACGGTGCAGGATATTGGGTTATTAACAACGAAATTGATTACCGATGATGGCAAGAAAGTTTATGTTCCGAATCAGGTCATTTTTAATTCGCCGTTTTTCAATATTACTGCATCGCCACAGCGCAGAATTATTTTAGATTTCGAGATTCCGGTTGGTGAAGATATCAATAAAGCTAAAGATGCTATTTTAGATGAAATTAAATCTCTAGAACACGTGGATAAAACAGATGCAACCGATGTGGTCTTTACCAATGTAAAACAAGGTGTTTTTACTCTGCAAATCAAATTTTGGTTAGAAATTGGAGCTAATTTTACCATTGTGAAGAGTGATGCAATTATGAAGATTAACGAGAGACTTGTAAAAGAAAAAATAGAACTTGTAACACCTACAAGCATTAACATTACTCAAGCTAACAATTCAGAAAATAACAATGAGCAATAATAAATAAGCCGATTCAAATTTGAATCGGCTTATTTTATTCTTTTAAAATTTCAGCTTAAGCTAAAACTTCTTTTACTTTGTTTGCAGCTTCTTCCAAAGTGATAGCAGAGTGGATTGGCAATCCAGCTTCGTCAATCAGTTTTTTAGCTTCTACAGCATTTGTACCTTGTAATCTTACGATTAATGGAACAGGTAGGCTTCCCATTGCGTTGTAAGCATCTACAACACCTTGAGCAACTCTGTCACATCTTACGATTCCTCCGAAGATGTTAATCAAGATCGCTTTTACGTTCGGGTCTCTCAAGATAATTCCGAAAGCCGTTTGAACTCTCGCAGCATCAGCAGTTCCACCAACGTCCAGGAAGTTAGCAGGGTTTCCACCAGATAATTTGATGATATCCATAGTTGCCATTGCAAGACCAGCTCCGTTTACCATACAGGCAACGTTGCCGTCCAACTTCACGAAGTTAAGACCAGCTTCGCCAGCTTCAACATCCAATGGGTCTTCTTCTCTTGTATCTCTCAACTCAGCAAGGTCTTTGTGACGGAACAATGCGTTGCCATCCAAAGTTACTTTAGCATCTACAGCGATAATTTTGTTATCAGAAGTTTTCAAAACCGGGTTGATTTCGAAAAGAGAGGCATCAATTCCTACGTAAGCGTTATATAATGAAGTGATGAATTTTGTGAATTCTTTGAAAGCGTTACCTTCCAATCCAAGTCCGAAAGCAATTTTTCTAGCCTGGAAACCTTGTAGTCCGTAAGCTGGGTCAATCACTTCTTTGTGAATCAAATGAGGCGTAACTTCTGCAACGTGCTCAATGTCCATTCCACCTTCTGTAGAATATACGATGGTGTTTTTTCCAAGAGCTCTGTCCAAAAGGATAGAAACATAAAACTCTTTAGTTTCAGTTTCTCCAGGATAATATACATCTTCTGCAACCAATACAGAGTTTACTTTTTTACCTTCAGCAGAAGTCTGCGGAGTGATTAGCTGCATTCCGATGATGTTTCCAGCGTTTTCTTTAAGTTTATCCATATTAGGAGAAAACTTAACACCGCCACCTTTTCCACGTCCACCAGCGTGGATTTGAGCTTTTACAACCCAACCTTGTGCACCGGTTTCAGCAGTTAATTTTTCAGCAGCAGCAACTGCCTCATCTACGTTGTTTGCAACAAAACCACGTTGGATGTTAACCCCGTATTTTGCTAAAATCTCTTTTGATTGATACTCGTGAAGATTCATAATATGTTTTGATTAATTTTTAAATTTTATAAGATTTACAAATTTAAGAAAAATGACCAACGCTAAAAAGAAAATTATAGAAGTTTTAATGACTTAAATCACTTTATCAGTTTAAAATGAGAACGGTAAAGAGATTGACTATAATTTTATCATCGAAATCAAATTTCTGGTACAATTTTCTAATCACATTTTAATACTATTTTAATGTATAGTAATACTATTATTCTGAATCATTTTATAATTTTGAATAGTCAAAAAAATTAGATTAATATCAATGAATTTTCAATTAAAATTCAAAGTTACTGAGAAACTCTATCTCAAAGACCCAGAGAAAAGCGAGTTAGGGAAATCTATTGTGAAAAACGCCATAGAACTGATTTTTGAAATCGGTTTTGAGCATTTTACATTCAAGAAACTGGCGACGAAAATTGGTTCTACAGAAGCTACGATTTATCGATATTTCTCTTCAAAACATAAGCTTTTGACTTACATTCTCAATTGGTATTGGTCCTATCTAGAGTGTATTTCCCAGCTTCGAGTTTCGGAAATCAAGCTTGCGTCGGATAAACTCGATAAAATATTAGAAATCATCACGCATCACGACAAATCTTGTGTAGAGATCGAGGACTATGACCTTGGTAAACTTCACGCCATTGTGGTTTCGGAGAGTTCTAAATCTTACCTTGTAAAAGAAGTGGACGAGATTAATAAAGATAAAGTTTTTAGTCCGCTGGAGAATCTGTGTGCTTTTATTTCAAATATTATTTCTGCGTCCAACCCAAAGTTTCCTTACCCGACTTCTCTTGCCAGTACATTGTTGGAAACGGCACACGATCAACAGTTTTTTAGCGAACATATGTCAAAATTGACAGATAATAAAGATAATCAGAATCATAAATCCTATGTCCTGAATTATTTAAAATATTTAACATTTAATCTTACAAAATAAGACAATGAAAACATCACCAAATGAATATGGGCGAAAGCTCTGGCAATATATAACCAAAGAAAAAAAAGACGTCACGAACATCTATTTTTATGCGATTCTCAATGGTTTGGTTGCGCTTAGTATTCCTTTAGGAATCCAGTCGATTGTGAACTTTGTGATGGGAGCTACAATGGTAACTTCTATTTATATTTTAATATTTTTTGTGGTCTTAGGAACTTTCTTGGTTGGTTTTTTCAGACTAAAGGTTTTACAGATTATTGAAAAAATTCAGCAGAAGATTTTTGTTGAGTTCTCTATGGCTTTCACCGAGAAACTTCCGAAAGTCAATCTTTCAAGTACCAGAAAATATTACTTACCGGAATTAGTGAATCGTTTTTTTGATGTTCAGAATCTGCAAAAAGGAATATCTAAAATTCTTCTGGAAATCCCTACCGCATTGATTCAGATTGTGTTTGGGATTTTGTTGCTGTCATTTTATCATCCTTGGTTTTTGGCTTTTGGAGCGTTGGTTGTGCTTTCTGTGGTTATTATTTTCCGAGCTACGATGGAAAGCGGAATCAAATCGAGCATAGACGAAAGTGATAAAAAATATGAAACAGCGGCGTGGATAGAAGATGTTGCTGCGTCGGTTCAAACTTTCAAAATGCATTCTGATAACGAAGTTCATTTGGCAGGAACAGATAATCGAGTAGTTAAATATTTGGAAGATAGGAATGCACATTTCCGAGTTTTGGTGTTCCAATATAAAACTATTGTTGCCTTCAAAGTGATTATTACGTTAGCGATGTTGGCGATTGGAACTTATCTGATGATTACACAACAGCTTAATATTGGAGCTTTTATTGCGACTGAGATTGTTGTTCTAAGTATAATGTCAGCAGTAGAAAAATTAATTATAAGTCTGGAAAGTTATTATGACATCATTGCTTCCTTTGCAAAACTCGATAAGATTACCGAATTGAAAGAGGAAAATAATGGTGAAATTGCCTTGATTCAAAAAGATAGAGGAATCGAAATTGAGTTTAAAAATGTTGATTTTTCGTTCAATGAAACACATCCGATTTTATCAAATCTAAATTTTAAACTTAAGGAAAATACCATCACAGCAATTACGGGAAAAATGGGATCAGGAAAATCTCTATTGCTCAATATCCTTTCTGGGTTTTACGAGCCGGGAGCAGGAACCATTTTGTTTGATAAGATTCCTTTGAAAAATTTAGAAAAACAAAAATTCCGAAGCAGTGTCGGTCTGTATCTGGAAAATATGAAAGTCATCCAAGGTACGGTTCAGGAAAATATACTATTAGGAAATAGTGATTGCAATACCGAAGATATCCTCATATTATCCGAAAAAATGGGAATTGATAACATTTCTAGTTTGTTCAGTCAAGGTTTTACAACAGAAATCAGCGAAACCGATTCTGAGTTGACATTCAGTTCCAAGAAAAAAATCCTCCTGCTTCGTGCATTGTTAGGAGGAAAAAGAATGATACTTCTGGAAAATCCTTTTGCCGGAATGCCAGCGGAGTTTCAGGAAAAAATGCTCAAATACCTTCAAGAAAAGAAAAAAGATACCACTATTGTGGTTGTTTCTCCAGACAAAGATTTCCTTTACAATGCAGACCAGCATTTGCTTTTGGAAGATGGAACTATAAAATTGATTTCTTAAAAATTTAGAATAATAATGGAACTAAAGTCTTACGATAAAATATACCAAATCCACAGAAAATCCGGAGTCAAAAGATGGTTTTTCTTTATCTTGATTGCCGGAATCATCACGTTGTTTCTTCCTTGGACTCAAAATATTAAAGTGAAAGGTAACGTTTCTTCTTTGTATCAATCCCAAAGACCACAACAATTGAATTCTCCAATTCCCGGAAGAATCATCAAATGGAATGTGAAAAATGGAGATTATGTGAAAAAAGGAGATACACTTCTTCAACTTTCCGAAATCAAAGACGATTATCTGGATCCAATGTTGGTTCAAAGAACAGAAGAACAAGTTGAAGCTAAAAAAGGCGTAAGAGATTACTACGAAGCTAAAGTTGGAACAGCGAAAAATCAATTGTTAGCGCTGAATGCTGCAAGAGATTTGAAACTTAATCAAGTTAAAATTAAAATCAGCCAGCTGAATAACAAATTGGTTGGAGAAGAAGCTGAGTTAGCTGCAACTACAAACGAACTCAAATTGTCAGAAGACCAATTTGCCAGACAGAAAAAGATGTATGATGACGGTTTGGTTTCCTTGACGCAGTTCCAGCAGAGAAGTATTTCTTATCAAAATGCCATTGCTAAAAAAACAGCGACAGAAAATAAAGTAGCCCAAACCAGACAAGAGATTCTCAATACTCAAATCGAACAAAATGCTGTCACACAAGATTATAATGAAAAGCTAAGTAAGATAGAAGGAGAACGTTTCCAAAGTTTGGGAAATATAGAAGGAAGTGATGGCGACATTGCAAAACTTCAAAACCAAGTAGCGAATTACAAAGCAAGACAAGGTTTATATTTCATCATTGCATCTCAAGATGGTCAGGTCGTTCAGTTGAACAAAGCAGGAATTGGAGAAGTTTTGAAAGATGGCGAAAACATTGGAACCATTGTTCCTACAACTGTAGATTATGCGGTGGAAATCTATATCAAACCAGTCGACCTTCCACTTGTTAAAGAAGGACAACGTGTGATGTGTATTTTTGATGGTTTCCCTGCGATTGTTTTCTCCGGTTGGCCGGATTCCAGCTACGGAACTTTTGCAGGAAAAGTGATTGCTTTGGAAAATAATATCAGCCCGAATGGTCTTTTCAAAGCTTTGGTGATTGAAGATAAGAGTGAAAAAAGATGGCCACCAAAAATCAAAATGGGAACCGGCGTTCAAGGAATCGCTATTCTAAATGATGTTCCAATCTGGTACGAACTATGGCGAAATATCAACGGTTTTCCACCAGATTATTATGAAGTTGCAACCGCAAAATCAACAAAAGATGAAAAAGCTAAATAAACTATTTATTCTCGTTTTTCTGCTTTTTGTTCAGTTTAATTTTGCTCAGGATTCTTTGAAGTTATCGGCGAATGAGTTCATTTCAATTGTGAAAAATTATCATCCGTTAGCTTTGAAATATCAATTGCAGAATAAGATTGCAACAGCAGAAATTACCCAAGCCAGAGGTAGTTTTGACCCAGTTTTAGGTGGAAAGTTGGGCGAGAAAAATATTGATGGAACAAACTATTACAAACAAAAAAATCTTGAACTTGGGATTCCGACTTGGTATGGGATTGATATCCACGGAGGTTACAATTATATAGAAGGAGATAAGTTGAGCAACACCGAAACTGTTGGTGGTTTATACCAATTTGGTGTGACAATTCCGTTGGCGAAAAATCTTCTTTATGACAAGAGAAGAGCAATGCTGGACCAAGCCAAGTTTGCTCAGAAAATGACCGAAGCTGAACAAGCAGTTTTAACCAACGAATTACTTCTGGATGCAGAAAACAAGTATCTGGAATGGGTTCAGAATTATGAGATTTATAAACTAAAGACCGAGATTATTGATATTAATAGAGAACGTCTCAAACTCACAATCAAAACATTTGAATATGGAGAAAAACCAGCTATTGATACGATAGAAGCATTGTCTCAGTTGCAAAGTTTTGAACTTCAGCAGCGCGATGCATTTTTGACTTTTGTGAAGACAACTCAGGAGCTTCAGTTATTTCTTTGGAAGGAAAATCAGCAGGTTTATGAGCTTTCGCAGATGATTTATCCTTCTGATGACCTTACGAATAATCTGGCTTACACCGATTATGAATTCTTGATTAATGATGTAGAATCCCGACAAATTAGTTCGCATCTTTCGATTTTATATTATAATCAGAAACAAAATATCTTGGAAAGTGAACGACGGCTGAAGTGGCAAAGTTTCCTTCCGAAAGTTGATTTTACTTATAATTTCTTCAACAAAGAAAATTACAAGGCAGATTATCTTCCGCTTTTTGATAACAATTTTCAATATGGTTTGAAACTGGAAATCCCGATTTTCCAAAGAGAAGCCAGAGCTAATTATCAGATTGCTAAAATAAAACTAAATCAGAATGAGTTGGATACCAATTACAAAATAAGGGAACTGGATACCAAAATCGAAACATACAAAAATGAGATTCTGAACTACCGAACGCAAATTGAACTTGCCGAGAATAATCTCAAAAACTACGAGCGACTTTTGTCTGCAGAAGAAACGAGATACAGCAACGGAGAAAGCTCATTATTCTTGATTAATTCAAGAGAAAATAAAGTCATCGAAGCTCAGGAGAAATTCATTTCTATCAGAACCAAATTCCTTAAAAGTTTCAATAAGCTGAAATGGATGAAGGAGAATTTTACGTTATAAAACAAAAAGTTCAGGCAAAACCTGAACTTTTTTATTTGACTTTTCTATACTTTCTTTTCAGAAATTTTATATTAATTGATTGAATATCATTAATGACAACATCTTCTAAGGAATCTTGTTTTCTCTGTAATTTAAGCAAAAGTAATCTTTTTGAAAAACTCCATTCGCCTAAATACGTTTTATTATCAAGCTCGTCAAATCCCCAATAATTTTGTATTCTTTTAAAAGTTTTATCTTTATATAAAATGATACTATCCTTTTCTGTATGATTTTTATACTTGTTAGAATAGATGTTTTTTCTTGTCAAAACATAAATTGATTCAACTTTTTGACTTAGAAAAAAGTTAGATGAAATTAGAAATATGAAAAGAAAAAGTTTCATTTAAAACTTCACTTTCACAAAATAATAAATCAACATCGCCCAACTAATAATCATAAACAATCCACCCAGCGGCGTAATTGGTCCAAGGAATTTCAAATTAACACCCCAAACATCTTGAAAACTTAAGAAATAAATACTTACAGAAAACAAGAAAGTTCCTGCAATCATCAGAATCGAAATCCATTTTTCAG
This sequence comes from Epilithonimonas sp., assembly GCF_036780765.1. Classification (GTDB taxonomy): domain Bacteria; phylum Bacteroidota; class Bacteroidia; order Flavobacteriales; family Weeksellaceae; genus Epilithonimonas. Next base: position 15,483 of record NZ_DAIQCG010000010.1, read on the forward strand.
ATGAGGTTTCAAATTTCAAAATATAACCAACAATCAATAAAAAGAAAGCCGCATAAATCTGATATCTAACACCAGTTTCAAAGCTTTCCAATCTTTCTACAGATAATATTTTTTTGAATGCGTGCGCTCCAAATGCACCAAGAATTACGGATAGCAAACCGTAGATTCCGCCTATGATTAAAGTAAAGTTTTTCATATTATTCTGATGTTTAATTTTTGTTTAACATCTTCAGACCATTCGTTTTTCAAGATACTTAAGACAATGCTATCACGTCTTGTGCCATCTTTTTTAAAAATATTACTTCTAAGAATTCCTTCTTCTTTACAACCTATACTTTTCATTGCTGCAATGCTTTTTTTGTTTTCAAAATCTGCAATAAAACCAACTCGCTCAATCAATAATTTTTCGAAGGCAAATTCCAAAAGCAAATATTTGCAGTTTTTATTAAGTCCTGTTCCTTGGAAATTTTTTCCATACCAAGTGTATCCGATTTCTAATGTTTTTTGATTAGAAAGAATATTATAAAATCTTGTAGAACCTGCAAAAGAGTTGGATTTTTTATAAAAACAACAAAAGCATATTCGGTTTTGTTACTTCTGTTCAGTAATGCTGTTTCTATATATTTTCTGAGTTGTTCTTTTCCGGAAGCATTAGAAAATCCGGTAGAATAATTCCAGATTTCCGGTTCGTTTTCCGAAAAATAAATCAAATCATTATAATGTTCTTCTGTTAAAGGCAAAAGTTGCACCCGACTATTTTCGAGTATATAATCTTTTTCAAAATTAAATTCCATTATTTATTTCTCAATTTTTCCAATTCCGAAATTACCTCGTGATGACTCACCGTTTTATCTTTGAAATAAGTCACAAAATGTTGTTTCTCTTCTTCCGTTGCACCAAACTGATTCAAGATATTAAAAAGGTGCATTTTCATATGACCTTTTTGGATTCCTGTCGTTACCAAAGAACGAAGCGCTCCAAAATTTTGAGCCAATCCCGAAACCGCCAAAATACTCATCAATTCCTGAGCAGATGGTTTTCCTAACAAAGCCAAAGAAAATTTAACCAGAGGATGAAGATTCGTTAATCCGCCAACAACGCCAACAGAAATCGGTAAATCAATCCAAAATCTGAAAATCCCATTATCTGTTGTACAGTGCGTTAATGAAGAATATTTTCCATTTCTCGCTGCATAAGCGTGAGCACAAGCTTCTGTTGCACGGAAATCATTTCCTGTAGCAATGACAACAGCGTCCACACCGTTCATAATTCCTTTGTTGTGTGTCGTTGCTCTGTAAGGCTCGATTTCTGCAATCGTCACAGCACGTTTGAATTTCCACGCAAATTCTTCATTCGAGATGCCACTATCGTCTTTCAAATCTTCAATTTTGCAGGAAACTTCGGCTCTTACAATACAATCTGGTGTGTAATTAGAAAGAATATTCATCACAATTTGAAGCGATTCTTTTTCTTCCTGAGAAAATTCGTTTTCGTTTGTAACTTCTTCTTTCAAAGTTTTCCCGAACTGCTCCAGACAAGAATTGATAAAATTAGCTCCCATCGAATCTACCGTGTCAAAACTCGCTTTCAGCTGGAAGTAATTTTCCAATTCAGAAGTTTTATCAATCAGTTTGATATCCAAGATTCCACCGCCTCTTTTTCTCATATTAGCAGTGATATCTTCAGTCGCTTCCAACAATTTTTTCTTTAATTTAAAATTGAAAAAATGAAGCAGTTTATGTGGTTCAACATTCAGAACAAAATGTGTGTGACCGAGTTTTTCTGTATTGATAATCGTTGTTTTGAAACCGCCTTTGTCCAGCCAGAATTTTGCAGCTTTAGAAGCAGCAGCAACAACCGAACTTTCTTCCACCGCCATTGGAATCGCCAGAAGTTTTCCGTCAATCAGAAAATTCGGAGCAATTCCGTAAGGCATATAAAAATTGGAAATCGTGTTTTCCGAGAACTCTTCGTGAAGTTTTTGTAACGCCGAGTTATCGTTCCAGTATTGATTTAAAATATGTTGATATTCTTCGTTTCCTTCAAGGTATTCATTTACGAGCCAATCGATTTTTCCTTGTTTTGTTAATTTGGAAAAGCCTTCAACGGGTTTATGATTCATATAGAGTATTTATTTAATTTGATATGAAATTCTTAAATCAATTTTATTTCATACTAAAATTTTAATGATGGTAAAGATACTAATTTATCGTTTTAGACTGTTGATAACATCTATCATAAATTCTTGATATTTGTCAAATATGGAACTAAATTTGAAGTTTAGTATTGCCAATATAATATTAAATAGTCCAATGAACTTCGACCGCATAAAAGAAAAACTCGAAATACTTGCAGATGCTGCTAAGTACGATGTTTCGTGTTCCTCCAGCGGTGGAAAAAGAAAAAACAATGGAGGGTTGGGTGACAGCTCAGCAAGCGGAATTTGTCATACTTATACAGAAGACGGCCGTTGTGTCTCGCTTCTTAAAATCTTGTTGACCAATCATTGCATTTACGATTGCATCTATTGCGTTTCCAGAAAATCCAATGACATCAAACGTGCGGCTTTCACAGTGGAAGAAGTGGTGGATTTGACCATCAGTTTTTACAGACGAAATTACATCGAAGGATTATTTCTAAGTTCTGGAATTTTCAAAGATGCGGATACAACGATGGAACGTTTAGTTCGTGTGGCGAAAAAGCTGAGAACAGAACATCAATTCAATGGTTATATTCATCTCAAATCCATTCCTGGCGCGAGTGACGATTTGATGAATGAAGCCGCACTTTACGCAGACCGACTTTCTGTAAACCTCGAAATTCCCACCGAATCTGGCTTGAAATTATTAGCTCCTGATAAAAATCGTGAGGATATGCTTCAACCGATGAGAATCGTTCAGAAAGGTATTCAGCAATATAAAGACGAAAAGAAAATCATTAGAAGTGCGCCGAAATTTGCGCCAGCAGGACAATCAACCCAAATGATTGTGGGTGCGACTAATGAAAACGATTTGCAAATCATCAAAGTGGCAGACCATTTCTATAAGAATTACGGAATGAAACGGGTTTATTATTCGGGATACATTCCTGTGACTGTTGATAATCGTTTGCCGGCAATCACGGCAGAAGTTCCTGTTTTGAGAGAAAACCGCTTGTATCAGTCAGATTGGCTGATGAGGTTTTATGGTTTTAAGGCAGATGAAATTTTGGATTCTGGGATGCCTTTTCTGGATTTGGAAGTGGATCCGAAACTAAGTTGGGCTTTGCGAAATTTGGATCAATTTCCTGTTAACCTTCAAACCGCAGATTACAAAATGATTCTCAGAATTCCAGGAATTGGTGTGAAAACTGCGAAGAAAATCGTGAGCGCAAGAAAATTCCAAGTTTTGACAATTGACCATCTTAAAAAACTCGGAGCAGCTGTAAACAGAGCCAAATATTTCATTGATTTTACTTATGGAAACCCATTTCTGAAACATTTAACCGATTTGAATTTGAGAAAATTAATTATTGGTGGAAGTCAATCTAAATTTCAGAATCAGTTTTCTCAACAGTTGACTTTGTTTTAAGGCTTTGACTTCGCTTAGCCTGACAACGCTAAATCTTTCGTACACTCAAACGCTCCAACCCTCCAACCCAAAAACTCTCCAACTCAGAAAATGACAACCCTTCTCTACGACGAAACTTTCGACGGACTTTTTACAGCGATATTTGAAGTTTTTGAGTACCGTTATAAGGATGTGGAAATCAGAAACAGGGAAACATTCCAGCAGGAAAATATGTTTGCGGAGATTCACGAAGTTGTAACACAAGAGGAAAAGTCACAACGGGTATTAAATAAGCTGGAGCAAAACATCGGCAAGTCAGGAATCAATCAACTATTAAAAGTATTTTTATCAGAAGATTCCGCAATGGAACAATTGATTTTATCTGCTGTAAAACAGTCGATTAAATATCCAAACGATAATATTCTACAAAATTTCGCCAACGATGACATTCTGAAAATCTCAAAAATCTGCAAATCAGTAAGTCGGGAAAGACACAGAATGACTGCTTTTGTAAGATTCGAGAAGATGCAGGATGATGTTTATTTTGCGAAAATTGACCCAGATTTCAATGTGTTGCCTTTAATCAGAAAACATTTCAAAGACCGATATGCAGATCAAAAATGGATGATTTATGACTTGCGGAGACATTACGGATTGTTCTACGACTTAGAAAACTGCGAATTTTTTTACCCTGATGAAAAATTGAATTTAAACCAATATCAGGAAAAATTCCACGACGAAGAGAAAAAATACCAAACGCTCTGGCAAAGCTATTTTACGAAAACCAACATCAAGGAACGGAAAAATACAAAGCTCCACATCCAGCACGTTCCCAAAAGATATTGGAAATATTTGACCGAAAAATACAATTCTTAACTTACATCAATGTGAGAGAAATCTGATCCGCCTAAATTTGCACTATAATTAAACAACAAAATATTAAAATTATGGCAACTAAATGGTTATTAGACCCAACGCATAGCGAAATCACTTTCAAAGTAAAACACTTGATGATTTCCAATGTAAAAGGAGAATTCACAACGTTCAACGCAGAAATTGATGCAGAAGACGACACATTCGCCAACGCAAAAGTTTCAGCTTTTATCGATACAGATTCTATTTTCACCAACAATACAGACCGTGACAATCACCTGAAATCTGCAGATTTCTTCAACGCAGAAGCCAACCCGAAAATCACTTTCGAAGCTTCGACTTTGAACGGCGACGTTACAGGGAATTTGACAATCAATGGCGTTACAAAACCAGTAACTTTGGACGTAGATTTTGGCGGAATCAATTCTGACCCTTGGGGAAACACCAAAGCAGGTTTCTCTTTCGAAGGAAAAATCAAAAGAAGCGACTTCGGTTTGACTTGGAACGCAGCTTTGGAAACAGGCGGTGTGATGGTGAGCGAAGAAGTTAAAATTGCAGGCGAATTGCAGTTTGTAAAACAATAAAAGAATATAATAGTATTTATAGTTTGAGTTTTTTAAAGTATAAACAGAGTTCGCTTTGTTTATACTTTTTTTGATTTTGAGAATAATTATTTGGGCAGCTTAATCCGCCTTCCGCTTCCGCTCTTTTCACTCCACTTCGTTGCGTAAAAAGGAGCTCGCTCAAATCGAGGAACGAGATTCATCGATTCAAATAAAAAAATAAACAAATTTGAGGTAAGTCGGGCTGCAGATTCAGCGTAAAACAACATTTGCCAAAAAATCAAAGATTCTAAAACTTAATCAAAATACTTACTACATTATACTTTATACAATAAAAAAAATGAATCTCAACGACCTTTCAAAAATATCTGATAACTTCCGAACCACAGAAAAAATGCCGGTTTTGTTTTTAGGACACGGTTCTCCGATGAATGCCATCGAAGAGAATGTTTTTGTTCAGGGATTCAGGAATATCAGCAAAGAAATCCCAAAACCCAATGCAATCATTTGTATTTCTGCGCATTGGTTTACCAAAGGAACTTTCGTAACAGCGATGGATATGCCGAAAACCATTCACGATTTTTATGGTTTTCCAAAAGAATTGTTTGATGTTCAGTATCCCGCAAAAGGAAGTCCTGAATTAGCCAAAGAAACTGCAGGTTTACTAGCTCCGGTTTTGGTAGAAGAAGATCATAATTGGGGATTGGATCACGGTGCTTGGTCGGTTCTCAGACATCTTTATCCGGATGCAGATATTCCGGTTATCCAGTTGAGTATAGATTATACAAAACCACCTCAATACCACTTTGATTTAGCAAAAAAATTATCCAAACTCCGTGAAAAAGGAATCCTGATCATCGGAAGCGGAAACATTGTCCACAACCTCCGATTGATTGATTGGAAAAATATCGATACCGTGGGAGCAGGCTGGGATTGGGCGATAGAAGCCAGAGAAAAAACCAACAATTGGCTTTTGGACGGTGATTTTCAAAAACTCATCGATTATCAGAAACAAGGTTCGTTTTTGCAATATGCAGTCCCAACGCCAGACCATTTTTTACCAATGATTTACAATCTTGGTCTGAAAGAAAAATCAGAAGAATTATCATTATTCAATGACTCGTTGATTGGTGGTTCATTGAGTATGACATCGATAAAAATTGGTTAATAATCCCAACTCATTTTTATTTTTAGAAAGATTCTGTCGCAAGGCAGAATCTTTTTTTATACTAAGTGAAATCCAAACTGAAAATGATAAGCTGATTTCAGATGTCAAAGTTTATCTAGATGAAACTAAAGTTTCAACAGTTTCCGCCAACGTCCTTAATTCATCCCAAAGCAGAAGGATTTGAGATTTTCCGGGAAGGTATTTGTTCCGAACCGGATTTATTGATTCTGGAAGAGAGTTTTTTCCAACAAAATGCTTCTAAATGCTGCCTTTGGATTATCAGTTTGGGAATTGATTATAATTCTTTTTCAAAACAAACACTATTATCAACTCCAACATATTGCCCATAATTTGGAATGATTTTGTATCCGCATTTATTGTAAAGAGCCACAGCTTCGGTTTGTCTTTTACCAGTTTCCAGAACTGTTTTTTCGTAACCTAATTCTTTAGACCACGTTTCTAATTCCTTCAAAATTGTAGAAGCCAAACCTTTTCCTCGTTTTTCAGGAAGTGTGAACATTCTTTTCACTTCCATCGATATTGAATCTAATTCTTTTACTGCTCCGCAAGCGACAGCTTCATCATTATCAAAAATCACAACACAATTTTTCAGCATATCAATTTTGTTATATTGATGATAAAAAGCGTGCTCATCACCATCCATTACTGCAAGATAAGCGTCTAATTGTCTTACGAGGTTTTGAAAGTCAGGATTTTCGGAAGTTGTTCGATGGATTTTCATTAATAATAATTTTATTTAGGAAAACGCTTCGACTCCGCTCAGCGTAACACTTCTAATATTTAAGTTTTATTAGCCATTGTCAGTCTGAGCGGAGTCGAAGACTTTATTATTTTATAATTTAATTCACTACAAATTTCCTTTCTTTAATCAATTCAGCAATTTTCAAGATATCTTCGCCAATTAATCTATCGTCTTCCAATTTTGGAACTACAGAACGAATCAAGTCGTAATTTTTCTCAACGATTTTGGAACATTTCGCGGGTCTTCGGAATTCCAAACCTTGGGCTGCGAACATTAATTCAATCGCTAGAATGTTTTCCAAATTCCCTAAAATCTGATTGAATTTTCTTCCGGAAATACTTCCCATAGAAACGTGGTCTTCCTGACCTAAACTTGTCGGTATAGAATCTGCCGATGCCGGGAAACATAAAGTTTTATTCTCTGTAACCAAAGCAGCACTCGTGTATTGCGGAATCATAAAGCCAGAATTGAGGCCGGAACTTTCTACTAACAACTTCGGTAAACCATATTTTCCTTCAAGTAAAAGATAGCTTCTTCTATCGGAAATATTTCCTAATTCTGCTGCGGCCAATGAAGCATAATCCAAAGGCAACGCCATCAATTGTCCGTGGAAATTACCTCCGGAAATCGATTCTTCAGCGCTTAAAACAATTGGGTTGTCAGTTACAGAGTTTAGCTCAGTTTCTGCCATTTGTTTAAGATGTTCAAAGGCATTTCTACTTGCGCCGTGAACCTGAGGAACACAACGCATAGAATACGGATCCTGAACTCTGTCACAGAATTCGTGGGACTTTAGATTATCGGAATCTTTGAGGAGATTTCGCATTCTTTCTGCCACTTTTCTGCTTCCATCAAATGGTCGAATCTCGTGCAATTCTTTTTTGAAAGGACTCGCTGAACCACGATAAGCCTCGATGCTCATGGATGCCGTCAAATCTGCCAAATCTAAAAGATATTCGAATTTTGCAAGACCAGTGATGGCGTGAGCTAAAATGAATTGCGTTCCGTTAATCAATCCTAAACCTTCTTTTGGACCTAGTTTTAATGGCTGAATATTATGCTTTTCTAAAACTTCGGAAGTGACTTTGATTTCGTCATTTTCCCAAACCTGACCTAATCCCAAAAGTGGCAAAACCAAATGAGCCAAAGGTGCCAAATCGCCAGAAGCTCCAACAGAACCTTGCTCAGGAACAACCGGAATAATATCCAGTTCCAACATCAGAATCAATCGCTCAATAACATCTAATGAAACACCCGAATATCCTTTCGACAAAGCGTGGATTTTGGAAATCATCATTATCTTAGAAATATTCTTGTCAATCGGTTTTCCAACACCAACAGCGTGAGAAATAATCAAATTATGCTGAAGTTGCGCCGTTTCCGATTCGGATATTTTAGTGTCGCAAAGTGGTCCAAATCCTGTATTGATACCATAAACAGTTCTGTCAGACGCTACGATTTGCTGAACATTCTGTTGCGATTTTATGATTTGGTCTTTTGATTGTTGATTGAGTTGGGCTTTGGCAGGATTTTGTAAAATCTCTAAAACGTCCTTATATCCCAATTGGTCGATTCCGTAAATCATCACTGAAAAAAAATTTTGCCTAAAAATACACTTTTCGGGAGGAATATTGGAAAGGATTTATTAATTAATCAAATCTCAAATCCTTCGCTTGCTTAATATGCGCCAAATGATGCTGACAATGCCAGCTGTAAATCAATATATTTTCTTTAAGCGAAATTCTCTCTGATTTTTCTGGATGAATAAATTCTTTATTCAAATCATCTTCAGTCAAAGTTTTCAAAAGATAAACCCATCTTGTGTGCAAAGCTTCCAAAAGTTGCAAAGAAACCAATGGCGACAGATTATTGTCCCGCAACTCTGCCCAAAGACTTTCATAATAAGGTTTGATGGTCGGAACATTTTCCGTCAATGCCAGTTTGAATCTCATATAACTATTGATATGACTGTCGGCGCAATGATGAACAACTTGAGAGATTGTCCAACCTTCTGGTCTGTATCTCAGTCGTAAATCTTGTTCGTTAAGATTTTCGATTTCGATTTTAACAAGACTTGGAAAGTTTTCAATTTCAGAAATCGCATAATCGATTATTTCTTTGTTAACGAATTCTGGTTTGATGAATTTTCCAACTGGATATTTTAATTCTTCTAAGTTCATTATTTCAAATTCTTCATCAGAATAGCTTCCATTTTTTCGTAACCTAATTTTGTCGGATGGATTCCATCTATAGCAATTTCTTTAGGCAAACCATTTTTCTCATCTTTTAAAACTGAATGATAATCGACATAAGTGATATGATTTTTCTGTGCGTAATCTTTTATCATTTTGTTCAGCGCGATTACTTTATCTGCAGGTTGCATATCTTTTCTCCAAGGAAAATCTGAAGCGGGAAGAACAGAACACAAAACGACTTTGATATCGTTTGCTTTTGCTAATTCCGTCATTGAGACAATATTTCCAAACACTTTATCCAAAGAAATCGGACCTTGATTTTCCGCAATATCATTGGTTCCGGCAAGAATAATGACACATTTAGGTTTTAGTTTAATTACATCTTCTCGGAATCTCAAAAGCATCTGTGAAGTCACTTGACCACCAATTCCTCGTCCTACAAAATTATTCTTAGCAAAAAATTCTGGATCCGTGGCAAACCAACCTTCTGTGATAGAATCGCCCATCAAAACAGAATTTGGAGCAATATTTTGAGAGAGAACTTCATTATTTTGTTTTTGATATCTGCCAAAATTGGCAAAGTCTTGAGCGTATGACATTGTTGAAAGTAATAATAAAGAAAATGCTAGAGATTTCATTATTTCTAAATTAGATTATCAAATATATGAAATAAGAATAATGATAAATTTATTTCTTAAGATTTAGCTGAGCGAAGCGCCTTTGCGAACCTTAAAATATTTTCAATAATTAAAAAAGAATCTTTGCGGACTTTGTGTTCAAAATATTATCAATAATTTTACAAAATGGAAAACACATCGAAAGATCCTTTGCACGGAAAAAGATTGGATGCTATTCTGGAAGAATTGCTAGAATACTACAAAGGTTATGGAGAATTGGGAAAACAAATCAACATCAAATGTTTCACCGGCGAAAATCCAAGTGTAAGTTCGTCGCTAAAATTTCTCAGAAAAACCGATTGGGCTAGAGCAAAAGTCGAGAGTTTATATCTCTACGTTTTGAGACAAAAAAGAAAGGATTATGATTTTTCTCGCTGATTTGGCAGATTACGCTGATTTAAGCCTTAAATGTCTGCAAAATCAATTGAATCTGCGAGAAATTATAATTTATATCAATCCAAAAATTCTCCAGTCACATAAAACCAGCGATTCTGAATCATTTTGAATTGTGATAACTCGTGATGAACCTGGGGTTTTCCATCTTCATCAAAATAAAAAGCCTTAAACTCTACTTTATTAGTTGAAGGTTTATCGAGAATTTCCAGCTTCGTCCATTCATTGATTTCGCCCCATTCCTGCAAGTCTTTTTTGTTATGAAATTGCCTTTTGTTGGGTGAAGTTGTTTCCCAAAGATATTCTCCATTTGGAATTGTGAAAGCTGAAAATCTTGAACGCATCAAAGCTTCCGCAGTTGGTGCAAATTTCTCTTTCAAGTGATAAGGCTGACAGCAATCTTCGTACGATTTTCCAGAACAGCAGGGACATTTCATTTTTAATTTTTTGAGATTCAAGATTTGAGACACAAGATTCAAGATTTTTTTAGTCTTAAATCTTGATTCTTGTATCTCGTGTCTATTAATTTTATTCTCCAAAAGCTCTTTTCAAAAGACTTTCCACTTTTGGTTCTCTGCCACGGAAGTTTTTGTATAATTCCATTGGATTTTTGGTTCCGCCAGAGGAAAGAAGAATTTTATATTTTGCAGCAATTTCCGGATTGAAAATGCCATTTTCTTTGAAATATTGGAACGCATCTGCATCCAAAACTTCCGCCCATTTGTAAGAATAATAACCCGCCGAATATCCGCCTTGGAAAATATGTGAGAAACTTGGACTTGCCGCAGTTTCTGGATTGCTTGGATATAGATTGGTTGCTTTGGTTTCTTCTGTTTCAAACGTTTTAATGTCGGCAACTTTGTCAGATTTTGTATGATAAGCCATATCCAACAATCCGAAGCCAAGCTGTCTCAAAGTCTGATAACCTTCCATAAAAGATTTACTTTGTGATAATTTCTCAATTTTTTTGGTTGGAAGAATTTCTCCGGTTCGATAATGTTTTGCAAAGGTTTTCAGAAACTCTGGTTCGTAGCAATAGTTTTCCAAAAACTGAGAAGGTAGTTCCACAAAATCCCATTTAACCGAAGTTCCGGAAAGATTCGGATATTGTGTGTCTGCCAAAATGCCGTGTAGCGCGTGTCCAAACTCGTGGAACAATGTTGTTACTTCTTGGAAAGTCAACAAACTTGGTGTGTCTTTTGTCGGTTTTGTGAAGTTGCAAACAACCGATATATGCGGACGAGAATTTTCGCCGTCTTTTTTATATTGATTTTTATAACTCGTCATCCAAGCGCCGGCACGTTTACCTTTTCTAGGATGATAATCTGCGTAGAGCAAAGCTTTATAGTCGGAAGTTTCCAGCGAATCGCTTTCTTCCGTCTTCTGACTTCTAACTTCCAACACTTCATAAGTTTTCACATCCTGATGATATTTCTGAACATCAGTAATTTCTTTAAACTCTAATCCGAATAATTTTCCGGCTAATCCAAAAACAGCTTCCTGAACTTTTTCCAACGGGAAATAGGGTTTCAGTTCTTCATCATCAATATCGAATTTCTGTTTGCGTAATTTTTCTGCGTAGAAAGTATGGTCATAACTTTGGATATCATCAATTCCGTCAGCTTTTGCCAAAGATTTTAATTCTTCGATTTCTTTTTGGGCGTAAGGTGTTGCTTTTTCAAGAAGTTCATTCAAAAATTCGAAAACTTTTGCCGGCGATTGCGCCATTCTTTCTTCCAGAACAAAATCTGCATAATTTTTATAACTCAACAATTCTGCTTTTTGCTGACGAAGTTTTACGATTTCTTTGATGAGATTTTGATTATCGAATTCTCCACCGTCAAACGATTTTTTTCCATTAGCCAAAGCCAATTCTTTTCTCAATTCACGATTTTCTGCATAAGTCATTGCCGGAAGATAGCTTGGATATTGAAGGGTAATCACATAACCTTCCAAACCTTTTTCCTTCGCATCTTCCTCGTATTGTTGAAGGATTGCTTCAGGAATTCCTTTCAATTCTTCTTTGTCAATAATGTGTTTGAAATAAGCGTTGGTTGAAGCCAGAGCATTTTGCCCGAACTGAAGTGATTTGATAGACAAATCCATATTGATTTTCTCCAGTTTCTTTTTGTCTTCTTCACTTAATAATGCACCGCTTCTTACGAAACCTTTGTAAGTTTCGTTGAGTAAAGTTTGCTGTTCTTCGTTCAATGACAAACTGTCTTTTTGGTCGTAAACGCTTTTGATTCTTTCGAATAGTTTTTCGTTTTGAGAAATTTTGGAAGAAAATTCTGTCAAAAGTGGCGAAACTTCCTGAGCGATTTTCTGAATCTCGTCATTGGTTTCAGCAGAATTCAGGTTGAAGAAAATGTTGGAAACTCTGTCCAATCGTTCTCCAGAGAAAGCCATTGCTTCGATTATGTTTTCAAAAGTTGGAGCTTCTGGATTGTTGGTGATGTCATCAATTTCTTTTTCGGAAGTTTTGATTAATTCCTGAAAAGCGGGAAGATAATGCTCTTCTTTGATTTCCTGAAAAGGCGATGAAGTATATTTTGTATTGAATTTTTCTAAAAGTGGATTCATTTTTTCGATTTGAATTTTTACTATTTAATTTGAGACTCTTCGACTTCGCTCAGAGTGACATTTCTAATACTAATTGTTTTTTAGCAATGTCAGGCTGAGGTTCTCGAAGCCCTTTTCTTATTTTGTTGAAATCACAAATTTAATACCTAAAGTTGAAAGTATGACAAAATTGCGTCCTGGCTTGAGCGGAAATCCTTTTTTGCTTGTTGTCGAGTTCTATTTAACTTGAAATTGTCTGCAAAAAAGATTGACTTCGTCGAACCACTTCGTTAGGTTTGGGAGCGGAAGACAGATAAAGGCGCCCTAATAAATTTTCTAGCAGCTGAGGTGGTTTTTATTTAAAATTGATTTAGATTTGTTTCCAACTTAAAACTAACTATTATGAAGAAATTTTTGAAAATTATAGGCGTTATTTTGGCGATTTTCATTGCTTATTGCGTGATTGCAATGTTGTTTTTTGACAGCAAATGTCATAACGAACAATCTCTAGTTATCAATGCTCCGAAAGAAAAAGTGTGGCAAAATGTAAACTCGATGAAAGCTTTCAACACTTGGAATCCTTGGATGAAATACGATCCGAATCTGGTTGTAACTTACAAAGGAAACGCTGGCGAAGTTGGTGACGGCTACACTTGGAAAGGAAATGATGATGTGGGCGAAGGCGAACAAGAAATCACGGCGATTGTTCCAAATGAGAAAGTTGCAACGAAAATGCATTTTATCAAACCGATGGATGACAATGCGACTTCAGACTTGCTTTTGACATCTGAAGGTTCTGGAACAAAAGTGACTTGGAATATTGATTATGAAATTGAAACGCTTTTCAAACCAATGAAACCGATGATGACTTGGCAAATGAACAAATCATTCTCGGAAGGTCTTGGGAAATTGAAAGAACTTGCAGAAAAATAATGAAAACAAAAATCGCCTCGAATGTTCGAGGCGATTTCATTTGATTTGAAAATTTATTTTGTTATTTGATGATTAGTTTAGAAACTGCCAAACCTTCATCAGATTTTAACTGAACTAAGTAAGTTCCGGAAGTAATTCTGTTGACAGAGAATGTTTCGTCTCCTTTAGCAGATTTCAATCCGAAAGTGTTTACAAGTTTTCCGTTGAGGTCATAGATGTTGATTTGTCCGTTTTTAGCTTTGTTATATCTGATTTTCAATAATCCGTCAGTCGCTGGATTTTGAGTGATTTGCAATGATGTTTTGTTAGCATCAATTTTAGTTTCGTCAGTTGCTAAAGTTCTTTGATTACCAAAAATTCTGAATTCTCCTGGCTGAAGTGTAACTGTTGTAGAAGCACTTGCAGACATAGAAGTGTTATCCATCAAATTATACCAAGTTCCAGCATAAGGGAAGTTTGGTGTTACGGTTTGCGCAGCTGTTGTAAAGTTGGCAACTACAACCACATTTTTCAATGAACTAGAAGGTAATGCATCATTCCAAACATAGATTCTAGGTAAAAGATTTCCAGATTCTACAGTGAAAGTTGTTGTGTCAAAAACCTGACTTGATAACCTGATTGCCAAGATTTTTGCCCAAGTATCGTAAATAGCTTTTCTATTCGCATCTGTATCGTAACCTAGTGTAAAAGCTACGGGTTTTGGAGATGTTCTACAGTCATTACTAATTGTCCCATCCTCACATCTATTGATACTGAAATCGTAACCAAGTTCTCCAAACTGCCAGATCATTTTAGGACCAGGAACCGTAAAGAAAACTGCGCCAAATGCTTTTTGTCTATCAAGAGCTGTATTCAAGTCTTTAACATTGTAAGAGCCGTTGGTGTTTCCGTAAGCTAAGTTTTTGAACATTAGTCTTTCTTCGTCGTGACTTTCACCATAGCTGACGTTTCTTCTTTCAGAAAAAGTATGGTTTTCGAAATCAACTCTGTTGAAGTTGCTTTCAGAATCATAACCCATTGTATTTTGATTGTAAGCTCCAACTAGATTGTCCCACATCATTACACCTTTTCCTTCATTTATTCTATAATTTGCCCATTGCTGTTCTTCTGTATCTGTTCCCAAATGCTCGAATATAATGTAAGAAGTTGGATCGTATGACCATTGATAATCTGAATATAGTTTTAAGACATCAACCCTATCTTGTTGGTAAGCTCCAGTACAAGCTTCGTCAGAAGCGGTACAGTTTTGAGTAAATCCCTTTGTAAGATCCCAACGAAATCCATCAATTTTATATTCCTTAATCCAATGTTCCAAAACTCTGTTTACATAATATCTCGTTTCAGGTTTTGAATGATTGAAATCGTAGAAAACACTATAAGCGTGTTTTGCAACTTGATTGAAATATGGATTGTTCGCTGCTACATCTCCATAACCACCAGTTGTACTTGTTGACCAAAGTCTTTCCAACGGCGATCTTCCTGAAGCGTGATTAAGCGCAACATCCAGAATTACAGCAATCCCGTTTTGGTGGCATTTATCAATAAACTCTTTGAATTTTTCTGGAGTTCCATAAGCTTTATCTAATGCTAAATGGAACCCTGGGTTGTATCCCCAAGAATTATTTCCATCAAATTCCATTACTGGCATCAACTCGATTGCGTTGACATTTAATCCTTTGATGTAAGGGATTTTGTCAATCATAGACTGCCAGTTTTGCTGTGCGGTAAAGTCTCTTACCAAAGCTTCGTAAACAATTAGATTTTGTTTAGCTGGCTTTTGGAAATTGGTTACTGTCCAGTTGTAAGCAGGTTTTCCTGTCTGAATTACAGAAACGTCATATTGTTGTCCGGCAGGATAAGCTGGTAAATTAGGATATGTACTTGAAGAAATCCAAGGATCATCATCTGGAGATAATACCAAAGTTGAATACGGATCGGCCACTTTCACGCCGTCATTAGTTCTATATTGGAACGTGTAAACTTGCTGAGGAGTCAATCCTGTAATTTCTATCCAAAAAAGATCAGTATTATTGATATCTCTTTTCATAATGTAATTAGAAGAAATCTGCCAATTGTTGAAACTCCCAATTACGTGAACATAACTCTTAAGAGGTGCGTACAAAGCCAAGCCAACTTTTGTAGGGTTATTTGGATCGTAAGTGATACCTTGTCTCATATAAGAAGGCATTGCAGCCGACTGAGATGCTGGAGTAGGAGAAACTACAAAATTAGAAGTTAAAGTTGTTCCAGATGCTGTCGCAGAAACTTCTATATTGTTGTCAGAAGTAATGCTTGGAGAAGTGGTAATAGTTGATACATTATTAGCTGTGTAGATGGTATTGCCATTAGATTTTACAACATAATTAGCAGGCAGAGAAGTGCTGTAAGTAATAGGGAAGTTACTTCCAGATGCTACAAAGTTGACACTTCCATTCTGCGGAGTAGTACCTGTAAATTGAAATCTTCCAACTTCCGAATAGATATCCTGAGATTGTCCGTTTCCAGTTTTAGTTTTTAAAAGAAAACCAATTCTTCCGATTCCTGTTCTGTTATAAAAAGTTCTAGGAACAAATGTGATTGTGTATGTATCTGTTCCAGAATTGTAAGTTAACCTGTTGGACTCATTGGATGAATCCCAAGTTCCGTTGGTTGGACAGTCTTGGCTGGTGGTATCGTTGCTGTCGTAGGACCAAGCCCAAAGATATAGTGCATTGTTGGTAACGCCCCAAGTGGACTCGTTAATACTACTTCCATTAAAAGTTATGG
Source organism: Epilithonimonas sp. (assembly GCF_036780765.1). GTDB lineage: Bacteria > Bacteroidota > Bacteroidia > Flavobacteriales > Weeksellaceae > Epilithonimonas. The sequence continues at coordinate 31,924 of NZ_DAIQCG010000010.1, forward strand.
TAATCGATTCGTCTTCGTTAAAAGTCGGAGGACTGATAGAAGAAGTCACAGTCTGCGTTTGCGCAAAACTTGTAATCGCAATGAAAATTGCGATCAGATTGTAAAAAAATTTCATAAGGTCTATATATTAAGTGATAAATATATCAATTTTTAATTCACATTATATATTTTTATTTTTAATGAAATTATAACTGTAAACAATTGTAAATTAGATAGTTGTTGTTTTTATTTTATTTGATACTAATCTTTTTTATTATATTTAGTTTAACCAAAAAATCAACATTGTATAAATATTTGATGTAATTGTTGGTTTAAATGATATTTGTGTTTTTTTGTAAAATAATCAACAATATAATTTTATAGTTCGTATAAATTTCTATAAATTTACGGACATCGTAAAAAATAATGAACATTTAATTTGATTAAATACAAATTTTAAATTTACCATCAAACCTTAATATTGGTTATTTGTTTTGATTAATTAAATGTTTGTTTTAAATTGCAAATAAAATTAATAATTAAAAATTATGAAGAGTGTACCTGAAACCGGTTATCATTTGGACGGAGTAGACAAAGAAATTATTTATATGTTAATGGACAATGCTAAAACTTCTCTTGCACACATTTCCAAACATGTAGGCATTTCTACAACTGCAGTTCACCAAAGGATCAAAAAATTGGAACAAGCTGGAGTAATAGAAAATTCTATTTCTTTTCTTAATCCTAGAAAAATTGGGTATAAAGTTGTTTCATACATCGGCGTTTTCTTAGAGCAACCAAGTCATTATCAAGACGCTATCAAGAATCTTAACTTGGTAAACGAAGTGGTAGAAGCACATTACACAACAGGAAATTATACCATTTTCCTAAAAGTACTTTGTAAAGATAACGATCACTTGATGCAGATTCTTAACAAAATCCAAAAGCTGAAAGGCGTGACAAGAACTGAAACAATTCTTTCTTTGGAGCAAAGCATCAGCAGACAGTTGAAAGTTTAAAAAATTTTATATAATCACGAAAGGATACAAATTATTTGTATCCTTTTTTTATTTTTGTAATTATGGAAATCAATCAATATTTAGACTCAACATACCTGAAAACGCCAGAGCAATCTGGGTTGACAGAAGAACAGACTTTTGAAAAAGTTAAAGAATTGACGGACGAGGCGATTGCTTACAACTTCAAAGAGGTAATGATTCGTCCCAACTATGTGAAGCTTATCAAAGATTATTTAGTTTCGAAAAATTCTGAAGTTTTGGTGGGAACAGTTATTGGTTTTCACGAGGGAACTTATTCTGTAGAAGATAAATTGAAACAAGCCAATCAAGCTGTTCTGGATGGCGTAGATGAGTTGGATTATGTTATCAATTATGAAGCTTTCAAGGCAGGAGATTTAGATTTGGTTAGAAAAGAATTTGTTGAAGGAACTAAATTAGGTTTAGATTTCGGTAAAACTGTAAAGTGGATTATAGAAATCGCAGCACTTTCAGATGCTCAGATTGCAGATTTAACTGCTAATATCTGGACTTGGGCACAAGAAAATTTTGAAGAGAAAGATTTCTCTAGAATCTTTGTAAAATCATCAACAGGATTTTATGTAACCGAAGGTGGGAAACCAAATGGTGCCACTTTTGAAGGTGTGAAAATTATGCTTGATAATGCCGGAAAACTTCCTGTGAAAGCTGCTGGTGGTGTGAAAACTCCAGCTGATGCAGAAAAAATGATTACAATGGGAATCCAAAGAATCGGAACTTCATCAGCCAAAGCACTTTTGGGCGGAGGCGGAGTAAGTGCTGGTTACTAAGAATTTCAACAAAAAGAAAATTAATAAAAACTCTCCCAACATATCATTGTTGGGAGAGTTTATTTTTTTTTACCAATAAGACTTCTATTCTGCAACCCAAATACTCACATTCCCAGCAGGACAAGGGAAATTTGCCCAACCATTTTTATCAATTGTAATTTTATCCTCAAGATGTCCGGTGAAATCATAAAATGTTTTTCCCGCATATCGTTTTCCTATTTCCATAGATTTATGATTCACATCCTTGTTACTCAAAACAACCGCACAACCAGAGTGTTCATCATCTCCTTCGCGAGTCCAACCAATACAATGCGCATCATCAAAATAATCTCTTTGTTCGCCGTAAGCAAAATATTTTCTGGCTTTGATGAGCTCTTCAATCGCATCCACTTTGTCGAGGAAGATTTCATATTCGTTGCCGTCTTTTCCTTGGTCTTTGTAGCTCGCGCCGTATAAATCTGGATAAAAAACACAAGGATAACCATCTTTTCTAAGCAAAATCAAAGCATAAGCAATCGGTTTGAACCAAGTTTCTACTGGAGCTTCCAAAGCCTGCAGCGGTTGTGTGTCGTGATTGTCAACAACGGTTACTGCTTTATCAGGATGAGAAGCAACAAGTGTTTCATTAAAAATTTCTCTCAAATCATAATCCGGATTTTTGGATGCATTATGCAGATTGTGATGCAAAGAAGAATCAAACAAACTCATACAACCTTCGGTGGAATCTATGTAAGCCTCCAAAAGTGGCAATTCTCCCGGTGCCCAATATTCTCCAACAGCAAAAATATTTTTCCCTGAGTTGGAGCGCAGAAGCGTTAACCATTCTTTATAAAAATCTGGCGAAATATGTTTAACAGCATCCAGTCTCACACCGTCAAAATCCGTTAAATCATAATACCATTTTCCCCAATGATTCAGTTCTTCGCGCACGAAAGGGTTGCGATGTTCTATATCATTGTACATCAAAAAATCATAATTTCCTTTTTCATCCGTAATGATATCATCCCAGCCTTCGCCGTGTTCGGTAATGATTCTGAAAATTCCTTTTTCCCGTCCTTCTGCATAATCTACACCTGAGAAACAAGTGAAATCCCATTTGAAATTAGAGTAAGTATCACCTCGTCCCGGGAACGTGAATTTAGTATAAGATTCAATTTCAAAAACATCAGAAATATCTTTGTTACGGTCTTCCTCATCCACTTTTACAACATTGAATTTCTCCAGCTCATCGCCACCAGCTTTATGATTAAGAACGACATCTACAATGACCTGGATATTTTTTTCTTTCAAAGATTTGATGGCGCCAAGATATTCGTCCTTTGAACCATATTTTGTAACAGTCGTTCCTTTTTGGTCAAATTCGCCTAAGTCAAAAACGTCGTAAGCATCATAGCCAACAGAGTAGCCACCGTTTGTACTCTTGTATGCAGGCGGAAGCCAGACCGCCGTGATTCCTAAATCAGAAAGATATTTTGCTGAATCTTTGGTGTGGTTCCAAAGGAAAGAATTACCATCAGTATACCAATGGAAAAACTGAATCATAGTCCCGTTCATAAGATTGTAGATTTTTTCAGATTGTTTGATTTGATATTTCGTTCTATGAAAATATTAAGCCAATGAGATTTTGAAAATACTCAAGAGAAATTAAAAAGAATCAAAACCAGGCAAAAAAGTTCGTTTTCCAAGCTAAGAGGTTCAAGAACGAGGCAAAAAGGGTGGTTCTTCAACCTAAAAGGCTTGATAATGAACCAAAAAGGGTGGATTTCAAGTCTAAAAGTCTCAAATTCCAGGCAAATAGACTCGATGATGAATCAAAAAGGCTCGTTGTCAAGGCAAAAAGATTCGATGTTGAGTGTAAAAGACTCAAATTCCAGTGTAAAAGATTCAAAAACGAGTATAAAACACTCGATGAAGAATGAAAAAGACTCGCTGATGAATATAAATCATTCAAATTAATCATTATCAAATTCCTCAAAAGGAATTCTTAATTGTACAGAAACCTGTTTTTTCTCTTCTGTGTTGAGGTTGGATAATGATAAGCCAAGTAATCTTATGGCTTTGTCATAAGGTCTGAGTTCCCAAAGTTGTCTCGCTGTAGTGTAGAATTTTTCAGCATTTTCGAAATAGAAATCCTGAGTTTTGCTTCTGGTGTAAAGTGCAAAATCTTTGTATTTAATTTTAAGAGTTAAGGTTTTACCTTTGATTTCTCTTTTGCTTAGACGTTCTTCTAGTTCCAGACTTAGGGATTTTAGTTTTTGCTCGATTTCCTCATCTTCATTAATGTCATCCCAAAAGGTTCTTTCGACCGCCACACTTTTTTGGATTCGGTTGGGTTTTACTTCGCCGTTATGAATTCCGCGTACAACATTGTAATAATACCTTCCGGATTTTCCGAAAAGCTTTTCCAATTCATCCAGAGATTTCGCTTTCAAGTCAGAACCTTTGAAAATGTGAAGTGTGTGCATTCGATTTGCTGTCACTTTCCCAACGCCGTAGAATTTCTCAATCGGAAGATTTTCCAGAAACGCATCAATTTTTGTGGGATGGATTGTTTTCTGCCCGTTTGGTTTATTGATGTCAGAAGCGACTTTTGCTAGAAATTTATTCACGGAAATTCCGGCAGAAGCGGTCAGGCCTGTTTCTTCAAATATTCGTTTTCGGATTTCTTTGGCGATATCATTAGCGGACTCGATTCCTTTTTTATTTTCAGTGACATCCAGATACGCTTCGTCCAAAGAAAGAGGTTCTACTAGGTCGGTATACTCGTGAAAAATGGTTCTGATTTTGCTGGAAATTTCTTTGTATCGAGCAAATCGGGGAGGGACAAAGATGAGATGCGGGCATTTCTCTTTGGCTGTTTTACTTGGCATCGCAGAACGAACGCCAAATTTCCTAGCCTCGTAGCTTGCAGCTGCAACCACGCCACGATGTCCACCACCAACTGCAATAGCTTTTCCACGCAAACCCGCATTGTCGAGTTGCTCTACAGAAGCGTAAAATGCGTCCATATCTACGTGGATTATTTTGCGTTGCGATTGCATAAAACAAATTTAGGCAAAAAAAATCCCGAAATTTTCGGGATTGTAAATTGTTATTTTATCAGCTTATCGATTGTAGATTGGATTTCTGGGTCGTCAGGAGAAATCGCATAGTATTTTGCAATATTAGATTTTTGGTCTACCACAATATATCTCGGAATCCAGTTGAGGTCAATATAATTGTTGAAATCGTTTTTCCAGCCGGATGAAAACCAATAGTTTTCTTTATCCTTCATCTCAAACCGTTCCAAACTTTTATCAAAACCTTCTTTTGATCGTTCCAATGAAAGGAAAACAAAATCGATTTTTGGATTTTGAGCTTCTAATTCTTTGGCTTTTGGAAAGGCTTTCAGACAATCTCTGCACCAGCCAGCCCAGAAATCTAGAATCAAAACTTTCCCTTTGTGTTGATGCAAAATATCTTTTATGGAAGTATCTTTCCCATTTTCATCCTGTAACTTTTGAGCGAGCGCTTCTTTGGAAAATTGGGTTTTCAGAACTTTTGGAACTTCCTGAGAAAAGCCCAATTGGAAAACAAATAATAAGATGTAAACTAATATCCTCTTCATTTTTTTAATTTTTGAAGAACGAAGTTAATCATTAATATATTAATACAAATAAAAAAGACAACTCAAAAAAGCTGTCTTAATGATTAATATTTTGAATAACAATCAGTAATTCTTTACCAAACCTTTTACAATTTTGATAACATTCGGCATTGCTTTGTTGGCAGCTTCCAAAACCTCTTCGTGAGAAACAGCAAAGGAAATATCTGGTCCTCCTAAATCTGTAATGATGGAAAGACAGAAACAATCCATACCTTGATGCTTTGCAACAATAACTTCAGGAACGGTGCTCATTCCAACAGCATCTCCGCCAATGGCTTTTACCATTCCATATTCGGCAGGTGTTTCAAAAGTTGGACCTGATAATGCGACATAGACACCTTCTTTTAAATCTATTTTTTCTTGAACGGCAATGTTTTTAGCCAATTCAATCATTTTTCGATTGTAAGGCTCACTCATATCAACAAAACGGGGGCCTAATTCATCAATGTTTTTACCTCTCAACGGATGTTCCGGCATCATATTGATATGATCTGTCAATACCATAATGTCAGCTACTTTGAAGTTTGGATTTACACCTCCACAAGCATTAGACAAAATCAAATTCTTGATTCCCAACAAGTGAAAAACTCGAAACGGAAAAGTAACAGTTTCCATAGAATGACCTTCATAATAATGAAATCTTCCGCTCATCATCAAAACTTTTTTGCCTTCAAGAATTCCGTAAATCAGTTTTCCGCCGTGACCAACAACTGTAGTTTGGGGAAAGTTTGGAATGTCTTTGTAATCTAAAGTATGAATTGCCTCCACCTCGTGCTGAAGTTTTCCAAGACCAGAACCCAAAACTATAGCAAAATCAGGAGTTTCCCCGATAATGTTTTTGATGAATTCTGCTGTTTCTTTAAACTTTTCTAACATAGTTTTGAATGATATTGTTGAACTCTTCCGGTTTGTCTATCTCCACATTGATGGGCCAATAATAGATTTTATTTCGAAGATAATCAAATGTTTTCAGGCGGACATAATCTTTCTCAGTTGTTAGAATGACTTTATATTCACCCAATTTTTTATACTCAGCCGTAATATTTTTGATGTCATCATCCGTAAAATTATGATGGTCTTTGAACTGAAGATGTTTAATTTTTTTATTGTACTTCGAAATTTCTTTCAGGAGCTGAGAAGGATTTGCAATTCCGGTAATCAACAAAACATCATAATAGTCCAGATTTTTCACAGGCATCATTTTATCAATTCCAAGAATATTTTCATCATAAGAAATGGATGAAAAAAATACTTTCTGATAATGCTGAGGTCTGATTCTGGAAATGTAATATTGCTTTTTCTCTTCAGTCAAATCATCCGGACATTTTGTGACCATTATTACATTCGCACGACTCATGCCGTGTCTGCTTTCACGAAGATCACCAGCTGGTAAAATGAAATCTTTGAAATAAGGATCATTGTAATCTGTCAAAAGAAGATTCATCCCCGGCTTTATCGCACGATGCTGAAAACTGTCATCCAGAAGAAGAACATCAAGATCCATATCTTCGATGATTTTTTTTGCGCCGTAAACACGGTCTTCACAAACGCCAATGACGAAACGATTACGAAAACGCTCAAACAACTGCATCGGTTCATCGCCAACCAGTTTATAATTGCTGTCGTAGTTCACAATGGCATAACCTTTTGTCACACGTCCGTAACCTCGAGAAAGCACGCCTGTTCTGTAAAATTTGGACAGATATTCTGCCAAATACATTACCATTGGTGATTTTCCGCTACCACCAACCGACAAGTTTCCGACACCAATTATTGGTGTTCTGAATTTCGTAGAAGAAAAAATTCCCCAATCATACATTCGGTTTCTAATAGAAGTTCCCAAATGATAACCCAAGGAAAAAGGGTAGAGATACCATCTTTTCATATGAGGCAAAAATACACTTTTTAAGTTTTTAATACCAAGTAATTGATTATTGACTATGTTAAAAATTTAAACTTTCCAATGATTATTTGAAAACCTTATCTTTGCACTCTTATATAGAATCGTATGATATTATCTATGACAGGTTTTGGGAGAGCCGAAACTGTTTATCAAGGAACAAAAATAACTGTTGACATCAAATCGCTGAACAGCAAAAATTTTGATTTGAATGTTAAAATACCGCTTAGATTTAAAGAGAAAGAATTCGATATTAGGAAATTTTTGAATGATAAAATCCTTCGTGGAAAAGTAGATTGCTACATCAACTGCGAAAGTTTGGAAGATAGTAATGAAGTGAAAATCAACCAAGTTGTTGTCAAGAATTATATCGAGCAATTGAGATCAGTTGCTTCTGACGCACCAGAATTTGAATATCTGAAAATGGCAGTTAGAATGCCAGATGTTTTATCAACTAAAAATTCTGACTTGGAAGAAGATGAGTGGAAAGCGCTTCTGGAAGTTGTTCAAGAATCCGTTGCCAGATTTATAGAATTCCGTCAAACAGAAGGAAATAATTTAGCTGAAGAAATTGAGAAAATCGTTCAGAATATCGAATATAACTTAAGTCAGGTTGCACAATACGAAGAAGAAAGAATCCAGCCTATTAAAGATAGATATCAAACGGCGCTTAAGAATTTTGAGAATGTAGATGAAACAAGATATTATCAAGAGATGGTTTATTTTGTTGAAAAATTAGATATTTCAGAAGAAAAAGTTCGTCTTTCCCAACATATCAAATATTATCTTGAAGTAATGAAGAACGAAGATTTCAATGGAAAGAAGCTTGGTTTTATTGCTCAGGAAATGGGAAGAGAAATCAATACTTTGGGCTCAAAAGCTAATCATTCTGAGATTCAGAAATTAGTGGTTGAGATGAAGGATGATTTGGAAAAAATCAAGGAGCAAACGCTGAATGTTCTTTAGAAATGTATTTTAGAAACTTATGAATTTTTCGATTAAGTTTTTATTGATATTCTTTTTTGCGATTGTAAAATCACAAAATGTAGATTCTCTTGCCAATATTCCTACTGAATTGAAAGAAACTGAAATCAGAATTTATAAAGACAGAGGAATTACAAATAGCGGTTTTGTTTTCAGAATTTATAAAGAAGATAAAATTTGGAAAGCGAATTTAATTCAGTGGTTTTTACCAAAAGAACTCAGCACAGATGAATTTGAATTAATAAAACCCAAAATTACAATTCTGAAATCTGAAAAATCGATGGAGGAAATTTTTGAGAATTTTGAGGCTAGAAATATAAAATATCTTCCAAAAGAGGAATTTTTTCAATATAAAAAAGAAAAGAGCGAAGTTATATTTGATGAAGATGAAAAAGAATTTGTTGTATTAAAAAAGATAAGTGGAATTTTAGATGGAACTGGTTATTCTGTAAAATATCAATCAGGAAAGCAACAAAATGAATTTCATTATAGTAATCCGGAGTCATATTTAAATAAATTCCCAGAGATTGATGAACTCAATGATTTCGTAGATATTCTAAAATACATCAGAAAAGAATTTAATATAGAATTTTAAAAATCAAATTTTGAAAGAAAAAGTTATCATATTCTCCGCACCATCCGGAAGTGGAAAAACAACGCTAGTAAAACACGGGCTTTCTGTAGTTCCACAACTAAGTTTTTCAATTTCGGCAACTACAAGACAACAGCGAGGCGAGGAAAAAAACGGACAAGATTATTATTTTTTGACACCGGAAGAATTCAGAGCTAAAATCTCAGAAGATGGATTTGTAGAATTCGAGGAAGTTTATACGGACAAATATTATGGAACTCTGAAATCCGAAGTCGAAAGAATCTGGCAAGAAGGAAAAGTTGTGATTTTTGATGTGGATGTAAAAGGTGGAATCCGACTGAAAGAGATTTTCGGAGACAAAGCATTGTCAATTTTTGTAATGCCTCCAAGCATTGCCGAGTTGGAACAGAGATTGATAAAAAGAAATACCGACTGCGCAGAAACCATCAAAACCAGAGTGGAAAAAGCAGGCGAAGAAATGACTTATCAAAAACACTTCGATAAAATTATTGTGAATACAGATTTGGACACTGCAAAAGCGGAAGTCGAGAAAATAATCAATAACTTTATCAACGAATAAAATCTGAAAGCACGTAATGGAAAATACATTAGACATTGCCATCAATAATATGCCTGTAAAAGGTTTTCTTGACCTCAAAGAATTTGCAATTCCGACAGGCGATGACCTTGTGAAAGCAATTCACAATCTTAAAAAAGAAAAAAATGCCGTTATTTTAGCGCATTATTATCAGCCAGGTCCTATACAGGATATCGCAGATTTTCTTGGTGATTCTTTACAGTTAGCAAGACAGGCGAAGGAAACCGATGCCGATATGATTGCTTTTTGTGGCGTTCACTTTATGGCAGAAGCGGCGAAAATCCTTAATCCAACCAAAAAAGTAGTTCTTCCAGATACTTTGGCTGGCTGTTCTTTAGCAGACGGTTGTTCCGCAGACGGTCTTAACAAGATGCGTGAGCAATATCCAAATGCTTTGGTAGCAACTTACATCAACTGTAATGCGGAAACCAAAGCGGCTTCTGATATTATCGTGACAAGTTCCAATGCTGAGCAAATCATTGAGGCTTTGCCAAAAGACCGACCAATTATTTTCGCACCAGATAAAAATTTGGGAAGATATTTGAGTAAGAAAACGGGTCGAGATATGATTCTTTGGGACGGAAGTTGCATCGTGCACGAGGCGTTTTCTATGGAAAGAATTGCGCAACAATTGGCAGACCACCCCAATGCAAAATTGATTGCTCATCCAGAAAGCGAAACCCCAGTTTTAGAACTAGCACATTTCATCGGTTCCACTTCAGCACTTTTGAATTATGTTGAGCAGGACGATTGTCAGCAGTTCATTATCGCAACGGAAGAAGGGATTCTTCACGAGATGAGAAAACGTGCACCACACAAATCTCTGATTCCGGCTTTGGTTTTTGACGAGAGCTGCAATTGTTCAGAATGTTTCTTTATGAAGAGAAACACGCTGGAAAAACTCTATCTGTGTATGAAGTACGAACTTCCAGAAATCACGATGGATGAGGACATTCGCCTAAAAGCACTCAAGCCAATCGAAGCAATGCTGGAACTTTCCAAAAGCATCAAATAAAATTTAAAAACCTTGTCTTAATAGATGAGGTTTTTTATTTTTAGCAAATGAAATCAAAAATCATTTTAGAAGACATAAAAATCTATGCTTATCACGGTGTTTTGCCAGAAGAAGCTTTGATTGGAAACAATTATATCATTAATGCAGAATTTCATGCAGACCTGGAAAAAGCTTCTGAGTCTGATGATCTTAATGATACTATTAATTATGCCGAGATTAACGATATTATTCATCAGCAAATGGCCATACGTTCCGAGCTGTTGGAACATGTAATTGGTAGAATTATTCAAAGAATAGAAAAAGCATTTCCACAGATTACTTTTATAAAAATCAAATTGACCAAGACCAAACCACCAATGCGCGGCGAGATGAATGGTGTTAGTCTGGAGTTTGAAAAAGAAATTAAATAATTTGAAAAGGCTTTGATAGCCTCAGCCCGACACTTCTTAAGACAATATCACTGTTTTAAAATTGTCACTCTTAGGTTCTTGAAGAGTTTATAATAAGAACGATAATGAAGTCTTAAAATTTGGTATTAAGTTTGATTCCCAGAACTCAAGTACAAAATTTTATGAAGAATTATATTGCAGTAGGAATTGCTGCTTTAGGATTTATTATTGCTGCAGCTCTGCTTGGAAATGCTGTGAAAAACAGAAACAAATCAGAAAATACAGTTTCTGTAACAGGACTAGGTTCCAAAACCTTTACTTCCGATTTAATTTCCTGGTCGGGAAGTTTTTCCAAAAATAGTTTTGAGCTGAAAGCTGCTTATGATGCTTTAGCAGTTGACCGACAAGTAATTTCTCAGTACTTGAAATCAAAAGGTGTGAAGGAAAACGAAATGATTTTTTCAGCTGTAGATATTCAGAAACAGTTCAGAAGTTTTACAGATTCTAGTGGGAATTATCAGCAAGGTGAATTTGCAGGTTATAATCTGACTCAAAGTGTTTCCATAAAATCCAAAGAAGTTGCAAAGATTGAAAATATCTCCAGAAATATCACGGAAATCATCAATCGTGGAATCGAATTCACATCTTCTTCACCACAATATTTCTACACAAAACTGTCTGATGTAAAACAAGAAATGATAGCCAACGCTACTAAAGATGCAAAAGAACGTGCAGAAAAAATTGCTGAAAATGCAGGTAGCAGTCTTGGAAATTTGAAGAAAGCAACAATGGGCGTGATTCAAATTACGGCTCCTAATTCAAATGAAGATTATTCTTATGGAGGAACTTATAATACGACTTCCAAAGATAAAGAAGCAAGCATTACCATAAAACTCGAATACGAGGTCGATTAAAGTAAAGGAGCAAATATTTGCTCCTTTATAATTTTGTTTTACTGTCAAAAACCAAGGTAACAGGCCCGTCATTGATTAAAGAAACTTTCATATCTGCGCCGAAGATTCCGCTTTCGGTTTTGAGGCCAGATTTTTTCATTTCATCTTTAAAATATTCGAAAAGCGGAATGGCTTTGTCTGGTCTTGCAGCTTTGATGTAAGAAGGGCGGTTTCCTTTTTTATAATCAGAAATCAATGTGAATTGGCTGATACAAAGGATTTCTCCATTGATATCTTTTACAGAATGATTCATTTTTCCTTCGTCATCAGAAAAAACTCTTACGTCAATAATTTTTTTGACAAGCCAATCTGCATCGGTATTCTCATCGCTTTCATCAACGCCAATCAAAAGCATCAATCCTTTTCCAATTTCTCCAACAATTTTGTTGTCTACTTTTACGCTTGCTTCGGAAACACGTTGTATTACTACTCTCATTTTAATTATAGATATCTAAAATATTGGAGGCAGCATTATAACTGTATCCATAAGTTTTTGGGGCTATTTTTGCTACACTATTGTCTGTTGGTTGACCGGTAATCAAAATCCATTGTGAACCATCTTTTGGACAATAAACAGACGTGTCATTTTTAACTTCCAAAGTTGTATCTGTATCAGGACAAATATGTGGTGCATTTCTGTCATAAACTTTGAAGCCGGTTGTTGTTCTTACGACAATTAATCCTCTTGTTCCAGCTCCTACTTCATTAACATAAACCCACGATCCAACGGTTTGTAATTTATAATATAAAGGTAAACTAAGATTAAGCTGTACAGAAACGGTAGAATTTGGAAAACAGCTTACGGTTTCATTCCTTTCGCTACAAGAATTGTTGATGGTTAAAATACTGATAATCAAAAATAATGCTAATGATGATGCGATTTTTTTAGCTTTCATTTCAAAATAAATTATATATTTGTAAACTCAATTCGAGACAAATTAGTATCCGGCAAAGGTCGGATTATTTTTTTATACAAACGATAAATTTTATTGTTATGAACTACGTAACCAAAGAAGGTTTGGACAAGATGAAAGCCGAACTGGAGCAACTAGAAACGATTGAAAGACCAAAAATAACTCAGCAGATTGCTGAAGCAAGAGATAAAGGTGACCTGTCTGAAAATGCAGAGTACGACGCAGCCAAAGAGGCACAAGGGATGTTGGAAATGAGAATTTCTAAGCTGAAAGATGTTATTTCTACATCCAAAATCATCGATGGAAGTCAGCTTGACCTTAGCAAAGTATCTATCCTTACAACGGTTAGATTGAAAAATAATGCAACTAAAGGAGAACAAAAGTTTACTTTGGTTCCTGATAATGAAAGTGATATAAAATCTGGCAAAATTTCTGTGAATACGCCAATTGCTAAAGGGCTTTTGGGGAAAGCTGTTGGTGAAACTGCAGATATTGTTTTGCCAAACGGTAACAAACTTTCTTTTGAGGTTTTAGAAATCTCATTATAAAATAAAATGTGGATGTTGGTTTAATAATTGCTGAAAATTAAAATCAATATTAAAAAATTATGAGCACTATTTTTTCTAAAATCATCAGCGGAGAAATTCCAAGTTATAAAATAGCAGAAGATGAAAAGCATATTGCTTTTCTAGATGCAATGCCTTTGGTAAAAGGTCATACTTTGGTTGTTCCGAAAAAGGAAACAGATTTGATTTTCGATTTAGATTCTGAAGACTATAAAGAACTTTGGGCTTTTACTCAGGATATTGCAAAACAAATCAAAAAAGCTATTCCTTGTAAAAGAGTTGGCATAGCAGTTGTAGGTCTGGAAGTTCCTCATGCTCATATACATTTGATACCACTTAATAGTATGGATGATCTTAATTTTAAAAACGTCAGGTTGATTTTTTCTCCAGAAGAGTACAAAGAAATTCAAGAATCCATAACAAAAGCATAAAAGAAGTCTTGCACTTCTTTTTTTAATTTTAGAACTTAAGAAAATTATGAATCCAAATCAATGTTCATTTTGTGGAAGAAAAAAGGATGAAGTTCAAATCCTAATTTCTGGACAAAATGGCTTTATATGCGAAAATTGTATTGAACAAGCACATTCTATCGTAAAAGATAGTGTAAATAAAACTTCAGATTCTGCTTCTATGGCAGCATCTCTGGAAGAACTTAAAAAACCAAAAGAAATAAAAGCTTTCCTTGACGAATATGTGATTGGTCAGGATCAAGCAAAAAAACAATTGTCGATTGCAGTTTATAATCATTACAAAAGATTATTACATGCGCAAGATGAAAATCGTGAAGTCGAGATTGAAAAATCGAACATCATAATGATTGGCGAAACAGGAACGGGAAAAACTTTGTTGGCAAAAACTATTGCGAAACAACTGAATGTTCCTTTTTGTATCGTAGATGCGACAATTCTTACAGAAGCTGGTTATGTTGGGGAAGATGTAGAAAGTATTCTTTCGAGATTATTGATGGTTGCAGATTATGATGTAGAAAAAGCGGAAAAAGGAATTGTTTTTATTGATGAGATTGATAAAATTGCTAGAAAATCAGATAACCCAAGCATCACAAGAGATGTTTCCGGTGAAGGTGTGCAGCAAGGTTTATTGAAATTGTTAGAAGGAAGTATTGTTAATGTTCCGCCTCAAGGTGGTCGTAAACATCCTGATCAAAAATATATTCAAGTTAATACTCAAAATATTTTGTTCATTGCTGGTGGTGCTTTTGACGGGATGAAGGAGATTATCGAGAGAAGATTGAATAAGCAAGCCATTGGTTTTTCTGCGGAAAAAATCAATAAAGTAGAAGAGGAAGATTACATCCTAAGTCAGATCAATGCAATCGATTTGAAGAGTTTTGGATTGATACCCGAACTTTTGGGGAGATTTCCAATTATTACTTATCTTGATAGATTGACAAAAGAGACCCTGGTTAGAATTATGAAAGAACCAAAAAATTCTATCATAAATCAATATACAGAACTTTTCAAAATGGATAACGTTTCGCTGGAATTTACTGATCAGGCGATTGAAGAAATTGTAGAAGATACCATGAATAAAGGTTTAGGTGCGAGAGGACTGAGAGGGACAACCGAAAAGGTTTTGGAAGATTATATGTTTGATATTGAAAATAATTCGACCGTAAAAATTGAATCAATATTATAAAATCGTTAATTGTTTACATATTTTTTTAAGTATTTATAAAATTAATATATTTGCAATAAGAACACATATACACAATGATACGAAAATTATTTATTCTAAAACTAATACTTTTTAACGGTATTGTTTTTTCCCAGAACATACTTACTTATGTTGGAGCTTCTGCATTGGTTACGATACAATCCCAGACTTTATTATATAATGGTGGCGGGCTTGAAACTGCTGGCAGTGCGATCATAAATAACTCGGGAAATGTAGTGCTGAATGCGTCATCTTCGGACATGCTAAAAGTTGGCAGTAGCTCAAGTTTTAATTTGAAGCTTGCTTCCACAACAAGTTATGGACAGTTGTATATTAAGGGTATTCCCCAAACTAATATCACAGGGAAAGTGAACAAAGAATACCGAGCAGACGTTAATAGCGGAACTACTGCGAGACAACAGGTAGGTTTGCCTTTTTTCAATTATAAAATTTCTGATCTTGTTTCGAACATTACCAGTAGCCCAAGTAATACGGCAGGCAACTATTTAAATGTTACTAATGGTTCAAATAATTCTGCAGGACGTTTTAGCCCAAGCTCTGTTTTCAAATGGAATAATGCAAGAGCAAGGTTTGATCAGATTGTTTCAGGAGGCGATCTTAATACAGTTAATGTAGGAACGGCGTTAGATTATTACATTATTCCGAGAAGGAACAGTGCCGGTACAGTTGTTTGGGATGCCGCTAATACAGGAAATGTGACCACTTTTTCGGGGACACCTGTTTCCGACATAACTACTGTTCAATCATTATCTCTAACGGGAGCTGCTGCTGGTATAAGCTTTGGTTTTAACGGTTCTTCTGCCAATTATTTTGGTGAGAAATATAGAACATATCTGGATGACCCATTTCAGTCCAAGACAAGCAATGGTGGAAACTGGGATACCAATTATGGTAAAAACTTGTATCAGGTTGCCAATCCTTTCCTGACAAATATTGATCTTAAATATATAGGTCAGTCTGAAACACCTAACTCTGATGGTAATGCAATTCCTAATTTGCAGGGAGTTGCCTATTACACATCGGGACTTACTTGGACAAAAGCGAGTGGAACCGGTTATCCTTCGGAAAATAATAATGGAAGCAGTAACGGAACTGCCGGAAGAACTATAGTGATGACAGCGAGTAATGGTGTCTTTCAGGCAGGGGATGTTAGCGCAAACAGGTTAATCATCAAGCCGATGGGAGAGTTTATGATCAAGCTTTCCACAGATAATGGAAATAATACTGAATCTAAAATAGACTTTACGGCACTTAGAAGATTTTCTAATGTTTCAAGAAACAATACTACGGACACAACCAATCCGACAAGTAGAACAGCTGATGATACGGATATTCCTGCGGATAAAATCGTGAAGCAGCTGGCTGTAATTATGTATGATAGTGATAGTTTGGAAATAGGCAGAACCTATTATGCCATATCTCCGTCGGCTATTACAGGCAACAATCCCGGCAATACTCTTTTGCAGGGCTATAATAGCGATGACAGCATTATCTATACAAAGGAGGAAAATATAAACGGAGGAGAGGATGTTAACATTTCCACAAAGCTTTACATTAATGAAGCAAATGAAATTGATTTCAAATCAAAAGAAGTACCTTTATATATCAATTATACGACTTCCCCTTATTATGTGGTTTTTGAAGTCTATGAGAAAGGAGAAAGGATGCCGGATGGTTTATCCAACGGTAATAATTTCTATTTAAAAGATTCTCAGGGGCAACTATTTAAGATAGATGATGGCAGCAGTTTTTCTCTAAGTGGAAATCAGAATTTGGGTTTATATTACCAAAAACCGGACGCCACTTTATTGACAGAAAGTGTTCTTGCTTCCCAAACATTTATAGCGAAAAAGGATTCTCATTGGGTTGTCAGATTTGCCAAGAATTGGAACAAGGCTACTGTAGAAGTATATTCGGTTGCTGGGCAGCTTATGAATTCAAAATCTAATATTTCAACCAGTACAGATTATCTTATTCCAGTAAATTATCAGGCGAAGGGCGTATTTGTTGTAAAGGCAACTTCTGAAAAAGGAGAAGTAGTCATCAAAAAGATTGTTAATTAAAACAAAAAACATAATGATGAAGAATTTTTTATTAAAAAAGATATACGGATTTGCTTTTATATTAACAAGTGTACTTGCGTTTGGACAATCTGTTCCACCGCCACCTGAAAATCCAGAATCTGGAGATATTGGAGCTTATCCGGCATCACCAATTGATGATTATTTGGTAGGATTGTTTTTAATTGCATTGATTATGATTGTAACCTTTGTAATAAAATCAAAACAAAGAACATTACAATAAAAAAATACATTTAGTATTATAAAACTCACTTTTCTAGTGAGTTTTTTTTAATTTTATTCTATGAAAAAATTATTAGTCATTAGCAGTTTTTTATTATCTGCTTATGCGTTTGGTCAATTTACCGTAAGCGCAGATATCCCAACATACTTAGCAGATTCTGAAGTTTATTTATATGGATTCAATGGATCAAAAGAAATACTCTATTCAAAAGCTAAAATTACCAATAACAAAGCTGTTTTCAAAGTTGATAAAAAGTATGTTGGAATGATGAGAGCTTTTTTTCAAAAGTCCAATTCGTCCATTAATATGGCTTCTGAAAACTCTGATATTAATTTTAAGGTAGAATTAGATAGTAGAAATAAAATCTCTAATGTAGTTTTTACCGATGCAACCAATCAGCTTTTTAGTAATGATGTAGAACTTCAAAAAAAGCAGGAGTTGATCTTGCCGGCTCTTATTCAGATCAAAGATTATTATAAACCTTCAGAAAGCTTTTATAAATCTTTAGAAACAGAAATTAATGCCCTTTCTAAAAATGATTTTGCACTTTACGCCTCGCATCCATTTTTAGATTTTTATAATAAAAATCAAAAGTATTCTGTCCAAGAAAAGGCGGCTGAAATAAAACCTCAAGATTTTATTGATTTTTACTCAAAATCTGGTGAGTACCTAGAGACATCATTAATCTTAAAACCATCTTTAATTAATTACTTAAATGCATCCAAATCTAATGTTGAAGATGGAGTGGATAAATTGTTGGATGCTGTAAACTTGGAAACACCGCGTGGACAAACGATTTTGTCTGAGCTTATAGATATTTTTAATTCTTACAATATGGATAAGTTGAAGGAAAAATATCTTGCTCAAGCTAATAATCTCAAATGTACAATCAATGACAGGTTATCTTCTACATTAAAGTCGAATAATAATACAGAGATTGGTGCAAAAATGCCTAATAGTACATTAGCTAATTCAATCCATACAAAAGCTAAATCTCTATATGATATCAAAGCTTCTAAGAAAATTGTTGTTTTCTGGTCTTCCACTTGTTCACATTGTGAAGCTGAGTTACCTAAATTACTTGAGAAATATGACAAACTAAAAGCACAGAACATAGAAATTGTCGGTTTCTCGCTGGATAATAGTTTATATGAGTTCAAAAACAAAGCAAATATCTATCCTTGGGTAAGCGCTTCTGAAGGAAAAGGTTGGTATAGTTCTTACGGTGAGACTTATAATATCGTTGCTACGCCTACCTATTTTGTCTTAGATTCTGATAATAAGATTCTTAGCAAGCCTAATCATGTAGGAGATGTTTTAGATTATTTAAAAGTTAATTAAAAATTTGTGGAAATGCAAATAATCCTTATATTTGCACCACAAAAATGGCGAGGTAGCTCAGTTGGTTAGAGCGCAGGATTCATAACCCTGAGGTCACGGGTTCAATTCCCGTCTTCGCTACAACGATAAAACCGTAAATTGATATCAATTTACGGTTTTTTTTTGCCCCAGGTCGTAATTAATGTTTGATTAATCACATCAACTAACTGCTTGAATAAAGTTCTTCCTTAAGTAAAAAATAAATGGAAGTAAGCTATTTAACTTACTTCCATTTGATCACTTGTATTTTTGTGTTTTTATAAATCACAAGTTATTATTGTTATATATAAATCAGTAATAATTATTTACTTTCATATTTCTTCGGAAAAATAGGTTTTGTAGCCGTGGTTAGGAAGTTGGTGAGAATAATTACAGAAATTCTACTATTGTTTAGGTTGTTTTATGTTCTGTAAATCAGGGTTTTGTGTGTTTTTTGGTGTTTTTTTTGTTAGATTAAATTCACTCAAATTAGCCTCATAGAAAATAATATTACCTCTTTATTAATAAAACTATGTATAAGCATTTAATTTTAATAAATTTAAATAACATGAAAATTCAATCACAATAGGCTGATTGATAAAATGTTTGGAATTTCACAAAAATATTTTACAAATAAGTTTGGAGGATAATCTAAAATGTTATACTTTTACAGTGCTTTTGAGACAATCACTCAGGAGCAATAAATTTTTTTTCATCATTTGTGTTTTTAGAATCGTACCTAGTACGGTTCTTTTTTTTGTTCATACATTACCAATAGATTGATAAAATAAGAATATGTCACACTTCCTTCTTGTTGATTTGATTTTAAAAATAAATCATTGGTTACTCCAAAAAAATCGCTGGTGATTCCTTCGTGTTTTTCATAGAAATCTAATTCATTCGTTCTGTCATTTTGCATTTTTTCAGAGTATTGAGAAATAATCTTTAGAACAAAATTCTTATTGTCTAAATTCCTTGACAGAGCTCTTAATAAGCTTTTTAAAACATAAAGTTGAGTGCTGTATTGTAAATCTATATTATTTGTGTTTTTCGCACATAAATAAGCGATAAAACTAGCTTCTTGCTCTCTTGCATAACCAAGCTGATGAGACATCTCGTGGGCCAGCGTAAAAGGAATATTTGTCGCTGGAAGATTTGGATTAAATTGTGATTCTGCAGTGAAAGGATTATAGTATCCCAATATTCCAGTGTAATTCATAAATCCCTTGTAAAGACTAGGTTTTACAGATATAACCTTTACAGTTTGTTTTGGATTAATGTAATTTGGCAAGTGTTTTTGTTGCTCAAGAATTTCATTTTTTACTTGCTGAATATTATTGATCTTAAAAACGCCATTTTTATCTTCGGAAACTTTTTCTCTGGTTTCTTTACAATGCTCAAGATATTTAATCGTTAATGATTTCAAATCAGAATCATTAATTTTCACTTCTTTATTCGAAAGTTTTTTAATAATCAAAGGTTGGAAGTAGAGCATTCCCCAAAAACATTGATAGGTGAAATAGAAAACATTTAAGAAAATTAAAATTCTTTTTAAATGAAGGCTCTTCCGTTGTTTAAATAAACCAATTATCGAAATGATGAAGAATAGAATTACAATCGTATAAATCAAATCTCCAACAGAAAATTCGAAGCTAGAAAATAGTCTTACGTGAAAATTCTTTTTCCATTCAAACAAATTTGAAAAGAATTGAATGGCCAATTCAAACTTAGAAAGGATGTAGAATAACGAAAATTGGGCAACCAAAATGATTGCCCAAAGTTTATTTTTAATAAAGATATTTTTTTTAGTGTCCACCGGATATTTTTTTATCAAAACTAATACCTTGGCTTTTCAGTATTCCACTTACTCTCCACGCATAGAATGCAAGATAAGCAAAACATAAGACTCCAACAATATAACTGTTTTGGATACCAATACTTTCGGAAACAAAACCTTGTAACCAACTTACAATTCCACCTCCCATAATCATCATAATCAAGAAGCTACTTCCTTGGCTGGTGTGTCTTCCCAAACCACTTACGGCTAATGTAAAGATGCAAGGCCAAAGTGTACTACAGAACAACCCAACACTTGTGAAAGCATAGATACTGATGATTCCATCTGTAAACATTCCGATTACTGTTGCAACAATTCCTAATGCGGAGAAAATCAATAGCATTCTTGCAGGATTTCCTTTACTTGCCATATCAGCTCCAATCAAGACTAGGATGATTAATCCGTAAACATAGAATGGAGTCAAATCGTGTTTTGCAATAGCATTTACCAAAAGGAAAACTCCGAATGCTAGATATGGAGCAATAAAACGCAATGTTTTCTGCAAACTCATATTGTCTGTGAAAGCTTCTACAGCTCCAGTCCAACGACCAATCATCAAACTTGCCCAATATAGAGAAATGTAAGGAGAGATTTCTTGTAAAGTATAAAGAACGCCAGTTTCAGAATTAATGATAGATTCCATATAAGCAGGTAAATTACTTGCTGTCGAAACTTCGACACCGACATAGATGAAAATCGCCAACATTCCCAATAATAATTGAGGATATTTCAAAGCTGAGCTTCTTACAACGCCTTCTTCTTTTACAGCTTCTTCGATGGTCTCTGGATGCTCTGGCAATGACGATAGTTTAAGCAAAATAGCTACTGCCAAGAATGCGGCACCTAATATCAAGTAAGGTATTTTTACACTTTCGATGCTCATTTCTGTATTTTCAGAAGCAGCTGAGCCAAATATTGCAAAACTCACAATCAATGGGCCAATTGTAGTCCCAAGATTATTGATTCCTCCAGCTAAAGTTAGTCGTTGAGAACCAGTTTTTACTGGGCCCAAGGCAATAGCTAATGGATTGGCAACGGTTTGTTGTAAAGAAAAACCTAATGCTACAATAAATAGTCCTGAAAGCATCAATGGAAATGACTGCAGGTTCGCTGCGGGATAGAATAATAAAGTTCCAATTGCCGAAATTAATAATCCCAAAGCCAATCCGTTTTTATAACCAATTTTGTTGACCAAATCTTTACGAATGGCTAATGAAATCAGCATATAAATGATTGAACCAACTGTATAAGCGATATAAAAAGCGACAGATACAAGTTGACTTTGACCTTGTGTCAAATCGAATGCTTTTTTGAAAACTGGAATCAGGATATCGTTACTCGCAGCAACAAATCCCCAGAAAAAGAAAACGGTGACAAGCGGAATAAACTGCGCCCAATTGGTTTTTTTTGTTTCCATTATTTAATTTAATTGTTAATGTTAGGTTAATATTTAAAAACAAATGTAAGTAAAAAGTCTTATTTGTAGAATAATTATTTTAATTCCTCAATTAGAGATAATCGGATTTCTTCAAATGCTTTTTCCTTCAGTTCTTTTTGTGTTGCATCTGGCGTCAAGATGTCATTGAAAATAACTTTTACAACTCCCGGATAACCTTTTTTATTGTCAAAAGGAAACATCTCTTTTAAATCTCGGAAAGTGAAAACCGCAATTGGGAATTGATGTTTCGCGGCCAAAATAAAAGCACCATCTTTAAACTGGTCAAGAATTACGCTTGTGTCATCTGGAACACCGCCTTCCGGAAAAATCACAACACTTTGCCCGTCTTGCATTCTCTCCGCACATCTTCTATAAACATCGGCGCGGCTTCTGGCACTTTTTCTATCTACCATAACACACACCCTTTTGTAAACAGTCCCAAAAATCGGAATCTTTTCTATTTCCTTTTTACCGACATAACAAAGCGGGTGATTGGGGAAAAGAATACACGGCAACATCACATCCATAATAGAAGTATGGTTGGAGATGATGACATATGGTTGATTTTTATCGATTTTTTTCGTGGTCTTGAGAATCTTTTTATAACGGAAACCCATTCCGTAAAACATTCCGATTGCCCAAAGCCGGATGAAGAAATAACAATGTTTGTAATGCTCTTTTCGGAAAGATAAAATATAAACAGGAAGAAAAAAGATTAATGTAAGAACGGTTCCCAAAATTACCATCCAAAATCGCCACGCATAGATCAGAATTGTTCTCATTAATATTTCATAAAATTTAAATCAAATCAAAAATAGCCTTTTATCCGTTAAAAATCACTTTTTTCTTTATAGAATAATTAAGAAGAGACACAATGACGATAGAAGTTATCTTGCTCATCATTTCTTGCGAAAGAACATAAACTCCCAAATCGATAGCATCTTTGAAAACGAAATGATACAAAATCTGAAACAAAAACAAACTGATAAACGTAGAAATTACCGACACAGAAATGAAATAAGCAAACTCTTTCCTTTTAGAATGTTTTCCTCTTTCAAACACAAACCAAATGCTCAGGAAATAATTAGTGATAATTCCGCAACTTGTAGAGAGAATATTACTAAACGGATATTTAATTCCAGACAGATTATATTCCCAAGAGAACACTTTCGGGAGGTAAACACTTAGCATTTTGAAGCTGCCGATTTCTACAATCGCACTTAGCCCACCAGCGATGATGAAGAGTAGAACTTGTTTATGACGGAGAATTAATTGTTTCATTTCATTTGCAAATTTATACGAATTGTTAAATGTTTTAAAATATTAGTTAAATTATTTTTTCATATCAAAAATATTTTTACTTTTATTAAGTGTTAATGGTTTTTGCGATTTGTCTGAAAGATTAATTATTAAATAGTTAATAAATTGTGAAAACTTTAATATCAATCGATGATGATATCTTGTCCTGACTAAAATTGTTTAGTCGGGAAATTTTTTCATCACTTGTCAAATCACCACAATTATAAAATAATTATTGAAAAATGAAAAATTCTAGCAGACCTTACAGAAAATTTCTGCCTCAGCAAAAAAAGATTGAGGAGTTGGAAAAAACTAGCTCACGTTTCAAAAGAATCTATTCAGAATATGAATTGATGTCCGATGAACTTTGGAATCTCGAAAGCAGCGATTCTACAGAAAGTATCCCTGACGATTTCATCAACGCAATCAAATTACAAACAAATTATCTGGAAGACGAAATCGAAGATTGGCTTATCCAAGACAACGCCGAAAAAAAGTAAATCTCCAAACCTTGCCGAAAAAATATTATTTTAGCATTCTAAATAATATATTATATGATTGCCATTGTTGACGGCGGTTCTACCAAATGCGATTGGGTTATTCTGGAAAACGACGGTACAGAAGTTCTTAAAACCGAAACCGTTGGATTCAATCCGAATATCATAAAACCAGAACTGATTACAGTTGAAATAGAAAAAAATCAGGCACTTACCAAATTCAAAGACTATCTGGAGAATATCTTTTTCTACGGTTCTGGCTGTGGTACTCCTGAAAATAAACTGATTGTAGAAAGAGAGATTCAGAAAGTTTTCAATAACGCACAAATTCGAGTAAAAGAAGACCTTTTAGCTGCTGCTTATGCGGCTTACAGAGGCGTTCCGGCTATTGTCTGTATTCTCGGAACAGGTTCCAATGCTTGCTATTTTGATGGCGAAAATGTCAAAACAGAATTGCCCTCTTTAGGGTTTTTGATTGGCGACGAAGGAAGTGGAAGTGCATTGGGGAAGCAGCTGGTTCGTCATTATTTTATGAAGAAATTACCGCCCGATTTGCATCAGCAATTTACTGAGATTTATCAGCTGAACATAGACGATTTGCTCAAAAATATGTATCACAATCCAAGAGCAAATGCATATATGGCAGATTTCACAAGGTTCATTGTGGACAGGAAAACACATCCATATTTTCAGAATTTTATTTACAAAGAACTCAAGAATTTCCTTGAGTTTCAGGTAATGCCATACGAAGAATGCCGAGAAAGTGAAATCAATTTTATTGGTTCAATTGCCTATTTTTTTGAGGATTCTTTAAGAGCGGCAGCATCAGATTTTCACTTCAAAATCGGGACAGTTGTTCAGCGTCCTATAGAAAGTCTGGTGAATTATCATCGTGACTATATCATTCCAAAGCTTTAACTTTGCAGAAATATTTGGGCGTATCCCTTTGTTTTTGCTTATAAAACTAAGTCATTAAAAGAACTTTTTCTACAAGCAAAAACAAGCGGGTTGGTCTTTGGGCAGTCGCTCTCCGCCTTTGGCGAGGAGCTCCAACAATGCCCTGCGCCCTTACGCAATAAAGAATAAAAACCCGTGAGTCTTTATATATAAGGAGTCACAAAAAAGTAAATTCAACAATGTCAAAAAATTCAAGAGACCAAAACGCTTTTGATAAAGCCGCTTTAGATTACCACCGTCAGGAACCGAAAGGTAAAATCGAAGTTATTCCTTCCAAACCTCATTCTTCACAAAGAGATTTGTCTTTGGCCTATTCACCAGGTGTTGCTGTGCCTTGTATGGCAATCCACGATGATCCGCAAAGTGTGTACGAATACACTTCAAAAGGAAATTTAGTAGCTGTGATTTCTAATGGAACGGCGGTTTTAGGATTAGGAGATATCGGTCCAGAAGCTTCGAAACCGGTAATGGAAGGGAAAGGTTTACTTTTTAAAATCTTTGCAGGAATCAATGTTTTCGATATCGAAATTAATGAAAAAGACCCTGACAAATTCATCGAAACGGTAAAAGCAATCGCGCCAACTTTCGGAGGAATCAACTTGGAAGATATCAAAGCACCGGAAGCTTTTTACATAGAACAAAGACTGAAAGAAGAATTGGATATTCCGTTGATGCACGATGACCAGCACGGAACTGCGATTATCTCTGCTGCCGCTTTGATTAACTGTATGGAAATTACAGGAAAGAAAATCGAGGAAGTGAAAATGGTAATCAATGGAGCAGGAGCAGCAGCAATTGCTTGTGCAAAACTATACATTTCGCTTGGTCTTAATCCTAAAAATATCTTGATGTGTGACAGCAAAGGTGTCATCAATCATAAAAGAGAAAATCTAACGCCTGAAAAATTAGACTTTATTGCTCAAACAGATATTGAGAAGTTGGAAGATGCTATGAAGGGTTGTGATGTTTTCGTTGGTTTGTCAAAAGGAAATGTGGTGTCGCCGGAGATGTTGCTTTCTATGGCTAGTAATCCAATTGTTTTTGCGTTGGCAAATCCAGACCCGGAAATCAGTTATGACTTAGCACTCGCTACGAGAGAAGACGTGATAATGGCAACCGGAAGAAGTGATTATCCTAATCAGGTGAATAACGTTCTTGGTTTTCCATACATCTTTAGAGGAGCATTGGATGTTCAAGCAAGAGGAATTAATGAGGCGATGAAGTTGGCAGCGGTTCACGCTTTGGCAGAAATTGCAAAAGAGCCTGTTCCGGAAATGGTAAAGTTGGCTTACAATGTTAGAGATATCAGCTTTGGAAAAGACTATTTCATTCCGAAACCTTTTGATAATAGATTGATTACAAAAGTTTCTATCGCGGTTGCAAAAGCTGCTATGGAAAGTGGGATTGCTGGAAAAGCGATTGAGGATTTTGAAGAATACGAGAACCAGCTTCTTGACAGAATGGGAAGAGATGAAAAACTCGTGAGAATGATGCAAAACCGTGCAAAAGCAAACCCGAAAAGAGTAACGCTTGGTAACGGAGAAGAATATAATATTCTGAAAGCTGCACAAATTCTTCAAGAGGAAGGGATCGCTTATCCAAGTCTATTAGGGAGCAAAAGACTCATCAAAGAAAAAATGGAAGAGTATGGAATCACATTAGATATCCCAATCATCGACCCCAATGACGACGAAAACAAAGAAACCCGCAAAAAGTATAGAAAAACACTTTGGGAAAAACGTAATAGAAAAGGAATCAACGAATATAAATCTAAACGTTATGTAAGACAACGTGATTATTTCGGACCATTGATGTTAGAGCACGGCGATACCGATGCTCTGATTGTGGGATTCTCCAAAAGTTATGCTTCTATTTTAAAACCGATTTTAGAAATTATCGATAAAAAGCCAGGCGTTAACAAAGTAGCGGCAATGATGATGATTTTGACAGAAAAGAAACCGTTATTCTTTGCGGATACTTCTATCAATAAAAATCCATCTGCAGAAGATTTGGTAGAAATTGCAAGAATGGCAGAATTTACTGTGAAATCTTTTGCTATCGAACCAAGAGTTGCGATGCTAGGATTTGAAAATTTCTCTGCTAAAGCTGATACTTCTAAAAAAGTAGCAGCAGCTGTGAAAATTCTTCATGAGAAATATCCGAAAATGGTTGTTGATGGAGAAATTCAGCCAGACTTTGCTTTGAATGCTGACCACTTAGCAGATTATCCTTTTTCAAAATTAGGAATCAATCCAGCTAATGTTTTGGTTTTCCCAAATCTTGAAAGTGCGAACCTTTCTTATAAAATCATAAGAGGGATGAAAGCAGCGCAAACTATCGGACCAATCTTGATGGGATTAGACCAGCCAGTTCACGTTTTACAAATGAGGTCTAGTGTAGACGAAATTGTAAATCTTGCAACAATTGCGGTTCTTGACGCGCAAATGAAAGAGAAAAAGTAAACATTTATTTAAAAATAATCATTTAAAGCCATTTTAAGAAATTAAAATGGCTTTTGTTTTTAAGTTAATTTATATCTTCGCAAAACCCTAATTTTTTATTAATTCAATGATATATTCGCTAAAAGGAGTTGTTCAGGAGTTGACGCCCACATTTGCTGTGATTGATGTTAACGGAATTGGATATTATGTAGGCATCAGTCTGCAGACCTCCCAAAATCTGAAATTAGAATCTCCGGTTTTATTATACATCCAACAGATTATCCGTGAAGATGCGCATCTGCTTTTTGGTTTCTTTACCAAACAGGAAAAAGAGATGTTCAACCTGTTAATAAGTGTTAATGGTGTAGGACCTGTTTCTGCATTAATATTGTTATCTTCTCTCAGCTTGTCAGAGGCTGCTAATGCTATACTTTCTGGTAATAGCGGACTTATCCAAAAGGTGAAAGGAATAGGTGTGAAAACTGCGGAAAGAATCATCATTGATTTGCGGGATAAAGTCGGTAACTTCGGGAATTCTGAAGAAAAACTTTCTGTTTCTGCAAACAATAAAAACAAAAATGAAGCGTTATCTGCTTTAGAAGTTTTAGGTATTTCCAAGAAAATTAGTGAGAAGATTGCTGATAGAATTTTGAAGCAAAATCCTGACGCTTCTGTAGAAGAATTAGTGAAAGAGATTTTAAAAAATATTTAACAATTGAGGACAATTTTGTCATCAGTTTCTTAAAAGAATATAAGTGAAGAAAAATATTTACCTTTATAAATTAACCCTCCTTTTTTTATTTTTTGTAGGCTTTACCAACATTGCTGCACAAGAAAAACCTGCCGACACTCTGGTGACGGGTAGAAAAGACTTTAGCCTTGGTGATCCCATTCGTTATGATGCTTTTTATGACATCAAAACGGGAATGTATTATCTGTATCCAAAAATCGGAAATTCTGTTGTGGGTTCCCCGATTGCCATGACTTTTGAAGAATACAAAAATTATGTTATGGAAAGCAATCTTCGTACCTATTACGAAGAAAAATCATTATTAAACGATCTTGGAAGGAGAAAAGATCAAACAGATGCTAAGCAAAAAGGCTTGATTCCGGCGATTACCATCAAAAATAAAATGTTCGAAAATATTTTTGGAAGTAATAAAATTGAATTGATTCCTCAAGGTTTTGCTTCATTTGATTTGGGTGGGTTGTATCAGAAAATTGATAATCCATTAATTCTACCTCAGAACAGAACCAGTTTTGCAATTAACATTCAGCAGAGAATCCAATTAGGTATTACTGGTAAAGTTGGAGAAAATCTTCAGTTAAAAGCCAATTACGATACACAAAGTGGATTTGCTTTTGAAAACCGAATGAATATGGTTTGGCAGGCGAAAGGTTCTTGGAAAGATCTACAGACCAAAGGTCTGAATGAAAAAGGACAGGATCCGGAAGATAAAATCATCAAAAGAGTAGAAGTTGGTAATATCAGTATGCCACTTTCCACAAGTTTGATTAGAGGTTCTCAGTCTTTATTTGGTCTTAAAACAGAATTCCAGTTGGGGAAAACAACCGGAACTTTGGTATTTTCACAACAACAAGGTGAAGCTAAAACCATTGTTGCGCAAGGTGGTGGAACGATGAGTACTTTCAAGGTTAATGCTTATGATTATGAAGATAACCAGCACTACTTTTTAGGACATTATTTCAAAGATAATTATGATATATCATTAGAAAATTATCCGTTAATCAATTCCAGAATTAATATTACAAGACTGGAAGTTTGGGTCTTGGATCAAGGTGGCACTAATATCGAATCTCAAAAACCAATTGTAGGAATTAGAGATTTGGGAGATGGGCAAGGTGTAACACCAAATAACGCTAATAATAATTTATATCAACAGATTTCTGCTGCTTTAGGAACTACAAGAGATGTTGTAGCAGCTTATAGTACTTTGAATGGAAGATCTTTTCCAAATGCTCAAGGAACGCCTGAGCCGTTTGTTTCGGGAGAACATTTCATGAACAATGTAAAGGCAAGAAAACTCACTTCTTCTGAGTATAAATACAATACACAGTTAGGTTATATCTCTTTGAATCAGAGATTGAATGATAATCAATTTGTTGCAGCATCATTCTCATATACAATCAATGGATCTAGCCAGGTTTACAAAGTCGGAGAATTTTCTGAAGAAAATGCAGTGTTGATTACAAAACTTTTAAAATCCAACGTTACTGTAAAACCTACATCTCCAATGTGGGAGTTGATGATGAAGAATATCTATTCCCTTAACTCTAATCAACTTCAAGCACAGGATTTCTTATTAAATGTTTACTTCAAAGATCCGTCTTCTGGAGGTAAAGTTAATTATTTGCCAGGTGCTACTTATAATAATAGTACTGATGGCGATTTTACCAAATTTGACCAAGAAAATCTATTAAGAGTTTTCAATTGGGATAGATTAAATGTCAATGGAGATCTACAAACCACAATTAAAAATAATAACACGGTATATGGTGATGGTATATTCGATTTTGTTAACGGAACAACCGTAGATTCAGAAAATGGAAAAGTCATCTTTACCAAAGTTCAACCCTTTGGTAATTACCTTACCAAAATTTTAAAAAGTGACAATACAAAAGATTATGTCTACACTGATCTTTATACCAAGTTAAAGGAAACAGCAAAACAAAGTAACTTAGCACAACGATATACTATTGAAGGTCGTTACAAAGGTGCTCAGGGACAAGGAATATCTCTTGGGGCAATCAACGTTCCTCAAGGTTCTGTAAAAGTTACGGCCAACGGCGCTCAGCTTGTAGAAGGTGTAGATTATACTGTAGATTATATGTCCGGAACAGTTAATATTATTAATGAAACTGTAAAACAATCTGGACAAGCAATCAATATTTCATTAGAAAATCAATTAACTTTCAATACACAGAGGAAAAGTTTCTGGGGATTGAATTTGGAGAGAAAATTCAATGAGCATTTGACGGTTGGAGCAACTGCGGTAAATTATACAGAAAGACCATTAACTCAAAAAGTAAATTATGGTCAGGAAGCGGTAAGTAATACAATGGTTGGTTTCAATATGATGTACAACAATGAGCTACCATTCTTGACGAGATTAACAGATAAAATTCCGTTCATTAATACAGAAGCACCGTCTAATCTAAACTTCAAAGCTGAAGGAGCTTATTTAATTCCAGGTCAAAGTAAAGGAATCAATGACCAATCTTATATTGATGATTTTGAACAAACCACTTCTAAGATTTCTCTGAAAGAACCTGCAATGTGGAGTTTGGCATCGCGCCCAGAAAAGAATAAGGATTATCCTTCACTTTTCCCAATAACCGTAAATAATGATGATACAAATACTGGAAACGGTAGGGGTTTGTTATCATGGTACACCATCGATCCTAGGTTCTATGGAGTAGGAGGAGGCGCACCAAACGGAATCAATGCACAAAGACTTTCCAATCATGCATCCAGAAGAGTTCAGATGCAGGAGATCTACAGCAACAGAGATTACGTTGCAGGAGAACAAACGCTTCTTAATACTTTCGATATTACGTATTATCCACAAGAGAGAGGGCCTTATAATGTTAATCCTAGTACAGAACCAACTTCACAAAGATGGGCTGGTTTGATGAGACCAATTTCTGTTACCAACTTTGTAACTTCCAACATAGATTATGTGGAATTTTGGATGATGGATCCTCGTGCAGATGGCAATAACTTAGGAAGTGACCCTAAATTATTACTACAATTAGGAAACGTTTCCGAAGATGTTCTGAAAGATGGTAAACTACAATATGAAAATGGAATGCCAACAGGAAGTACGCCTGCTAATACAACAACATCTGAATGGGGAACACAACCAAAACAAGTCCCAATTCTTTATGCTTTCTCATCAGAAGGTGATGAAAGAGCACAACAGGATTTAGGTTATGATGGATTGAATGGAACGCAGGAACAAGAAAAATTTAGTGTTGATTTTGTGAATCCGGTAACGAATGAACTTGATCCAGCTTCCGATAACTTTGTTTTCTATTTGTCCGATCAGTTCCAAGGCGATTTGGCTTCTTCATTGATTGAGCGTTACAAATATTTCCGTGGTCCTGAAGGTAACTCTGCAGCCAATACATTAGAAGTAGCAACACAAACTCCAGATGCGGAGGATATCAACAGAGATTATAACCTTGACCAAACTGAAAATTATAATCAATATACAATCGACCTTAATCCAACAAGTATGGTGATTGGACAAAATAAAATTGTTGATGTAAAGGAGGTTGATGTTAAGTTTGAAAACGGACAGGCTGGAAAAGTAAAATGGTATTTATTCAGAATTCCAGTTGGAGACTATGATGGTAAAGAAGGAGGTAATAATAATCCTATTATAGAAGGTTCTGATGAATCAGTTCTTAACAACGTAAGATTTGCCAGATTATTGATGAAAGGTTTTGATCAAACATCAACATTGAGATTTGGATCTTTTGATTTGGTAAGATCAGATTGGAGAAAATATACTAACCGTATTTATAGTAGTACAGTTGATGCTGAGACAGAAGGAACGTCAAGTTCGGATGCTAATCTTAATTCTAACTTTAATGTAGGAAGCGTCAACCTGGAAGAAAACGCACAAGGAACCCCGCCGTATGTTTTGCCTCCGGGAATTGACAGACAAGTGTTGAGTGGGAACGCTGGAGCACAAAGACAGAATGAGTCTTCTTTGTATATGAAAGTGGATAATCTTTTAGGAGAATCAAGAGGGGTTTTCAAGAATACAAGTCTTGATATGCGTCGTTACAAAAAATTAGCAATGTTTGTACACGCAGAAAACCTAAGTAATACGTCACTTAAAGAAGATCCAGATGCAAAATTCTTCATTCGTTTTGGTAGTGATAATACGGATAACTATTACGAGTACGAGTCTTCTTTGAATTATACTGCTAGCAATGCGACATCACCACTAGATATTTGGCCAGATGCTAATACTGTTGATTTAGAAATTGAAAATTTTGTTAATGCCAAGCTGAAAAGAGATGAGTTGTTAAGAGTTCAAAATCCAACAATTAAGTTAACTGAGAGATACGATTTTACAGAATATGCCGATAATAATAAAGAGAAAAAAATCTATGTCAAAGGGCGTCCAAGTATCGGAAATGTGACGACAATTATGATTGGAGTTAGGAATAATAGCAAAGCAACCTCCAAAACACTCGTGCTTTGGGTGAACGAAATCCGTTTGTCAGAAATCGAGAACAAAGGTGGCTACGCTGCTAATGCAAGTTTGAACTTCAACCTTGGTGATTTTGCAATGGTGAACGCTAATGCTTCTTATGCATCTATTGGATTTGGAGCTATTGATCAAAAACCATCAGAAAGATCTCAGGACGAGAATTCTGCTTTCAGTATTAATACGACTGTGAACGTAGATAAATTCTTACCGGAAAAATCAGGAATGAAGATTCCTTTGAACTATTCTTATACTCAGACAATGACCAATCCAAAATACAATCCTTTGGATAATGATGTCGAATTGTCTAAAGCTCCCAATCAAGAAGAACTGAAAAAAGTAGTTAGCACGTACACACAACAAAGAAGTATCGGCGTTGTGAATATGAGAAAAGAAAGAATGAATCCTGATAAAAAAGCCAAGTTCTATGATGTAGAAAACTTAAATCTTACGGCTATTTATAACGATGATTTCTATCGTGATGTTTATACAAAACGTAACTATAAACAATATTTGAACGCTTATTTGGAGTACAACTATACTTTCAAACCTTATGTTCTGAAACCATTCAACAAAATGGTTAGCGATACGGCGAAGTCATACAAATATTTGAGATGGGTTAAAGAGTTTAACTTCAATCCGGTTCCTACAAGATTATCTTTCAGAACAATTTTGGATAGAAATTATAATGAGTTAGAATACAGAAATGTTGATGCTTTACTTTCCGGAAATGGAGGAAGTGATTTTGAAACCATCAGAAACAGAAACTTCTTCTTCGGATGGCAATATAGTTTAGGATTTAATTTCACTAAGTCTTTAAAATTAGAAATCAATTCTGAAACTAAGACATTGAATGACCAGATGGATGTTAATTCTATGAATAACAAATCTATCTTCAGTAATCCATTCAGAGCTGGTCGTCCTGTTATATATAATCACAGAGCACAATTGAATTACAGATTACCGTTTGAATATTTGCCATATTTGGATTTCATCAATGCAGAATTAAGTTATCAGTTCCAATATAACTGGAATGCTAGATCTACAGCTGTGAGAAGTTTCTTGAATCCGGATACTGGAGAAATGGATAATTTGGGTAACATCTCTCAAAATACCAATGCCATTGTAGCGACTTCAACTGTAGATGTTCCTAAGTTTTTGAGTAAGTTCAATTATTTCAGAAAAATAAATGAGACAATGCAGAAACGTCGTCAGGAGATAGATTCTCTTGGGAATGTGTACAATACAGCATTTACTAAAAAGAATACCAGATTCAAGTTCAAAACTTATAAATTCAAGAATAAGTTGAAACCGCTTCAAGCTGTAGCTTATGCATTAACTTCATTGAAACAATTGAACATTAATTACAATGAAAATAACGGTATTGTATTACCAGGATTGTTATCTGCACCTAACTTCTATGGTTATGGACAAACACTAGGAGGTCCAACTATCGGATTCTTGTTAGGATCACAAGCTGATATCAGAAGAACTGTTATAGAAAATGGATGGGTTTCTAATTCAACTTTGATGAATGATGCTTACTCCGAATTGAACAATAGAACATTTACAGCAGATTTACAAGTTATGCCGGCAAATGATCTTAGAATAGATTTCAATGTGTTGCAGAATTACAGTAGAAATTATGTTCAAGGTGGTTATAATGTAGTTAACGATTTAGAAAATTATCGAGGCTATAGAGATGCATTTGGAACAGAATTGATTACTTATTCCAATACGTCTTGGTCATTCAACACCGCTTTCAAAGATGGAGCAGCACTTTATCAAGCCATAAAAGATAATGCATTGTCGCTTTCCCAACAATATGAAGGACTAAAAGATGTCGAAGGTTACACGGCTGGCTACTCTAGAAGCAATTCTTACATTTTGATTCCAGCCTTCAAAGCAGCAATTGAAGGGAAGTCTCCGAAAAAAATGGGCAATCCAACGAAAGCAGGTGTTCCTTTGCCAAACTGGAAATTGGTTTATTCTGGACTTAGAAACTTACCGATTGTTAATAGTCAATTCTCTAAGTTTGATGTTTTACATTCTTATGTTTCAACATTTACGATGTCAGGTGTTCAGGCAAGTGTAGATTATTTTGACAGAGACCTTAGAGATCCTAGTACAGCTTATGATTCTAATGGTAATAGATACAATCCTTATACATTTACACAAGTTGGATATGTAGAATCGTTCTCTCCACTTATCGGTTTTGATGTAACGATGAGAAACAATATGCAGTTCCGTTTCAACTACAACAGAGATAGAACTTACTTGTTAGGATTAGTTAATACCACATTGACGGAGGAACTAGGAAATGAGTTCGTTGTTGGTTATGGATATATCTTGAAAGACCTTAAGATTAGAATTAATTATAAAGGAAAAGGAAGAGATATCAAGAGTGATCTTAATATGAGAGCAGATTTATCAATGAGAGATAGTAAAACAACAATTACTAATATTTTGATAGATGATTCCCAGGTAACAGGAGGACAAAAGATTTTCAGCCTCAAGTTATCCGCAGATTATAATATGTCACAGAATCTGAATCTGAAATTCTTCTACGATCAGATGATTACCAAGTATAAGATTTCAACAGCCTTCCCACTGTCCACAATCAGAGCTGGTATTACAGCAACACTGACATTTGGAGGAACTAACAATTAATAGAAAAAAGAGTAAGCAAATTTGTTTGCTCTTTTTTTATAATTTATTTTTATTCTATTGTTATATCCTAATTATATAATTAAATTTGCCAAAACCTAATCTAAGAAAATGAACACACCATCAGAACTAAAGTACACCAAAGACCACGAGTGGATTAAAGTAGAAGGCGATACAGCAACTATCGGAATTACAGATTATGCCCAAGGCGAATTGGGAGATATCGTTTTCGTAGATGTTGATACTGTTGACGAAGATCTAAGCGAAGGCGATGTATTCGGAAGTGTAGAAGCAGTTAAAACTGTTTCCGATCTTTATCTTCCGGTAGCAGGTACAGTTTTAGAAGTTAATGCAGATCTAGAAGATCAACCAGAATTGTTGAATACCGACCCTTATGGAAAAGGTTGGATCATCAAACTGAAGATTTCTGACTCAGCAGATTTATCAACCCTATTATCTGCAGAAGAATACCAAGAAGTTGTTGGATAATATCATAACAAAATACAGTAAGATTATATTGCCCATTTATTGGGCATTTCTTACTTATATGCTTTTACGTCCGGGCGTGGAGAATAAAGAATATTTCTTTATGTTTCCACATTTGGATAAGCTCATTCATTTTACCATTTTCTTTCTTTTGGGATTTTTCTTTAGACTTCGTTTTCCCAAGATATCTTTACTTTACTTTTTTTTGATTCTAGTTTCTTACGCATTGCTCACAGAGATTTTTCAGGACATTATGAAATTGGGTCGTTCACTCGAAGTTTTAGATGCGATCGCAGACACACTAGGCTTATCACTATCATACTATATATATAATAAGTATGAAAAATTCCAAAACCGAATTTAAAATTCAACGTTAGTTTGAATTTTTAAAATACCCTTTCAACTTTAATTATTTCTTTTAACAGATAAATTAGCATTTGGGCAGCTGCCAAAAAAAGCCCAAACTTTCCCAAGCTATTTTTGTCACCGGGCTATCCGCTCATATCTTTTGCTTTTTTTGTCATCATTTCACCTTTTGTATATATAAAGAACATTTTATCAAATTAAACTTTACCCTCGCAATCGGAGAAAAAAGCAAAAGGATAACCGCTACTATCCCTGCTGCATTTTCCAAAAAACCTAATTAATTTAACAGTTTTTATCTGTTTAACATAATGTGGATAACTTTAAATGGTTTTATATTTAGCTGTTTTACAGATGATTAATTATGCTAGTTTTACACAATTGTAAACTGATTGTTAATTCTATTTGCAAGTACAGAATATTCCGCCCTATATTTGCAGAACCAAAATGAGAGAATTGGTAGCGCAGAAGGATAAAAAAGAATTAGCTAAAATAGATTTCGAGGTTACGAAAAAAACTTCAAAAAAGTTTTGGTAGTTTGGAAAAAGTTTTTTACTTTTGCACTCGCAAATCAGGAACAAGATGACAGATTAAGATTCCTGAG
>NZ_DAIQCG010000011.1:0-62660 GCF_036780765.1 Epilithonimonas sp.
TATGTCACAAGAACAATCTTTTTGTTTCTTAATTCCTAAATGCACAACAGGTATCAATAGATATTTTTCGTAATTTATCGATGATATTCTGAGCTTTTACAACTTGCAAATGGTGGAACCAGTGGCGGCATTACACCGGCTAATCACCCAAGAAACATCAGTAATGGAGCTTTAGGCTATTTTTCTGCACATGCAGTGAGAACAAGAAGTACTGATATAACACAGCAATTGGATTTAATTATTTTTGGTGAAAATCATTTATGATTATCTAATTATTATTTTTTTGTTTGATTTTAATATTAAATTAAAACTCGATTTGTGTTGATTGTCAGTGGTTAAGGTTTTGTTTTTAAACTGTTATTATTAAGGATTTCAATGTGAACCTAATTAATAGTATAATATTTGCTATCTTATGTCTGTAAAACTATTATGGTTTGAAAAAACTCAACAAAAGAAAAATTCTTAAACGCATTCTCGTAACCATTATTTCCATATTGGTTTTTTTTATTGTACTTATTTTTAGTTTAAGGCTCCCATTTTTTCAGAATATGATAAAGGATAGATTGGTTATTTATCTGGAAAAAAAAATCAAGACTAAAGTTGCTTTACAAAAAGTTTACATAGGTTTTCCAAATAGTTTGGTTATGGAAAATCTGTATTTGCAAGGTCAGGATGTAGATACACTTTTGGCAGCGAAGAAGTTAGATGTAGGACTCGATATGTGGCAGTTGATTAAGTCTAAAGCTGATCTAACTTCGGTAGATTTGGAAGGTGTTCGTGCGAACGTAGTCCGAAATCCGCAAGGAAAATTCAACTTCGACTATATTTTGGATGCTTTTGCAACTTCGGAAAAAGAAGAAAGTCCTTCAAAACCTTTTATTATTTCTCTCGATAAAATCAAATTAAAAGATATTGGATTATCTTTCAAAGATCAGCAATCTAAAAATGACATCAATCTTTACTTCAAATCTTTTGATACAAGAGTTAAAACTTTTGATCTTCAAAATAATTCCTATGTTGTTAATGATATCAATCTCGATGGTTTAAAATTAAAATTAAAACAGGATTTAATTGAAGAAGTTTCTAAAAATGTTGAGAAAAAAGTTGATTCATTGAATCAGCAAAAACCTATGAAATTAGGTTTGAACGGAATCAAACTGACCAATTTCAATATCGATTATGGTGATGACAATACCAAAACGTTTGCTAAAGTTTTATTTAAAGAATTAAGTACAAAAGTTAACAGCATCGATCTTGACAATAATAATTATGACGTTGGTAATATTTATTTAACTGGCGCTAATATCAATGCTAATTTATTTCTCCCAGCTTCAAACGCCAATTCTCAAAAAGAAAAAAAACCTGAAGTTTCAAAAAGTTCTGACAAGGAAAAAGCAATGAAAGTCCTTCTTGGAAAACTGATTCTGGATGATGTAAAAGTCGCATATAACAATACAGCTGTTACGCTAACCAAAAGCGGAATGGATTTTAATCATCTTAATTTTGGAAAGCTCAACCTTGATGTCCGCGATTTCAAAATGGAAAACAACGGCTTTGCAGGAACTGTAAAATCTGCGGAAATTCAGGAAGCGAGAGGGTTAGATGTTCAGAAATTCAATACGGATTTTGTTTACGCTGAGAAAGAAGCTTATCTGAAAAATCTGTATCTGCAAACATCAAAAACCGTTTTGCGAGACGAAGTAATTTTGAATTACAATTCGATTGAGCAATTGTCCGCTAATCCTGGTGCAGTTAAAATTTCTGCGAATATTGAAAATTCCAAAATCGGTTTTTCTGATATTTTGAATCTTGTTCCAACACTTAGAAATACAGCACCATTCAACAAATATCCCAATGCTATTCTCAATGTCAATGCCAATGTCAAAGGTCTTGTCAATGATTTATTGATTAATGATTTGAAAGTTTCCGGTTTGGATCAATTGCGTGTGGCAGCTTCCGGAAGAATCAAAAATGCAATGAATCCTGATAATCTTTATTACGATCTGAAAATTGGAGAACTGGCTTCATCTGGAAAAACGATTTTCAATCTGGTGCCGAAAGGAACAATTCCGTCCAACATTTCTTTGCCATCGCATTTCAGCATCAAAGGTTTTGCAAAAGGCACAACAAAAGTTGTCAATACGAATCTGACTTTATATTCGACTTTAGGAAATGCCGGAATTATCGCCAATGTCGATATGCGCAGAAAAAATCGTGAACTGTACGATGTAAAAGCTAATCTTCAGAATTTACAGATTGGGAAGATTATTCAGAATAAAGATTTAGGTCCCATCACAGCTCAGATTGTTGCCAAAGGCGAAAGCTTCGATTTCAAAAATGCCAATGCGGATTTGAGAGGGAATGTCCAATCTGCGGTTTACAAAGGTTATCGCTATCAAAATATGAATTTGGTTGGCAAAATTAACCGTGGCGCTTACATCATCAATTTAGTTTCAAAAGATCCAAATGCCAATCTTCATCTCACGGCTTCGGGTATTTATGAAGATAAGAACCCAACGATCAAGATCAATGGAAATATCAACAAATTAGACTTAAACAAACTAGGATTCTACAGTTCGCCAATGATTATAGCAGGCGGAATTGACGGCGATTTCAAAAGTCTTGACCCAGATAATTTGAATGGTTATCTTAATCTTCAGGATTTTGCGATTTCTGACACCAAAGAGATTTATCCGATTCAGGAAATTAAACTGAACGCTGTTTCAACTGCAGATTCAACAAAAATAAAATTCAATTCTCAGATTGCCGATGTTGAACTGAATGGGAAATATAAATTAACCCAAATTTTCGGTGCGTTGTCTCAGACCATCAATCAATATTATCAATTCCAGAAACCTGGCAAGGTTGAAAAAGTAGATGCTGGACAATATTTTACACTGGATGCTACCATCAAAAATGATGACTTAATCAGAAAATTTGTTCCGGATTTGAAAAGTTTTGAAACTATTAATATTACTGGGAATTACAATGCAGATTCTCAATTAATAGAATTGGATGCAAAAATTCCACAAGTGGTTTATGGCGCTAATACTTTGGAAAATACGAATTTGAAGGTGACCAATCAGAATCAGGCATTGCAGTATAATCTGGATGTTGCTGCTCTTAAAAGTGAAAGTTTTGCTCTGAACAAAGTGAATATCAACGGTGATGTTGCAGATAATATAATCAATTATAATATCACTACAAAAGACGAAAAAGATGCGACACAATTCCTGATTGCCGGAAACGCCAAATCAATGAATGACATTACAGAAATCTCCCTGAATCCAAATGGTTTGAAACTGAATTATATGGATTGGACGGTTGCTAATGATAATAAAATCAAAATCAGCAGTGAAGGTATTTTTGCGGATAATTTTAGATTATCTAATGCCGGAAGCGAGATTCTGCTACAATCTGAAAATGATTCTCCAAACAGTCCGCTGGATGTTTCTCTGAAGGATTTTAAAATAGAAACCATTACAGAAATCATCAAAAAAGATTCGCTTTTAGCAAAAGGAACGATTAACGGAAAAGCACAATTGCGGGATTTGACAAAGGATATGACTTTCACTTCAGATATTAATGTTTCTGACTTATTTGTTTTTGGAAGTCCGGTTGGAAATCTTGATATCAAGGTCAATAACCAATCTGCTAATGTTCTGAATGCTGATATTGTACTTTCCGGTAATGAAAATGATGTGAAAATCTTAGGAAATTACAATACATCTTCCAGTACTTTTGATTTGAATTTGGCAATGAAGCAGCTTCAGATGAAAACACTCCAAGGTTTTACAATGAATGCGATTACCAATACGGAAGGTTATTTGTCTGGCGATCTTAAAATTACGGGAACGACTACTGAACCGAGAATTCTTGGTGATGTAAAAATGAATAATGTCGGATTGATGATTGCTAAAACCGGAAGTGATTTCAGAAAAATTGATGATAAAATCTCATTCACGAACAGAGGAATTGAGTTTGATAATTTTAAAATTAATGACAAAGACGGAAATTCTTTGAAAATTGATGGTCAGGTTTTGACGCAGACTTACCGAGATTTTGCATTTAATCTTAATGTTAATGCTAAAGATTTCAAAGTGGTGAATTCTGAAAAATCAAACGATGCGATGATGTACGGGATTTTATCGATTGATGCAGCTTTGAAAGTACGAGGAAACTTAGACTTACCGAAAGTGGATGGAAGATTGGCGGTTTCTGATGATACAGATTTCACTTTTGTTTTGCCTCAGTCCAGTCCGGCTTTGCAGGATAGAGATGGGATTGTAGAATTCATCGATCAGGATCAGATTGCTTTAAATAAAACCATTGTCGCAGATTCTTTGAAAACTGAAAACAAAATCAAAGGGATGGATGTAAGCGTGAATATCGAAGTCAGCAAAGAAGCGAAAATGTCTGCTATCATTGATAAGGCGAATGGCGATTTTGTAAAACTTCAAGGCGATGCAGAATTGACAGGAGGAATTGATCCTTCCGGAAAAGTCACTTTAGTCGGTGTTTATCAGGTAGAAAAAGGAAGTTATGATATGACGGTTAGTTTGCTGAAACGACAATTCGAAATTCAAAAAGGAAGTACAATTACTTGGATTGGCGAGCCAACCGCCGCAACGCTTGATATAACAGCCGTTTATAAAACCGAAACAGC
The DNA here is from genome assembly GCF_036780765.1 of Epilithonimonas sp. Classification (GTDB taxonomy): domain Bacteria; phylum Bacteroidota; class Bacteroidia; order Flavobacteriales; family Weeksellaceae; genus Epilithonimonas. Next base: position 4,667 of record NZ_DAIQCG010000011.1, read on the forward strand.
GCCATTAGACTTGGTTCAGCAACAAATCAGCGGAGAAAGTGCTACGAATCTCAATCAGTATAAACAAAGAATGGAGTTCAATACTTTGCTGAAAATGAAAGGTGAATTGCTGAAACCTGTAATTTCTTTTGATATCACAACTGCTGAGAAAAATAACGCAGTTTCATCCACTGTGAAAGATGTTGTGGACCAGAAACTGGCTCAATTACGAACAGATGAAAACGAAATGAACAAACAGGTTTTTGCATTGCTTTTACTGAATAGATTCATCGGAGAAAATCCATTTGAAAATAGTGCCGGGCTTTCTACGGAAGCGATGGCGAGACAAAGTGTGAGCAAAATCCTTTCTCAACAACTGAATAATCTGGCTTCAGATTTGGTAAAAGGTGTTGATTTGAATTTGGATTTGGAATCTTCCGAAGATTATTCTACAGGAAACAAAAATACCAGAACAGATCTGAATGTCGACATCAGCAAAAAATTACTGAACGACCGATTGAAAGTCTCTGTAGGAAGTAACTTCGGATTGGAAGGTGAAGCTAGACAAAATGAAAACACCACCAACATTGCTGGTGATGTGACGATAGATTACAGCCTTTCCAAAGATGGCAGATATATGCTGAGAGCTTATCGTAAAAATGAATATCAAGTCGCATTACAAGGTCAAATTGTAGAAACGGGATTAGGTTTTATCATTACTTTGGATTATGATAAATTCCGTGAGATTTTTCAGAGCGCCAAAAAAGAAAAGAGAAGAAGAGAAAAAAATAATAACCAAGGTGTAGAATTTAAATAATGATGATTAAGAATACGATTCAATTCAAATCTATAATTGCTGTTTCAACATTGGCAATATTTTCTTCCTGCAGCAATACCAAATTTCTGAAAGAAGGTCAATTGCTCTACACCGGCGCAGAAGTGAAAGTGGAAGGTGACAGCATTTCTAAAAAAGAAAAAAAAGCGTTGAAGTCTGAATTAGAAGATAATCTGACTCCGAAACCTAACTCTAGCTTTCTGGGTTTAAGACCAAAATTATACGCTTATAATATTGCCAAAGAACCGAAAAAAGACAAAGGATTCAATTATTGGCTGAAATATAAATTCGGAGAAAAACCTGTTCTTTTGGGCGATGTTGATAGGGAATTCAACAAAGATATTATTGTCAATTATTCTGAGAACAAAGGCTATTTCAACGCTCAGGCAAAATATGATACTGTTTCGAAGAATAAAAAAGCGCAGGTTATTTATACTATAAAACCAGGAAATCAATATCTGATAAGTCAGGTCAAATTTCAGGAAGATTCAACTTTAATTAATAAAGAAATTCAGAATTTGAAAGATAAATCGCTTTTGAAAGTTGGAGATCCGTTTGATCTTGCTGTTATCAAGTCTGAGAGAGAAAGAATTGACAATGGTTTGAAGGAAAAAGGTTTCTATTATTTCAGTCCGGATAATTTGATTATTCAGGCAGATAGTACTGTTGCAAAAAATCATAAAGTTGAACTGAATGTCAAACTGAAAGATCAAACACCGGATTTGGCAAAAGAACAATTCACGATTGATAATGTCATTGTTTTTCCGAATTATAATATCCGTGATGTGAAGAAAGGAAAATATCAAATCCCGATGGATAAAGATTCTTTGTCCAAATATGCTTATGGCGATATATATGTCATCGATCCAGAGCATAAATTCAAACCAAAGATTTTCGACCGTGCTTTATACTTTAAAAAAGGTGATATTTACAACAGAGCTGATCATAATCTGACTTTAAACCGATTAATCAGTTTAGGTGTTTTTAAATTTGTTAAAAATGATTTTATCGTTTCCGATTCTTTGAATCATAAATTTGATACTTATTATTCCTTAACGCCGAGACAGATTCAGTCTTTAAGATTAGAAACTTTGGGAAGAACAAATTCTGCCAATTATGGTGGAGGCGAAGTCAATCTGAACTGGACACACCGAAATTTTTTCCGAGGCGCAGAACAGTTTAAAGCTTCGGTTTATGGAGCATTTGATGTCCAAATGGGTGGCGCAAAAGATGCCAATAATATTATTAGAGTTGGAGCCAAAACCCAACTTTCGATTCCGAGAATTGTAGCGCCTTTCCGTTTCAATTCCTCCAGCGCGTTTGTACCTAGAACCAATATCGCATTAGGTTACGAATATCAAAGCCGAACGGAGCTGTACACTTTGCACAATTTCAATGCGTCTTTTGGTTATGTATGGAAAGAAAATATTCGAAAAGAACACGATTTGAAGGTCATTGATATCACAATGGTTGAGCCTCAAACTATTACAGATAAGTATAGAGAACAAATTGACGGTAATCCTGATAAAGGGATTCCACCGAATCCAACTTTGGGAAGAGTCGTGGAAAAACAATTGATTTTTGGACCAACTTATACCTATACTTATACGAATACAACTTCGCCCCAAGCTAATACCATCTACTACCGTGGAATGTTGGACTTGGCAGGGAATTTAACCGGACTTTTAACAGGAGCAAATGCAAAAAAAGGCGATCAGAAAGATATTTTTGGTGTGCCTTTTAGCCAATATGCGAAGATGGAACACGATTTCAGGTTTTATCACAAATTCAATGAGAAAACGTCTTTTGCATCCAGAGTTATTGCGGGAATTGCTTATCCTTATGGGAATTCAGAATTCGTCCCTTATTCCAGACAGTTTTTTGTTGGTGGAAGTAACAGTGTCAGAGCTTTCCGTGCAAGAACGCTTGGTCCGGGAAGTTATGATCCGAGAACACAAAAAACCAGTTTCTTTTTTGACCAAGCCGGTGACGTAAAATTAGAATTGAATGCAGAATACCGTGCCAATCTTTTTAAATTCTTGAATGTAGCTGCTTTTGTGGATGCTGGAAATATTTGGTTAATCAATGATGAAATTAATACTGAAGGTCAAATTACGAGACCTGGAGGGAAATTCTCAAAAAACTTCCTGAATGAATTAGCGGTTGGAGCTGGAGTTGGTTTAAGATTAGATTTTTCTATTTTGATCCTGAGATTGGATTTGGCAATGCCTTTGAGAGTTCCTTATTATGAAAAAGGCGATCGTTGGGTTTTGGACAGAGTCAAATTTGGAGACAGTTCTTGGAGAAAAGATAATCTGATTCTGAATATTGCGATTGGTTATCCTTTCTAAATAAAATTTTTAAACAAAATAAATTCAATAATAGATATTGGATATTTAAAAGAATGGGATTTTCCATTCTTTTATTATTTTAAGTCGTGTGCAAATGCGTAAATTTATCCTTTGTAAAATTTAAATCAATCTAAATTTAAAAATGGAAAAATATAATTACGGGATGATCGGTCTCGGAGTAATGGGGAGAAATCTTCTTTATAATATTGCTGAAAATGGTTTTTCTATCGCAGGATTTGACCTAGATGAAGAAAAAGTAAAACATCTACAAGAGGGCGCAACTTCGGGAATGAATGTCAAAGGAACAATTTCTTTGGAGGAATTTGTAACTGCTTTGGAAACACCAAGAAAAATTATTTTAATGGTTCCTGCGGGAAAACCTGTAGATATGGTTTTAGGAAATATTACGCCACTTCTAAGCAAAGGCGATATAGTTATAGATGCAGGTAATTCTTATTTCGAAGATACTAATAGAAGAATTTCAGATCTTGCTGCTAAAGATTTGCACTTTGTAGGAATGGGAGTTTCTGGTGGTGAACAAGGTGCGAGAAAAGGGCCGAGTATTATGCCTGGTGGAGATTTGGACGCGTTCAAACTTCTTAAGCCGATGTTGGAATCTATTGCAGCAAAAGTTGATGGAGAGCCTTGTACCGCTTATATGGGCAAAGGTTCTGCCGGAAACTACGTGAAAATGGTTCACAACGGAATCGAATATGCGATTATGCAACTCATCAGTGAAGCTTATGACCTTCTAAGAAAAGGCGCAAATCTTAATAATGAACAACTTTACGAAGTATTCAAAACTTGGAATGATGGCGAGATGAACTCTTTCCTAATTGAAATCACAAGAGATATTTTCCAGCAAAAAGATGATTTGACTGATGCTTATTTGGTTGATAAAATCTTAGACAAAGCAGGTGCAAAAGGAACTGGTAAATGGACTTCCGAACAAGCAATGGAAATCGGGGTTTCTATTCCCACAATTGATATTGCAGTAACTTCCAGAATCTTGTCTGCTTACAAGGATGAGCGAGTTTTGGCTTCAAAATTATATTCTGAAAAAGAAATTACAAGTCCAGAAAATGTGCAGTCTTTCATCCAAGAAGTTGGTGATGCTTTGTATTTAGCAACATTAATTAGTTATGCGCAAGGTTTGGCACTATTGGTAAAAGCTTCTGAAGAATACAACTTTGAAATTCCATTGAAAGATGTTGTTAAAATCTGGAGAGGCGGTTGTATCATTCGTTCTGTGCTTTTAGAGAAATTCTACACAGCATATTCTACCGACCCAAATTTATCTAATGTTTTATTGAATCAAGAGATTTCCGAAATCGTAAAATCGAAAATTCAATCACTGAGAAAAACGGCAAGTTTCGCTGTCACAAACGGAATTTCCAGTTTAGGACTTCAAACTGCTTTAGGTTATTTCGATGCTTATACTACAGAATCTCTTCCTGTGAATTTGTTGCAGGCTCAACGTGATTATTTTGGAGCGCACACTTATCAACGTGTCGATAGAGAAGGTACTTTTCACACATCTTGGAATTCTTCCAATCAATAAATTCAGGAAAAAAAATGAGTGAAAATAAAATCCTGCAACCAACTACAATTATTATTTTTGGTGCAACTGGAGATTTAGCCAAAAGAAAATTATTTCCTGCATTTTACAACTTATATATCGATGGCAGAATGCCTGAGCGTTTTAACATCATCGCTTTAGGGAGAGCAGAAAATACGGATGAAAAATTCAGAGATTACGTCAAAGGAAATCTGAATGAGTTTTCCCGAAAAGATGTAACTTCTACAGATTGGGAAGGTTTTGAGTCGCATTTGACTTACTTTCAGCATCAGTTAGACGAACAGCAATCTTATGAAGATCTTAGTCAGAAATTACAAAATTTCGATATAGATTACGGAATTAGAGCCAACAGATTATTTTATCTTTCGATTGCTCCCAATTTTATCGAGACGATTTCCAATCACATCAAAAATACCTTTTTAGCTTCCGATCCGAGCAAAGACCGAATTATCATCGAGAAACCTTTCGGGCATAACAAAGCTTCTGCAATAGAACTTAACACGCTTTTGTCTCAGACTTTTCAAGAAGAACAAATCTATCGTATCGATCATTATTTGGGCAAAGAAACAGTTCAGAATATCTTAGCATTCAGATTTGGAAATTCAATTTTCGAGCCTTTGTGGAATCAAAAATATATAGAATCAATTCAAATTACCGTTGCAGAAGAAGTTGGCGTTGAAACCCGAGGCGCTTTCTACGAACAAACTGGAGCGCTGAAAGATATGGTTCAAAATCATTTGCTCCAAATTCTTTGTATGGTTGCGATGGAACCGCCAGCTTCTTTGGAATCTGGAGAAATCCGAGACAGAAAAGTAGATGTTCTGAAATCCATTCGTCGAATTACACCTGATAAAGTTTCGCATTACGCTGTCCGGGGTCAATATGGGCAGGGAATGATTAATGGAAAAGAATCAAAAGGCTATCGTCAAGAAAATGGAATTGCTGAAGATTCTAACACAGAAACGTTTGTCGCGATGAAGTTTTATATGGATAATGAAAGATGGCAAAATGTACCTTTCTACGTTCGTACGGGAAAAAAAATGGAAAAGAAACATTCTTATATTACCATACAGTTCCGACCGTTGCCAACTTCTACGTTCTCTAATAGTCCGTTTGAATTGTCGGCAAACAGATTGATTATCAATATTCAACCTTCTATGGATATCAGACTTCAGTTTATGAGCAAGAAGCCAGGACTTTCTTTGGATTTGCAACCTGTAGAAATGGTCTTCAATGATTTTGCTTGTCAGGAACATAGTCCAGAAGCTTATGAAACGCTTTTGTTGGAAGCACTTCTAGGAGATTTAACGTTGTTTATGCGTTCTGACCAAGTCGAGGAAGCTTGGGATGTTGTCAAAACTATTCAGGAATATTGGGAAAATAATAAGGAGCTTTCTTTCCCAAATTATCAAGCAGGAAGTTGGGGACCAGAAGGCAGCGATGCTTTGGTAGAAAGACAAGGTCACAAATGGATTTAAATTTTAATAACTGAAAATGAATATTACAGTATTTAATAATCTGGAAAAATTATATCAAAAATCAGCAGAAACCTTTGTAGAATTGGCAGAAAAATCAATTCAAAAGCACGACAAATTTGTTGTTGCGTTAAGCGGTGGTTCTTCTCCAAAAGCCATTTTTCAATTATTAGCAACCAAAGAATATGCTGAAAAAGTAGAGTGGAGCAAAGTTTATTTCTTTTGGGTGGATGAACGTTGGGTGTCTTTGGATAATGATAAGAGCAATGCTAAAATGACTTTTGAAACATTGTTGAATCATGTTCCTGTCCATCAGAATCATATTTTTCCGATGTACAAAGATGGGGTAGAACCAGAAGAATTTGCAAAAGAATATGAAACACAAATCAGAAATGTCTTAGGTAATGACGGCGTTTTTGATTTTATTCTTTTGGGAATGGGAGATGATGGTCACACAGCTTCTCTTTTTCCAGGCGAAGAAATCTTGAACGAAAAAGAAAAGTGGGTTGATGCTTATTATCTGAAACCTCAGGAAATGTACAGAATCACTTTGACGGCGCCAATCATCAACAATGCAGAAAATATTTTGGTCGTAGCATTTGGCGAATCCAAAAAACATGCTTTGAACGAAGTTTTGAATGGCGCATATAATCCACAATTATATCCGCTCCAACTTATCAATAAAAAAGATACATTTCAGTTTTTTACGGATGAAAAAGCGATGAGTTAATTACAAGATTTTAATATAAAAAAGGTCAGTAGAAATTCTATTGACCTTTGATTTTTGTTGAGAATAAGATTATTCTTTGATAAATTTTTCAACAATATTTCCAGAATCAGTTTTCATTTTTAGAAGATAATTTCCTTTTGATAATTGAGAAATATTAATTTTTTTAGAAAAATCAGTTATGATTAATCGTCCCAAGGTGTCATATATTTCGACAGATTTTACAACTTTGTCAGAAGTGATATTGATAAAGTCTTTCGCTGGATTTGGAAAAATTTTAATATGAGTTTTAGTCATATTATTTAAGCCTAAAGTCTGATAAGTTTTATAAAAATTCAGAATTCCATAACCCATTTGGTCAGAAGGGTTTGGATATAGGGAAGCATTTTGTCTTAGTTTAGTTTTTATTTCTTCTCTAGAAATATTTTTTGGTAAAGACTGCAACAGACAAGCAACACCACCAGCCGCAACTGGATTGGATAAAGAAGTTCCGGAAGCCTGGGTTACCTGATTACCAAAAACCGTATAAGTATCAGTTCCTCTAGCGCTTCCATCAGGTTTTATGATACCTACAGCATTAGGCCCGTACGATGAAAAGTTGGAGACTAATCCTTGATTCGTAACTGCGCCAATAGTAAAAACTTTTTCATTATCTGCGGGAGTTCCCAAAAATTTCCAGGAGTTATTTCCGCTATTTCCAGCAGAAACAGTTAAAAAAATTCCTTTTTCAGCAGCGATTTGTGCGCCTCTTGCAATGAAAGACGTTGTTCCGTTCATATCAGCATTTGTATAATCATATCTGCTGTCATCAAATTCTGTATAGCCTAAAGAAGTAGAAATTACATCTACACCTTGTCTGTCCGCTTCTTCCGCAGCTTCTATCCAATAGAGTTCTTCCTCTGGTATTTCATTGACATCATCTTCTGTAGCATAAAGATAGAAATCTGCATCAGGTGCTGCTCCAACAAATTGATTGTTTAAGTAGCCGCCAATTGTTCCCATACAGATTGTTCCGTGAGTATTTAAGGATGTATTATAGATATCAGTACTCTTCTCGATAAAATTATAGCCACCCTTGATCTGTCCGTTATCTCGTAATCTTTTGAAGGCATTTCCTGTGTCTACAGTTGGAAAACCAGTGTCTATGATTGCAATGGCAATTCCAGATCCTGTAAAACCCACAACATGAAGTTCACGCACATTGATTTGATTAATCTGATAAATACCACTTCCATAATTGAAAGTTGTCAAACCGTCTTTTTTAAAATTATTTGAATCAAATTCTGTGAATTTTTCAATTTTTTGTTTTCTGATTCCGCCGTTTGGATTTTTTACAAAACTTTCAACGTGATCTACATAAGACTGTTGAGATAAAGTTTCAATTTGAGCGGAAGTAGCATTCACAGCAACACCGTTCAACCATTTCGAGTAATCTGTAACACTAAATCCAAGATTTTTAATATTCTGAATATAAGTTGGTTCTAGCGGAGCATCTTGATCCGTTAAAGCTATTCCCAGATTAGTACGCCTATCGAGAGATTTCTGAGTCAATTCTGATAACGGGTTCGAATAAAAAGAAGCTTTATTGGGTTTATCTTTGAAGAAAACGAAGACCAATTCGGTTTGCGCAGTTGCAACTAAGGAAAAGCTAACCGATAAAATTGTAAAGATTTTTCTCACGTTTAGGGTAATTAGATTTTTTAAACTGATAAATAAATGTAAATTTACAGAATAAATTTTTTGCATTTGGAATCACGTTCAAGAATTATTAAAACTAATATTGATAATGATTTTCAGATGCTTTTAATAATAAATATTTGATTATGAAGAAAATCCAAATGGTCGATTTACAAAGCCAATATTATAAAATAAAAAGTGAGGTAGATAATGCGGTTTTAAATGTGATGGATTCCGCCGCTTTTATAAATGGTCCGGAAGTCAAATCCTTCCAATCAGATTTGGAAACTTATTTGGATGTAAAACACGTGATTCCTTGTGCCAATGGAACAGATGCACTTCAGATTGCATTGATGGCTTTGGATTTGAAAGAAGGTGATGAAGTGATTACGGCAGATTTTACCTTTGCTGCAACCGTGGAAGTGATTCATTTATTGAAACTTAAATCAGTTTTGGTGGATGTAGATTATGATACATTTACAATTGATACAGAAGCAATTAAAAAAGCAATTACACCAAAAACAAAAGCCATTATTCCCGTTCATCTTTTTGGGCAATGCGGTAATATGGAGGAAATTCTAAAAATCGCTAAAGAACATAATTTGTATGTTGTTGAAGATAATGCACAGGCTATTGGTTCTGAATTCATCTTTTCTGATGGAACTGAAAAAAAAGCTGGAACAATCGGAACAATTGGAACAACTTCATTTTTCCCTTCTAAAAACTTAGGTTGCTACGGAGACGGAGGTGCAATTTTTACTAATGATGACGAATTGGCTCACAGACTAAGAGGAATTGTAAATCACGGGATGTACGAACGTTATTATCACGATGAAGTCGGTGTAAACTCCAGATTAGACAGTATTCAGGCTGCGATTTTGAGAAAGAAATTGCCCAACCTTGATTCTTATAATGAAGCGCGTAGAAAAGCTGCTGATTATTATGACGATGCTTTTGCAGGGCACGACAATATTTTAACGCCAAAAAGAGCCGAAAATTCTACACATGTTTTTCATCAATATACTTTGAGAATTACCAACGGAAAACGTAATGAATTGCAACAATATCTAACTGAGAAAGAAATTCCGGCGATGATTTATTATCCAGTGGCGCTTAGAAAGCAAAAAGCTTATTTCCAAGAGAGTGATCCTACAGATTTTGTGAATACAGATAAATTACTTGACCAAGTGATTTCTCTTCCTATGCACACCGAATTGGATGAAGAGCAATTGAAATATATTACAGATTCTGTTTTAGAGTTTTTTAAATAATGGAAATTGCAAAGAAAATATATAAGTATAAAATTGTTTATTATACAATTCTTGTATTTTCTTTTTTAGTAGTAATTTTTTACGGATTTGGTTTAATTAGAAATATAAACAGTTTCTCTACATATTCTTTTTTAAATTGGATATTCTTAACTCAAACAATTTTTAATTTAATAATATTTGTTACTTCAGTTATATGCTTATTTTCAAAATATAAAAAAAGTATTCTCATTAACAATATTGGATATATATCACTACTTATTGTTATTATTCAGAATATATATATGTTTTTATTTACAAGATATAGAGTTTCGAATTCTATAATATCCGCTTTCATAATTCTAAGTATTGTTTTAATAGTAATGTTTTTAAATAATTATTTTAAAGTAAATAAAAAATATACTGAGATAGACGAAGTAGGAAAATAATAATAAAAATTCATCATACAGCAACCATCATTTATCAACCATAATAATGTCCATACTTGTAACAGGCGGTCTCGGCTACATCGGTTCACACACTGTTGTAGAACTTATCAATCATAATTTCGATGTCATCATAGTAGATGACTTATCAAATTCAGAAAAATTCATTCTTGATAATATTGAGGAAATCACAGGAAAACGTCCGATTTTTTATCCTTTCGATTTGAGAAGAAAAGAATTATTGCAACAAGTTTTCGAAGCTCACGATATCGAAGGTTGTATCAATTTTGCAGCTTCAAAAGCAGTGGGAGAGAGTATGACTGAGCCTTTGAAATATTATGAGAATAATTTGTTTTCATTAATTAATGTTCTTCAGGAATTTAAAGAAAGAAATATCTCCAACTTCATTTTCAGTTCATCTTGTACAGTTTATGGTCAAGCAGATCAAATGCCTATCGACGAAAATACACCTTTGAAAGAGGCTGAATCGTCCTACGGAAAAACTAAACAAATGGGTGAAGATATCCTGAAAGATTTCTCAAGAGCTTATCAAAAACGTGTTTCGCTATTAAGATATTTTAATCCAATTGGTGCGCATCCAACAGCTTTGCTGGGAGAATTACCAGCAGGAATTCCAAATAATCTTGTTCCTTATGTTACGCAGACTGCAGCAGGAATCAGAGAAAAATTGAGCATTTGGGGTGACGATTATCCAACTGAAGATGGAACAGCAATCCGAGATTATATTTATGTTGTAGATTTGGCGAAAGCACACGTTGCAGCTTTACAAAAACTAATGCATTCTAGTGAAGAAACAGTTTTGGATATTTATAATTTAGGGACAGGAAAAGGGTCTTCAGTTTTAGAAGTTGTTAAAGCCTTTGAATTAGCAAATGATGTTGCCGTTCCTTACCAGATTTGTCCTAGAAGAGAAGGCGATATAACCGTGGCTTATGCTAATGCAGATAAAGCTGAAAAAGAACTCAATTGGAAATCAGAAACTACTTTGGAAGAAGCGCTAAAAACCACTTGGGAATGGCAAAAATATTTGAAAGACAGAAATAAATAAAACATAAATTCAATCAACTCTGATTGGATTTTTTTATAGCGTTTTCTTCTCAGCAAAACTAAAAATACTGTGAAGTTTGACTTCTGAAAAACTATTAGATTTTATCTTTGAAGCAACAATCATCGCTTTGGCTAGTACAGAAGTTGGCAGAGGTTGTTGACTTTTGAAAAGCCCCAGTTTATTAAGGAATTTAATTGCTTTCAAACCTATGATTTCAGCATTTCTGTCAGAGTTTTTTCTTTCCAGCATTCCAGGCTTGAAGATAGTAGTTTTCTCGAATTTCAGATTTTTCACAGCTTCTTCCAATTCGCCTTTTATTCTGGAGTAGAAAATTTTAGAATCAGGATTCGCGCCGTAAGCAGAAACTAAAATATAATCTTCTACCTTGTTTTCTTTCGCTGCTTTTGCAAAATTGAATTGATAATTGTAATCAATTATTTTTTGGTTTTCTTTACTTCCTGCAGATTTCAGAGTTGTTCCGAGACAAGAAAAAGCCACATCGCCTTTCACAAGATGTTTCCATTCTTCTGGATGGTCAAAATCTACAAGATGCGCTTTGACTTTTTCATGATGAAAATCAGAACGACGTCTCACAAAAATATCAATCTCGTCAAAATCAGAATCCTGACAAAGTTGATTCACAAGGTCGCTTCCTGTAGCACCAGTTGCACCAATTACCAAAGCTTTCATAAGCGTAAGATTTGATAATAAAGTTAAGAAATATTTATGATTAATTCAGTTGGTTACGGTATTCAGCCCAAATGATTTTGAACCATTCCGTAAAGTTATCCGGATTTTCAGCAATTTCCTGTTGCAAATCTGCGATAGAAACATATCGGATTTCCGAAACTTCATCAGGATTCAAATCAAATTCGCCATCAAAGTTTCCTGTAAAAACATAATCCAACTCGTGTTCCCAAAGCCCTTCTCCAACATCTGCTTTGTAAATGAAATGGAATTTTTCCGTCAACTCACAATCGATTCCCAATTCCTCCTTGATACGTCTTTTTGCCGCATCCAGATAAGATTCCTCGATTCTTGGGTGTGAACAACAAGCATTGGTCCATTGGTTGGGCGAATGGTATTTTTCTTCGGCGCGTTTTTGCAAAAGCATTTCTCCCTTTTCATTGAACAGAAAAACCGAAAAAGCACGATGCAAAAGTCCATTTTCGTGCGCCTGCATTTTTTCCATTTGTCCCAAAACTTCATCCTGAGGATTGACCAATACCACTTTTTCCATAACACAAAAATAAGGATTTTAAAACAAATTTTAACGAGCTATTTGACTACGTCGAGTAGTTAGTTTTTATTTTTAATTTGGAGCTGTTTCCCGCTTTCCGTTGCAATCTTTTTCTGAAAGAAAAGAAAAAGGATTTCCACTGCAATCGGGGCTAGGGGATTTGTTAGTAGTAGAAATTTTAAGATTTTTTATAAAGATAAATTCTTTTCTTTTCCCATTTTTTTCTATCAGAATAATACTTGCCAAATTTTACAAGTTTTCCATTATCAATTCTATAACTATAAAACCTGTTGCCCTTAATTAGATATTTAAGATGATATGCAACTCCAGATTCATTCTTTAAATTATAATTGTGGTAATTTCCATTCAAAATCTCCGATATATTGAGACTATCAGATTTACTTTCAATCTCATCTTTATTTTTATTGAATTTTAAGTAAATATTTTTATCCTTTATTCTATATTTTCCGGTTAAATCTGTATTAACTAAATCGCCTGCAAAATTGTATTCAAAAGTCGAATCCTTTTTAAGTTTAATCGTAGTTACAAAAAATCCTAAATCAGCAAAATTAGATTTGTAAATTCCGCTCACATCTTTTTTTGATGCACACGAAGCTGTCATTAAAATTAATAAAATAAATACGAATGTCTTCAAATCAGTTTAATTTATTCTTCCATTCATTAGCAAAAGCAATAAAATCAGCAACAGACAATTCTTCTGCTCTGATGTCAAGGAAAGGATGCGATTTCATATTTTCAGGAATGCCGAGAACTTTCAGCGCGTTGCTCATTTTTTTTCGTCTTTGTCCAAAACCAGCTTTCACGATTTGTTTGAAAAGAACTTCATTTCCAGCCAATCCAGGTTTTAGATTTCGGGTCATTCGGATGACGCCGGATTTTACTTTTGGAGGCGGATTGAAGACGTTTTCGTGAACAGTAAAAAGATAGTCCACATCATAATAAGCCTGAACCAGAACGGACAAAATACCGTAATCTTTTGTTCTTGGTTTTGCAGCGGTTCTTTCAGCAACTTCTTTCTGGAACATTCCGCTCATTTCCGGAATCAAAGTGTAATTATCAATAATCTTAAAAAGAATCTGAGACGAAATATTATAAGGGAAATTGCCAATCACGGCTAATTCTTCACCAAAAACCTCCGGAATATTAATTTTCAAAAAGTCACCAACAAAATGTTGTTCTTCAAGTTTTGGATAATGTTTTTTGAGATAAACGATAGATTCTTGGTCGATTTCTGCAACATAGATTTCTGACTCTTTTTCAAGAAGAAATTTTGTAAGAACGCCCATTCCCGGACCAACTTCCAAAACTTTTTTGTAGCCTTCAAAAGACAACGAATCTACAATGTTGCGTGCTATATTCTGGTCTGTAAGAAAATGCTGACCAAGATGTTTTTTTGCTCTAACGTCCAATTCCGATTTTTTGCAAAGATAAGGTAATTTATAAGGATTTTGAAAAAGCTAAATTTAAAGCTTGAAGAATTAGAAAAATTCAAAAATATAATCCCTGTTATCTCTTTTTAAACTTAGTTGGTATCTATTGTTTGTGGTAATTACTTCGTTAATTCTATCAATTCCTAATTTTCTGATTAAACCAGTATTCTCAAATATAAATTCTTCAATGATTTTTCTGCTTTGAGTTTTTCTGGCAAAACTGTAAAATATTTCACCTAGGAAATATAATGGAACTTTGATAAAGCTTCTCAGAGAAAGCCAACCGAATGTTGCAGAAATAATATAATTTTTTCTTCTCAATTTTTTACCACAACTTTCACATAAAATAAGTTTTGCTTCACTCGGATTATGTGTTAAGGAACAATGATGAATGAAAAAACCTCTTACATCATTTTTTAGAGTTTTACAATCTGAGCATATGGAATTTTTAATTTTTGATTTTAAAACTTCCAATTCTGTCCCTTTGAAAAAATTTCTTTCCATACTGACCCAATCGAGTAAATCTTTACCAAGATTCCTTTTAGTAAGCTCATCGATAAGAATTGGAACGGCTATTTCAGTAAGTTTTTTTGATTCATAGGTTGCTAAAACAACAATTTCGTCATCATTAAAACCTGAATAAATTTTTAGTAATTCTTTTTGTGTAAGCATTTAATTAGATAAATATAAAATCAAATTTAATACATCTTCGTCTTCACACAAGTCACATTCTTAATTTTAACAGGTTTTCCGACTTTCTTCAACATTCCGGTTTCTAAGTTTCTTTTGAAAATGGTTACATCTTGCGAAATAACATTTGTCACAATAATGAATTTTCCTGTTTCATCAATCGCAAAAGTTCTTGGATGTTTTCCACCCGTTTTTTGGTAACCGACAGATTCTAATTTTCCATCATTTAAGACTTTGAAAATTGCAATATTATTCTCTTTTCCTCTGTTAGTCGCATACAAAAATTTTCCATCTGGCGAGATATGCACATCAGAACTTTCAAAACCATCTTTGATTTTGTCAGGATGCGTCGCAATTCTTTGGATTTCTTTCAGTTTGTTTTCAGAAAAATCATAAACCGAAATCATCCCTGCCAATTCTTCTATAGAATAAGCCAATTTCCCGTCTTTGCTGAAAGTGATATGTCTTGGTCCGCTTCCTGGTTTTGTATTGATGAAAATACTTTGGCTGTCAACCAAAGGTTGTTTTTTGGTTGAATAAAATGGATATTGTAATATTTTGTCTGCTCCCAAATCTGCAAAAAGTACAGTTTTAAAATCTGGTGAAAAAACGGCAGAATGTGTGTGCGCTTTTTCTTGCCTTTTCGTGTTTACACCGCTTCCTTCTGTAAACTCAAAATGCTGAACAATTGAATCGATTTTCCCATTTTCAAGGAGTGGAAAAACTGAAATCGTAGCTTGATTGTAAGTTGTATTAATGAGCCATTTTCCACTTTTATCGACATTAACATAAACTGGATTTTCGCCACCCGTTTTTTGTTGATTTAGAAAAGTCAATGATTTTTTTTCGGCATCGAAGGCAAAAGAACTTACTGTTCCGTAATTTGGCGTTTTGGCGTCAGAAGAAGCGTAAATATATTTTCCGTCAGACGAAACCGTGATATAGCCTGGATTGATTACGTCTGAAGATGAAGCAACTTTAGTCAATTTTCCAGTCTCGTTATCTAGTTCGTAAACATACACAGCTTCAGAACCTTTGTCCCAATTGTAAGAACCAAAAAATACAAATTGTTTTTGTGAATATAGACTTGTAAAAATTAAAAAGCTTAAGAGTAGAACAATTTTTTGGATTTTCATTGATGATTATTTGTTTTGGAAAATAGACTTCATTACAAAAAAAGTTCTGCTTGTAACAAATTTTCTAAAAATTCATCTGGAAACCAAACTGAATACCGAATTTTCTTACATCAGTATTCGCAGTTGTTTTGTGATTTAAGTAATTTCCTCTCCAGTTAAAATCAACTCTCAATAATCTGAAATTCCCCCAACCGATATTCTCGATTCCAAAACCATACTCGTAATAAGGTTTATCAGGAGCGCTAAGATTCATATTCCCAGCATTCATAGTGATGGATTCTTGTCTCAAACTTCCAACTCCAGAACGGAAAAACGCAACTTCTCTTAGTTTAAGTTTTTTAATCAAAGGAATTTGAGATAAAATTTTCCCATTGAAGTGATGTTCCAGAAACAAAACAGCATAAGAATCTGCCACAAATTCATAGTAATTCATCAAAGAGAAAACGCCACGCACTAATCCGTAAGACTGGTTGGCAGGCATCACATTTTGCAAAGCGAGTGGAAGTGCATCAAAGTTTTTACCTGCTTCAACATTAGCAAATAATCTTCCCCAATTTCCTAAAATAACTGGTTGGTAATAATAGAATTGTAATTTGTTATAATTAAAATCAGAATTAAAAACACCACCAACACCTTTTGTGTATTTCAAAATCAAAGTTGGGTTATTTGCCAAAGCAGTCATTTCATAACGGTCAACGCCATAAGTTGAAAATTTGATTCCAGGTCTTGCGATAATTGTTGCTGTAAATCTCGTATCATTCAAGTCTGTTCGCAAAACACCGTTTCTGTAATAGTTGATATTGAATAAGTTAGAATCTGCAGATTGGATGCTTTGTTGAGTCGCATCAAAACGCAGTTGGATGTTTTTCCAAGGTTCGATACTCGTATAGATATTACTCTGTTTTACAGAACTCATAGAAGTCGTTTCGCCACTGTTAAGAACAGAAGAAGAAGCAAATGAGCGTGTCATAATACCTTCGTCAGTAGTCAATTGAACGCCTAACTGTAAAACATCTTTTCTGAAACCGGCACCAATCTGAAAACGATCGGTTTTATTGAACATATATTTTGCTTCGCCTCCAAATTTCCATTTTTGATCTCTGAAACCGTAAGCGGTGTAAGCCTGGATTCGCCACATATCATTCTTTCCGCGATAGGTTCTGAAACCGGCTCTCAGCCTAGTTCCTTCAATATCATTATAACCAAAAGACTGAAAAATATTCCCGAAATCAATACCACTTTTCCCAAGTGGAATGTAACCTGAATTTCCGATTTCTATGATTTTGACGACTTTTTTGTACTTCGGATTATGTTCTAATTCGTCGTACATTTTGTAGATATTCTGTTGGCTGGTTGTGAGCGCTTCTGTTCTGTTGGTTTGCCAATATTCTTCGTCTTTAGCAACCATTTCGTCTTCGGGAACAACAATTTTGTTGAGGAATTCATCCGTGAGCCCTTTGTCAAATTGATAATCAGAATAATTAGCAACTCTTTTCGCGAGGACATATTTTGCTTTTTCCTTATCATTGAGAACCAATTGTAATGTCGTTTCATTTCTAATTGGAATAAAAGTAGAATCATCAGGATTGTCGAATTCCAAATCTGTAGCAATGTTTTTCACGAAATTGATATTGATTTTTTTATTCGTTTCCATCTCCACTTTCATCACATTATACTTGTCCATAGAAATGTAAAGACGCCCTTTCAGAGCCAAAGCGTCAGGGTTTTTGGGAGTGAATCTAATCTCGTAAGAACGAACGGTATTAACCTCAATGGTATCTGTAATGTTATAATCAAAAATACCGAAACCATCGGTCGAAACTGGACTTACAAAGCCAATATTCAGATAATTAATCGTATTATCATAAATATTAATATCCTGATACATATTCTGTATCGTTTTGGAAACAATTTGATTATTCTTCAATCCAGAAAGTCTTGTCGCAACCAAATCTTTGCGTTCTTTTTTTGGATTATTTTTACCATATACATTGAAGATACTTTCTGTAATGAAGATTGGAAGAACCGCTTTTCCGGCAATTTCAGAAGAATCATTATATTTGAAAATGATAGAATCCATGCCACGAAATGCCTTTTTCTTGGTAAATGCACTATCAATATTGTCTAAACGAAAATCGATTTTCTCGTAAGTTTTGTATTGATAATCTTTGTGGAGCAGAAGTCCGTTGGATTTTTTCTTTTTCCAGACCTGTTGCATAATAGCGTAAGCTGGATTTTCTTTTTTGTTCTTATATTTTTTTACGCCTTTGATAACGACGTCTTCAATTTGGTTTTCTTTTTCGTTTTGTGAGAAAAGTAAACCATTTATTAAAATCAGAAAAAAAGTGAGGATAAATTTTTTATCAAGCATCGATTTCATCAAGCATTAATCTATTAGAACTGTGTTTTGTTTAAAATATTGTTTAGTTGTAAAATTATTTACCTTTTTCATAAAAAATAATATTCACGGGGCTGCAAACAGGAATCGATTTTCCAGTAGCTTTCAATAAGCCAGACTTCAAATCTCGGTCAAAAATATTGATTCTATTCGTATCTTGGTTAGCAATCAAAACCAATTTATTATTGGGGCTGATGGCAAAATTTCTAGGATTTCTACCAGTTGTTTTGAGTTGTTGAATTCTTTTTACTTTACCATTCTTCAAAATTTCAAAAGTCGTGATATCATCCGCATCATCACGATTGGTTACATACAAGAATTTTTCGTTTTCTGATAAATGAATATCTGCTGCTCTGAAATTAAATCTCACTTTCCTTGATAATAATGTTTCTTCCTGAACTAATTCAATTTTACCTTCATAGAAACTTAAAACAGATAAATCACCACTCAACTCCTGAACAAGATAAATCAGATTCCCACTTTTGTTAAAAGCAATATGTCTTGGGCCAGAACCTTTTTTTGCGTCAAATTCACTAATTTTTTCCAAGACTTTTTCGCCGGTTTTGTTGTATTTGAAAACATAAATTTTATCCAAACCTAAATCAGTTGCCAAAAGATATTTTCCATCCTGACAAAACTGAACCTGATGAATGTGTGATTTTTCCTGTCTTTTTGGATTCACCCCTACACCTTCGAATTTGATATTCTGAAAAACATCCGATAATTTTCCATCAGCATAACGTTTGAAAACATTAATGTTGCCACCGGAATAATTGGCAACAATAACATTTTGGTCATCAGAAATCAAGAAACAAGGATCTTCGCCTTGCGTTTTACGTTCGTCTTTTTTGATAAGCGTTCCATTCGGTTCATCGATAGAAAAAGAAGTAATTGTGCTTTTGTTACCATTTTCGTTGACAGAAAAAAGAAATTTTTTGTCTGGACTAAGGCTTACAAAACTTGGATTAATGATATTTTCTGTGTGATATTTGAGATTATATTTATAAGTATTTTCATCAAAATCAAAAATATGGATACCGCCGCTGTTGCACTTATCACTGTTGGTGTAAGTTCCGACGATAATCGTATTCTGCGCAGATAAATTAGTCATAAATATTGTTGAGAAAATAAAACTATTCCAGATCTTCATTCTATTAAGGACTGTATTTTTAGATAAAATTTAAAATTTCGCCCGAATTTATTATAATAAAAATTAAGCCAAAGGACTTTTATGAATAATTAACTTTATTTCCCTGTAAAAGAGATACGTTTTTTGTTATAACACAAAGTCGCGAAAGTTTAAAGTTATTTTGTTATTTAAAGACTTCGACTCCGTTCAGCCTGACAAACCTTAAATATTATAGCATTTTTATTAGTGTCACACTGAGAGCGGAGGTGAAGTGTTTTTCTTATTTTCAGTTTGCGCCTTAAAAACGTTTTTAAATAAAAATATTTAGTGCCTTTGCGTTAATACTTTTTAAATTTAATTTTGTAAAAAATCAGAAAAATGACTTGGAACGAAGTTTTGAAGCCGATAAAGGAAAGCGATTATTTTGATCAACTTTGGGAGAAAGTGAAAGTTCAATATAATTCAACTAAATGTTTTCCTCCGAAAAATGAGATTTTCCGTGCTTTGGAACTGACGGAATTTGATAATGTGGAAGTTGTCATTATTGGGCAAGACCCTTATCATAACGATGGTCAGGCCAATGGACTTTGTTTCTCGGTTTCAGAAAGTGTAACTGCGCCACCTTCACTCAAAAATATTTTCATCGAGTTAAAAGATGACATCGGAATAGAAAGAAAAAACAAAGATTTACAGGATTGGGCAAAACAAGGTGTTCTCCTTCTGAATGCTACTTTAACTGTAAAAGCGCACGAGCCAAATTCTCATAAAGATATGGGTTGGGAAGTTTTCACAGACTTTATCATTAAACAAATTTCTGACAACAAACGAAATGTGGTGTTTGTTCTTTGGGGTGCATTTGCACAAAAAAAAGCCTCGTTGATAGACGAGACTAAACATTTTATTATTCAATCGGCGCATCCTTCGCCATTCTCTGTTTACAGAGGTTTTTTCGGAAGCAAGCCGTTTTCGAAAATCAATAATTATCTTTTAGAGAAAGGAAAAAATCAAATTGTTTGGGGATGATTAATTTTCCTTTTCATATTTAAGAGTTACAGTAGCCGCTTCTTCTTTTCCTCCGGGATAAGGTTTTACTTCCTGTACTGTAAATCTATACCCCGAATAATTAAAAGATTTGGTAACTTCTTTTGGCAAGAAATCTCTTGTTGCGACTTTGATGTCTTTTGTGTCTTTTCCTGAAAATGCAATTAGATTGACGATCGCAATACCTTCCCAAACACAAGTTACATTAGCAGGGCAACGGCTGTCTTCGATAATTTCTTTAAATTCTAAACTCATCTTTGAGTTTGGAATCGTAACTTTTTTGTTGACTCCAAGTTTAATAATATTATCTGATGTTGAAGTTTGAGATTGTGTTTTGCAATTGCTCATCAACAATAGGATAGGTGCGAATAAAAGTGCTTTAAATTTCATTATTCAAAATTTTAAAAGAAAATATAATAGCCAACAACCAAAAACATTGCCAGCCCAACCATTAAACTAAAACCGGTGCCATATACAAAGCCAATAAAAGCACCTTTCATAGAGTTGAAGGCTTTTTTTCTGTCATTGATGTCGTGTAACAATTCTCCAAGGAAAACGCCTAATAACATTCCTATCAAAAATCCTAAAGGAATCGGGATGAAAAACAAACCGAGAAGTGTTCCAATAAAAGAACCAATACTTCCGTAGCGAGTTCCGCCATATTTTTTGTTGGTTTTTGAAGGGATAACGTAATTCAGAACTGTGGAAATAAGTGTCAGAAAAGCAAAAATCCAGACATACAACATTGGCATATCGTTTTCTGTGCCGAATTTGAATATCAGTAGTCCACAGATACTCAATAATAATCCGGGTAAAATGGGAAGGAAAGTTCCTAGCATTCCTATGAAAAGTAGAACCAAAGCGATAATGTCAATAAAAACAGAATCCATAGTTTTTAAATTTATTTAAAAATACAACATTCAAAGTAATGCCAAAAGATTTTTTTTATCCTTAAATTTGTGAAATAATTCCTCTAAATGAAAAACGAACTCATAGATTACAAAGATTTTCTTCAGCAAATCAGTGATGAAATTCATTTCTTCTGTAAAGATTTTTTTCCTGATGAATTTGTCCTAACGAGTCAGATTACTCTTAAGTTTGTTCTTCTGATTTTCCTAATTTATGCTGTTGCTTTTATTCTTAAAAATGGGATTAATCTTGTTTTTAGATTCTTTTTTGATAAGGAGAAATATCCTGTGATGAAATCCATTTATAAAGCTAAAGTCACTAATTCTGTGGCTAATATATTGGCTTTGATAATTGGAAAGTTCGCATTATATTCCATTTTTTACAGACATCCAAAAAGTTTTGATCTTCTAGAGAGAATGATAAATTTTGTTATCGTTCTTGCAATCGCAAATATGGCATTCCGTTTTATCAAAGTTTTACAAAACTATTATTTGATACAGAAAGATTACTATAAAATTATCGCCATTAATTCTATTTCTCAAACGGTTAGGATTTTTGGAATGTTTATTTTCAGTGTTATTGCTATCTGTGTTATTTTCGATATCAGTGGTGCTACAATTTTAGGAAGCCTTGGGGCAATTACAGCAGTTATTGTTTTGATTTTCAGAGATACAATTTTGGGTTTTGTTACAGGGATTCACGTAGCAACGTCCAAAAATATAAAAGTTGGAGATTGGGTTTCTATTCCGAAATATACGATTGAAGGTAATATTGAAGATATTGATTTGTTAACAACCAAAATCAGAAATTTCGACAAAACATTATCTACTATTCCGACTTACGATTTGCTTACTACAGAAATCAAGAATATGCAGGTAATGTCGGAAACCAATACCCGAAGAATCAAGAAATCCATCGTTTTTAATATTAAATCTTTCAAATTCCTGAATGATGAAGCTATTAGTGAATTGTTGAAAATTAATCTGATTCACGATTATCTTGTGGAAAAGAAAAAAGAAATCGACACTCAAAAAAGTACGCTGAAAAATGCTGATGAGATTATCAATGGCAAGCAATTGACCAACATCGGAACTTTCAGAATTTATGCTTTGAATTATCTTAAAAACAACCCTAATATAGACCAAGAGGGAACCATATTGGTAAGACAAATGGAAATTACACCACAAGGTATGCCTTTGGAAATTTACTGTTTTGCCAATGATTCAAGATGGGAGCATTTTGAACAAATTCAGGCTGATATATTCGACCATCTTTTGGTGGCTTCCAAAGAATTTGATTTGGAAATAATGCAAGTACATAAAATATAACAATCAATTATCAATTATCAATTATCAATTATCAATTATGACCAAACTAAGTGTCAATATTAATAAAATAGCAACCCTCAGAAATGCAAGAGGAGGCGATGTTCCAAGTGTAGCTCAAGTAGCTTTGGATTTGGAAAGATTCGGAGCGCAAGGGATTACAATCCATCCAAGACCAGACGAAAGACATATCACGAGAAAAGATGTTTACGATTTGAAACCTTTGGTTACAACAGAATTCAATATTGAAGGGAATCCACATCGTCCGTTTATCGATATGGTTTTGGAAGTGAAACCAGAGCAAGTGACTTTGGTTCCTGATGCTGATGATGCGATTACATCAAACGCAGGTTGGGATTGTGAAAAGAATCTGGATTTCTTGAAATCTATTATTTCAGAATTCAAAAATGCTGGAATCAGAACGTCTATTTTCCTTGATCCAAATCCTGAAATGGTGAAATTCGCAGCTGAAACTGGAACAGATAGAATCGAACTTTATACAGAAGCTTACGCAAAACATTACACAGAAAACAAAGAATTTGCAGTAGAATCTTATTTTAAAACGGCTGTTGTCGCTAATGAATTTGGTTTAGGAATCAATGCTGGACACGATTTGTCATTAGAAAATTTAAAATATTTCTCAGACAATATCCCGAATCTTTTGGAAGTTTCCATTGGTCACGCTTTGATTTCGGAAGCACTTTATCTTGGTTTGGAAAATACGGTTCAAGCTTATCTGAAACGATTGGCGAAGTGGTAATTATATTTTATTATTAATGGAAATTTTACATTCAAAAATATACGGAGAAGAAAGAACAGAAACGCCACTTTTGGTTTTTCACGGATTGTTCGGGATGCTTGATAATTGGGGGAGTTTTGGGAAAGAATTTGGTGAATTGATGCCAACGCACATTTTAGATTTGAGAAATCACGGCAGAAGTTTTCATTCAGATTCTATGTCACACGATGATTTGGCTCAGGATATTGCTAATTATATGGATGCTCATAATATCCAAAAAGCCAATGTTTTGGGGCATTCTTTGGGAGGAAAAGCTGTGATGCAGTTCGCTATTAATTTCCCTGAAAGATTGGAAAAATTGATTGTCGTAGATATTACACCAAAAGCTTATCCGCCACATCATCAAGGAATTATCAAAGCTTTACAAACAGTCGATTTTTCTAAGGTTGAATCTCGTCAAGATGTAGAAAAAGTTCTTGGAGCATATATTCACGAGAAATTTGTGATTCAGTTTTTGATGAAGAATTTGTATTGGACAGAGGAGAAAAAACTGGCTTGGAGATTCAATCTTGAAACTTTGGCTTCAAAATATACTGAGTTTGTTTCTAATGCTATCAAGTTTGGCGTGTTCAGTGGTCCGACTTTATTCATTGCCGGAGCTAATTCCAATTATATTCTTCCACAAGACGAGTTTCTCATCAGACAACAATTTCCAAACTCTGAAGTTATTAAAATTAAAAATGCTGCACATTGGGTTCAGGCTAATAATCCTGTTGATTTCAATGCGGCTGTGAAAGAATTTTTACAGAATTAAGAATATTAACCACATAGAAACATAGATTTAAATTCTAATTAAGCTGAAAAGAATCATCTCTATGTGTCTATGTGGTTTTAAATTATAAAAAACTTTGAAGTATCTTTGTAATTCCTAAATGATAAAATACCAAGAAACCATTTATAAAATCATTTTGATTTTTTCTGTTGTCATCAATCTGTTTTTGATTGTGCTGATGTTTTTCGCTCTCAGAGATTCGTTTTCTGGAAATGGAGAATGGTTTTTGGAAGGTAGAAGTTTTTGGTTTTTCATTGGTGTAATTCTAGCTTATTCTGTTTTGAATTGTTTTCTTTTGCTTCAGATTTTCAAAAGAAAGAAACAGACTTAACTTGATCACTCAGCAAATTTTGTAAATTTTTCAATCAATTTATCCAAGATGAAAGATAAATTGATTGAAAATTATTTGTTAAATCCTATTGATATTTAGTTTTAATAGAATTATTATATGATTTAAGTTGAATTAATAAGTTTAAAAGAGCGCAATCTTATTTTTGTCCGCAAATAAATCTAAATGAAAAAGCTTATTACAACTGTACTTTTTTGTGCAACAGTTTTTGTGTTTGCGCAAAAAGGTAGTATCTCTGGGATTATTAATGATAATAACCAAATTCCTTTGCCTGGTGCAAAACTAACTTTAACACCTGGTAATTATTACACAATATCTGATGCTACAGGCGATTATGTCTTCCTTAATGTTCCAGAAGGAACCTATACGCTAACCGTAGATTATATTGGTTATGGCAGTCAGCAATCAACAGTAGTTGTGAAATCCGAGAATAATACTAGCGTAGATGTTTTGTTTGATAAAAATAAGTCAACTACAATAAAAGAGGTTCGGCTTCTTGGTATTAGCAGACAAAACCAAGCTAGAGCCCTAAATACGCAGAAAAATAATTCTAATATCACCAATATTGTTTCGTCTGATCAGGTAGGGAAATTTCCGGATTCTAATATCGGAGATGCTTTAAAACGAGTACCTGGGATTACCATGCAAAATGACCAAGGTGAAGCTAGAGATATTATTATTAGAGGTCTGGCTCCAGAACTTAACTCAGTTACTCTCAATGGGAACAGAATTCCGTCAGCAGAAGGTGATAATAGACGAGTTCAGATGGATCTAATTCCTTCCGATATGATTCAACTTATCGAAGTTAACAAAACCTTAACGCCAGATATGGATGCAGACGCCATTGGAGGTTCCGTAAATCTCATCACAAGAACTGCACCTAATAAAGAAAGAATATCTCTTACCGCGGCTGGTGGTTATAATCCTATTAGAGATAAAGTATCTAGCAATACAGCTTTTATGTATGGTAACCGTTATTTTGGTAAAAAATTTGGGTTTGTTTTCAACGGTTCTTATAATAATCAAGATTATGGGTCAGATAATGTAGAAGGTGTTTGGGCGCAGGATAATTTTGGTAATGCTTACATCAGAGAGATGGATATTCGCAAATATGATGTAAGAAGAGAGCGTAAAAGTTTAGGGGCTAATTTTGATTTTAAAATTAATGATAAAAATATCATCAAAGCTGGTGCTGTTTATAACTGGCGAGACGATTGGGAAAATAGATATAGACTGAGATTTAATAAAGTTACACCTATCTACGACAAAACAGATGAAAGTCTTATTACTGGTTACAAAGCTGATCTTAGAGCACAAACCAAAGGTGGTATAGATACTGATAAAAGTAAAGCGGCAAGGCTAGAACGCCAGATTATGCAAAACTATTTTATCAATGGTGAACATTTGTTGGGTTCTCAGCTACAATTAAATTGGTCTGGAGGTTATTCACGAGCGTCCGAAGACCGCCCTAATGAACGTTATATAGATTATCAGTCAAAGGGAGTAGCACTTTCTGGTTATGATAGTGAGAAAGAACCATTACTAACGCCAACAACAGAACCTACACTCAAATCCTTTAAATTCCGAACACTTACGGAGCAGTTTGGTCATACTTTTGAAGATGAGATTACGGGGAAAGTAGATCTTAGAATTCCGCTTAATATCATATCAGAGCAAAAAGGCAGATTGAGATTTGGAGCAAAAACAAGAATCAAACAAAAAGAAAGAGAGAACAGTTTTAATGACTATACTCCAACCGATGCCAACACCAGCTTAGCCACTATGGATAAAATTAATCCAGTCTATTGGGATGGTAAAAATTGGTCTCCAAATAGCAAGTATATCCCAGGATATTTTGCATCAAAACAATTATTAGGCAATTTGGATTTATACAATACAGGAATGTTTTCTTCAGAAAGTAATCCTGCAGAATATCTAGGGATTAATTACAAAGCCAAAGAACAAATCTATGCTGGATATATCCGTTGGGACCAAAATATTACGGATGATTTTTCTTTCATTGCAGGTCTTCGTTTAGAAAATACCCACACAGAGTATACTGGTAATATCACCAAAACCGAAGATGATGATGTAATGTTAGAAGGTGAGAGAAAAATCAAAAACGACTATACCAATTATTTACCAAGCATTACCTTCAAGTATACGCCAACAGATGATATGGTTCTTAGGGCTGCTTATACAACTTCTTTGGCAAGACCAGGGTATTACAATTTGTCTCCATTTGTGAATATTACACCAGGAGAAGATGCACAAATAGATGCAGGTAATCCAGATTTGAAAGCTTCTTATGCTCATAACTTCGATGTAATGGGAGAGTACTATTTCAAATCAGTGGGATTAATATCAGTTGGTGGTTTTTATAAAAAGATTAATAAATTTATCTTTAATTACATCGATCAAAATTTTACAAGAGACAAGTTTACACAACAGTTTCCTGATCTCGCTAATGATTTGGGAGCAGATAACACCTACGTATTTTCACAAGCCAGAAACGGACAAAGTGTAGACGTTTATGGTTTTGAAGTTGCTTTGCAAAGACAACTAGATTTTCTACCTGGTTTTCTTAGTCATTTTGGGATTTATGCCAATTATACTTATACACATTCCAAAGCCAAAGGTATTGCAGGAGATGATGTACAAAGAGAAGGTCTAATGTTGCCAGGAACAGCACCACATATGTTTAACTCGTCCTTATCTTGGGAAAACAAAAGATTCTCTGCACGTGTATCGCTTAACTATACAGCTTCTTATTTAGATGAGATTGGAGGTGTTGCTTTTGATGACCGTTACTATGATAAACAAACCTTCTTAGACGCTAACGTATCTTATGCCATCACAGAAAAAATAAGATTCTTTGTTGAAGCTAATAATCTTACCAACCAACCATTAAGATATTACCAAGGCGAAAAGAACAGAACAATGCAAATGGAATATTATAAACCAAGATACAACGTAGGACTAAAATTCGATTTTTAATGAAAAAGATATTATTGATAGCTTCGGTTTCTTTTTTGATGGTACAATGTACATCTATGAAGGTTAAACCAGTTTATAAAACACAAAAAGTTCAATTTGATACAGATGATCCAGCATTTTGGATTAATCCACAAGATGCCTCCAAAAGTTTAATTTTAGGTACAGACAAAGAAACCAATGGAGGGATTTATGTTTACGATTTAAAAGGTAAGATTGTAAATAAAGTTTTGGGGATACAACGTCCCAACAACATTGATGTAGAATATGGATTAGAAGTAGGTGGTAAAAAAATGGATATCGCTGTATTTACAGAGCGCGAAACTAACAAAATACGTGTTTTTTCGGTGCCAGAACTAAAACCAATAGATAACGGAGGGATTTCTGTTTTCGAAGATAGTGATCAAAAAAGTCCAATGGGTATTGCATTATATAAAAACCCTGCAACACAACAAATTTATGCAGTTGTTGGGAGAAAAACAGGACCTTCTGGCTCGTATTTGTATCAATATCTGCTGAAAGGTGATGGTAATGGACAAGTAATTGGAGAGCTCGTTCGTAAGTTTGGCGAATACTCAGGTAAAAAAGAAATAGAATCTATTGCAGTAGATGATGCTTTGGGAGTAATTTATTATTCTGATGAACAATACGGGATTCATAAATATAATGCAGATCCATCAGCTTCTAATGAACAATTAGCTTTATTTGGTACCAATGATTTCAAATCAGATATCGAAGGGATTTCTATTTATCCAACAGGTGAGAAAACAGGTTATATTTTGGTCTCAGATCAGCAAGCCAATACTTTTAATGTCTATAGACGAGAAGGAGATACTAATGAAAATACATACCAAAGGATTGCTATCATACCAGTTTCTACTAAAGAAAGTGATGGATCGGATGTTAGTAATGTTAATTTTGGACCAGATTTTCCTAAAGGTATGTTTGTAGCAATGAGCAACGGAAAAGTTTTTCATATCTATGATTGGAGAGATATAGAAGCTCTTATTTTGGCACAACAAAATAAAAAATAAAAACAAGAGGATTATCCGAAATTCTTATACAAAAGCTGCATTGGTAAATAATGCAGCTTTTCTTATTTTATGTGATTAAAAATCATTTCATAAATCTACAATTTCGCTATATTTGCACATATGGTTTTAGTCACCGGCGCTACAGGAATACTCGGAAGAGTGATTGTTCTCGAACTTTTAAAGCAAGGAAAAGAAGTTCGCGCAACAAAAAGACCTTCTAGCAATCTGAAAGAAGTAAGAGCGTCCTATCGTTTTTATACAGATAAGCCCGATTTTTATTTCGATAAAATCCAATGGATGGACGTAGATTTTGAAGACTTGGATTCTCTTCAAGAAGCATTGATTGGTGTAAATGAAGTTTATCATTGTGCTGCAATTGTCAGTTTCAATCCTCAGGATGACAAAGCGATGAACAAAACAAATGTTGATGGAACAAGAAATCTTCTCTATGCTGTGGAAAATTCTACTGTTGAAAAATTTCTCTTTGTAAGTTCAATAGCCGTTTTGGATGGTTATAATGAACAGGGAATGATGGATGAAAATTCGGATTTTAATGAAAAACTAGAACATTCTTCTTATGCCATTTCCAAACACCTTTCCGAAATGGAAGTTTGGCGCGCACATTACGAAGGTTTACCAAGCATTATCATCAATCCAGGTGTTATTATTGGAACTGGAAATTGGGGAAATAGCAGTGGCGATTTATTCAAAAAATCCTCACATTCCAGAACTTTTCCTGGTGGAACGGCTTATGTTGATGTAAGAGATGTTGCGAAAATCGCTGTCGAATTGATGAACAAAAATTCCTTTGGAGAACGTTTTATTATCATCTCTGAAAATGAAAAATTCCGTTTGGTTTCTGATAAAGTAAGAACTGCGCTTGGAAAACCAAAAGCTAAATTGGTTCCTGAATTTATTTATAAAGTTTTACCAATTATTTCATTACTTTTCGGGTGGTTATTTCCGATTTTGAAATTAATGAGTAAAAATAACATCGAAACGGTAAGAACTGACTCCAAAGTTTCTAATCAAAAAATAACAGAGTTCCTGAATTACCAATTTATTCCGGTTTCTGAAAGCATAGATTTCCATCTCAAAAATTATATGGAATCTCTTAAATCATAATTATCATTAATGAGCAACGTTACTAGTTTTCTTCAAAAAAACGTTAACCTATATCCAACAAAACCAGCTCTAGGTTTCAAAAAAGATCACGAATGGAAAGAGCTTGGCTGGTATCAACTCAAAAGATTAGTCTTTAAAACTGCCAACGCACTCAAAGCAAGTGGTGTAAAAGAGAACGACAAAGTCTCTATTTATGCCGATAATTCTGCCGAGTGGATTATTTTTGATTTGGCAATTATGGCGATTGGTGCGGTTACGGTTCCAGTTTATTCGACCAACGGCGAAGACCAAGTTGAATATATTATTAAGGATTCTGGAGCGGAATTTATTTTTGCAGGAAATCAAGAGCAATATAATGTCTGTCTAAATCTTTTGAACAAAGGTTTGCCTCTCAAACAGATTATCATTACTAAAAAATATATCAAGCTAAAGGAAAATTCATCTTACTTAGAAACTTTCATCGAGTCTGCATCTGAGGATTTGGAAATTGTTGAAAGAGGAGAAGATGATTTGGCAACTTTGATTTATACATCAGGAACAACAGGCGTTCCGAAAGGTGTGATGATTACACATTCCAATTTTCTAAAAGCGTTTGATGCGCATATGGGATTTTTCAAATTCAAGAGATTTGAAGATGAACATTCATTGGCATTTTTACCTTTGACACACGTTTTCGAGAGAAGCTGGACGTTACTTTGTTTACATTTTGGAGCAAAAGTCAGTTTCTTGGAGAATCCAAAATTGATTGCATCTGCATTGACCGAAGTGAAGCCGACAATGATGTGCTCAGTTCCAAGATTCTATCAAAAAATCTATGCTGGACTGAATGAAATGGTGAATTCTGGTTCTGATTTGAAAAAGAAAATCTTCAGTTGGGCGATTGAAAACGGAGGTTTGGTTTCTGAAAAAAAGCGATTAAATCAAAGTATTCCTTTCGGACTTAGTCTTAAAAATAAATTAGCCAATGCTTTAGTCTTTAATAAAGTGAAGAAAAAACTTGGCGGAAAACTTTGGTTTATGCCTTGTGGTGGTGCATCGATTTCAGAAGAAGTGACGAAGTTTTTCGACGCAATGGGAATCCACATCACTGTTGGTTACGGGATGACTGAAACTACGGCGACTGTTACAGCTTTTCCATTCACTAAATACAAATATGGAAGTGCTGGAAAATTGTTAGGAGATTCTCAAATCAAAATAGGTGAGAATGATGAGATTCTAGTGAAAGGAAGTGGAATAATGAAAGGTTATTATAAAAATCCTGAAGAAACGGCTAAGATTTTTACAGAAGATGGCTGGATGAAAACAGGCGATGCTGGTGTTTTTGATAGTGAAGGAAACCTGACTATCACAGACCGAATTAAAGATCTGATGAAAACTTCCAACGGAAAATATATTGCACCTCAACCGATTGAGAATATGTTTTCCAACAACAGTTATATCAACCAGATAATGTTGATTGCGGAAGATAAACCATTCGTTTCTGCTTTAATTGTTCCGAATTTTGAAACATTGGAAGAGAAATTGAAAACTTTGGGCGTGACTTTTACCAACTGGAAAGAAGTGGTAGAAAATGAAAAAGTTCAGAAATTTTACCAGAAATTGATAGACGGAATCCAAACTAATCTGTCTGGTTTTGAGAAAATAAAGAAATTTATCCTGATGCCTGCGGATTTTGAAATCCAAAGCGGAGAAATTACACCAACCTTAAAAATTAAACGAAATATCGTTCTCGAAAAATATTCGGATAAAATCGATTCGATATATAATAAATAGCGTTTTAAATTATTTTGTTTGTAATGAATCTGGATTAAGATGAAGTTTTTGTTAAATTTTATGTTAATGAATATTTCCAAAATTAATTAAATTTACAAACCTTATTAATAAGAATCTAATTTGAAGTTTTATAAATGAATACACAACAATTCGTAAATCGCCACATCAGTCTTAATGAGTCTGATAAAGGGGAAATGCTGAAGAAAGTAGGGGCTGAAAGCATAGAAGAATTAATCTCACAAACCATTCCTGATGCTATCAGGTTAGAAAAAGATTTAGACATCTCGGAGCCTCTTTCGGAGTATGAAATGCTTTTACATTCTAAAGAGTTGGCTTCCAAAAACCTAAACTTTGATAATTACATCGGTTTTGGATACAATAATACAATTTTGCCTTCCCCAATCCAAAGAAATATTCTGGAAAATCCAAGCTGGTACACAGCTTATACGCCTTACCAAGCAGAAATTGCACAAGGTAGATTAGAAGCTTTGCTTAATTTCCAGACAGTTGTTTCGGATTTAACGGGATTTCCTTTGGCCAACGCGTCTCTTCTTGATGAATCTACGGCAGCTGCAGAAGCGATGCACATGTTCTTCAACAACAGAACGAAAGACCAAAAGAAAAATAATGCTACAAAGTTTTTCATCTCAGATTTAGTTCTTCCACAGACTGTTTCTGTTCTTAAAACTAAAGCAGAAGGTCTTGGTATTGATGTGATTGTAGGGAGTCATATCAATCATCAGTTCAATGATTCTTACTTTGGGGTCTTGTTGCAATATCCGGGGAAAAACGGAATTGTTCTAGATTATACAGACCATATTACTTCTTATAAAGAATTCGATTTACAAGTGGTAGTTGCTTGTGATCCGATGGCTTTGGTGAAGCTAAAATCTCCTGCTGATATGGGTGCTGATTGTGCGGTTGGAACTACACAGAGATTTGGTATCCCGATGGGTTACGGAGGTCCTCACGCGGCGTTTTTCACTTGTAAAGAAGATTATAAAAGGGATATTCCTGGTAGAATTATCGGAGTTTCTCAAGATATGTACGGAAAACGTGCATTGAGAATGGCACTTCAAACCAGAGAACAACACATCAAAAGAGAAAGAGCAACTTCTAACATCTGTACAGCTCAAGTTCTTTTGGCTGTTATGGCGGGAATGTACGCTGTTTATCACGGTCCTAAAGGCCTTAACTTCATCGCTGACCAAATTCACTATAAGACTAATGCTGTAGCTGATGCTTTGCAAATTTTGGGTTATGATATCGTATCTGAACCGGTTTTTGATACGGTAAAATTCAGATTGCACGAGGAGGAGAAAACTTCTTTGAGAATGAAAATGAGAGATCAGAAAATCAATCTTAATTATTTCTCTCAAGGTATTGTGAGTATTTCTATTAATGAAACTACGACGGTTGATAAACTAAATCATTTGATTGAAGCTTTTGCCCAGTTCAAAGGAAAACAAGGCTATAAAGTAAGCCTTAAAGAAGAATATTCTATCCCATCAGATTTATTGAGAACGGATAGTATTTTGGATGAAGAAGTTTTCAACAAATATCATACAGAGACAGAATTGATGCGTTACATCAAACGTCTGGAGAGAAAAGATTTGTCATTAACACATTCTATGATTTCTCTAGGTTCTTGTACAATGAAACTGAACGCAGCAACTCAAATGATTCCTCTTTCTTGGGGAGAATGGGGCGGTGTTCATCCATTTGTGCCGACAGAACAAGCTGGAGGTTATCAGGAAATGATTAAGGAACTGGAGAAAGATTTGGCAGAAATCACAGGGTTTGCTGGAACTTCTCTTCAACCTAACTCTGGTGCACAAGGTGAATATGCAGGTCTAATGGTGATTAGAGAATACCATAAAAACAGAGGCGAAGGTCACAGAAATATCGTTTTGATTCCTCAATCTGCACACGGAACCAATCCGGCGTCTGCGGCAATGGCTGGTATGAAAATCGTAGTGGTGAAGAATCTTGAGAATGGAGAAATTGATTTTGAAGACTTCAAAGCTAAGACAGAACAACATTCTGAGAACTTGTCTTGTGTGATGATTACTTATCCTTCAACTTACGGATTCTTCGATGCTAATATCAAAGAAATTACGAAATTAACGCACGAGCACGGCGGACAAGTCTATATGGACGGTGCGAATATGAACGCGCAAGTTGGTTTCACAAGTCCTGGAAATATTGGTGCAGATGTTTGTCACCTTAATCTGCATAAGACTTTTGCTATCCCTCACGGTGGTGGTGGTCCTGGTGTTGGTCCTATTTGTGTGGCAGAACATTTGGTTCCTTTCTTGCCAACCAATGCAAATATCACAACTGGCGGAAAAGATGCTATCGAGGGGATTTCTGCAGCTCCTTACGGTTCTGGATTGATTCTTAATATCTCTTACGCTTATATCAAAATGTTGGGATCAGCAGGCTTGAAAAAAGCGACTGAACACGCGATATTGAATGCTAATTACCTGAAAGAAATCTTAGCTGAGCACTTCCCAATCCTTTATGCTAACGACAAAGGTAGAGTGGCGCACGAGTGTATCGTAGATTTCCGTCAGTTCAAATCTTTAGGGATTGAGGTGGCTGATGTTGCGAAACGTTTGATGGATTATGGTTTCCACGCACCAACAGTGAGTTTCCCTGTTGCGGGAACTCTTATGATAGAACCAACCGAATCTGAAAACAAAGAAGAGATTGATAGATTTGCCGAAGCATTAATCAACATCAAAAAAGAGATTGAAGAAATCGCGAACGGTGATGCTGATAAAGAGAACAATGTTCTGAAAAATGCGCCTCACACTGAGCAATTGGTTATCTCTGATAACTGGGATAAACCTTACGGTAGAGAGAAAGCTGCTTATCCTTTGGAATGGGTAAGGACTCATAAATTCTTTGCAACGGTTGCCAGAATCGATGAAGCGTACGGTGACAGAAATCTAGTTTGTACTTGCGAGCCGATTGAAGCGTATATGTAGTCAATTATGAATAATTAATTATGAATTATAAATTGTTTTGTGATTCATTGATTATATAAAAATGAAAACCTCTCCGACGTGGAGAGGTTTTTTGTTTTTGAGTTGTAAAAACGGATGATCGGTTCTGGGCATTTGTCTTTTTTCAAGATATTGTTGTTTTCGTCCTTTTTGTGGTTTAAGGTTTTTGATTTTTGCTTTGTTGATGAGCTTGAAAGTTTGTTTCTCGTACTTGTCCAATTTGTCTGGTGTGAAACCGAGGATTTTACAATTTTCAGAAATGATTACATCAATCAAAATCTGCTAAGGCTAATAAATCTAAACAGTTAGCTTTTGAAGTAGCATAACCATCTCCAGAGTTGTAATATCAAACATTGGATCCAGAATAAGAGAGTAGTTGCTTCCTGATTTTTTTTGTTAGTTCATTTTTCCAAATCAATTGATGGATCGGATTTTTTTTCGGAATATTTTAAACTCGATTGCAGAAAAGATGACGTATATAACGCAAAAGATTAAGAATATTATCAAAGGGTTTTCCTTGTGAATAAAATTTTTAGCAATTATGATGATCAGCCAATACAAAGTAAAAACTGAAGACAATCCTACAAATGTTAATAATGAATAATAGAAATTGTTTCTGATGTTCTGATTTAAATTCAAAAAAATTGATAACGAACAAATCGCCATTGCTCCAAGGAAAATCAAAGAAAAACCTAGGCTTGTCATTATTTTTAAAAATTCTAACAACCAACCCAGCCAAGTTTTATCTTCCGTTGCTGTTTCGGAAATTATGATTCGGTAAGCCACAAAAAAAATGAGACTCATCAAAACATTAATTATCCAAAATTTAAAAACAATTTTGCTTATCTTATTATTGAATTGCCTCATTCAAAAACTGATTAAAAGGATAGATTTCTTTAAAAACTTTAACCGTATTTTTTACAAAGTCTCCATCCAAAACTTCTTCGTCAGAAAGCGGATGAAAAACTGTAAATTGCTTGAATTTTAGATAATCGCCCATTGGATTTTCCTTATCAAAACCTTGCGGAATTTTTACTAATCGTTCGCCTCGTAATTCCAGATTATCTTTGAAAGATTTTTTATTAAGGATTTTCAAGAAGTCTTCTCCTTCAGAACTGATTTTTTCACGGATGGCTTTTAGATTTTTTGGTTCGGTCATATAAACGCCGCCGGCCAAAAAAGATTTGCCTGGTTCCAAATGCACATAATAACCTGCGTGATTCAAAGTCTTTGGACCTTTTTCTACTAATGATGCGCCGATATTGGTTTTGTAAGGTGTTTTATCTTTAGAAAATCTTGTGTCTTTGTAAATTCTGAAAATACAGTTCTTTGCTTCCAATCTCTCTACACTTTCATCGAATTCTGAAACACCGGAAATAATTTTATTGACAACATTTTCAACATTTTCCTTGGCTTTTAGATATAAGTTTTTATTCTCATTAAACCATTCTCTGTTATTATTGACTTCCAGACTAGAAAGAAAGTTAAACGTTTCAGGATTTATGATGTTTTTCATCAGGATAAGATTTTGTATAAAATTAAATAAAAAATCCTGCGTTGTGGCAGGATTTTCAATTTATTGTTTGATGAATTTGGAATTGTAAGTTTTGTTTTTGTCTGTTTTGATGTCCAACATATAAACACCTTTTTGCAAACTTTCTACATTGATTTCTGATTGCTTAGAAAACGTTTTTAGTTTCTGTCCAGCAACATTATAGATGTTGATTTCGCTGATGTTTTCGTTATTTGAAAGATTTATCTTTAAGATGTCTTTTACCGGATTTGGATATAATTTGATGTTGGCTTTCGTTACATCGTTTACAGCCATTACTTCATCATTGATTTTGATATTGTCGATATATGCACCACCTGAAAAATTGTCGTGAAGAAGATTGATTCCTGTAATATTGGTTTTGGAGAAGTTCGGTATCGTATGAACCAAAACACCATCAACATAGAATTGGATTTCTTCTTCAGAAGTGACAGATTTCAGTTTATACCATCTATTAGCTTCCCAGTTAAAGTTGGCGCTTTCATACTCGTAATCTTCACTTTTTACAACTTCCAAAACACCTAAAGAATTAAAAGCAAAAATGGCAACAGGCATATATTCATCAGTATCAACAATTCCAAAAGTACCAAAATCAAAATTAGAAGCATCTTTCTCTGTGATAAAAACATCCATCTCTATCGTAGTATTTTTGTAATCGTATGCTTTGTCAAACATTTTTGCTGCACCAAAGATGGGAAAGAAGAGAAAGTTTTCGTCCAAATCAACATCTATTTTTATGGACTGAGTTCCTTCTGACGCTTTTTCATTAGTTATGACTTGATTTTTGATTGGCTCATCATCACTGTTTAGGGTAACTTCCCATCCATTTTGTCCGTTGATATCTCCAGCCACAAAACCTTCTGAAGCTTCAAAAGAAATGGTTTGTTGGGCAAAAGCTAATGATGAAAATAATGATAGAATTAAAAAGTATTTGTTCTTCATAAAATTAAATTTTGCCAATTATAGGTAAAATAAAACTCAAATCAAATCATTATTGACAGTAAAAGTCTTTTAATTCTAAGTTTTCTTTAAAATGAATTTAATATAGAATAATTTTTGGTCTTTCTCGCAGTAGAAACTATCACTTTTCTCCAACCAATTTTTGGAGATATTCTTTCATTAATAAAATTACTGGGGGCCTTCTGGCACAACTACTTTTTTGATAAAAACTCAAATATTATTCCGTTAAAAATAAAATATCCCTTATTTTTGAATCCATTATGGATTTGAATTCAATTTTTACCAATCAACGTACAGGAAATAACCCGCATACCAAAGCTTCTAGAACCGATTTTCAAAGGGATTTTGATAGAATTATTTTCTCATCAGCATTCCGAAGATTACAGAATAAAACTCAGGTTTTTCCACTTCCTGGAAGTGTTTTTGTACATAATAGATTGACGCATTCTTTAGAAGTTTCTTCTGTTGGTCGTAGTTTGGGAAGTGTGATTGGAGAGTTCATTCACAATAATTTTTCGAATGATCTTAATCAAGAATCTAAGGATTTTTATCTCCATAATCTTGGAAATGTTATTGCTGCAGCTTGTCTTTGTCACGATGTTGGAAATCCTGCTTTTGGACACTCTGGAGAAGATGCGATTGCCAGCTATTTTGACAGAAATGAAAGAGATTTAAAATCGAAATTCAATGAAAAGGAATGGGCGGATTTGGTCAATTTTGAAGGAAATGCCAATGCCATCCGAGTTTTGGCTCAACAGCAGCAAGGAAAAGATGCAGGCGGAATCCAATTGACTTTTGCGACTTTGGCAAGTATTGCGAAATATCCTTGTGAAGCGATTGCTAAAAAGAAAGGCATTATTCATCGTAAAAAGTTCGGCTTCTTTCAGAATGAAAAGGAAATTTTTCTGGAAATTGCTAAGAGCACGTCAATGATACAGGAAAATGACGATCCTTATATCTTCAAAAGACATCCATTCGTTTGGCTTGTAGAAGCCGCTGATGATATCTGCTATAACATTATTGATATGGAAGATGCGCACAGATTGGGAATCGTTTCTACAACAGATTGTAAAAATCTCTTTTTTGAACTCGTAAAATCAGAAACGGATGACATCAAAAGAGTAGAGCAGAAGCTGGATTCCATCAGCAATGAAAATGAACAGATTTCTTATCTCCGAGCAAAGGTTATCAATGCATTGATTAATAAGTCCATTGAACTTTACAAAAGCAATTTCGATAAAATTTTACAAGGTAATTTAGAAAAAGGTCTTTTGGATATTTACAAATCTGAAAATAAAACGCTCCAAGATATCGAAAGTTTTTCGATTGAAAAAATATACAATCACAAAGCAGTTGTAGAAATCGAAAATGCTGGCTATAATGTGATGTACGAATTGCTGGATCACTTCATCCCATCGATTTTGAAATCAGCCAATGAAAGAAAATCATACGATAAAAAAGCCCTGAAACTTCTTCCAAAACAATTCTTTTATGAAGATGGAACTGATTATCAGAAAGTGCTTGGCGTGATTGATTTCGTTTCCGGAATGACGGATAATTTTGCCACTGATCTTTATAGAAAAATCAAAGGAATTGATATTGGGATGACGATGTAATATAATCGATTTTTGATAATTGATAAATGATTAGGTCAAAATGTTAATATCATCTATCAATTATCATTGATCATTTATGAAATTAGTTCGCAACCAAAAACATCTACAAAGTGTTTTTTGATTTTTTGTTTTACTTCTTCATAATCAACTTTTTGCTCTAATTCTCTTTTCAAGGAAGTCACTTGTTTATCGGTAATTCCGCAAGGGATGATGTATTCGAAATAGCGCATATCAGTATTCACATTCAGAGCAAATCCGTGGATGGTAACCCAACGAGAAGCTTTGACACCCATTGCGCATATTTTTCTGGCATAAGGTTTTCCCACATCAAGCCAGACACCAGTTTCGCCATTTGAACGTTCTCCTTTCAGTCCATATTCTGCAATAGTTCGGATGATGACTTCTTCCAAATCGCGCATGTAACGATGGATATCTGTGTAGAAATTTTCCAAATCTAAAATAGGATAGCCAACTATTTGCCCGAAACCGTGATATGTAATGTCTCCGCCTCGGTTTACCTTCACATAAGTCGCGTTGATTTCTTTAAGTTTAGCTTCATTGGCCAGAAGATTCTCCTCGTGTCCGCTTTTGCCAAGTGTATAAACGTGCGGATGTTCTACTAAAAGAAAATAATTATTGGTGGGTTTTTGATGATCTGGATTTTCTCGATTGAAGATTTTAGTTTCGAGGTTTTTTTTCAGTAATTCTTCCTGATAATCCCAAGATGGCTGGTAATCTTTGGTTCCCAAATCCTGAAATTTTACTTTTTTATTGATAATGGAATTCACTGTAATTGAATTATTTCTACAAATTTACTCATTATTTAAGCAAATCACAACAAACAAAAAACCACCCGAAGGTGGTCTTATAAAGAATAAAATCTGAAATATAGCTTATTTTACAACAAGCTTTTTTGTTTCTGTCTGTCCTCCGTAAGTAATCTTCACGACATAAACTCCCGAAGAAAGTCTATTAAGATCAACTTGTTGAGTAGAAAATCCAGAATGGTTTACGATGGCTGTTTCATATACTTTTTTACCAGAAAAGTCAAATACTTCGATGCTTCCGTTTTTAGAAGCTGCTTCTTTTACATCAAATAAAATGTTAACTTTTTTATCTTCTTTAGTTGGGTTTGGATAAATCCAAAAGTTCCTTTTTTACCAAAGTCAGCAACAGAAAGTTCTACAGTAATATCTTTGTATTTGAAATACATATCACCCGTGTAGCTCCTCCGTTTTTGGTGAAGTACATTCTGTAATATTTAGTTCCTTCCTTGATGTAATATACAACATCAGTATTAACCCCCCTTGTCGGCTTCCAAGAATGACCTATTGTTTTAAGCTCTAAGTAAAATCAATATAAAAGCCTCTCAGAATTCTGAAAGGCTTTGAATTTTGAATAAATCGAATGTTTATTTCTTAATAAATTTAGATTTAACAGTTTGCCCTGCATTATCTTCGATAATGATAAAATAAACACCAGATTTCAAGGTAGAAATGTTTAATGTGTTGTTTGAAATTTTACCTTCTGTTGCAACATGTCCAGCAGCAGAGTAGATTTTTGCATTAGAAAGAGTAGTTGTAGAAACGAACTTCAAAGAGTTATTGTCTGCTGAAACCGCGAATTTCACATTATTCGAATTGAAAGTACTTTCATTAACAGCTAGGTTAGTATCATACTTTACATTGTCAATATGAATTGGTGTGTGCATAGTAGACGATGTCGTTCTGATTACCAAATATGTTGCTGCAGAAGCTGGGATACTAACTTTAACATTTTGGATTGTTGTACTTGTTAATTCTATCGGATTACCAACAGCTACGAAAGTTGTCATGTCAGTAGGATCCGTTACAAGGCCAACTTGTACAGTACCAATAGTACTAAATCCTCCAGCAACCATAGCAGTGTCGAAAGAAAGAATTTTGTCACCTGCAGGAGCTACAATCTGAGGTGTAATCAGGTACATTGGCTGCGCTACTGTACTCCCTGGATATGCTTGGATAGACTTGTTTTCACCTGGTGTTACAATCATAATCGGCTGTGGTTGAGCTTGACTAATA
The DNA here is from genome assembly GCF_036780765.1 of Epilithonimonas sp. Classification (GTDB taxonomy): domain Bacteria; phylum Bacteroidota; class Bacteroidia; order Flavobacteriales; family Weeksellaceae; genus Epilithonimonas. Next base: position 45,416 of record NZ_DAIQCG010000011.1, read on the forward strand.
GGTAGTTTGGTAGACCATCCATTTTGCGGGAATATATTACTTCCTGCTGTGAAGTTATCAAAGTTTTCGTTAATTGTCGCTAATTGTGCTTGTGCAACTACTGCAAATAATGATGCAGCTAAAAGTAGTTTTGCTTTCATAAGTCTTACTAGGATTTTTTATTATTTAGAATCATTCTACAAAAATATGAAATTATTTTTAATGATTCTAAATAAAATCTTATCTTAGCAAAAATTTTTCAATGAAGAAGCGAACGATGAGCCTTCTGACTATCGCAATTTTAAATTTTGCATACGCCCAAAAAGACTCAATTAATCAAAAAAGCATAGAAGAAGTCGTCATTACAGGACAGTATATTCCTCAATCTATTAATAAATCGATTTATAAAGTAGATGTTATTTCTGCAGAACAAATCAAAAATATGGCAGTTACTAATGTTGCCGAAGTTCTTAATCAAAATCTAAATATTCTTATTACTCCAAATCCCAGTTCTGGAGACTCTAATGCCTCTATAATGGGTTTGAGTGGAGATTATACAAAAGTATTGATAGATAACATTCCTGTTGTAAGTGATCAGGGAATGGGAAATATCTTTGACCTTACTAAAATTAATGTCAATAATATAGAACGTATTGAAGTTGTAAAAGGTGCAATGGGTGTAGAATATGGTAACAATGCTATGGCTGGAGTTATCAATATTATCACTAAAAAAGATTATAAAAAGAAAGTCAATATCCATGCTTCTTTACAGGAGGAAACTGTTGGTAAAAATTATGATTGGTATAAAAAAGGAAACGGAAGGCATATCCAAAGTCTTAATCTAGGTTATAGAATTTCTGATAATTGGACATTGACTGCCGATCTTAATCACAATGACTTCCAAGGTTATCAGGGAAGTAAAAAAGGTTATAAGCATTTTGATGAGACTGTGAACGGGGAGCGAGGATATGAATGGCAACCTAAAGATCTTTTAATTGCGAATGCAGCTTTACGCTACTCTAAAAATAATACAACATTGTTTTATAAAGCTAATTTCTTGAGTGAAGAAATTAATTACTATAATCCAACTACAAAAATATTACCTTTCGGTGGTGGCGAAAAAACTTATACTGCCGGAGATCGAGATTATTTTACAACAAGATGGGTTCATCAATTAAATATTGTCACAAAACTAGGATCTAGAATCAATTATAATGGAGATTTCTCCTATCAGATCCAGGAAAGACAATTGCAAAATAAACTTTATGATGTTCCTAATAGATTTGTAAGATCCAAAGATGAGAAGGAAACATTCTATAAATCTGAGGTTCTCTATTCCAGAGGGATGTTCAGTAATTTTTTAGATAGTGACAAAGTTAATTTTCAGATTGGTTATGAACTAGACAGAACAAATGGTTTTGCCAATTCATCTACTTTTGAAAATAATATAGGAGACAATGACAGGAATATTAGCAGGTCAGTCTTCAACTATGCAAACTTTTTATCCGTAGAATGGAATCCTTTAAAATGGCTATCATTCCGTCCAGGTGCTAGATTAGCTTTAAGTGATAAGTTTGACCAACAATATAATTACTCTTTAACAACAAGATTTTTAACCTCTTCCAATTCTAATATCAGAACGATTTTTGGTACTGCCAATCGTTTTCCGAAGTATGAAGAACTTTATACTTGGGTGGTAGATAACAATCACGATATCAGAGGTAATGAGAATTTGAAGCCTGAAACAGGTTATTCAGCTGGAGTATTTTGGGATTATGCAACTGCAACATCAAGCAATTGGAAGATGATTATTGGACTTAGTGGGATGTATATGGATGTGAAAGACCGTATAGAAAGTGTTATAATCAGTAATATTCCTTTAAAATACACCTATCTTAATATTGACAATTACAAATCCATATTATTAGGAGCAAGCTTGACAGCAAGAAAAGATAATTTTAGTTTCAATGCTGGGATTTCAACATTAGGAATTTCACAAAATTTAAACACAGGCAATGTTACTTCCAAAGATGATTTTAATTATTATATGGAAGTTAATGCAGCTGCAAATTACACAATACCAGCAACCAATACTTTGTTTGCTCTTTACTACAAATATACAGGAAAGAGAAAAATCTATTCTTTGGAGACAAAAAATGCTGGTGATCCAGGGAGGTTTGTTTTAGGTGATATTGGAGATTTCAATATGCTGAATTTTACTGTCAGTCAGCCATTTTTTAACAATCACTTTGAACTTGCTTTTGGTATCAAAAATATTTTTGATGTTACAACTATCAGAAATACGGCAATGGGAGGTGAAGGGCATAATGCTCCGGCTGGAACTCAAAACTTGTTCTATGGTAGAAGTTATTTTGCAAGAGTTAATTATAATTTTTAAAAGCTGAGAAAATGAAAAAATTATTATTCATACTAATATCTATAGTTACCCTACAATCTTGTCTCAAGGACAACGAAGATCCTGTGGCCGTTTCTCCAATAGAAGGAGCGATTGCGAATCCAAGTGTAGACGGACCAACACAACCGAATCAAGTTTGGATAGATTTGAGTGATGTTGATAGAGAAGGTAATCCAAAGCAAACGTTTAATAGGCGTACAGATTGGGATTTAGCCTTTTATTCAGGCGAAAGTTTCAAAGTGGTTCTTAATTCTTCTATTATGATGGCTGCTGGTAAAATACCTAATATGACTGATATTAACCAAGTAAAAGAATCTGATGTTACTGAGCTGAAAACCAAAGTTCAGGTTGCTAATTTTGATCCTACAAATGTGACTTACGTTGATGATGTTAAAGGAAATTTTCCTACAGATTATACAGCTATTTCTGAAATTGGTATTAATGATGCCGATAATGCCGTTTACCTTGTGAATTTGGGCAGAGATATCTATAAAGAATCTGTACCGGTAGGCTCTATAACAACTGGTGGCGATGAAAGAGGTTGGATGAAAATCCAGATTACAAGAGTTGGAGGTACAGCGTATAAAATTAAATATGCAGAGGTAGCCAGCGCAAGCTATAAAGAGTATATAATAGAAAAAAATACAGATTATAATTATAATTTCTTTAGTCTGAAAAATAACAAAGAACTTCTTATTCAGCCACAAAAACAAAAATGGGATCTTTGTTTTACCGTATTCACCAATGTGATAGAAGGCGCGGGAACATACATTTATGGTGATTTTGTTATAGATAATATTATGGGAGGGGCTGCTTCTTATCAGGTTACAGTTCCTTCAAATGTTAATGCTACAGAGTATTATAGCAACTTCAAAGCTTCTGATATAGATATGTCAAAATTCAGTTATGCGGATCAAAGAACAATTGGTGCTAACTGGAGAAATCCTGTTGGAACAAATGGTTTAGAGACGTATGGAGATAGGTTTTATGTACTCAAAGATCCGGAAGGATTTTATTTCAAAATTAAGTTTCTGAGAATGACAAATGATCTAGGCGTTCGGGGCTATCCACAATTCGAATACAAACCACTTTAATCAAACCAAAATAAATCTATGAAAAATATCAAAATAGCTATTCTTTCAGCGCTTCTTTTAGCCGGGTTTTCTTGTAAGAAAGAGGATTCTAAAGTTGCAAAAGCAGAACAAACCAAAACAGAAGCACCAGTTTCTAATCAAAAAATAGTAAGTATCAGCGGTGGCTTTACAGAGATTGTAGCTGCTCTTGGACACGAAAAAGAAATCGTAGGTATTGATGTCACAAGCACATATCCGGAAAGTTTGAAATCTACAGCCGAAGAATTGGGACACGTTCGTTCTATGACGATTGAACCAATTATGAAGCTTAATCCAACTTTGATTTTAGCTTCAGATAAAGACATCAATCCCGATTTGTTAGAAAAAATTAAAGCATCAAAAATCCAAACCGAATTATTCAATCAAGAGTTTTCAATCGATGGAACCAAAAAGTTGATTGATCAAGTTGCAAAAGCTTTAGGAAATACAAATCAGCAAGCATTATTGGATAAAATTGATGCGGATGTGAAAAAAATCCAACCAATTGCTAAAAAACCAAAAGCCCTTTTCATCTACGCAAGAGGAAATATGATGATGGTTGGTGGGAAAAATACACCAATGGCAAGCATTATCGAGATTGCAGGAGGGCAGAACGCAGCAAATAATTTCGAGGATTTCAAACCTTTGACGCCGGAAGCTGTTGTGCAGTCAAATCCAGATGTACTATTGTTCTTCACAAGCGGATTACAAAGCTCAGGTGGGATAGAAGGTGCTCTTAAAATGCCGGGTGTTTCTCAAACCAATGCTGGTAAAAACAAGAGAGTGATTGCCTTGGATGGAGGATTATTATCTTCTTTTGGACCAAGGGTTGGTGAAGCTGCACTAAGTTTAAACAAATTGCTAATAGAATCTTCAAAATAGATTATACAAACCCGAAGGGTTTAATATCAGTAGCCGTAGGTGAAACCTATGGAACAATGAAAATTAAAAAAACCGTAGGTAAAACCTATGGATCGAAATAATTAAGCGTTTTGAAATCAAAGAGTCTTACATTTTACGCCATAATCGGTATTATTTTATTAATACTTATGATGTTTTTAGCTTTAAATATTGGTGTTTACGATTTTGGTAAATCCTCTTCTTACGAAGTGTTGTGGAAGTTTTTAACTAGTGATTCTTCATTATCATTAAGTGAAAAATACGTGATTTGGGAAGTTAGAACCTCTCGAATCGTAATGGCTGTTCTGATAGGAAGTATGTTAGCTGTTTCTGGAACTACGTTGCAAGGGATGTTCAAAAATCCTTTGGCAACTGGCGAATCCATTGGATTAACTTCTGGAGCAACTTTGCTAGCGGCGATTGCAATCGTTCTAGGACATACTTTTGAACAATATCTTCCCGAATTAATCAGAAATTCCTTAGTCGGCGTTTCTGCATTTGTTGGGGCTTTTTTAGCAATGATAATCGTTTACAGAATTTCAACAAGCGCAGGAAAAACAAATGTCGTAATGATGTTGCTTTCTGGAGTTGCTATTACATCTATTGGTTTTTCATTTGTAGGATTTTTGATTTATATTTCTAAGGACGAACAACTGAGAGACTTAACATTCTGGAATCTAGGAAGTTTAGCAGGCGTAACTTGGACAAGAAACATTATTTTATCAATTGTTTTATTATTTTCCTACATCATTATTTTACCGAAAGGAAAAGCATTGAATGCCATGTTATTAGGCGAAAAAGACGCACAACATTTAGGAATCAATGTCGAGACTTTGAAAAAACAAATCATATTGATAACTTCATTAATGATAGGAACTTGCGTCGCATTTTCTGGTACAATTGGATTTGTTGGATTGATTGTTCCTTACATTTTGAGATTATTATTCCGTTCAGATTATCACTTCATTTTGCCTTTATCAGCGATTTGCGGAAGTATTTTGCTTTTGTTAGCAGATACAATCAGCCGAACGATCGTTGCGCCGTCAGAATTACCAATCGGGATTTTAACATCATTGATTGGAGGTCCGATTTTCATTACTATTTTAATCAAATATAAAAACACTTTGAGATGATAAAAGGACATAAGATAAATTATCAGAGTCAGAATGTGAGCATCTTAAAAGGTGTTGATATCAAGGTCGGTTATGGAGAATTTCTGGCGATTGTTGGACCAAATGGAGCAGGAAAATCCAGTTTGTTGAATGTTCTTGCCAACGAAATAAAAACCGATAAAAAACAGAAAATATTTTTCAAAGACAAAATAATTTACGATTGGAAACTCGAAGAATTATCAAAACATAAAGCCAAATTTTCTCAGCATAATGCTCAGGATATTCCGCTTTTGGTAAAAGATGTTGTGATGATGGGGCGTTATCCTTATTTCGGTTCTCAGCCAACTTTGGAAGATGTAAAATCCACGGAAATTGCTATGGTGGAAACAGAGATTATTCAGTTTCGGGATAGAGATTATAACTCGCTTTCCGGAGGTGAAAAACAAAGGGTTCATTTGGCAAGAGTTCTCGCACAGTTGGATAACGAGATAGCGCACAGACTTTTGTTTTTGGATGAACCGCTGAATAATCTGGATATCAAACACCAGCATAATACTTTACAATTAATTAAAAAATTTACTCAAAATAACAATACAGCAGTCGTTGTTTTGCACGATTTGAATTTAGCTGCAAGTTTCGCGGACAAAATTTTGTTGATGGAAAAAGGCGAAGTTCTAGTCTACGGCGTTCCAGAAGAAGTTTTTACGGAGGAGAAAATCAGTCAAGCTTACAATTTTCCGTGTACTATTTGCAAACATCCGGTCAACGACAGTACAATGATTTTATTTGGTTAAAATAATTAAAACAAACAGAATTATGGCAGCTTAACCCACCTTCCGCTCCCAATCTTTTGCAGACCATTTCAGATTAAATAGAACTTGGAGGTTGGCAAAAAAGGATTTCCGCTCAAACCTAACGAAGTGGTTCATCGATTCAAATAAAAAAAAATGAAAATGAAAGAGATAAGTCGGGTTGCGTAAGATTCTCTGTTTAAAAAAAAACTAAAAAATAAAAGAACAAGAACTCAAAATATTAACAAAAAACCTAGCAAATGCCGAAGTAGATATTGGAAAAGAAGTCGCAAAGATGACGAACGAAAACCAATTTTTCTATGACCAAGGAAACTATAAAAAAATTACATTTAGTTGATGATGAAAAGGTTTTGGAGCTCGGTCACGACAATGCATATATAAGCGAAAGCGCCTCTGTGAGCCCTACAATAGTTAGTTTTAAAAAAAAACTTTGTGCGCTTTGTGTTAAAAATATTATCAATAATTAATCAAAAAAAATCAATATGAGTACAAAAACAAACGATTTAAAAGAAAAATGGGAAGCTTTGAAAGCAGAAAATCCACATCTTAGAATAAGAAATGCAGCAGAACAATTGGGTGTGAGCGAAGCTGAACTTTTGTTAACCAACCTTGGAAATGGAACTACAGTTTTGAATTCAGACTTTTCAGCACTTCTTCAAGAGATTGAAAAACTTGGGAAAGTAATGGCCTTGACGAGAAATGACGAATGTGTACACGAGAGAAAAGGTGTTTATTTGAACCCAGATTTCAGCAATCCTCACGGGCAGGTTTTCGTTGGAGAAGATATCGATTTGAGAATTTTTATCAACTCTTGGAAATTCGGGTTTTCTGTGGTTGAAGGTGATAGAAAAAGCTTCCAATTCTTCGGGAAAGACGGATTGGCACTTCATAAAATCTGTTTAACCAACAAAAGCAACGAAGCAGAGTTTGATGCTTTGACGGAAAAATATAAAGCAGCAGAGCAATCTTCAGAAATCGTAACAGAACCAATCGCTGCAAAACCTGCAGAAAAAGCAGATTCTGAGATTAATGTCGCTGGTTTCCAACAAGCTTGGAAAGATTTGAAAGATACGCACGATTTCTTTATGATGACTAAGAAATTCGGAGTTAGCAGAACACAGGCTTTGAGATTGGCACCGGAAGGTTTTGCTCAAAAAATCGATAATTCTAAGGTTGTAAATGTATTGGAAGACGCTTCTGAAAAACATATTCCAATAATGGTTTTCGTAGGAAACAGAGGAATTATCCAGATTCATACAGGCGAAGTGAAAAAGACGCTTTGGCATCAGCAGTGGTTCAATGTGATGGATCCAGATTTTAATTTACATCTTGATACAACTAAGATTGGAGAAACTTGGATTACGAAAAAACCAACAGAAGATGGGGAAGTAACTTCGGTAGAAGTATTCAACAAAGACGGCGAATTTATCGTTCAGTTCTTTGGGAAAAGAAAGCCGGGAAATCCTGAACTTCAGGAGTGGAAAGACTTGGTTGCAGGTCTATAAAATTAGAATATAATATTATTAATCGAGTCGTTTTGAAGTTATAATTGACTTTAGAACGACTTTTTTATTAGTTTGTATATGAAAAAGTTACTGCTATTAATTGTTATAATTAGTTTAAGTAATATAAAGCTCAAAATAAATCAAATTTAGAATTGCTTTCTTCTAAAATTTCGTCTAGTTTTGAAATTGAATTAAATCTAATATTACCGAATTTTTATCAACTTGGATTCCAAGTTTTCTAAATTTACTATAAATACTAATAAACATTTTAATTGTTTTAAAGAAGCAATTAAAATAAAAATTTAAACTGAAAATAAAAACGTAATCTATTTTTTACGGTCACAATTTACTTTTTCTCATATTTGTAAAATAAATCATTACCAAATGCAGGCATTACTTTTAGAGGAAGATGCTGTCTTATCTTCAGAAATTGCACTTTTCCTAGAATCCAAATCCATCAAAACCGATAAAGCGGAAGATGGCGAAAAGTTTCTTGAGATATTTTCAAAGAAACCTTATGACGTTTTCCTTTTGGATATCAATGTTCCAAAAATCAATGGCTTAGATATTTGTAAAACAATTAGAGAAACTAATTCCGAAACGCCGATTATCATTATTTCTGCCTATGACGGGATTGAGGAAAAGAAAGAAGCGTTCTTAAGAGCGGCAGATGATTATTTGGTTAAACCATTTTTGTTGGAAGAATTGTTGTTGAGAATCAATTCTCAAATGAGAAGACTGACGCCAAAAACAGAAGAAAAAGAAAAAATTGTTGTGGAAGATTTGATTATTTATCCAGAAGATAGCAAAGTTTTCCGTTCTGGAGAAGAGATTAATTTGACTGTAAAAGAGTTTCAATTGTTGGTTTTGTTAGCCAGAGCAAACGGCAGAACACTTTCCAAACAATATATTTCCGACGAAGTTTGGAAAAACCAATTCCAATCTACAAATAACGCTATCGAAGTTTACATCAACTTTCTGAGAAAGAAAATCGATAAAAATTTCAAAACAAAACTCATTCATACAAGACCTGGCTTCGGATATTATCTAAGTCCACTTTAAGAGTTTGGGAATTTTAAAACTCAAAAAGCAATCATTGATCATTTATCACTAATCATTCATCATTCATAATTAATTTATGTCTTTGAAACGTAGAATAGCAATCAGTTTAAGCATCGCATTTTCCTTAATTTTTGGGATTATGATGTTTATTGTGTACGTTTCTTTCAATGATTTTAGAAAAGACGAATTCCGGGAAAGGTTTCAAAAGCGTTTGGTTTTCACAGTCAATTTTATTGAAAAGTCTGGCGATTTTGAAAAAGAAGCGCCTATTTTCTTTGATGAGAATTCTGACAATGTTCTTCTGAATGAGAATATTATGATTTTTGGAAAAGACAAAAGTTTGGTTTATAGTACTTTGAAAGATAAAAAAATTACTTGGGACCAAAAATTATTAGAACGGCTGGACAAAGAAAAAACGATATATCAGGAGAATTCTGTTCCCGAGATTTTTGCAGCTTTAAGAACAATAAAAGGCGAAAATTATTATATTTTAACTAGTGCTCAAGATGTTACAGGACAATCCAAATTGGATTTCTTGAAATATATGCTGATTTTTTCTTACGTCGTAAGTATTCTGTTGATTTGGTTTTTCAGCTATTATCTAGTTTCCAAATTCCTTGAACCTTTGGAAATTCTAAAGTCTGATATTTCCGATATCAGCGTACATAAATTAACAACTCCTGTTGTAGTAAAAAATTCTCAAGATGAAATTGGTGTTTTGGCAAAATCATTTAATCTAATGACAAGCAGATTAAACGATGTTTTCCAATCTCAAAAAGATTTCAATTCCAGTGCAGCTCACGAGATGCGAACCCCTTTGACAAGGATGGCTTTTCAGTTAGAGAATTTGATTCAATTAGAAAATCACTCGGATAAAACTAAAACTACTTTGCAGCAGATGTTGCAGGATGTTTATCAATTGTCAGACCTTACCAAATCCTTGCTTTTGCTTTCCAAATTCGATAAAGAAGGCATCGCGAGTGTCTATGAAGAAGTAAGGATTGATGAAGTTGTTTTTGATGCTTTTGAAACGGTCCATCGTAATTTTCCCGACTTCAAAATGGATTTTCAGATTGATGAAGAAAGTATAGAAGACTCTATTTTAACAGTGAAAGGTGTTAAATCTTTATTGGAGATTACATTTATTAATTTGTTCAAAAACGCGGCTTTATATTCAGATAATCAGGAAGTTGATATTTCGATTAAGGAAACCGATTTTAGGATTATCGTCAAAGTATTTTCCATCGGTTCAACTATTCCGATTGAAGAAAGAGAGAAACTTTTCGAAGCTTTTATGAGAGGAAGTAATTCGCATAATAAAACAGGTTCCGGATTAGGTTTACGCATCGTAAAACGTATTCTGGAATATCACAAAGCAGACATCACTTATTCTTCACTTTCGGTCAGGGAGAATCTTTTTACCGTGGTTTTCAACAAGTAATTTTTTGATTTTTAGAAAATATTTGTCATACCGGAGGAATCTCAGCGTTATTTAGATTCCTGCGGAATGACAAACTGTGCATAAAAATCTATTCTCTATCCGTCTATTATCCTTTTCTTCCAAACCACAATTAAGTTTTTTTTAAGCCACATTTAAGTCCGTTTTAATCTCAGAAAACCATTTTTGCAAAACCAAAACGAGATAAGAATGAACAAAATAACAACATTGATGTTATCCGTTTCGGCATTTGTTGGTCTTTCCGGACAGCTGCAGATGTCTCTTCAGGATTGCGAATTAGCATTTCAAAAAAACAATCTCCAACTTCTCGCCGCACAGTATAATATCAATATGGCTGATGCCGATATTATGCAGGCAAAAATTTGGGAACTTCCTCAGATAGAAGGCTACGTGAATGCCGTGAATCCTCAGGACAAAAAAGTTTTTGATGTGACCAAAGCCAAAGGAGTTGAAATCACACAATTGATTTACTTAGGTGGGAAGAAGAAAAACGAAATCCAATTTGCAAAATCAAGCAAAGAACTTTCCCAACTTCAATTTAATCAATTGTTGGTTGACCTTCGTTCGCAGTTGAGAAGCACTTATTATAACTTGATTTATGAGCAAAAAAAGCAAATCAGTGTTGATGCTCAGTTGAAATATATGAACGAACTTTTGTCGGCTTACAAAGTTCAGACTGACAAAGGAAATATTTCATTAAAAGATTTTGTAAGACTTCAGAGTATTGTCATTCAATTGAATAATGATAGAATAGAAATCAATAATAATATTCTTGGTTTCCAGCAGAATATGAAAATTCTGATAGGAAGTTCAGAAAAAGTTGCGCCAAGTTTATCAAAACCAGAAGAAAATGAAATCTTAGTTTCTCAACCTTTTGGAGATTTAGAAATTCTTCAGGAAAAAGCCTTGCAAAATAATGCAGATTATCTCTACAATCTTAAATTGATTGATAACAGCAAGCTTTATGCACAATGGCAAAAATCACTCAATGTTCCTGATATCAATGTTGGAGCAGATTATGACCAAGCTTCCGGAACATTCAATAATGAAGTCAATCTGAAAATCGGAATTCCGATTCCACTTTGGAAATCGAACAAAGGTAATGTTGAGAAAGCAAAATATGCGATTCAGCAAAACGAAAAGAACTCAGAATATCAAAAACTGAACCTCGAAACTCAGGTAGAATCGGCTTATCAAACCTGGAAAAACCAATACGACCAATACTTTGAATTAATGCCAATCGATTTAGAAAATCTTGAAACAGTTTATAACGGAATTCTTAAAAACTTCCGTAGTGGTAATGTCAGCCTGATAGAATTCACTGACTTTATGGAGAGTTACAGACAAACTGTTTTGCAGGTTTATGAGATGAAAAAACAGATTATGATTTCCGCAGAACAGCTGAATCAATTAGTACAAACCAAAATCTTTTATTAAATGAAAATTAAACATATAGTTTTACCAATTATCCTTTCTGCAACAGTACTTTCCTGTTCCAAAAAAGAAGAAGTAACACAAGAAGAATCCAAAGGTTTTGAACTCAGCAACACGATGCTGAAGAGTACAACCTTTGCAAAAGTAGAAAAGAAATTTATCGAGGATGAATACAGTTTCTACGGAAAAATCTCTGCGGACAAAAATAAATACATCGACATTTTTCCATTAGTTGGCGGTAACGTTTTGAGCGTAAATGTAGAATTGGGAGATTACGTTACCAAAGGTCAGGTTTTGGCAACGATTAGAAGTACAGAGTTGGCAGAAGTTCAGAAAGATGTGAGTGACTCTAAAAACGATTTAATTGTTGCTGAGAATAATCTTCGCGTAACAAAAGAAATGTACGCTGGAAAACTGAATACAGAAAAAGATGTCCTTGAAGCCGAAAGCCAAGTTAAAAAAGCAAAAGATGCATTGAAACGTTCCAGCGATGTAAGCACAGTTTATAACGTTAGAAAAGGAAATATCTACAGTGTTATTTCGCCTATCAATGGTTATATCGTTCACAAGGATATCAACAAAGATATGGAGCTGAGAAGCGACAGAAGCGAGAATATTTTTGATGTTGCAAACACCAAAAATGTTTGGGCAATAATGAACGTGAATGAAGCTGATATTGATAAAATCACACTAGGGATGAAAGCTCAGGTTTCCACATTATCCTATCCAGACAAAGTTTTTTACGGAAAAATCGACAAAATTTTCAAAATCATAAATCCTGAGACCAATGCAATGCAGGCTAGGGTAGTCTTGGACAATTCCCAAGGATTGTTGATTCCTGATAGCAAAGCGACTATTCGTGTTTCGTCTTCGGAAAATGAAACAGCATTGGCAATCCCTTCAAAAGCAGTAATTTTTGATGATAACAGATATTTCGTGGTTGTTTATAAATCTCAAACCGATATCAAAGTCAAAGAACTTAAGATTTTGAAACAAAATTCAGAAACAACTTATGTTTCTGAAGGACTTTCGGAAGGAGAAAGCATCGTGACCACCAATCAATTATTGATTTATCGCTCTTTGAATAACTAAAATTTGGGCGTGTCCCTTTGTCCCGATTTGCAGTCGGAACAAGCGGGCCGGTCTACGGGTAGTCGCTTTCCCAAAAACCTTGCAAGGTTTCTGGGAAGAGCTCCAACAATGCCCTTCGCCCTCACGCATTTGCAATTCAATTTTATTAGTTTTTGCTAAGTTTTACGGCTTTGCGAACTTAAAAACATATAGTTTGTAAAAAAAAATCTTTGCGGACTTGGCGATAAAATGCAGTTGCAATTTCAATATAAAATAAAAAGTATGAACAAATTCATCAAAAACATCATAGCATTCTCACTCAAGAACAAAGTTTTCACCTTCATTTGGGTAGCGATTTTGGCGGTCTCGGGCTTCATCAGTTTCAAAAATATGCCAATTGAAGCATTTCCTGATGTAACCAATACTCAAATCGTCATCATCACGCAATGGAACGGACGAAGTGCAGAAGAAGTAGAACGATTCGTTACCACACCAATAGAGCTGGCAATGAGTCCTGTTCAGAAAAAGACCAGTGTCCGAAGTACCACAATGTTTGGACTTTCCATTGTCAAGATTTTATTCGAAGACGGCGTGGACGACATCTTCGCTCGAAATATGGTTAATAATCAGTTAAGAACTGTTAGTTTACCAGAAGGAATTGACCCTGAAGTTCAACCACCTTATGGACCAACAGGAGAGATTTTCCGATATACACTCGAAAGTAAAGATAGAGATTCCAGAGACCTTTTAACATTACAAACTTGGGTTGTTGACAGAGCACTTCGAAGTGTTCCAGGTGTTGCTGATATCAACGTTTTTGGAGGTCAGGATAAAGTATTCGAATTAAGTATCGACCCAAGAAAATTAGACAAATATAATCTCACACCTTCCGAAGTTCTGGACGCCGTAACCAACAGTAACCTGAATGTCGGTGGAGATGTTATCGAGAAAAGTGGACAGGCTTATGTTGTTCGTGGAATAGGTTTGGTAAAATCGATTTCGGATATTGAGAATATTACTGTTCATAGTGATGGCGGAAACCCGATTTTGGTTAAAAATGTAGCAGACGTTCACGAAGGTTCTTTGCCAAGAGTTGGTCAGGCTTCGTTAGATAACGAAAAAGATACGGTTGAAGGAATCGTGGTAATGCGAAAAGGCGAAAACGCACAGGAAGTTCTCCTAGCTGTAAAAGCCAAAATCGATGAACTGAATAACAAGATTCTTCCGAAAGATGTGAAGATGAAAACCTTCTACGACCGCCAGAATCTAATGGATTTCACTACCAAAACGGTAATGCATAATCTTTTGGAAGGAATCATTTTGGTAACAGTTATCGTCCTCATTTTTATGGCAGATTGGCGAACTACTTTAATTGTTTCTATCATTATTCCATTATCGTTGTTATTTGCATTTTTCTGTCTGAGGATGGCAGGAATGAGCGCCAACTTGTTGTCATTAGGAGCGGTTGATTTCGGAATTATCATTGACGGAGCCGTCGTAATGGTCGAAGGATTATTTGTAATGCTCGACCACAAAGCGCACAAATACGGAATGGAACGTTTCAACAAAATGGCGAAAGCAGGTTGGATAAAACAAACCGGCACAGGATTAGGAAAAGCGATTTTCTTCTCAAAACTGATTATCATTACTTCACTTTTACCAATCTTTTCTTTCCAGAAAGTAGAAGGTAAAATGTTCTCTCCATTAGCATTCACATTAGGATTTGCATTGCTTGGAGCATTGATTTTCACATTGACCTTAGTTCCGGTAATGTCACATTTACTATTGAAAAAGAATGTGCGTGAAAAGAACAATCCATTCGTGAACTTTTGGGATAGAAGTGTAATGAAAGGTTTCAAATTCACTTTTAGAAATAAGAAAATAAGTCTTTTGGTTTCAACTGTAATTCTAGCCATTACATTATTCTCAGCTAAATTCCTTGGAACAGAATTCTTACCTCAATTGAATGAAGGTTCGCTTTGGATAACGGCAGAAATGCCGATGAGTTCATCTCTCAAAGAATCTTTAAAGACGGCTGATATCCTTAAAAAAGATATAATGAGCTTCTCAGAAGTGACTGGTGTTTTAGCTCAAACGGGTAGAAGTAATGACGGAACCGACCCGAATGGATTTGGGTTTGTGCAGTTTGCTGTAAGTCTTCAACCAAAAGAAGAATGGAAAAGAAAGATTACTTATGATGAATTGATTGAAGAAATTGATAAAAAACTGAAGAATTATCAAGGAATTACTTTCAATTATTCTCAGCCGATTTCCGATAACGTAGCAGAAGCTGTTGCTGGTTTCAAAGCAGAAAACGGAATCAAAATCTATGGAGATAATCTTCATACATTGGACAGATTAGCTGAAGAAGTTTTGGTAGCAATCAAAGATGTAGAAGGAGTCAAAGAACCCGGAATTATCAAAAATATCGGTCAGCCCGAAATAAGTGTGGTTTTGGACAGAAACAAAATGGCAGCTTACGGTGTTTTGCCTGCCGATGCACAAGCGGTTTTGGAAATGGCTTTCGGTGGGAAAACAGCATCCGAAATGTTTGATGGTGAAAGAAAATTCCCAATCAGATTAAGATATGCGGAAGATTACAGAAAGAATGAAGAAGATATTGCTTCTCTGATGGTTCCGACTCAGGATGGCGCAAAGATTCCGTTGAAGGAAATCAGTACGATTGAGAAAGAGAATGGAGCAGCCTTTATTTACCGCGATGATATCAAACGTTATATCGGGGTTAAGTTTTCTATCCGAGACAGAGATTTGGGTGGAACCATTGCCGATGCTCAAAAGAAAGTTGATAAAATCAAATTACCGGATGGTTACAAGATTGGCTGGACAGGACAATTTGAGAATCAGCAAAGAGCGACCAATCGATTGGCTCAGGTTGTTCCTATCAGTATTCTCGGGATTTTCTTCCTGTTGTTCATCTTGTTTGGGAATATGAAAGATTCGCTTTTGGTTCTGGCTAACGTTCCTTTTGCATTGATAGGTGCTATTATCGCGCTTCATATCACACATATGAATTTTGGGATTTCTGCCGGTGTTGGAATGATTGCTTTGATTGGTATTTGTATCCAAAATGGTGTGATTTTGATTTCGGAATTTCATCAGAATGTCAAGAATGGATTATCGCTCGATACATCGATAATGGAAGGTGTGAAAGTAAGAACCAGACCGGTGGTGATGACAGCTTTGATGGCTTCAATCGGTTTACTTCCAGCCGCACTTTCTACAGGAATCGGTTCCGAATCTCAGAAACCTTTGGCGATTGTAATAATTGGTGGACTGATTACCGCAACTATTTTGACATTACTGATTTTCCCGATTATCTTCTGGGTTTTCAATAGACGTAAGAATGAAGTTATAGATTAAGAGTTAAGAATCTTAGTATTAAGTTGAGTTATTGTTGTTACATTTTTCTCTCTATTATTTGCCTCTCCCAAGCTATTTTTGGAGGGGCTTTTTTAAAATAATTGGAGTTTGTTATACTTATGTCTTTAACTCTTCTAAAACCGACAGTTCTTAAGCTTAGGTTGTATATATAGCTTATAAAGCTTCTCGATATATCTGCAAGAGGTAGAATAGTGGGAGTGGCGAAGGTATGTGAGAAAAAGATAAGGCTTTTATTAAACTCAAAAATTGATAATCTATCTGACATAAAAACAGGAAATACCTTGTATGATATCTCCTGCTGAAGGGTTAAAATGTAATTTTTTTGCTAGGAAGGACTGCCAGCATAGATAGAGTTTGACACTAAAGTAGCATCTTGACTACGGAAAGCGACCCAAATATGGAGTGGTTTTCCTGTAAAGTTGGGTGGTAGAATGAAGTTATAGGTTCCTGTGGAACGCTGTGCAGCATTTTGTGCAAAAGCTGTCATAATCTCGCCTTCTGCCGCTACCAGTATCTATATCCAGTCTTTTTCTCGATCTCTGTTGCTTGCGGAGTTGTCTTGCCAATTGACCTGTAATGCACCATCGGTTGTGATGTCTACTGATGTGGGAATAGCAGCGAGAAGTTTTCCTCTAGAGAAAGAGATGTTGGGATATTGAATGCTTATAGAGTCTGTTGTATAATCTAATACAAAGTTGGACATCAGATTGGTCATTGCTAGATTGAATGGTGCTGAGATGCCAATGCGGTGTCCGAAGTGCTGGCAGGCATAAGGCCTGTAGGACTCCATAAAGTCTGCACAACGTGTCATCCTGGACTGGATAAGCAACTGTTTCTGAGTAGGAGCACCAGAGCGTTTTCTGGGGCGGACGCGGGTGTACTCCGTACCAAATACGTTGGCGATCACTACGCGGCCTGTTCTGCCAGATGTGCCGGCAAGAATGGAATCATAAACTTTTCCCATGATAATAAATTTTGATT
>NZ_DAIQCG010000012.1:0-56752 GCF_036780765.1 Epilithonimonas sp.
TTACTTTTTGAGATTGTTAAAAATTTATTTCGACAAATGTAAGTGCTATACTTAAAAAATTAAATTTTATAGGGTGGACAAAGGGGTGGACAAATGATTTTACAAATTACCACTATTGATTATCAATAACATAGCAATAGTTACTTTGACTAATGACAACAGAAAAATTTAAATTTGGCTAAATATCATCCTATTATTCTGACAGAACAAATTCAAAACAAGCACAATTATCCCAGTAATAATTCTAAAACTAGTCTCTTGTTGGTAGGAAAATCGACTTCGAACTATCTGGCTTTGGCGCGAGCTATTCGGAGAGTTTCGCTCAATGCTTCTACATTCCTGCCAGTTTCATACAGACCTTCCAAATCTTGGAAGAATTTTTTCTTGACCAAACGAACCAGTGCCAATTCTTTCAATGTTAATTGCGTATCGCCTTCTTTCAGTTCAATGATTTTATTTTTAAAAGCCAATCCGAAATCTATAAAGCTTGACATTATTTTATTTTTTTCAAAAAGAAGGATTCGAATTGGAAATAAAAAAGCCGATAGAAAATCTACCGGCAAATTCAACTTTTATTATCGATTAGTTTTTAATAAACTTAATGGTCTGTACACCATTATTTGTAAAGATCTTAATGAGATAAGCTCCTTGTATTAGGGTATGAACATTCAGTTTTCTTTCTCCATTCAAAGATTTTTCAAAAACTCTCTTACCATCAATGGACATAATTATAACCTTACTTATTTTCACATCACCGTTGAAATACATTGTTTCTTTAACAGGATTTGGATAAATTTGGATTTTGTCTTTTCCATTTAAATCACTAACATTTAAAACCTCAGACCAAGCCTTCACCGGCAAAGATACCTTCGACTCACAACCACCAACGGTCTGCGTAGCATAATAAGTGGTATTATTTACGATTATTGTACTGATTGGCAAAGCATTGACATGATTATTAGCATCGGCTGCTGTAGAATACCACTTGATATTTTGACCATTTACAACAAGAACGCTTAAAGTATCTCCAGCATCAAAGGTTTGTGTCGAAGCTCCTGTTGGTGCTGTTACCGCCTGTGGTTCTGTAATTGTAAACGCATATGTAACACTACAACTATTTGCATCTTTAACAGTTACTGTATAAGTTCCAGCAGCCAATCCTGTTGCTGTCATTCCTGTTTGTACAGGAGTTGTATTCCAAGCATAGGTATAACTACCTGTTCCACCAGTAACATTAACTGTAGCTGAACCTGTTGCGCTACCATTACAAGCAACGTTGGTAATTGTTCCTGCTGTGGCTACTAATGCTGTTGGCTCGGCTATAGTCGCAGAAGTAACACCAGTACAACCATTAACATCTTTTATAGTTACTGTATAAACTCCTGGGGTAAGACCTGTCCTATCTTTGGTTTTCACACCATCATTCCATTCAAAAGTATATGGCAAAACGCCTCCAGAAGGTGTCAGAAATATCGATCCATTAGAACCTCCATTACAACTAATATCGGTTTTAGTTATAGACCCAGTTACCGATGATACAGTCAGAGCTGCATTATTTGAGGCAGCAGCAGGCGTACACAGTCCAGTTACCAAAACTCGGTATATGTAACCGGTCATAGCGGCAGTTGCTCCTGTAATAGTTAAGCTTGATGTCGTTGCTCCGGAATATGGTGCTGTGTTGCTGATATTTGTAAAGCCAGAACCTGTATCAACCTGCCATTGATAGCCTATAGCATTGCTTGCAGCAGCGGTAAATGTTGTATTAGAACCTGCACAGATCGTACTTGCAATAGGCTGGGTAGTAATTAACGGAGCAGGAATAACGGTTAAGGCTGCACTATTTGAATTTTTAGGACTGCATCCCGTAGAGCCTGAAATTACTACACGATAAACATAACCAGTCATATCGGCAGTTGCTCCTGTAATAGTTAAGCTTGATGTCGTTGCTCCCGAATATAATGGAGAGTTGATGATATTTGTAAAGCCAGAACCTGTATCTACCTGCCACTGATAGCCTGTAGCATTGCTTGCGACGGCTGTAAATGTTGTATCAGAACCTGCACAGATTGTACTTGCAATCGGTTGGGTCGTAATATTTAGTTCAGGATTAACTGTTATAGTTTTACTACTGAAATACGTACAGCCATAAGGATCTATATAATTATATGTAATAATTTGCGTACCCGCTGCTGGATCAAATTTACCTCCACTCACGCCTGTTCCGCTATAAGTTCCGCCTGTAGGAAAAGCTCCTATTAAAGTATATACACTACCATTGCTACAAAGAATTGGAAAATCAGCCATGGTTATCGGGTTTGACGGACATTGTACAGTAATAGAATAATTCTGAAAAGCTGAGCATCCACTGGCATCATTAACTCTTGCCGTAAAAATAAATGTTCCAGTAGCAGCAGGCGTTCCTGAAATAATTCCCGAGGAAGATAATGATAATCCCGGAGGAACTGATCCGGCCATAATAGCAAAATTTGGTGATCCCAAAGCACCTGTTTGGGAAAGCGTAGTACTATAAGCAACTCCCGCAAATCCTCCTGTTAGAGCTCCCCCTGGTGTCATTGTAAAAGCTGGACAAACATAAGGCGTATAGACTACATTATCAATGCCTATATAATCTGAATTAGTTCCTAAAGCACCAGCACCTGTTACAAAATATCGAAAAGCAATACGTCCTGATATGGGTGCAGGCAAACCAGAAACGGTAATAGTGTACTGCGTCCAAACTTGTGGATAAATGTTTGCAACCAAAGTAGGATTGATACTAAGTAATAATGTAGTAAAATCCCCTACAGCAGTTGCACCAACTCCAACATTTGTACTCGCTCCATTAGTACTCATCCTTACTTCTAATCGGTCAGGATAATCTGTCTGTCCTGCATTAATGGTCGGTTTTCTCGTATAAAATTTAAAAACATCTCCATTTCTCAAGGTTCTGTTGGGCGTTATTAACCAGTTGGAAATAGTTCCTGTATTTCCTGTACTGTTAAAATTAGCTGCGATGTAGGAATTAGTTGCTCCATTATAAGAGTTAAAAGGTCCTGGAGTTGGTGTTGCAGTTGTAGCAGTACCTTGAAACCAACCGAGTGAACCTACTGGTGTACTGTTGTTTTGTATCACCCAACCTTCGCCAGCAAGTGTAGTAATGTCATCAAAATTCTGCGTATAGCTTTGTGCAAAAATTAATTTTGTCCAAAACACAATTACGAGAATGCCAATTTTTCTGTAAAAATTTCTCATATATATCATTTTTGAGGTTATTTATAATAGTTTTGAATTAAATTCAATGATAGCAACATATCCAGACGCATTCTTCACATGTGTAATTAATTACATAATACAAAATCAATAAATATTTGATTTTAATGTAAATTACCTAAAAACAAGTAACACAATAAACAATTAATTACAACTGTATCATTAACATGATTTTGTAAATGTAACAAACCCATTAATCAAATATCTTATAAAGGGGTGGACAAAGGGGTGGACAAATGATTTTACAAATTAACACTATTGATTATCAGCAACATAACAATAGTTACTTTGACTTAATGAACTGGAAAAATTTAAATTTGATTAAATATCTTCCTATTATTCTGTCATAACAAATTCAAGACAAGCATAATTATCCCAGTAATAATTCTAAAACTAGTCTCTTGTTTGTATAAAAAAATCTTCTGAAAGTGGTATATCTTGTTCTGAAATACAATTCATACAAATTCTTTTATAAATCCCTATTTTTACAAAAAATTTCAAATTGGATCTATCATTGAGAACCGTGACGGTTACCAGATATATTTTGCCGTTGCGAGAAGGCGGTTCTTTGCCAGCGCTTGCAGAAGCTGACGATGACTTCAAATATGTGCTGAAGTTCCGAGGTGCCGGACACGGCGTGAAAGCATTAATTTCTGAATTGATTGGAGGCAAGGTTTCTCAAATTTTAGGATTTCGTATTCCGGAGTTGGTTTTTGCTAATCTTTCTGAGGACTTTGGAAGAAGTGAAGCCGATGAAGAAATCCAGGATTTATTAAAAAACAGCTGCGGACTAAATCTTGCGCTGCATTACCTTTCCGGTGCCATTACTTATGATCCCGGCGCGGTAAAAATCGATCCTAAATTATCTTCTGAGATTGTCTGGCTGGATGCGTTCCTTACTAATATCGATCGTACTTTCCGTAATACCAATATGCTGATGTGGCATCAGGAACTTTGGCTCATCGACAACGGCGCTTCTTTATACTTCCATCACAACTGGGACAACTGGGAGAAAAACGCTGTAAGTCCTTTTGCGATGATAAAAGATCACGTTCTCCTGCCACAAGCTTCAGAATTGGATGAAGTGAATGAACGATTCAAAGCGATATTGACAGATGCTGTTTTGAGGGAGATTGTAGAACTGATTCCTGAAGATTGGTTGCATTGGAACGATACAGATTTAACTCCAACTGAAATCAAAGATGTGTATTTCCAATTTCTAATTCTGAGACGTGACAATTCTGATAACTTTTTAAATGAAGCCAAAAATGCAAGAGCAAAAGTTATATGAGTACGCGGTAATCCGTCTGGTTCCGAAGCCTGAACGGGAAGAGTTCTTCAACGTTGGATTAATCATGTTTTCCAAGAGAGAAAAATTCATTCAGGTAAAAATTCATCTTTGTGAAGAGAAGTTTCGTGTCATCCATTCGAAAATAGATTATGAGGATGTGAAAAAACATCTGGAATCTTTTGTCAGTATTGCCAAAGGTGAAAAATCCGCTGGCTCTATTGCTCAGCTTGAAATCCCTGAACGTTTCCGCTGGCTTACTGCTGTAAAAAGTTCTATCATTCAAACATCCAGACCACATCCTGGTGCGAGCAACGATTTGAACAAAACGTTTGACAGATTGTTCGAAGAGTTGGTGATGTAAATAGATGAAAGATAATAGATTTACAATCAGAGGTTAATGTTTAAAATATATCTTTAATCATTTTAAAATATTTAAAATGATTCTCTATTTACCAAATCCATAGAAAAAGCAGGCAGACAAATCGCAATATACTCACATGGTTCTTTAAAAGGATTAGAATAGCGGACTCTGGCACCTTTTTCTATCAAAATACTTTGACCTTTTTCCAGAATTATAGAATCGCCATCTATCTCAAAATGTTTTTTTCCCGATATTATTAATGTAAACTCATCAAACTCCGGCGTCTGATGTGGCTCGCTCCAATTGGGTGGCGCAATCATATGGGCAATAGAAATCTCTGAGTTTCTGGTAGAATTTCCCCAATGTTCCTCTATCAGTTTTCCATCTGTGGTAGGAACAACAAATGGGCTGGCTTGGATTCTGTATTTTTTCATCTTTCTAGTTTATTGGATTTATAAATTCATTTAGATTTAGTGATTTCAAAAACGACATTCAGTCTTTCTGGTTCATAAGCATAAGCAACAATCACTTCATCTACCTTTTTTGCACCTAACTTTTCCATCGCTTTTTGAGAGCGAATATTATCTTTTCCAACGTGGAAATTAACTTTATTTACAAATTGGAAAATGTAATCCAGCATCAGCTTTTTAACTTGTGGATTCAGTTTCGAACCCCAGAATTTCGTAGCGTAAAATGTATAACCAATGAAAATCGAATTATCTTCCGGATTATAATCATAAAATCTTGTACTTCCGGCAATCTCTCCCGTATTTTTCTCTACGATTTTGAACGCACTTTTACTTTCCATTGCAGCTAGGAAGAAGTTTTCGAAAACCTCTTTTTTGTATCGGTCTTTATTCGGATGTTGTTCCCAAATCTTTGGGTCAGAAGCAACTTCGAACAATTGCTCAAAATCATTCTCTGCTAATGGAACTAATCTTACAAAGTCGTTCTCTAATATTGGCTGGATGTTCATCTGGTTGATCGTTGATAATTCAAAGTTAGCATATTCAAAATAATAAATTTTGAATATTAAATTAAAAAAGAATCGCTTGCTCCAATTCCAATAATTTTTGTTTTCGCCAGATTCCGCCGCCGTAACCAGTCAAAGTTCCATTAGTACCAATCACTCTGTGACAAGGAATGATTATGGAAATTTTATTAAGTCCATTCGCATTGGCAACTGCTCTCACCGCTTTTGGATTGCCTAGAATATCGGCTTGCTGCTGGTAACTTCTCGTAGTTCCGTAAGGAATGGTTCTGAGGTTTTCCCAAACATTTTTCTGAAAATCTGTCCCAACCGGAGCAAGCGGAACCGTAAAATCAAATCGTTTTCTTTCGAAATACTCTTCTAATTCTTTTTCCAAAGTTTTGAAATGAGGATTCTCGCCTTGAACAATATTAGCTTTGAAATATTTTGAAATATCTTCCAGCTCTTTTGATAAAGATTTTCTATCGGAAAATTCCAGCATACAGATTCCATTTTCATTCGCACAGGCTATCATTGTTCCAAGCGGTGTTTCGATTCTTTTGAGGTCAACAATTTTTTCCATTTTTGAGTTTTTAGGAGAAGTTCCAAAGATTGATTTGAAACTTTCATTGAAACCGCTCAAACTTTCATAGCCATTGTCCAAAGCCACATCTAGAACATTCTCGCCCTGTTGCAATTTCTTAAAAGCCGAATTAATCTTAAACATCCTTTGAAAAGCGTGAAAAGTCATCCCGTGATGTTTCAAAAACCAACGTTTCACAGTCGCAGGTTGCAATCCTCTTTCAACCAAATCAACATCTTTGAATTTCAAACTTGGGTCAGCAGATAAATCATCCATTAGTTTCAGGATTTCCTCAGGTGTTTCATCAGGATTTTCTAATGGTTTACAAACTTTGCAAGGTCTGTAACCTTTCAAGATTGCATCTTTTGTAGTATCAAAGAACTCGACATTTTCAGGTTTCGGTTTTCTTGCAGTACAAGTTGGACGACAGAAAATTCCTGTCGTTTTCACACCCATCCAAAAAACCCCTTCGAATTCGGGATTTTTCTCAAAAGACGCCTGATACATTATTGTTTCCGTAAGTTCCATAATTTATAAAAACACTGGTGAAAAATCTTGTTTTGAAATAATCTCTTGATTGATTTCTTTCAAATTTTCATAAATATAATCATTTAAAAAATTCCCTGACGAAATTCTTTTAACACCCAATTTCTGAAGCATTTCAAAATTAGGCAAATCTTTCATAGACATTACATTTATTGGAAGATTGGTAGATTTTGTAACGGCTTCAATATCTTTTTCTAAAGTAATACAAGGTACGAAAACGCCATCAACATTAAGTTCTTCAAGCACTTTAATTCTCTCTAAAGTTTCATTCAAAGCATTTTCTAAACCTAATAGAAATGTATCTGTTCTGATATTGATAAACATTTCTAATCCCTTTTTCTTTAATCCAAAAATAATAGCTTTCAGTTTTTCAGAAAAGACTTCTTTATCTAATAATTGTCGATTTCCATTAATTATAGAACTATCTTCTAAATTAATTCCAACCACTCCAATTTCTGAAAGTCTTGAGATATTTTCTATAATTCGCTCAACATTATCGCCATAACCAGATTCTAAATCAACAGACAACGGAATCGAAACTGATTTTATAATTCTTTCGATAATGTAAAAATATTCTTCAAAAGACATCTGCTCTCCATCCTCATAACCCAAACTATGCGCAACCGCAGAACTAGAAGTTGCAATAGCTTTGTAACCTAAACTTTCATATACTTTCGCACTTTGCACATTCCAGACATTTCCAATTAAAAGCGGTTCTTCGTTTAGATGCAAATTTTTAAAATCTTGAATCTTTGTCATATTATTTTTTGACAAAGTTAATTTCACAGCATCTTGGAAAACAACCGAAAAATGAACAAGTATTTTTTTCTTTGCTAAGATTAAAGGAAAATTTTTATCTTCCAAAACACAAAATCAACAGTTTTATGGATAAGAGAAAACTTCGTGAATCTATTTTCAGACATTTGGACGGTATCGTGACAGCACCTGTGATTTCGGCTTTGTCGAAGAAAAAAGTACTGGATTTTATTCAAGCTAATGATAATCTGGAACTTTCTGAAATCAATGAAAAATTTGAAACTAACGAAGGTTATTTGAATGTTGCATTGCGAGTTTTGGCTTCACAAGGTTTTCTGAATTATAATTTGAATAACGAATCTGATGTTGTAAAAATCTCAAAAAACACAAAAACAAAAGAAGCTTTTTCTCATCAAAACATTTATATTGATTTAGCAGAGTTTTTGGCGGATTTCGATGTCATTAATTCTAAAGAACTCACCGAAAATCTCTGCAAAAAATGGATTGATATTTTTGAGAAATACAAATCTTTTCTGAATGAAGACAAAGACGAATCGTCTCTCAATTATCAAATCCAAAAACATATTGAAGGTGCTTTAGTCGGACCAATCATCATCAAACTGGGAATGAGTGGAATGTTTCATAAATACTTTATGGAAGCAAGTTTTAGCGCAGAAGAATTCCATAAAAACCCTGAATATTTTGGAAAAATCCTTGACTACCTTTCTGAACTTGGTTGGTTTTCGAAAAAAGGAAAAAACTTCCAATTCACAGAAACGGGACTATTCTTTGCAAGACGCGCCACTGCTTATGGCGTAACCGTTTCTTATCTTCCGATGTTTTCAAAATTAGATAATCTGATCTTCGGACAAGCCTCAGAAATTCGAGAAATTGAAGATGGCGAAGACGAAATCCACGTGAACCGTGAAATGAATGTTTGGGGAAGTGGCGGCGCACATTTGACTTATTTTAAAGTGATTGATGAATTTATTATTGAGATTTTCAACCGTCCTTTACATGAGCAACCAAAAGGAATTTTGGATATGGGTTGCGGAAATGGTGCGCTTTTGCAACATCTTTACGATATTATAGAAAGACAAACGTTGCGTGGAAAACATTTGGAAGAACATCCGTTGTTTTTGGTTGGTGCAGATTATAATCAGGCTGCGTTGAAAGTGACAAGAGCCAATTTGATTAAAAATGATATTTGGGCAAAAGTGATTTGGGGCGACATTGGAAATCCAAAACAACTGGCCGAAGATTTACAATCAGATTATAATATTGGTTTAGGCGATTTGCTGAACATCAGAACTTTCCTTGACCATAACAGGATTTGGGAAGAGGTTCTGGATATTAATTCTGATAGATTCAGCACATCAACAGGCGCTTTTGCATTCCGAGGAAAAAGATTATCCAACAAAGACGTGGAAGAAAATCTTCTGAATCACTTAAAAAAATGGACACCTTATGTAGAGAAATTCGGGTTATTATTGATAGAATTGCATACCCTTCCGCCAGAAATCACTTCAAAGAATCTTGGATTAACAGCTGCAACAGCTTATGATGCAACACACGGATTTTCCGACCAATATATTGTTGAAGTTGATGTTTTCCACAGAATTTGTAAAGAATCTGGTTTAGAACCAGACACGAATCTTTTCAAGAAATTTCCGGATTCTGAACTGGCAACCGTTAGTATTAATCTTTTAAAGAAATAATTAAAAAACAAAAAACCTCAACAAATGTTGAGGTTTCTATTTATTTCAAAGTTTATTTGACGCTTTTGACTCTTATCATTCCTTTGTTTTCGTGATACATCATACACATAATTTTGCCATCTCTTTATTTGCATTCTTTGGTGTAATCAAAAACAAGTGACACTTTTTCGCCATCTTTTTTAGACTCAAGAATTTCGGCATTACAAATTAGATAATCTTCATTCTCTGCAACTCTCAGATACTTTCCAGTACAATCTCTTACAATAGTTCCCGTGTTCAGTCTGTCGTGCACAGTCGCGCAGGAAAATAGGAGTGTTGAGAAAATCCCTAGAGATAAAATGTGTGACAGTTTCATAGATTATTATTTAATTCAAAAATACAATTTTAATTCTGATAGATTAATTTTATTAATTTTGATAAAAATATAAATAATGGACATTTCAAATCAAACTCTATATCAGGAAATTACAGACAAATTAAAAACAGTTCCAAAAGAAGTTCTGGAAAGAATTTCCGCTTATTCATCTGAAATTGATAATAATAAAGAACATAATTTCGAACTTTCTGAAGAACAAAAAAAAGTCTTTCGAAAATAAAAGAACGACCTTATTCCGAACATACGGAAATCAATATTTTCCTGAATGAAATGAGTGAAAAATATGGCATTTAAAGTCATTATTTTAGACGAAGCGAAATCAGATTTAGAAAATTCATACTTATATTATCTGGAAAATGCAAGCAAAAAAATTGCGGATAATTTTATTAAGGACTTTAGAAAATCAATAAAAGTAATTTCTGATAATCCTTATTTTAAAATTTGGTTTAAGGAATTCAGAGCGAAACCATTATCAAAATATCCATTTTTAATATTTTCTCTGTTAATAAAAAAGAAGATACTATTTTAATAGCAAGAGTCTTCCACACTGCACAAAACCCTGAAAAATATCCCTAAAAAAAAGCGAAAGACTAATCTTTCGCTTTTCATTTTTTATAAATTTGAAAACTACATCGCCTCCATCTTAAAGGTCATACTTTCAATCACTTTCAGAATTGCTTCTACTGTGTCCATTGATGTCAGACAAGGAACACCGTTTTCTACAGACATTCTTCGGATTTGGAAACCGTCTCTTTCTGATTGTTTTCCTTTCGTAGTCGTATTCACAACGTATTGTACTTTACCTTTCTGAATTAAATCTATCAAGTTCACATCTTCTTCCCCGATTTTGTAACCGATTTTTGTCTGGATTCCTTTTTCCTCGAAGTATTTCGCAGTTCCTTCTGTTGCCCAGATTCGGAAACCTGCGTTATTGAAACGTTTTGCCAATTCAGAAGCTTCTTCTTTATCTGAATCTGATACTGTAAACAAGATAGAACCGTGCGTTGGAACTTTTCTTCCAGCGCCGATTAATCCTTTGTACAAAGCTTTTTCCAGCGTCAAATCTTTTCCCATCACTTCTCCCGTCGATTTCATTTCTGGGCCGAGAGAGATATCCACTTTAGTCAATTTGCTGAAAGAGAAAACCGGAACTTTCACATAAACGCCTTCTTTGTTTGGAACCAATCCTGATTTGTAGCCCAAATCTTTCAGTTGTGTTCCAAGAATTGCTTTTGTTGCCAAGTTTGCCATCGGAACATCGGTGATTTTCGATAAAAAAGGAACGGTTCTCGACGAACGCGGATTCACTTCGATTACGAAAACTTCGCCGTTGGAAATCACGTATTGGATATTCATTAATCCTATGACATTCAGACCTTTTGCTAATCTTATGGTATAATCTTCAAGCGTTTTAATTTGAATTTCTGTCAAAGTTTGAGGCGGATAAACCGCAATAGAGTCTCCGGAGTGAACACCCGCTCTTTCGATATGCTCCATAATTCCCGGAATCACAACTGTTTCTCCGTCAGAAATCGCATCCACTTCCACTTCTTTTCCAGTCAGATAACGGTCAATCAGAACCGGATGTTCCGGACTTGCATCCACCGCATTTTCCATATAATGAGCGAGTTCTTTCTCATTATAAACGATTTCCATCGCACGTCCTCCCAAAACATAACTTGGACGAA
Organism: Epilithonimonas sp.; assembly: GCF_036780765.1. Classification (GTDB taxonomy): domain Bacteria; phylum Bacteroidota; class Bacteroidia; order Flavobacteriales; family Weeksellaceae; genus Epilithonimonas. The sequence continues at coordinate 11,560 of NZ_DAIQCG010000012.1, forward strand.
CCAAAACCGGATAACCAATTTCGTTGGCAATTACAATCGCTTCTTCTTTGGAAGTCGAAGTTTTACCAAGCGGTTGCGGAATTCCTAAATCCTGAAGTGCTTTCTCGAATTTATCTCTATTCTCTGCTCTGTCCAAATCTTCGAGCGAAGTTCCCAAAAGCTGGACACCGTGAGCCGCCAATTTATCTGCCAAATTAATGGCTGTTTGTCCTCCGAACTGAACCACAACTCCTTTTGGTTTTTCAAGTTCGATGATGTTCATCACATCTTCTTCCGCCAAAGGTTCGAAGTATAATTTATCCGAAATCGAGAAGTCCGTAGAAACTGTTTCAGGATTTGAATTGATGATAATCGCCTCGTAACCCATCTGCTGAATCGCCCAAACCGAGTGAACCGTTGCATAATCGAATTCAACACCTTGTCCGATTCTGATTGGACCAGAACCTAAAACGATGATTTTCTCTTTTTCAGAAACTATGCTTTCGTTTTCTTCTTCGTAGGTTCCGTAGAAATAAGGCGTTTCTGATTCAAATTCCGCGGCGCAAGTGTCCACCATTTTGTAAACCGGCATTATTCCGTTGTCTTTTCTGAATTGGAACACTTCTTTTTGAGTGATTTCCCAAAGATGTGCGATATTCAAATCTGCGAAACCTAATTTCTTAGCTTCGAGAAGAATGTCTTTATTGAATTTATTGTCTTTGATTGTCGTTTCGAAATCAATCAGTTTTTTGATTTTCCAGATGAAGAATTTATCAATTTTGCTCCATTCTACAATCTGTTCCCAATCGTAACCTCTTCGTAAAGCATCACCGATGATAAATAATCTTTCGTCATCACAAACTCGGATTCTTCTTTCGATTTCTTCTGCTGTTAAAGCTTCTGCTTGTTTTTTCTTTAATCCTAAATGACGGATTCCTGTTTCCAAAGAACGAATCGCTTTTTGCAAAGACTCTTCGAAGTTTCTTCCGATCGCCATCACTTCTCCAGTCGCTTTCATTTGTGTTGATAATCTTCTGTCAGCCGTTTCAAATTTATCAAATGGGAATCTCGGAAACTTAGTCACTACATAATCCAAAGCTGGCTCGAAACAAGCGTAAGAAGTTCCTGTAACCGGATTTTTGATTTCGTCCAATGTCAAACCAACAGCAATTTTCGCCGCAATTTTTGCAATCGGATAACCTGTTGCTTTACTCGCCAAAGCAGATGAACGAGAAACTCTCGGATTCACTTCGATAATATAATAATTGAATGAATGCGGGTCTAATGCCAGTTGAACATTACATCCACCTTCGATTCCTAAAGCTCTGATGATTTTTAGAGAAGCGTTTCTCAGTAACTGATATTCTCTATCAGAAAGTGTCTGCGAAGGAGCAACCACAATCGAATCTCCCGTGTGAACTCCAACCGGGTCGATGTTTTCCATATTACAGACCACGATGGCATTGTCATTGGAATCACGCATCACTTCATATTCGATTTCTTTGAAACCAGCGATTGACCTTTCTATCAGACATTGCGTTACAGGCGAATGTTTCAATCCTAATTCAGCGATTTCACGAAGTTCTGTTTCGTTGGAAGCAATTCCACCGCCGGTTCCTCCCATTGTAAAAGCAGGACGAACAATTACAGGATAACCCAAATTATTAGCAAAGTCCAAAGCTCCCTCAACAGTGGTTACGATGTCAGATTCTGGAACAGGTTCGTTCAGTTCTCGCATCAATTCTCGGAACAAATCTCTGTCTTCTGCCTGATTAATTGCTGAAAGTTTCGTTCCCAGAACTTCTACTTTACATTCTTCAAGAATTCCGGATTTCTGTAATTCAACCGCCATATTCAGTCCGGTTTGTCCTCCCAAAGTCGGAAGAAGTGCATCTGGACGTTCTTTGCGAATGATTCTGGAAACAAATTCCAAAGAAATCGGTTCAATATAAACTTTGTCGGCAATCTCCACATCCGTCATTATCGTCGCAGGATTGGAATTAATCAAAATCACTTTGTAGCCTTCTTCCTTCAAAGAAAGGCAAGCTTGTGTTCCCGAATAATCAAATTCTGCAGCCTGACCAATAATGATTGGACCTGAGCCGATTACTAAAATTGTTTGTATATCTGTTCTTTTCATTTTAATTTTTTGTCCGAAGTCCAATGATGGACGTCAGAAGATTTATTATTTTACTTTTTTACATTATTTGTCATTCCGAGGCACGAGGAATCTCTGAGATTCTTCACTCCGCTTTGCTCCGTTCTGAATGACAGAATTTTCAAATTTTATTTTACAAGGTCACTTTTGATAACCATATTTCTGATTTTCTGTTCAAAATAATAAGCGATATCAAAATCATCTGTCGCTTGATTTTCCAATACTGTGACCGAAACTTTTTTCTCAGGATAATATAAATTAACTGCTGTAAATCCAGCTGGTGGAGAAAATCCCGTATGCCCGATTTCAAAAACGCCTGCTTTATCATTAATTCTTAATCCGTAGCCGTAACCAATTTCTTTCTCACTGAAAAGCGTATGAATATTGGTAATAGAATAATTAATCATTTTCTGATAACTTTCGTTTTTCAGAATTTTTCCGTTATGGAGAAGGTTATTCCATTTTGCCAAATCTCTGGCAGTGACAATCAAATGACTTCCTGGATAAAGCTCCGATGAGTAAGGAAATTCTTTAACCAACTTCGTCCCGTTTTTCGTAATCGCAAAGCTGTTAACCAGTTTTTTTTGATTTTCCGAGTTAGGATAAAAACAGTTTTTCAGTCCATACTTGGCGAAAATCTCGGTAACCAATTGCTCGTAAGATTTTTCGGTTGCACTTTCCAAGATTCTTCCAAGCGTTCCATAACCAATATTCGAATATCTGAATTGAGTTCCTGGCTCAAAAAGCAGTTCATCTTTTAATTCCCAAGCATCGATTCCTGATGAATTGTTCAAAAGATGATGAACAGTCACTTTATTTGCCCAATCGTATTTCAAATCTTTCAGATAAGTATTAATTGGCTGATTAAGATTGATGTTTCCTTTTTCAACTTCCAACATTACCAAAGTCGCTGTAATCTGTTTTGCAATAGACATTGATGAAAATTTATCCTCAAGAGTAAGCTTTGTTTGATTGTCAATATTTGAAAATCCGTAAGCTTTTTCATAAACGTTTTTTCCATCTTTTGTAATCACAACCACTCCATTAAATGCTCTCGGATTTTTAGTCTGAATCAAACTGTCAATCTTGTGAGACAATTGTTCCTTCTCAGCAACTTTTGTCGTGTTACAGCTTAATAGAATACTCGCAGTTAAAGCTAGAAAAAGGGATTTCAAAATAATTTTACTTTTTAAAATTTTCCATCAATTCAACAAACTCATCAAAAAGATAATTGGCATCTTCCGGTCCTGGACTTGCTTCTGGATGGTATTGAACTGAGAAACAAGGATGAATTTTGTGCTTTACTCCTTCATTCGTTCTGTCGTTCAAAGCGATATGCGTTTCTACTAAATCTGTATTCTTCAAAGATTCCTGATCAATCGCATAACCGTGATTTTGAGAAGTAATCGCTACTTTATTTTTTTCTAAATCCAAAACAGGATGATTTCCACCTCTGTGCCCGAATTTCAGTTTGTAAGTTTTTGCACCACAAGCCAAACCAATCAACTGATGACCTAAACAAATCCCAAAAATTGGAACTTTTCCCAGTAATTTCTGAATCATTACCAAAGCTTCCGCATTATCTTCTGGGTCGCCGGGACCGTTGGAAAGCATAATTCCGTCTGGATCCATTAATAGAATTTCTTCTGCTGTTGTATCGTGAGAAACCACGATGATGTCACAGTTTCTTTGAGACAATTCGCGGATAATTCCCAATTTGGAACCGAAATCTACCAAAACTACTTTAAAACCTCTACCCGGGCTTGCATAAGAAGTCTTTGTGGAAACCTGTTCTACTTGATTTGTAGGAAAAGTTCTTGACTTCAGTTCTGCAATAACTACATTTTCATCAGCATCAGCATTTACGATTTTTCCTTTCTCAACGCCTTTATTTCTAAGGATTCTAGTCAATCTTCTAGTATCGATTCCAGAAATTCCTGATAAATTTTTCTTTTTGAACAGCTCATCCAATGTGATTTGAGTTCTGAAATTGGAAGGCAAGTCGCACAATTCTTTCACAATCAAACCTTTGATTGCAGGTTCGATGCTTTCGTAATCATCACGATTAATTCCGTAATTTCCAATCAAAGGATAAGTCATACAAACGATTTGTCCGCAATAACTCGGGTCAGAAATCAGTTCCTGATAACCCGTCATTCCTGTGTTGAAAACCACTTCTCCAGCAGTTTCCTGCTCTGCTCCGAATCCCGTTCCGTGAAAAACTTCGCCGGATTCTAATATTAATTTCTTTTTCATTTTTACTTTTTTAGATTCAAGAATCAAGATTCCAGATTTTAGACTTCTCTTGGCTCTTTTTTCTTTTATCTTGTCTCTTTATTTCGATTTTTACTCAAAAAAAACACGCCCGAAAGCGTGAATAAATATTTTAATTTTTGGAGTCGATGAATCGGAATCCTCTGTTTTCTAAATCATATTTAAGGATTGCCATTCTGGCAAAAACGCCGTTTTGCATTTGTTTGAAAATTCTCGACCTTTCGCATTCAACCAATTCCGAATCAATTTCCACGCCTCTGTTGATTGGCGCTGGATGCATAATGATTGAAGTCGGTTTCATCTTCGCTTCTCTTTCCTTTGTCAAACCGAATTTCTTCAAATAATCTTCAGATTTGAAATTGAAGTTTCTCTCGTGACGTTCGTGCTGGATTCTCAACAAAATCAAAACGTCCACTTCTTTCACAAGATCATCAAACTGCAAATAAGTTCCGTTAACCAGCATTCCTTCATCAAACCAGAATTCTGGTCCTGAGAAATAAACTTTCGCTCCTAATCTTCTGAATAATCCTGCATCAGAATTCGCAACACGGCTGTGTTTCACATCGCCAACGATTCCGATTTTAAGACCTTCAATTTTCCCAAATTCCTGAATAATTGTCAACGCATCCAAAATAGCTTGTGAAGGATGACTTCCTACGCCATCGCCTGCATTCACGATACTCAATTTTGCATCCTGCAACGCATCATAATAACGTTTTTCCGAATGTCTTATAACTGCGACATCTACACCAATGGCTTCCAGAGTTTTTATCGTATCCAACATTGTTTCGCCTTTAGCAATCGAGCTTTTATCCACTTCAAAATCGATAACCTGAAGTCCCAGTTTTTTCTGAGCGACCTCAAAACTTGTTTTGGTTCTTGTGCTATTCTCAAAAAAGAGGTTTGCGGCGAAAACATCGCCATCAATTTTGCTGATTTTTCCATCTGCAAATTGCTGCGCTTCTTGCAAAATTTTCTCTATACTTTCTGTAGATGTGCGGGAAAGCTTAATCATATCTCAAATTTTTAAATAAAAAAAACGAAGCCTAAAAAGACTTCGTTAAATATAAAAAATATTGTTGTTGTCGGCAAACTTGCCAATTGTTTTTGTCGCTAAATTCTGTACCAGATTCATTGGGTGCAAAGATACCAATATTTTCTATATTATGAAATCTTATTCATAATTTTTTTATGTTAAATGAATGAACTTCTGCTCTAAAATTTTTACAATCAAAAATTTTCTTTACATTTGAAAGAATGATTTGCCATTATGGGATTGGATAAAAAAGACAAATTAATACTTTCGCTTCTACAAGAGGATTCTACATTATCTGTAAAAGAAATTTCCGAAAAAATCGGACTCACTTTTACGCCAACTTACGAACGCATCAAAAACCTTGAAAAACAAGGTGTTGTAGAAAAATATGTTGCGATTTTGAACCGAGAAAAACTTGGCATCAACATCGTGGTTTATTGTAATATTCGTCTGAAAGAACAATCTCAAAAAACACTTAAAGAATTCGAAGATTATATTTCCAAATACGATGAAGTACAGGAAATCATCAGTCTTTCCGGCGAATATGATTATATGTTGAAGATTCTTGCGAGTGATATCAATTCTTATAATAATTTTACGGTCAATATAATCTCCAACGGTCCTAACATCGGTCAATATCACAGTTCTATTGTTTTAGCCGAAGTTAAAAAGACGACTAAGTTTAAGCTAGACTGATTTACTGGTTAATGGTTAATTGTCAATGGTTAATTGTTAATGATTAATTTTCATAATTAACAATTATCCCAACAGTTTATCTCTCACTTTATTGAATTGATATTCGATTTCATCAAGGCAAAGGTTTCCTAAACTTCCCTGATGAGAATGATTCAATTCTTTATAATCGTATTCAAAAAAATTATTTTCAATTTCCTGACCGATTTGAATATAAGCATCACGGAATGATTTTCCATTCTTAACTTCTTCGTTGATTTTTTCTACACTGAAGATGTATTTGTATTTTTCATCATCCAAAATATTATCTTTCACTTCGATGTTCGGAAGCGTGTAAATCAAAATTTCGAGACATTCTTTTAAAGAATCGATGGCAGGAAAAAGGATTTCTTTTGTCAATTGCAAATCTCTGTGATAACCCGATGGCAAATTATTAGTCAACAGAATCAACTCATTTGGCAATGCCTGAATTCTGTTGCATCTCGCTCTTACCAATTCGAAAATATCTGGATTTTTCTTGTGAGGCATAATGCTACTTCCTGTTGTAAATTCTTTCGGAAAACTGATAAAGTCAAAATTTTGACTTAAATAAAGACAAACATCATAAGAAAACTTGCTCAAAGTTCCAGCTAAAACCGACAAAGAATTAGCCAATAACTTTTCAGACTTCCCACGTGTCATTTGAGCGTAAACTACATTATAATTAAGTGTTCTGAAATCTAATTTATAGGTTGTACTTTCTCTGTCAATCGGGAAAGACGAACCGTAACCCGCAGCCGAACCTAAAGGATTTTTGTTGATGATATTTTTCGTTGCAAATAATAATTCTAAATCGTCAACCAAAGATTCTGCATAAGCGCCAAACCACAAACCAAAAGACGAAGGCATCGCAACCTGCAAATGCGTGTAACCTGGTAACAAAACATTTTTATGCTGATTCGCTTTGTCTTTTAGAATTTGGAAAAATGAATCTGTCAATTCTGTAACTTCTCTGATTTCATCTAACAGATAAAGTTTGATATCCGTCAAAACCTGGTCGTTTCTTGACCTTGCAGTGTGGATTTTTTTTCCTGTTTCTCCGAGTTCCTCGATGAGAATCGTTTCGATTTGAGAATGGATGTCTTCTGCTGTTTTATCGATTTCGAAACTTCCTTTTTCGATGTCTATAAGAACTTCGTCTAAAACCGCAACAATATCCTGCTCTTCATCCAAACGAATCAAACCAACTTCCGCCAGCATTTTGGCGTGGGCAACAGAACCTAATACATCGTATTTTGCTAATCTATCGTCAAAATCCAAGTCTTTACCAACCGTAAACTGGTTAACCAAATCATTGGTTTTTATATTATCTTTTTGCCAAATTTTTTTCATTTTAATAATTTTTTAGAAATTAGATTTTAGATATTAGAAGTTAGATTCCAAATGGTTTTCTAGTTTCTAAAATCTCAATTCTAACTTCTGTTAAAGAACTTTTTCTAATATTTTGATGTAAATATCGATGCCTTCGCGGATTTCGTCGATGTAAACAAACTCGTCCGCCGTGTGGGAACGCAAGCTGTCTCCAACGCCTAACTTGACCGATGTACACGGAATAATCGCCTGGTCGGAAGATGTCGGCGAACCGTAAGTTGTCCTTCCCAAAGCCAATCCCGATTGAACAAACAGATGATTGACATCGATTTTTGAGGAATTGAGACGGAATGACCTCGGCGTCAATTTCGATTCCATCTGAGATTGGATGATTTCGAAAACTTCCCGATTCGAGTATTCGTCTGTCACACGTACGTCCAAAGTGAAATTGCATTTTTCTGGAACCACATTATGCTGAGTTCCCGCATTGATAACCGACAAAGTCACTTTCACTTCGCCCAGATACTCTGAAACTTTCGGAAATTTGAAATCCAAAATATTCTGCAAATCCTTCATACATTTCACTATCGCATTGTCATTGTTCGGATGCGCGGCGTGAGAAGGCATTCCCGTCATTTCACCGTCAATCACCAACAGACCTTTTTCTGCAATGGCGAGATTCATTTTGGTTGGTTCGCCTACGATTGCTAATTCTACATTCGGAAGTTGAGGAAATAAGGCTTCAATCCCATATAAACCAGAGATTTCTTCTTCAGCCGTTAAAGCAATTACTAAATTATGAGTCAAATCTTCGGCTTCATAAAAATAAAGAAACGTCTGCGCCATTGCCACTAAAGATGCGCCTGCATCGTTGCTTCCCAAACCAAATAATTTCCCCTCTTTTTCCACAGGAATAAACGGATCCAAAGTATAAGCTTTGTTCGGTTTTACTGTGTCGTGATGGGTATTGAGAAGAATTGAAGGTTTGCCTGCATCAAAATATTTGTTGGTTGCCCAAATGTTATTTTTGAAGCGGTTCACAGTCAATTGATGTTCATTGAAAAAACCTTCTATGATGAGCGAAACATTATATTCGTCTCGGCTCATAGACGGTGTGGCAATGAGTTTTTTCAGTAATTTGACTGCATTTTCCGTTAATTCTTCTCTGCTAAAGACAGATTTCAGTTCCTTCATTTCCTAGTTTTATTTGGTCTGATAATTTTTCTTCTTTGATTAAAGCCACTTTCTGAACGCCATTTTCTTTGGCTCGGAAAGCATTTTCGAGTTTCGGTAAAATACCTTTGTGAAGTTTTCCATTAGATTTTAATTCGAAAAATTCGTCTTTATGAATTGTTTTCAAGCTTGAATTTTCATCTTCTACATTTTCCAAAACCCCGTTTTTATCGAAGCAGAACAATAATTCTGTATCGAAATGTTTTGATAAAGCCTGAGCGATAGTTCCGGCAATCGTGTCTGCGTTGGTGTTGAACAGATTTCCTTTTTTATCATGAGTGATTGCAGAAAACACCGGAACCAAACCCAGATTTATCATATTTATAATCAATTCTTGATTGATACTTTTTTCGTCTATGTCGCCAACAAATCCGAAATCAATTTCAGGATGTTGTCTTTTTTCAGCTTTGATGACGTTGCCATCTGCTCCCGAGAATCCAATCGCATTGCAATCGAAACTTTGAAGTTTTGCCACCAAATTTTTATTGATTCTTCCCGCATAAACCATCGTTACAACTTTCAAAGTTTTTTTATTTGTGATTCTTCGGCCGTCAATCATCGTTTGTGTGATTTTCAACTTTTCAGCAAGAGTCTCTGCTAATTTCCCACCGCCGTGAATCAGGATTTTTGCTCCTTCGATTTCGGAAAATTGTTCAAGAAAAGCCTTCAATGATTTTTTGTCATCGATTAAATTTCCTCCGATTTTTATGATATGTAATTTTTGCATTTTTGTTTTCAATTCTTACATAATTTACACAAAGGCACAAGGATTACTAATTATGCAATATTGTATTTTAAGGCACAAAGTTTTAAAATCTTTGATTTTTTTGTGCCTTAAAATTCTTTTCAAAAAAAATCTTTTGTGCCTTTGTGTTTAACATTTATCTAATTCATCCAAAATTTCAGAAAACACAACTTGCGCAGAAAAAATTCTGTTTTTTGCCTGCTGATAGATGATTGAGTTTTCTCCGTCCATTACTTCATCACTCAATTCCAGATTTCTACGAACTGGCAAACAATGCATTACTTTCGCTTGATTTGTCAATTCTAATTTTTCATTTGTCAACATCCAGTCTCCATCTACTTTTGGCATTGTTGCATAATCATCAAATGACGACCAGTTTTTTACATAAACAAAATCCGCATCTTTCAAAGCTTCATCCTGATTGTGAATCACAGGTGTTTCTTTTGTGAAATTTTTATCCAAATCATAACCTTCAGGATTTGTGATTACAAAATCAACATCCATTTGTTGCATCCATTCTGTGAACGAGTTTCCGACAGCCTGCGCAATCGGTTTGATGTGAGGCGCCCAAGTCAAAACGACTTTTGGCTTTCGAGTTTCTGTCCAATTTTCTTTAATCGTAATACAATCCGCCAAACTTTGCAACGGATGTCGCGTCGAAGATTCCAGAGAAACAACAGGAACCTTGGCGTGTTTTAGGAATTGGCTTAGAATACTTTCGTTCACATCATCTTCCTTGTTTTTCATTCCTGCAAAACATCTCACAGCAATGATATCGCAATATTGATTTAGAACTTCAATGGCATCTTTGATGTGTTCGACTGTATCGCCGTTCATTACAGTTCCGTCAGCAAATTCGAGGTTCCAAGCTTCTTGTGCGGCGTTGAGAACTAAGACATTCAATCCTAAATTCTGAGCCGCGATTTGTGAACTTAATCTTGTTCTGAGACTTGAATTAAGGAAAACTAAACCAATTGTTTTTCCTTTGCCTTTGGTTGGATTTTCTAATGGATTTTCTTTTATTTTTAAAGCTTTTGCAATGGTTTCCTGCAAATTATCTATATCGTAAACTGAAGTGAAATTTTTCATTTTGAAGATTTTTTGAACACAAAGCGCGCAAAGATTTTTACTAATTATTGAAAATATTTTAAGGTTCGCAAAGACGCTTACGCTCAGCTAAGCAATTTTAAAATATTCACTTTATCATTACGTCAGAATCTAAACATTGAGATTCCTACGGAATGACAAATGTTGTGGTTTTAATTTTTTATCAAAGCTTCCTTTTTTAAGTCAATTGCTTTCAAAGTTTTTTCTAAAGCATTGATGAATAAATCGGATTCTTTTTCCGAAATATTGAGCGCCGGCAAAATCCGCAGAACATTTTTGTCATTGGCATTTCCGGTGAAAATAAAATGCTCAAACAGCAATTCTTTCCTGACATCTGCGCAAGCTTGGTCGAGCTCAATCCCAATCATCAGACCGCGCCTTTTAATATTTTTGATGTGAGGAAAATTTTTAATTTTTTCTTCGATATAAACTCCGATTTTTTCAGAATTTTCAATTAAATTTTCATTTTCGATGACTTCTAAAACAGCTAATCCGGCTATACAAGCCAAATGATTTCCGCCAAATGTTGTTCCCAACAATCCGTAACTCGCTTGGAATTTTGGACTAATCAAAACACCTCCAATTGGAAAGCCATTTCCCATTCCTTTTGCAACTGTAATCAAATCCGGTTTGATATCGAATTCCTGATGAGCAAAGAATTTTCCTGAACGTCCGTAACCTGACTGAACTTCGTCCAAAATCAAAACTGCATCGTTTTCTTTGCACAAAGTTTCAATTGTTAAAATGAAATCTTCTGTCAACAAATTGATTCCGCCAACACCTTGAATTCCTTCCACAATAACTGCAGAAATTTCGTTCTGATTTTCAGCGAAAATCTTTTTCAGTTCTTCTGAATTATTGAATTCACACTTCATAAAATTTTCAGATTCGTTGACTGGTGCTACAATTTTCGGATTGTCTGTAACCGCAACTGCAGCCGAAGTTCTTCCGTGAAAAGATTCGGAAAAATAAATGACTTTCTTTTTATTATTATGAAATGAAGCCAGCTTCAAAGCATTTTCATTCGCTTCCGCTCCGGAATTGCATAAGAACAAAGAATAATCTTCGTAGCCTGACAATTTCCCTAATTTCTCAGCTAATTTTTCCTGAATTTTGTTTTCCACAGAATTGGAATAAAAACTGATTTTCTCCAATTGATTTTTCAATTTCCGAACATAATTTGGATGATTATGACCAATAGAAATCACAGCGTGACCGCCATAAAAATCGAGGTATTGCTGTCCGTTTTCGTCCCAAAGAAAAGAACCTTGAGCTTTTACCGGATTGATATTGAAGAGTGGATATACGTTGAATAAATTCATTTTACATTTTTATTTTAACGCAAAGAGCGCAAAGTTTTTTTTTTAAAATTTCAAACTGCTTTTAAGTCGCAAAATTTAGAACGCTAAAGGTTTTAGATTTAATCCTAAATTTTGTTCCCAACCGTTGGCTATATTCATATTTTGAACAGCTTGTCCGGATGCGCCTTTCAAAAGGTTGTCAATTGTAGAATGGATTGCTATTTTGTTCCCTTGCTTTTCGATTTGGATGACACAGAAATTGGTATTAACAACCTGTTTCATATCAATCGGTTTTTCTGAAACTTTCACAAAAGGCGAATCTTTATAAAAGTCTTTATATAATGTATAAATCTGTTTTAATTCCAAATCACAACTAATAATAGAACTTGTGAAAATTCCTCTCGCAAAATCGCCTCGCCACGGAACAAAATTAAGTTCTACTTCTTGATTATTCAGCGAATTGACTTGCTTTAAAATCTCATCAACGTGCTGGTGATTCAAAGTTTTGTAAGCTGAAATATTGTCATTTCTCCAAGTGAAATGCGTTGTCGGCTGTAAAGATTGCCCTGCGCCAGTTGAACCCGTAATTCCTGTCGTGTAAACATCTTTCAACAGATTTTCTTTTGCTAAAGGCAATAACGCCAACTGAATCGCAGTTGCAAAACATCCAGGATTGGCAATACTTTTTGAATTCTGAATTTCATTAAAATCAACCTCCGGCAAACCATAGATAAAATTTCTGTTTTTGAATTCTCCTTTCAATCGAAAATCATTTCCTAAATCGATAATCAAAGTTTCGTCGGAAATTGGATTTTCATTCAACCAATTCTGACTTTCTTTATGTGGAAGGCAGAGGAAAAGAATATCAACTTGTGAAATTTCATTCGTCAAAACCAAATCACAAACCGATTCCAAATCCGGATACAAATCCGAAATTTTAACACCGGAATTGGAACGGCTAAACAAAAACTTTAATTCTATATTCGGATGAAAAGCCAGCAATCGAACAAGTTCGCTTCCTGTATAACCGTTGGCTCCGATGATTCCGACTGATTTTTTCATTTTTACTTTTTAATATTTTTAACGCAAAGAGCGCAAAGATTTTTTTTTATTTTCAAACTGCTTTTAAGTCACAATTTTTTTAAATCTTTTATTTTTTTCTAGCAGATTTTTCTGATTTAACAGATTTCAATCATTGAATTGCTCGCAGCCCGGCTTGAGCGGAAATCCTTTTTTGCTTTTACTTAAGTTCTATCTAAATTGAAATCGTCTGCAAAAAAGATTGGGAGCGGAAGACGGATTAAGCTGCCCCAATTATTCTAATTTAATTTATTGACCTGATGATAGATATTGAGCGAGTTGCTGAGGATTTTTGTAAAACCTTTCACATCTTGTCCACTCCAAGCGAGATTTTCTTCGCCGTAACTTCCAAATTTTGAAGACATCAAGTCATTATCAGACTCGATTCCATTCAAAATGAAACGATACGGATGAAGCGTGATGAAAACTTTTCCGTTCACAGTTTTTTGAGAATCTTGTAAAAACAACTCGATATTTCTCATCACTGGGTCAAGAAAAAGCGCTTCGTGAAGCCAGTTTCCATACCAATCTGACAATTGTGATTTTATCGTCTGCTGGTATTTTGACAATGTATGTTTCTCCAGCAAATGATGCGCTTTGATGATGATTGACGCCGCCGCAGCCTCGAAACCTACTCGACCTTTTATGCCAACAATTGTGTCTCCTACGTGGATATCACGACCGATTCCGTAAGGTGAAGCCAGTTCCTCAATCTTCTGAATCGCTAAAACCGGATGTGAAAACGCTTCCCCATTCACAGAAAACAATTCTCCGTTTTTGAATTCGATTTCCAGATTTGTAGGTTCTGTTTTTTCGATTTGTGAAGGAAAAGCTTCTTCTGGAAGATAATTTTGCGAAGTCAAAGTTTCTTTTCCACCAACGGAAGTTCCCCAAAGTCCTTTGTTAATAGAATATTTGGCTTTATCAAAATCCATTTCGTAATTGTGATTTTTCAGGAATTGAATCTCATCTTCACGAGACAAACTCAAATCACGAATCGGTGTGATGATTTCGATTTTCGGACACATCACTTGGAAAATCAAATCGAAACGAACTTGGTCATTTCCTGCACCCGTACTTCCGTGTGCAATTGCATCCGCTCCGATTTCCAAAGCAACTTCAGCAATCGTCTGCGCCTGAATGGTTCTTTCTGCACTTACAGACAAGGGATAAGTATTGTTTTTCAGAACGTTACCAAAAATTAAAAACTTAACACAATCATTATAATATTTCTCCGAAGCATCAACAAACCTGTAAGAAGCCACGCCTAATTTTTCCGCTTTTTCTTTAAGCGAAACCTCATCTTCCTTATCAAAACCTCCTGTATTAATCGTGACTGCGTGAACTTCGTATCCCAAAGTTTCACTCAGATATTTTGCGCAATAAGACGTATCTAAACCGCCACTGAATGCCAAAACTACTTTCTTACTCATTGTTGTTATTTATAGATTCAAATTTTTTTTTCTCTTGATTCAGATTTTCCGGAACATACAGCATCGCTGTACAAAGACAGTTTTTACGTTCTTTCATCATCAGAATTTCGTAATTCACACAGTTTTTGCAACCGTTCCAGAATTGCTCGTCCTGAGTCAGTTCAGAATAAATAACTGGTTTGTAACCTAAACTACTGTTGATTTTCATTACAGCCAAGCCGGTAGTCAATCCAAAAATTTTAGCATTTGGATATTTCTCACGTGATAATTGGAAAATTCTTTCTTTAATCTGAGTTGCCAATCCAGCATTCCTGAATTCAGGTGAAACTATCAATCCAGAATTGGCGACATATTCTCCGTTTGTCCAGGTTTCTATATAACAGAAGCCCGCCCAGGTTCCATTTTCGTCAATTGCTATAATGGAATTCCCTTCCGAGATTTTTTTGCTCAGATATTCTGAAGAACGTTTTGCAATACCAGTTCCGCGTTTTTTTGCGGAATCCTCCATTTCGTTTCTGATTTCTTCTACATAAACCAAATGTTTCTCTGAAGAAACTTCTAATTTCATTGATATTATCTAAATTAAGGTGCAAAAATAAAATTATTTTACTTTACAAAACAAATATTTCAGATAATTTTATCTGTTAAATTTATTTTAACAATAATATTATCTTTAGATTAAATTCAAATATTGCTAATTTATTATATATTTGCTAAAAAGGTATAGTTATGGAAAATCAATGCCCTAAATGCAATAATCAAAATGTCTCAAAAAGCGGAATTATCAAAGGAAAACAAAGATTTTACTGCAAGAACTGCAACTATTACTTTACGGTTAAGAAATTAGGAAAACAAATTGATGACTATTATGTTACCAAAGCTTTACAACTCTATCTGGAAGGATTAAGCTTCCGAGAAATAGAAAGAATTATTGGCGTTTCTCACGTAAGTATCAGTTCTTGGATTAAGAAATACAATATCACAAGACCACCACATTCAGAATTCCACCCTGTTTATAAAGTGCTGAAACAAAGTGAATTGATAGACTATATCTCACAAGAGAATAATCTTGAAAATTCAGGATTAATCATCACTCAATTTGCTGATAAATATATGTTGATTAAATGGGAAAGATTTAAGAAAGACTCAAGATAAAAGTAAAAAGAAACAATTAACTATACTATTAGCATTAATATATATTAAATTTTTGTAAACAAAATATTAATAACAATTTGGCAATCACAAAATAAACACCAAATTTTTATTAATATATGAAGAAAATTCTCACTTTTATAGGATTAGCTTTAATCAGCTCTTCTCTATATTCACAAGGTTCGCCTGATTACGGGAATGGTTTGAAATTAAACCTAAATCCGGAAGGCGACAAGTATGTTAGATTTATTCTTTGGAACCAAATCTGGTTAAGAAATACAGAAATGAATCCCGGAACGATGGTTTCTGACGAAGCTACCAAAAATACCTGGAACATCGGAAACCGACGATTGAGAGCACTTGCTTATGCACAAATTACCAAAAGATATATGGTTTTGCTGCATTTCGGAATTAATAATCAGACTTTTATCAATGGCGGAGGCTCCGGGACAACAGGAACTGGAGGTTATGGAAATGGTAAAAAGCCACAAATGTTTTTTCACGATGCCTGGAACGAATATGCCGTGGTTTTACCTGGAGAAGCAGGAAAATTCAGTTTGAGTCTGGGAGCTGGACTTCATTACTATATGGGACTTTCCAGAATGACGATGGCTTCGACGCTTAATTTCCTGACTGTTGATTCGCCGATTTTCACTTGGCCTTTGATTGACAATTCTGACCAATTCGCCAGACAAATGGGACTATTTGCCAAGGGAAAATATGGCAAATTCGAATATCGATTCAGTTTAAACAAACCATTCGCAACCAATCTTGCGCCTTTTGACGTTACAAATCCAGCAGCGAGAGTTACAGTTGACAACAATGGAAATCCGGAATTTTCAAAAGCCGGTTATGTAGAATATCAATTCCTTGATTCTGAATCCAATCTTTTACCTTTCAAAGTTGGTTCTTATCTAGGAACTAAAAAGGTTTTCAATTTGGGAGCTGGTTTTTATCATCAAAAAGACGGAACGAGAACTTCTGTTAATTCACAAATCGAGAAACACGACATTGCTCTTTATGCGATTGATGCCTTTGCAGATTTACCTTTAGGAAACGCCAAAAACAAAATGGCGCTTTCCGCGTATGCAGGATTTTACAATTACAATTTCGGACCGAATTATCTGAGAAATCTAGGAATAATGAACGTTGGCTCCAATGACCCAAATTTCATCGGAGACAAAGCGATTGCCGGCGCCGGAAACCTTCAACCAATGATTGGAACAGGAAACATCTATTATCTGCAGGCCGGATTACTCTTGCCAAGCAATGCCGATAAACCGAAAATCAGAATTCAGCCCTTTGCAGCTTACACGAATAAGAATTTTAAAGCTTTGGAAAATTCATCTTCGCAATTTGATATTGGAGCCAATTGGTTTATTGACGGTCATCACGCCAAATTAACCACTCAATATTCAACAAGACCAACTTATACGAGCGCATCTGCTGAACCAAAATCTAAGGGAGAATTCATCCTTCAGTTCCAGATTTATCTATAAAAATTATTAACACAAAATCTTAATATACAATGAGCGATTCACATCACGTACAGTACGAGAACCTGAGCGACAAGCAAAAAAACCGCACCATTTGGAGCGTGATTATGGCTTCATCTCTGGGCACCCTTATCGAATGGTATGACTTCTATATTTTCGGAAGTCTGGCAATTGTCCTAGCCACAAAATTTTTTCCGGCAGATAATCCAACAGCAGCTTTCCTATCAACTTTAGCAACATTTGCGGCAGGCTTTGTAGTAAGACCTTTCGGCGCATTATTCTTTGGAAGATTGGGAGATTTAATCGGCAGAAAATACACATTTCTGGTCACACTTCTGATTATGGGATTTTCCACATTCCTTATTGGATGTATCCCAAGCTATGAGACGATAGGTTTTATGGCGCCGGTATTAGTTTTAATCCTGAGACTTTTACAAGGTCTTGCTCTCGGTGGCGAATATGGCGGTGCGGCAACTTATGTGGCAGAATATGCACAGCCTGGCAGACGTGGATATTGGACTTCTTGGATCCAAACGACAGCAACAGCTGGTCTGTTCATCTCACTAATCGTCATCCTAATTACAAAAACATCACTTTCTACAGAGGAGTTTGATAACTGGGGATGGAGAGTTCCGTTCTGGATTTCAATTCTAATGGTCATCGTTTCCTATTTCATCAGAAAAAATATGAAGGAATCGCCACTTTTTGCAAAAGCGAAAAGCGAAGGAAAAACATCAACCAATCCATTGAAAGAAAGCTTCGGGAACAGATTCAATTTCAAATTTGTACTGCTTGCCCTTTTTGGAGCTGCAATGGGACAAGGTGTCATCTGGTACACAGGACAGTTCTACGCCATGAGTTTTATGCAAAAAGTAATGAACATAGACACCACCCAAGTAGATTCTCTGATGGCTATCGGTTTATTCCTTGGAACACCATTTTTCGTGTTCTTCGGCTGGCTGTCTGATAAAGTCGGAAGAAAAGCCGTGATGATGACGGGAATGCTCATCGCCATTTTAGCTTACAGACCTATCTACAGTGCGATGTTCAATTCTGTAGATGTGGCTAAAAAAGAAGTTTCTGCTGATGGAATTACAGAAAAAAGAACCGTGAAAGTTCACGACAAAATTGCTACAGACAGCCTGATCACTTTCCATAAAGAAATTGCTTACACAGATGGAACGCTGATGAAAAAAGACAGCATCATCCATTGGTCAGCAGCCGGACCTGTGATGAAAGATGGAAAAATTGAGGAACCTAAAGTTACAAAATCAGTCAAAATCAACGATGACACCAAATGGTATTTAGTATTTCTGGTATTCATTCAGGTGATTTTTGTGACAATGGTTTATGGTCCGATTGCAGCATTTTTGGTAGAAATGTTTCCTGTCAGAATCCGTTATACATCTATGTCACTGCCTTATCACATTGGAAATGGCGTTTTCGGAGGATTGTTGCCTGCAGTTGCAACTTATCTCGTAACCACCGCAAAAGATGCTGGACACGCAAGCTGGTATCTGCAAGGACTTTGGTACCCGATTGGTGTTGCCGCAGTATGTCTCATCATCGGGATGATATATCTAAAACGTAAAAACAATAATATTCACGATTAAATCAAGAATTATTAATTAACTTTAAATCAAACAAAAAATGGACGGACTAAAAAAAATATTAGGTGTAGTTTGGATATTACTGGCATTGGTAGTTCTTTACTTCGGACTGACAATAATGGGAATTCCTAAACTAACGTCAGGAAAACAGGAAGATTTGGTATTCGGGATTATCATTGTATTTATCTTATTACCAATTGTTTCCGGAGGATTGGGTGTATTCGGATATTATGCTTTAAGTGGCGATTATTCCGAAGAAAAGTTGTAAAACAAATCACTAAATTATAATTACAAAAACCACACAATTTCAATTTTGTTTTGTGTGGTTTTAAAATTAACAATGAAAAAACGTCACGAACAAAAACTGATTATTCTGAGCTTTGGATTGATAATTCTTTTCAGCGCTCCGTTGATTCTTTTGTTCAACAGCGAGAAAGAATTGTTCGGATTTCCGATGATTTACATTTACATCTTCGGAGTGTGGATTTTCTCGATTATCATTTCGTTTGTCATTTTCAAAAAATACGATGAATAGCTACGCCTTATTTGCTGTTGTGATTCTCTATCTCGCCCTTCTTTTCCTCGTGGCTCATCGCGCAGAAAAAAAGAAGAGCAAGATTTGGGTAAACAATCCTTACATCTATGCATTGTCGCTGGCGGTTTATTGTACAGCGTGGACATATTATGGAAGTATCGGCGTTGCGGTGAATGACGGACTGGATTACCTTCCGATTTACGTTGGTCCAATTATCATTATTCCGGCTTGGATTTACATCAACCGAAAAATTATACGAATCGCCAGAATCAACAAAGTCAGCAGTATTGCGGATTTTATTTCTTTGCGTTACGGGAACAGTCGTTCGTTTGGAGCGATTATCACTTTGGTCTGTATTTTTGGGATTATTCCCTACATCGGGCTTCAGATTAAAGCAATTTCTGAGACGTTCCATCTGGTGACCAACACGCCAATTTCTAAGAATATTTTTACAGATAATGCAACTTACGTTGTCGTACTATTAGCCTTATTTTCATCTTATTATGGAACTCGTTATGTAGATGCTTCTGAGAAAAGATTAGGAATCATTTCTGCCGTTGCGTTGGAAAGTTTTTTTAAATTAATTTTCCTTATTGTTCTAGGTGTTTTCGTAACATTTTTCGTTTTTGACGGATTTTCTGAAATCTATCAAAAAGCAAGTCAATTTTCAGATTTTAAAGCCAAAAACACATTTTCAGGATTGGAAGGAAGCTTCAATTGGATGATACTTTGCTTGATTTCGGCTTCAGCGATTTTCCTTTTGCCGAGACAATTTCATACAACGATTGTTGAGAATAGACAAGAGAAGCATTTGAAAACTGCCATTTGGTTTTTCCCTCTTTATCTCTTGATTTTCAATATTTTCATATTTCCGATCGCTTGGGGCGGACGGATTATTTTCGAAGGACAATCAGTTAATCCTGAGTTTTATTCGATTTTAATTCCTCAACATTTCGGTAATCAAATCATCACAGTTTTGGTTTTTCTTGGTGGATTAAGTTCATCAATTTCGATGGTGATTATTTCGAGCATTACATTGTCAATTATGTTATCAAATAATCTCATCATTCCTTATGGCTGGCTGGATAAACTCAAGTCTGATAACGATGTGAAAAATACCAGAAACATTACTAATATTAGAAAAATCAGTATTTTCATTTTGATTGTGACTTCTTTTGCTTTCTACAAATATTTCATTTTAAGGAACAGTTTATATTCCGTTGGGTTGATTTCTTTTGTTGTAATTTCTCAACTTGGGCCATCTTTTTTCGGAGCGATTTTTTGGAGAAGAGGGAGTTACAAAGGCGCAGTTATCGGATTGATTGGAGGTTTGATTATCTGCTATTTCGGTTTGATTATTCCGCAGTATTACTTTTCTTTCAATCAGGAATTCAAAGGATTTTTGATTGAAATGTACAATTGGTTCAGCTTTTTCAATATTCCGTATTTAGGTAGTATTTCTCAGATTTTCTTTTGGTCGATTTTGGTTAATACGATTCTGTTTACCATCATCTCTGTCAGTCAAAAAGGTGATTATCGCGAACGGAATTTTGCTGAAATTTATATTGATATTGACAAATACATCCAGAATCACGAGAATGCATTTATCTGGCGAGGAAAAGCTTATGTTTCTGACATCCGAAATATCTTGGTCAAATTCCTTGGAGAAAAGAAAACCGAACAAGCACTGAGAATCTTCAACATAAAATATAACATCGACACAAGAACAGAAACTGCCGATGCGAGATTCATTAAGTTTTCCGAGAATCTTTTGTCTGGGAGAATCGGCACTGCATCAGCGAAAATCCTGATTGAAGGTGTGACTTACGAAGATAAAATCTCCCTCAAAGAAGTTTTAGAAATCCTCGAAGAATCGAAAGAAAATATCAGCCTCAATAAAAAACTGACGGAGCAAAGCCGAGAACTGAGACAACTTTCGGATGAATTAAGTTCTGCCAACGAAAACCTCATCTTCAAAGACAAGCAGAAAGACGATTTCCTGGATACTGTCGCACACGAATTGAGAACGCCACTTACCGCGATTCGTTCTGCTGGCGAAATTTTGGCTGATGACGAGGATATTCCGTTGGATATCAAAAGAGAATTTCTCAATAATATCATCACAGAATCTGACCGTTTGAATGAAATCATCAATGATATTCTTTATCTCGACAAACTGGAACACGGAGAAATCGCTTTGAATATCAGCAAAAACGACATCATTGAAACCTATCAGAAAGCCCTGAACCCAATTAGTCATCTTTTACACCAAAAGAACATTCATCTGAGTGAAGTTAATCTTTTAACGAAAACTCAATTCGAATATGATGAAGCAAGGTTGATTCAGGTTTTTCAGAATATTTTAGGAAATGCTTTGAAATTTACAGATGAACAAGGAACAATTCAGGCTAAGTTTCAAGAAAAAGATAATCAATTGATTATAAGAATCTTCAATACTGGAAAACAAATTCCGGAAGATGATTTGAATTTGATTTTTGATAAGTTTTATCAATCGAGAAATCAGAACATCAGAAAACCTTTAGGAAGCGGTTTGGGATTGGCGATTTGTAGAAAGATAATGCAGGCTCATCAAGGTAATATTTCTGCAGAAAATAATGGATTAGGAGTGAGTTTTGTATTGAAACTCCCTTTAAATAGACAAAAACAACAATGAAAAAAATATTAATAGCAGACGATGAACACAAAATCCTGATGTCCTTGGAATATAGTTTCAGGAAGCAGGGTTACGAAGTCTTCATTGCGAGAGACGGAACCGAAGTTTTAGACTTACTGAAAACAATCACGCCAGATGTCATTCTATTGGATATTATGATGCCAAATCTGGATGGATACAGCACACTAAACGAAATCAAAACAATGGAAAACCTCAATCATACCAAAGTGATTTTCCTGAGTGCGAAAACTAACCCGAAAGATATCGAGAAAGGATTGGAATTAGGAGCAGATGCTTATGTAACCAAGCCTTATTCTATCAAGAAGCTGATCCAGCAGATTGATGAAATGCTTGAGTAGAACAAAGAGAAAAGATTAAAGAAACAAGATTTATAAAAATTAAAAATATTACTATAATGAGAAATTATCACATTCAGAATTTACAGGATTATTTCAAGGAGTATAAGAAGTCAATTAAAAATCCAAAGAAGTTTTGGGACAAGATTGCGGATGAAAATTTTGTGTGGTACCAGCGTTGGTCCAAGGTCGTGGATTACAATATGGAGGAAGCCAACATCAAATGGTTCAAAAATGCAAAACTGAACATTTCCAAAAACTGTCTGGACAGACATCTTTCCGTAAGAGGCGAAAAAACCGCTATCATCTGGGAACCCAATGACCCGAAAGAAGAAGCTCAACACATCAGCTTCAATGAACTCTACGAAAGAGTGAATAAAACCGCCAACGTTCTACGCGAAATGGGCATTGAGAAAGGCGACAGAGTCTGCATATACCTTCCTATGATTCCTGAATTGGCGGTAACAATGTTGGCTTGTGCTAAGTTAGGTGCTGTACATTCCGTTATATTTGCTGGGTTTTCAGCTTCGGCTGTTGCTTCCAGAGTGAATGATTGTGGCGCTAAAATGGTCATTACTTCAGACGGAAGTTACAGAGGGAATAAAGTACTTGACCTAAAAACTATTGTGGATGAAGCTTTGGAAAAAACACCAACTGTAGAAAACGTTTTGGTTGTGAAAAGAACCCTCAACGATGTGAAGATGAAAGAAGGCAGAGACCACTGGATGTCGGAGTATTATGATAAAGCTTCCACAGATTTCGTGACCGTGATAATGGATGCGGAAGATCCGTTGTTCATTCTTTATACTTCAGGTTCAACAGGAAAACCGAAAGGAATGCTTCACACCTGCGCAGGCTACATGGTTTACACAGCATATACTTTTAAAAATGTGTTCAATTACAAAGAAAATGACATCTACTGGTGTACAGCGGATATCGGGTGGATCACCGGACATTCCTATATTCTGTATGGTCCGCTTCTGAATGGCGCAACAACTGTCATCTTCGAAGGTGTACCGACTTTTCCTGATGCAGGAAGATTCTGGGAAGTAATCGAGAAACATAAGGTGACTCAGTTCTACACCGCTCCAACTGCTATCCGTTCTTTGGCAAAAGAAAGCGTGGAATGGGTGGAGAAGCACGACCTTAGTTCTTTGAAAGTCATTGGTTCCGTTGGAGAACCTATCAATGATGAAGCTTGGCATTGGTACAATGACCACGTTGGAAAGAAGAAATGCCCCATCGTAGATACTTGGTGGCAAACCGAAACTGGCGGAATCCTGATTTCACCAATTCCATTTGCTACACCTACAAAACCTACTTATGCGACGCTTCCCTTGCCAGGCGTTCAGCCGGTTTTGATGGATGACAAGCGTAACGAAATCACAGGGAATCAGGTAACAGGTAATCTTTGTATCCGTTTTCCTTGGCCAGGAATCGCGAGAACGATTTGGGGCGACCATCAGCGTTATAAGGAGACTTATTTCTCTGCATTTCCAGGTAAATATTTTACCGGTGACGGTGCTTTGAGAGACGAGGTTGGATATTACAGGATCACCGGTCGTGTAGATGATGTCATTATCGTTTCCGGGCACAATCTTGGAACAGCACCAATCGAGGATAGCATCAATGAGCATCCTGCAGTGGCAGAATCCGCAATTGTAGGTTATCCGCACGATGTAAAAGGAAACGCTTTGTATGGTTTCGTGATTCTGAAAGAATCTGGAGAAGGCAGACAAAAAGATAATCTAGTAAAAGAGATCAACCAATTGATTTCTGAACAGATTGGACCGATTGCAAAGCTGGATAAAATTCAGTTTGTGAGTGGGTTGCCGAAAACAAGATCTGGGAAAATCATGCGCCGCATCTTGAGAAAGATTGCGGAAGGTGATTTCTCTAACTTTGGAGACACTTCTACCCTGCTGAATCCTGAGATTGTGGATGAGATCAAGAATGAAAGAATCTGATTTTAATGATTAATTATAAATTTTAAATGGTTACTCATCACTTCGAGTAACGAAGCATAGCGAAAAGTTAGGTGTAAGAAGGACTAAAGATTCTCGATACAATTTTTCTCCGCTATGCTGAGAAAAACCACTCGAACTAACGGAGAGCTTTTAAGAAAAGATAATCCTTTAGACCTTAAATTATAAAGCAAAGGCCACCCGATTTTAGGTGGCTTTTGTCATTATGTCTTATTATTTTTCGGAGTAGTTTCCATTAAATCGTTGTTACCTTTCCGTTACCTAAGTCTTATTTTGTTTTGGAACGGTCTGCTTTTTCTGTATATTACTTTTTAGGCAAACCTATGGATTGGAAATTTACATCTCCTATGATTGTTCTACTATGTTAATTTTCGTCACTTCTCCCAAAAATCAAAGAAAACAAAGATGTCTATACGGGTTTTTTTGGTTTAAAATAGAATTAAACAATAAAAGTTTAATTTTACAAAAAAAAACTAAATTATGGAAAATAAAAAAGCGCCTATCTTCACAATGCTTGTTGTAATTCTAATTGTAGGTTCGGCACTGTACAAACAAATCGATTTTAAAACAATGCGTGTCGAAAAACCAGCTTTGGCAATTCTTTATACAGTTACACTTTTGTTTGCCACTTTTGTTTTGGTGAAGAATTATAGCAAGAAAGGGAGAAATAATTAAGAAAAAACTTAATTATCATCAACTAAAAACAGCAATAGGAGCTATTTTTAAGACACTTTACTCAGAATATAATTTCAATAATTGTCTATAACCAATCAATATGGCTGATTTGGAAATAAAACCGATGAAATGCTTGTTACCGTCTACAACAGGCAAATTCCAATAACCAGTATCATCAAAAATCTGTAAAATCTCCTGCGTTTTATTTTCAGGATTGATAATCGCAGGCGGTGCTTTCATCAATTTGCGCAGAGAAAGTGACTCGGTTTCTTTGTTGAAAAGATATGGACGAACGTCATCCAAATCTAAAATACCCTTCAACTTTTTGTCATTATCTACAACGGCAAATGTATTTTTATTTCAGTTTTTTATCATTTCAAATAATTCCTCAACGGATGCATTTTCATTAATCGTCTGAGATTTGAAATCAATATAATCTTTGGTGTTAAGAGAGAATAAAAGATTTTTATCGTGCTTGTTAGTGAAGATTTTACCTTGATCTGCCAGAGATTTTAGTTCTGGAGAAATGGATGAAAATCGTTTTGCCATCAAATAAGATATCACAGAAACAATCATCAAAGGAATAAATAAATCGTATCCGAAACTGGATTCGGCAATCAGGAAAATAGCGGTGAGTGGCGCATAGAGAATTCCGCTCATTGCACCAGCCATTCCGACCAATACTAGGTTGGTAACCGGAACATCTTTGAAACCCAATTGCTGACAAACAATAGCGAAAAGAAAACCCGTTGTTCCTCCAGCAAACAGTGATGGTGCAAAGTTACCACCATTTCCACCACTGAAAATAGTGAATGGCGTGGCAAAAGCTTTTAGTATCAAAACTAAAACAAGAAACATAATTACTGTCAAGCTCTTGATTTCAAAATATCGGAATAAGCTGTTTTCCATAATCTCAAGCGTTTCGCCATTGGTAAATGCTTTAATCGTATCATAACCTTCGCCAAACAAAGGCGGAAACAACACACAAAGCAATGATAAAACAGCGCCACCGAACATTGCTCTTCTCAGAGGCGACATCTTGAGTTTGTGTATAAAATGTTCTACTTTCTGCGACATCAATACAAAATATCGGGCATACAAACCTGTGACAATTCCTAAAATAAGATAGTATGGAATATTTTTGTAATTGAATGCTTCTCTTGTGTAAAATCTGAACAAAACGTCTTCCTGAAGCAATATTCTGGACAACAAACTTCCGCAAACCGCCGCAACTACCAACGGAATAAAATCTGTAAATACTACACCTGTCAAGAGAATCTCGAAAGCAAACATAATCCCAGCAATCGGCGCATTGAAAGCCGAGGCAATTCCGGCACTTGCGCCTGCAGCTAGTAAAAGTGTTCTCTCTTTGTAACTCAACCTGTACGTTTGCGCGAAATTGGAGCCAATTGCTGCGCCAGTAACGGCAATTGGACTTTCCAAACCAGCAGAACCTCCCAAACCAACTGTTATAGCACTTTGGATAATCTGAGAATACATCTTAACGGATGAAACGATACTTGAATTTTGTGCAATCTCATACAGAATTGCACCAATCCCTTTTCTATCCTGTCCTTTGAAAATCGTCTGCACTATAATTGTCGTCAATACAATTCCTAAAAAAGGGAAAACGATGTAGAACAGAATCTGATATTCGAAGTGGACTTTATGTGTGATGAAATAATGAATATTATGAACCAACGTTTTCAAAACCACGCCAGCCAAACCTGCCGTAAGACCAACCAAAATACCCGAAAGAAGAAGAAACTGACTTCTGCTCATTCTGCTACTCAGCCAATGCAAAACTATCTCATAGCTTCTTGCTTTTTCCAGTCCGTATTGTTGGAAATCTCTTTTGAATTTTAAAAAGCTGAGATATTTTTTCTTGTTGTGAAGCTTCACTTTGCGAGTTTAAATGCAAATATACCAAATCAAATGAGAACCGAATCTGCCCAATAAGAATACTTAAACCAAAAATAATAACTATTTTTAGCCATACAAATTCAATAGAAAGCAGTGCAACAAGTTTTTCACGAGATGTATCATAAATATATATAGTGTATTGTGCTTATTATTAAAAATCCAAAATGAAAAAATCTATTACCATTCTTTTATCAAGCTTAATTCTAAGCATTGTCTGTTGTAAAAAATCTGAAACTGTAGAAACTGAAGTTCAAAAACCTGTTACTGATACTTTAACCAAAACAGACTATAGCAATGGTTATCCCATTAATTTTGACGACACCAAAGTTATCAGCAATGTCTTTGTAACAGACCGAAAAGGAACAGATATGAAGCAGGAAAAAGATATCAATTCTAAAACTTTGGGAACTTACGAATATGGTGTGATGCTGGAAGTTATAGAAGATGCCGGAGATTGGCTGGGCGTGCGCGACAGAATCACAAGAACTTATACAGAGAATGGGAAAACAATCGAAAGTAACGGCTGGGAAAAAGTCTATGTGAGAAAAGATGCGACAGGAAAAATGGGACAATTGAGTCTATTGCCTTCTGACCTGAATGTCATCAACTTTTTGACCATCAACGAAAAAAATCAAGAGGTAAAGGAAAATCAGCGACTGAATGAGTTTATCAAAATTGAATTGATTGACAAAACGTTATTTGAAAGTAAAAAACAAACAACCGTCAACTATTTGGTAAGAGATACAACCGCTATCACAAAGAAAAACGGCATTATAGAATTAAAGACCCCAAACAAAACAAAAATCTTCAAAGATAATCCTACAGACGAAGATAGCAGACAGATTTTCAGTTATCTTGGTCAATTTCCGGTTCTTAATCAATATTTGGTTCAAGGGGATTATTACGAAGGTTCAGATTTCCAATTCATTGATAAAACAACAGGAGCCGAGACAAAAACGTTCGTCGATTTGCCTTATGTTTCGCCAGACAAAAAACACATTATCGCCATCTACAGCAATCCTTATGAATCGACTGCTGATTTGGAACTTTACTCAGTCAACGGTTCTAAAATCAAAAACATCATCTCGGTGAGTTTTAAAAAATGGATGCCCGCTATTGATCCGAGTGAAATGTTTTGGAGCAACGATGGTTATCTCTATTTAAATGTGAATCATTCAAAAGTAGCTTGGCAGGAAAATGGACAATTGAATAATCAATTTCAGTATATTAGGATTCGAATTTTATAATCAAAATTATGACGGTTTTTACACTTATAATCCTTCTCATCCTTTTGGTAATCTCTTATTTTATCGCCAAAAGCAAAATGTCTCTTCAAAAAAAGCTGATTATCATTATCGGAACAATTGTTTTGATTTTAGGCAGTATTTCTTACATTTTCGTAACAGGTTTTGATAGAGGAATGAGAGTAGAACGTGAAGAAACAACAATCGATTCCGATTCCAACGACAGTATTGCAATTTTGGATTTAACAAAAAAACTTTATCAATGGAATGAAATAGAAAGCAAAGGTTCTGATTTTGATGTTTTAATAAAGAATGAAAATGATACAGTTTATTCAGAAATTGACCAATCTGCTCATCAAAAACGATTGGAAGAATTAAGGAAAACCAATTTATTCACAGAAGATTTCATAAACAATTACAACAAAATTGCTATGAAAATTGATAAAGAAATGAAATCCGGCGCATTAGTTTATACTGTTGGAGAATTACCGCCTTTTGGGAATGATGTAAATCCTTGGTGCAACTGTCAGGACAGGCCAGATAATTTTCTTGATAAAATTTGGATTAAGAATCTGAAAACCGAAGGTAAATCAGTTTCTTACAATTGGAGTTGGGGCGACGGATTGGTTTATAGCCTGAAAGCTGTAAAAGAAAATAATCAGTGGAAAATCAATGCGATGGAAGGTTTTGATTATGATTCATTCGTTCAGAGTTTTCAATATTCTAATGATTTTACCGGAAGCTGGGAAAATGGATTAGTCATTCTTCATATCTCGGAAAACACTCTGAATTTCGAGTATCACGGACAATGTATGTATAGCTATCCTATCAGAAAAATCAATGATATTGAGTTTGAAATGATTTGGGCGAGAGAAATGGATTGTAAGTTTGATAACGGAACTGACAAAACTTTTGGTCTGAAAAAAGTACCGGAAATTGGAAAACCTTTTGCTAAATTCAAGTTGGAAAATAATCAACTATCTGCTGAATATTATTATAAAGAATGGGTGAAAAAATATACTGCGGAAGTTCAGGACAAAGTTTTCACGCCAGAATATTCTAAAAAAATTGAAAATTATTAATTCATAAATCTTTCAACAAAAAAACCGCCAACAAATGACGGTTTTCATTTTATGATTTAGCATCTTAGTAAGTTCCTTCGTCTTGAATTTCTTTAGCCTGATATTCCTGAACCAATTCTATCGCGTTATTAATCACATCGCTTAATGCCGTAATAAAAGTTCCTTCTTCCGCCAGACTCATTGCGTGTTTCAGCGCATCAATTTCTTTTGGTATGCATTCGTAGCTCACGCTTTTATCGACACTTTGGATGCCTTCTATAATTAGTCCATTGATTTCATCTTCCTGCCTGCCTCTCAAATGTTTTTCATTTCTGATAATGATATGGTCAAACATTCTCGCCGCAATTTTCCCACATTCTCGGATGTCATTATCTCTTCTGTCTCCAACTCCAGAAATAATTCCGATTTTCTTATTGGATTCAACATTTCTCAGATAATCTTCAATTGCTTCATAACTCGCAGGATTATGTGCAAAATCAATCATCACTTTGAAGTTTTTGAATTTGAAGATATTCAGTCTTCCTGGTGTTAGTTGAGCACTTGGGATGAAAGTCGTCAACGCCAAAGCAATATTCGGAATTTCGAAGCCGTAAACGTAAGCCGCCAAAGATGCAGCTAAAACATTTGCAATCATAAACTTCGCTTTTCCTTCCATTGTGATAGGGATATTCTTAACCCTTTCGATTCGGATTTTCCATTCGCCTTTTTTGATGGTTACAAAACCATCTTCATAAACGCAGGTAATTTTTCCTTCTTTCGCAAATTTCTTGATATAAGGATTATTTTCATCCAGACTGAAAAGCGCCACTTTGGAATGTAAATCGCCTGCCAATCGCATAGAATACTCGTCATCTGCATTCAAAATACACCAGCCATCTTTTTTCACACTATCCAGAACGACACGTTTTACCCTTGTCAAATCCTTCAAGTTATGAATATCACTGATTCCCAAATGATCTTCTTTAATATTCGTCAAAACACCCACATCACAAGTTCCAAAACCTAATCCGGAACGGAGAATTCCGCCTCTTGCAGTTTCTAGAACAGCAAATTCTACAGTCGGATCTTTCAGAATAAATTCTGCAGACATTGGTCCAGTGGTATCGCCTTTTTCAAGTAACGTATTTTGAATATAAATCCCATCAGAAGTCGTAAATCCTACTCTTTTTCCGTTATTTTTAACTATGTGAGCCAATAATCTGGTCGTTGTAGTTTTACCATTAGTTCCAGTCACAGCAATAATCGGAATTCTGAATTCTTTTCCTGGCGGATAAAGCATATCAACAACCGGAGCAGCCACGTTTCTTGGCAAACCTTCACTTGGAGCGAGATGCATTCTGAATCCTGGAGCTGCATTCACTTCTAAGATCGCGCCACCACTTTCTTTCAAAGGCTGAGTTAGATTTTCCGCCATAATATCGATACCACAAACATCTAATCCAATAATTCTGGAAACACGTTCCGCCATCTGAATATTTTCTGGATGAATCATATCTGTGACGTCAATGGACGTTCCTCCAGTAGAAAGATTCGCTGTTGATTTCAGATAAACAATTTCGCCTTTTTGCGGAATCGTTTCTAATGTATAATTTAGTTTTTCAAGAAGTTCGTTGGTATCTTTATCAACATCAATTTCTGTCAGGACATTTTCGTGTCCGTAACCTCTTCTTGGGTCAAGATTTTCTTTATCGATAAGTTCTTGAAGATTCAGTTCGCCATCGCCTACAACGTGCGCAGGAACTCTTCTAGCCGCCGCAACCATTTTGTGATTAATGACCAAAACCCTGAAATCAAAACCTGTAATATACTTTTCTACTATGACTTTTCTGGAATATTTCTGAGCGTGTTCCAATCCGACCAAAGCTGTTTCATAATCTTTGACATTGATGGAAGCTCCTTTTCCGTGATTGCCATCCAAAGGTTTCAGAACCAACGGATAACCAATTTTTCTGATAACCGCTTGCAAATCTTCTTCATCTACCACCAAACCTCCGGAAGGAACAGGAATTGCTGCATCTTCCAGCATTTTTTTTGTGAGTTCTTTGTTACAAGCGATGTCAACAGCAATACTGCTTGTATTTCCGGTAATCGTGGCTTGAAAACGTTGTTGGTTGATTCCGTAACCCAATTGAACTAAGGAATTTTTCCCCAATCTAATCCACGGAATTCTTCTGGAAACCGCTTCCTCAACAATACTTCCTGTAGATGGCCCTAAGCGTTCTCTCTCACGGATTTCTTTCAGAGTCTGAATACAAGAATTGATATCATAATCAGTTCCTGCGATAAGACATTCAGCAATTTTCACAGCTTCTTCAGCAGCAAAAACGCCGGCTTTTTCTTCGATATAATTGAAAACAACATTGTATGTTCCGGGCGTTTTTGTTTCTCTTGTTCTTCCAAAACCTACATCCATCCCTGCCAACGTTTGGATTTCCAAAGCGATATGCTCTATCACGTGTCCCATCCAAGTTCCCATTTCTACACGCTTGAAAAAACCACCTTCCGTTCCCTCAGAACATCTGTGAGAAAGTAGCGATGGTAACAATTGCTCTATTCTTTCCCGGAAACCTTCAATTTTGTTGGTTGGTTGGTGTTCTGTTTCTTCCAAATCCAAACGCATCTGAATAAGCTTTTTTCTCGTGATACTCCAAATGTTGGGACCTCTTAATACTTGTATTTTTTCTATTTTCATATTTCTATTTCACGGATTTTTAACCTATGATTTTACACAGAATTGCACGCAGCCCGACCTGAGTGGAGCTTATTTTTATTTTTGATAAAAATAAAAATAGCGGGAACGGAGGGCGGATAAAGCTGCCCAAATCTCATGCCGAATTAAAATATAAAATCAAAAAGACTTGCTAATTTGTAAATTCTTATTCTCTATTTTATCAAAGATAATGTAAAATCAAGAAAAATCGAAAATAATTATTGTGTTATAAAACAAATCTGTTATTGATTCTTTAGAATAATTAACAATTCATTAATCAACAAGTATTGTTTTTCGGAAATAAGTGCTTAATTATTAAAAGTTTAAATCAGTTTTGTGGATTTTTAAGGGTTTATTATGAGGTTTATTCTGTAATGATTTATTATTTTTGTTAATATGAAATCAAAAGGAAAACTAGTCATCATTGGAGGCGCTGTGAACAAAGGTAGTTTTACAGAAACCAGTTTTGACCAAAATGTTGAAAAAAATCTTAATTTTTTTGAACGCGGAATCCTCAGAAAGATTATTGATGAATCTAAGCTGAAAGAAGATTCTGTCATTGAAGTGATTACGACCGCATCTCAAATCCCTGACATCGTTGGTCCCGAATATAAAAAAGCGTTTGAATATCTTGGCGCAAAAAATTGTAATATTCTTGATATCCAAAATCGTGAACAAGCGAACAGCGATGCAATTGTTGCAAGAGCCAATGCTGCCGATGTTGTGATGTTCACAGGTGGTGACCAACTTCGATTAACATCAATTCTTGGTGGAACGAGATTTCACGATTCAATTTTAAATAAATATCAAAACGAAGATTTTATCTACGCAGGAACTTCTGCAGGAGCTGCTGCTGCATCCGAAAATATGATTTATCAAGGTTCTAGTTCTGAAGCGCTTTTGAAAGGCGAAATCAAAACGACTCAAGGTCTTGGTTTTATAGAAAATGTAATTATCGATACGCATTTTGTACAGCGCGGAAGAATCGGAAGGTTATTTCAGGCTGTTGTGAATAATCCGAGAACTTTGGGAATTGGTCTTGGTGAAGACACAGGTTTGTTCATTGAAGAAGATACAATGACAGCGATTGGTTCCGGTCTTGTGATTTTGGTAGATGGACTTCAGATTAAAGATACGAACCTCACTAATGTAGAATTGGGTCAGCCAATTTCTATTAAAAATCTGATTGTGGATGTGCTTTCTATGAATGATACTTTCGATTTGAAAACCAGGGAAATGACGATTGTTAATTCCCAATACAATCCGATTCCACAAGTGAGTGCTGATAACTAAACAATAACTAATGAAAATAATCATCCACGGCGGTTTTTTCTCCGAAAGCAGTCAAAGCAATGAAGTTAAATTGGCTAAGCAAAACTCACTGAAAGACATTGCGAAAAAATCTTACGAATTTTTAAAAGATAATTCAGCCTTTGATACGGTGGCTTATGCTGTTTCACTTTTGGAAGATGATGAATTGTACAATGCGGGAATTGGTTCGCAAATCCAAAGCGATGGCGTCATACGAATGAGCGCTGCGATTATGAATGGTGAAACTCAGAAAATGAGCGGTGTGATTAATATTCAGGATGTGAAAAACCCGATTTTTGTTGCCAAAGAATTGATGAAAGAAGACGACCGAGTTCTCGGCGGAAATGGTGCAAAACAATATGCTTTGGAAAATGGATTCGAAAATTTTTCTACAGAAATTCCTCAACGAAGAAAAGAATACGAAGAGAAACTGAAAAATGGTGGCAAAGGAACCGTTGGTGCAGTCGCCATTGACAAACACGGAAAACTGGCTGTTGCAACTTCAACGGGTGGAAAGGGTTTTGAAATCCCCGGAAGAATCTCTGATTCTGCGACGGTTGCAGGAAATTTTGCTAATCAATTTTGCGCAGTAAGTTGTACCGGTGTTGGTGAAGATATCGTGAGTAATGCAACTGCAGCAAAAATTGTAACCCGAGTAACCGACGGATCAACCATAGATAATGCTTTTGACAGAACTTTTGAAGAGCTGAAAGAAATTGACGGTTTTGCAGGTGCAATCGGAATTGATTCTGAAGGAAATATTTTCCATCAGGATTCTTATCCAACAATGGTTTTTGCTAGTTTTGATGGGATTGATTTTGAAGTTTTTAATTAACAATAAGAATAATTAATGAAATACAATTTACTTTTACTTCTTACTTTAATTTCTTTGTGCCTTTCTGCACAACAAAAACCTGAATACCCTAAACCTAAGAAGGGTTATAAAATGGTTATTCTGGAATTACCAAAAATGGACAACGAAAAAGATTATAAAGTTGAAATAGCATTCGGAATAGAAAGCAAGATTGGAGAATGTTCAATCCCCAGCTTTGATTTTCGTGGAATAAAAACAGAATATCTTGTTCCTCCTTACAAATGGCCTTATTATGTTGCTGACGCAGATACAATTGAAATAATTGAAGGTAGTAACACTGACAAAACGTGTACATCTACTAAGCAAATTTTAAGAAAAATAATTAGTTCTAATAAAGAAATTGAAAACTATTCTAGCAGTTTCATTAGACATTTTTACATTCCAGAAAATTGGACTTTAGAATACCGGATTTGGAAATCTAATCCTGAGTATACTTCAATAAAATAATCGAAAACCGCTATCTCTCGACAGCGGTTTTTTTATAATTTATAATTAACAATTCATAATTATTAATCCAGCCAACCCATTTCTTTCATCCACTCATCATTGTAGATTTTCCCTACATAACGAGAACCGTGGTCGTGAAGCAGGACAACAATCACGTCGTCTTTTGTAAATTGGTCTTTCATCTGAACCAAAGCAGACATTGCACTTCCCGCAGAATAACCACAGAAAATACCTTCTTCTTTTGCCAGTTTTCTTGCATAGATTGCGCCGTCTTTATCAGTCACTTTCTCGAAATGATCGATGACGCTCATATCATAATTCTCAGGAAGAATATCTTCTCCAATGCCTTCTGTGATGTAAGTGTACGCGTGATCCAGATGAATCTCTCCCGTCTCGTGGATTTCTTTCAAAATCGAACCATAAGTATCCACACCAATGACTTTGATATTCGGTTTTTTTTCCTTGAAGAATGTTCCACAACCAGTTACTGTTCCGCCTGTACCAGCACCAGCTACGAAATGCGTTAATTTCCCTTCGGTCTGCCCCCAGATTTCCGGCGCTGTGCTTTCATAATGCGCTTGTCTGTTGGACAAATTATCATATTGATTCACATACCAAGCATTTTCGGTTTCTTGCGTTAATCTTTTAGCTGTAGAATAATATGAGCGCGGGTCTGTAGGCTTAACATCTGTTGGACAAACAATCACTTCTGCACCAACAGCACGAAGGATATCGCATTTTTCTTTGGATTGCTTGGAATTGGTTACGAAAATACATTTGTAACCTTTTTGGATTGCCACCAAAGCTAATCCCATCCCTGTATTTCCAGAAGTTCCTTCGATAATTGTTCCACCAGGTTTCAGACGACCGTCTTTTTCAGCATCTTCAATCATCTTAAGCGCCATTCTGTCTTTTACAGAATTTCCCGGATTGGTAGTTTCTACTTTTGCCAAAACCAAAGCTGGAAAATCATCTCCTAAAACTTTGTTAATTTTAACCAACGGCGTGTTACCGATGGTTTCAACTATATTATTGTAATATTTCATATTCTTAATTTTCTAAAAAGCTTATCATAAATTTTTCTAAAATGATTATCCTCTTGCTCTTTCAAGAAGAACCATCATTAAGAAACTCAAAACAATCAAAGATTCGTCTTCGTCATCGATATCAATTAATCTTTCTAATTGAAATCTTCTTCCCACTAAAGATGGCATTTTTTTCAGTCTAAAATATTCTTTGCCCGCATTATCTTTCACGGTATAAGAAGGATTCAAAAAATAACCTGTGAACAATCCTAAAATCGGGATTTCTCCAATGAAACTGTCAAATACTTTTACCCAACCATTATCTTCATTAATCTGATATTTTGGCTGGTCATTTTCATCGATAATGTCATAACGTGATTTCCAGATAGAACGAACCCCTTTTCTCGCCAATCTTCCGAAATTTTTACCATTAACCAAATCCGTCATCGTATAAGATGCGTTGAAGTCAATCCATTGGTTAGCTTTGATATTAAATAATTCTTTAGACTTACTTTCATCATTGAAAACAATTACATCTTCTTTTAATTTAAACATTTTCTGACGAACGTAAGCGACATAATTTCCGTTTTTGTCTGTGATATTGAAATCGCTTGCCAATGTTGTGATCTTGAATTTGAAATCAAGTGGATAATTGAGGTTTTTTAGTATCATTTAATTATTTTGTTTAAGCTGCTTGAATCTATAAAAATAAATTAACTGTATTTAATTGCCTTTAATGGCGAAATCCTACTGATCAAATAACTTGGTAAAATCATTGCAATACCTGATACGATGAAAATCCCTACCGAAATCGAAATGATATATAACGGATTTAGATCTACGGGAACGGTACTGATGAAGTAATTTTCTGGATCAAGCTTGATAATTCCCGTATATTTTTGGATCAATAACAATCCGATTCCTATCACATTTCCTGCCAACAATCCTGGAATCATAATAATTAATGTATAATTAATGAAAATGGATCTGATCTGAGCATTAGAAGCTCCGAATGTTTTCAAAAGCCCTATGGAATTAGTTCTTTCGATAATCAAAATCAGTAAAACCATAATGATATTGATGACTACAACAATCAACATAATGGCAATAATCAAAGAGATATTCTGATTGAAAATGTTAACCCAATCCAAAATCTGAGGATATTTTTCGGTTACTTTTTCTGCATAATTTTTATAACCAATGTATTTTTCGATTTGAGGAAAAGCAGCATCGATTTCGCTGGTATCATCTAAGAAAACATCCAAACCACCTATATCTTTATCACTCATATTCATCACTTTGCGAACATGATTGATATCGCCAATCATATAAAGGTCATCCACCAATTTAATATCAGTCTTGTAGATTCCTTTAATAAGAAATTTTCTATAAATCGGTTTTTGGTCTTCTTTTGAAAAGATGGCAACAATACTGTCACTAGCTTTGAGAGAAAGATCGCTAGCAATTTTGTCTGATAAAATAATCTCGTTATTATAACCATCTTCCTTGTAATCTGGAATCGAGCCCGAAATCATAAATGGTTGAAATCTCTTCTTATCAAAATCTTTCCCAACACCTTTCAGGATGATGCCTGCAAAATTATTTTCAGTTCTAAGGATTCCACTTACGGAAGCATAAGATTGTAACCCAGCGACGTCAGGAATAGCTTTCACCGCATTGATATCTAATCCTTTTGTATCCAAAACAGAAGAATTATAGGAAGAATTGGAACGTGTAGATTTTACAGAAATATCTCCGCTGAAATTGGAAATCCTATCTTCAATAGCTTTTTTAGAGCCAAGACCTGTAGAGATTGTAATCAGCGAAACAATGATGCCCAGAGCAACAGAAAGCCTGCCGATGTAGACAATCACTTTGGAGAGATTATTTTTGTTATCTTTGGAAAACGCTATCTTTTTCGAGAAATATAACGGAAAATTCAAATCAATGAGTTTAAGCTTCAAAAATAAAACTTTAGTTTTTATCCTGCTAATTTATTTTAGTTCAATACCATTTATTAAGTCTCAAAATCAATCCAAAGATTGTTTTGCGACCGCTGCTGACAGACCGGAACTGTACCTTCCCTTACTTAAAAATAAAAACGTCATTGTCGCTGCTAACCAAACCAGTCTTCTGAAAAATAAAAAGCATTTGGTTGATTTCTTAGTAGAAAACAATATAAAAATCAAATCTATTTTTGCGCCTGAACACGGGTTTCGAGGTGTCGCTGATGCTGGTGAGCACGTTAAAAATGGAACCGACAGCAAAACTGGTTTACCAATTGTTTCTCTTTATGGCGATAACAAAAAACCCAAAGCAGAATATCTGAAAGGTGCTGATGTTATTATCTTTGATATTCAAGATGTTGGGGTAAGATTTTATACTTATATCTCGACACTATCTTATATTATGGAAGCTGCTGCTGAAAACAATGTTGAAGTGATTGTCCTTGACAGACCAAATCCACACGACGGTTACATTGACGGACCAATGATGCGAGATCAATGGAAAAGTTTCATTGGACTTCACAATGTTCCTGTTGTTTATGGTTTAACAATCGGAGAATATGGAAAAATGGTCAATGGAGAAAAGTGGTTAAAAAACGGAGTAACTGCAAAATACACGTTGATTCCAATGCTGAATTATCACAAGCAAAAACGATATGGCGTTTCCGACAAACCTTCGCCCAATCTTCCGAATGATAAATCGATCAATCTCTATCCAAGTCTCTGTTTTTTTGAAGGAACTCAGGTTTCTGTAGGAAGAGGAACGGATTTACCGTTTCAAATCTACGGTTCTCCTTGGACAAAAGATTTTCAGTATCAATTCACTCCAAAACCAACAGAAGGCGCAAAAGATCCTTTCCTGAATGGGAAACTTTGTTACGGCGAAAATCTCAGTCAACATTCTCAAGACTTACGAGAATTAAATTTAGAATGGCTTTTGAAATCCTACAAAAATTATAAAAATCCTCAGCAGGATTACTTTTTGAAAAATCTTTTCTTTGATAAATTAGCCGGAAGCGATGAACTGAGAAAACAAATCATTGCTGGAAAATCCGAAAAAGAAATCAAAGACAGTTGGAAAAAAGATCTAGAAAATTTTGAAAAAATAAGGCTTAAATATATTGTCTACCCAAACTAAAAAACCTCGCACTAGCGAGGTTTTTTTGTTGTATTTAAATAAAATTTAGAATTTGAATCCTAAACCAATTTGAAGAAAGCTAACTTTAGCCTTTTCATCTCCAACCGGGTCTTTAACCATATTTGTAACTCCAAAGTTATATCTTGCATCAAAAAACAATCCGTTAGATAAAGAATATTCTGCACCAACAAAAGGAGAAAGATTCAAAGTTTTAATATTATCTTTAAAATCTGAATCCTGAGCATCTAAATAATCTTCAATTTCTTCAACATATTCTGAAGGTAAATTATGATCTAAAGAATATTTTGCTTTTGCAGATATTACAAATCCAAAATTAACACCTGCAGATAAAGAAAATGCATTAGCAACGTAA
Organism: Epilithonimonas sp.; assembly: GCF_036780765.1. Lineage (GTDB taxonomy): Bacteria > Bacteroidota > Bacteroidia > Flavobacteriales > Weeksellaceae > Epilithonimonas. Next base: position 50,565 of record NZ_DAIQCG010000012.1, read on the forward strand.
TATTTTGCAGAAATAGGTATTAATAAAGTTCCAATATTATCTTTCTCTGTTGCTTTTATGTAATAACCACCTTCAGATTCCTCTTCTGTAGTTTTTCCTCCAAGGTCAGCATATAACAATTCCCCTTGTATAGCAAATTTATCAGTCAATTTATGCTCTACTAATCCTCCTACATAAAAAGATGATTTAGCATCAGAAGTAATAGACATATTTCCTGACTCTGCTTTCAGATTCGACATAAGGTAGCCACCTTTAACCCCAAATTTTGTTTGAGCATTCATAGCTCCGAAAAGTGCCAAAGCACCAACTAAAAATAGTTTTTTCATTAGTTATTAATTTTAAGTTTGCAATTTTAAGAAAATTTCAACAAACTTCAAAATCAATAATTATTAACAATTTAGTTTTCTTCAGCCAACCATTCTCCGTAAGAATTTTCGGTTTCGTGAAGTTTAAGATAAGCTAATTGGATTACAGAAGGCAGTTTAGATTGGATTTTCGAAGCAATATCGTAAAGCATATTTTCGCAAGTCGGTTGGTAATCACAAAAGATAACTTTGTGACCTTCATTCTGTAGATTTTCGCCCAAAGATTTGTGCGGAGAAGCACCATTTACCAAAACGGCATGATCCCAAATATCAACAATTTCTTCTTTTACAATTTTTTTTATATCGCCAAAATCTACAACCATCCCGTTTTTGGGATCATCCAGATTATTGATTGGATTACCCTTCACTGTTACAAATAATTTATAGGAATGGCCGTGCATATTTTTGCATTTACCATCATAATTATAAAGAACGTGAGCTGTTTCGAAAGTAAAAATTTTTGTAATCCGTATCATTCTGCAAAGATAATCAAAAATCTGTTTTTATAATTTTTGTTAAAGATTTGTGTATCCAGTTTACAATAGCTTATTTTGTAGAGAAGACACATCAAAATGAAAAAATTAGTTCTATTCTTAAGCTTAATTTCTTCTGTTTATTTTTATTCTCAGAATTTTTCCGCTATCAACAATATTTTGGAGAAAATTGAAAGTAAACAAAAAAAAATGAAGGATGCTTCCAGCTATACGATTAACAATAAAAAATTTGTTTTAGTAGAAGATTTTGAAGATCATTCGGAACGTCATATCCTTGAATTTACAGGCAATAACAGCATCACTTTGATTGAGTTGATTGATGATAAAGCAACCGGCCAAACGTTTTCCAACATCTTCAGTGGCGATTTTATTCGTAAAAGAAATGCGATTTCTATAAGAGTCAATTATCTGGAAGGCAAACAAATTGCAACTCCTATTATTTACAGTCTTTATTTGATGAATGCCAATAATATTTGGTACCTGAAAGACATCAACAACAGCAAACGTTGGATAGAAAATAACAACCTTTTGAAGAAAAAATAAGGTTTATTATTTTTCTCTTAAAAAATCAGTACAAATATCGACGGCCTCATTTAATTCTTTTGGGAGAGAATCACTTTCCCAAGGCTCTTTTGCCCCAAAGGTATGACCTGCTTTTTCTATGATTTTGAATTGAGAATCTTTTGTCCAATAATTGAGATTCTCAGAATGTTTTAATGGTACAGATTCGTCATCTGAACCGTGAATAAATAAACTTGGGACTGTCAATTTAACACAAGCTTTTTCAACATCAAATCTGTCTTTATTAATTTCAAAATCCTGGTAAAACTGAAAATAATGAGGCATTTCTTGTTTCGTTCTTGCGTTTTCCACAAAATAGACGCCATCATTTTTCCAATTTTCAAAAGCTTCATCTTTCGGAAATCTGTCAAGTGTAGAAACACTCGCAAGTGTAATTAATTTTGAAACATATTGATTTTCATAAGTTTTTATAATAGAAATCCCTCCGCCTCTGCTGTGACCTATTAAAACTATCTTGGTTGAATCAACTTCATTATGGTTTTTAAAATGATTGATAATAATTTCTAAATCATCCAATTCTTTGGAATAATTATTTTCTCCAAAAGCTTCCAAATCTGCAAAGTCATTTGGATTTTCAATCGTAGTTCCGTTATGTGAGAAATTGAATTTAACAAAATAAAAACCAGCATTCGCAAATTTCTCTCCCATTAACTCCCAAGCGCCCCAATCTTTGTAACCTTTGTAGCCGTGAACAAAAATGATTAGAGGAAGTTTCTTATCAGAATTTGGAAAAATTGCATCAGCTAAAAATTCTCTAGAACTTTTTAGGATTATATTTTTATGTTTGATTAAATTCATTCTCAATCTTATTTAAAATAAAAAAAGAAGTTACTAAAACTTCTTTTAATTCATTATATCGTCATCGAAAAAATCCGAGTTTCTGGCTTGTTCCTCATCATTCTTAGGTCAAAAACCATTGCTACATTTCTTGTAAAAGCTCTTCCTTTTTCTGTGATTTTAATTTGATTATCGGAGATTTCTACCAAACCGTCAGATTCCATTTCTTTTAATTTATCAATTGCATTTTCGATTTCAGGAAAAGAAGTCTGCAAGTTCCAACTCGTTTCCAATTGACACATCAGATTCAGAATATGCTTTCTGATAATCAAGTCCTCATCATCCAAAATATGACCACGGAATACCGGAATCTCGCCTTCTTCAACTATTTTCTGATATTCTTCCACAGTTTTTACATTCTGTGCAAAAGCATACCAAGAATCGGAAATAGCTGACATTCCCAAACCTACCATCAATTGGGTTTTACTGGATGTATAACCCATAAAATTACGGTGCAGCTTTTTCTGAGTCAATGATTGATAAAGGTCATCGTGTTCCAAAGAAAAATGGTCCATTCCAATCTCGATGTAACCGAGTTCTTCCAATAATTTTTTCCCGTCTTCATAAAGCCTTCTTTTCTCATCGCCACTTGGCAAATCACTTTCGTCAAAGCCTCTTTGTCCAACACCTTTTACCCAAGGAACGTGTGCATAGGAATAAAAAGCCAATCGGTCAGGTTTCAGTTCCAAAGTCTTTCTGATTGTATATTCTGTTGCTTCCCAAGTCTGGTGTGGCAATCCGAAAACCAAATCGTGGCTGATTCCTTTATAGCCAATTTCTCTCGCCCATTCTGTTACGTTTTTGACATTTTCAAAAGGCTGAATTCTATTGATGGCTTTCTGAACTTTCGGGTCATAATCCTGAACACCAAAACTCACTCTATTAAAGCCCAAATCAAACAAAGTCTGAAGATGTTCTTTAGTTGTATTATTCGGGTGACCTTCAAAACTGAATTCTTGTTCTTCCGCAATGTCAACAGTATCGAAAATCCCTTGTAAAAGTGTTTTCAGATTTTCCGGAGAAAAGAAAGTTGGCGTTCCACCACCGAGATGAAGTTCTTTTAGTTTCGGTTTTTCATTGAATAATTCAAGATATAATTTCCATTCTTTCAAAACACTTTCCAGATATGGAACTTCTACAGAATGCTGTTTTGTAATCCTCTTGTGACAAGCACAAAATGTACAAAGCGCCTCGCAAAATGGGAGGTGAATATAAATGGAAATACCTTCTTCGGAATTACTTTCTGAAAAAGATTTTATAACGGATTTTTTCCAAAGTTCTGGCGTAAAATCGGCCTCATTCCAATAAGGAACTGTGGGATAAGACGTGTAACGTGGACCTGGAATATTGTATTTATCAACTAAAGAATTCATCACTGCAAAGTTACGAAAACTATGTTTGGAATGATTTTGAATTAGGATGATTTTTGATTGGTGGTTTCTATTATTAAAATAAAAAAATCGGGAGAATTTCCCGATTTTGATTTATATAAATTTGAATTAATTATCTCAATTCCGCATTGAATTCTTTTACGAAAGATTTGATTAGAGAATTCATTACTTCTGTGATGTCTTTGTCTTCCAAGGTTTTTTCTTCGTTCAGAAGTTCGAAGCTTAATGCGTAGGATTTTTTGCCTTCTGGAAGATTTTTCCCTTCGTAAACATCAAAAAGGTTGATGTTTTTTAGGAAAGGCGATTTGTTCTTCTTCGCCAATTCATACAACTCAGAATAATTCATAGTTTTATCAACCAACAACGCCAAATCTCTTCTTATTTTGTTGAACTTCGGAATATCTACGAATTTCAAATTTTCTTTTGTTCTCAATTCCTGGCAGTTTTCCAACTCGATTTCTGCGTAGAAAACTTCTTGGCTGATGTCGAAATCTTTTAATAATTGTGGTGCAACCTTTCCTAATCTCGCCAAGGTTTTATCGCCAGACTTGATTTCCAAAGCATCAGAAAAACGATCATCAACCAAAGCTGATTCTTGCAAATCTAAATTCAGTTTTTCCAAAAGAACTTTAACATAAGCTTTCAAATAATAGAAATCTGTTGCGCTTTTTGGCTGACGCCAGTTTTCCGCAACTTCTCTTCCCGAAGTCAAAATCGCTAACTGCTTTCTTTCTTCGTATTTTTCTCTTTTATGATAAATTTTCCCTAATTCGAAAAACTTGATGTCAGATGATTTTCTGTTGATATTATAAATTGTATTTTCCAAAAGTCCTTCCAATAAAGACTTTCTCATAAATGCCAAATCATTACTCAAAGGATTTAGCAATTTCACTGCGTTGGTTTCATCTTTTACAGAAGTTAATGAGTTGTTCATCACCTCGTGAAAACCGTTGGATTGCAGTGTTCTTGCCCAAGAATTTTCTAAAGCATCTTGGTCGTCAAAACTCAATTTTACGGGTGTGAAAGAGATTTTCTTAGGTGCATCGATTTTGTTGTAACCGTAGATTCTCAATACTTCTTCAATCACATCAATTTCTCTTGTTACATCCGCTCTATAAACAGGAACAGACAATTCAAGACCATTTTGAATCTCATTAAGAATCTGAATATCAAGAGATTTAAGAATTTCTTTAATTTTTTCTCTATGAATTTTAGTTCCAAGAATCTGGTCTAATTTCGAGTATCTGAAAACCACATACTGGTCTTTGATTTTTTCAGGATAATGTTCCAAAATCTCTCCAACCAACTTTCCGCCAGCCAATTCCTGAATCAGATTAATTGCGTGCGTCAAAGCTGTTCTAGCATTATTTGGGTCCACACCTCTCTCGAAACGGAAAGAAGCATCGGTATTCAAACCGTGAGATTTAGAAGCTTTTCTGATTGCCACAGGATTGAAATAAGCACTTTCCAAGAAAATAGTTTTCGTTTCAGAAGAAACGCCACTTTCATTTCCACCGAAAACTCCGGCGATACAAAGTGGATTGTCTTTTCCATCTTTGATAATGATTTCGGAACCGTTTAAAGTTCTCTCAACATTATCCAAAGTTTTGAATTTGGTTCCAGTTTTTACAGTTCCAACTTTTACAGTTTTTTCTGAAATTTTATCAGCATCAAAAGCGTGAAGCGGTTGCCCAAGACCGTGAAGAATATAATTAGTAATATCTACAACATTATTAATTGGCGAAAGTCCAATAGCTTTCAATCTGTTTTTCAACCAATCCGGAGAATTTTTAACATCAACATTTTCGATAACAGCACCTAAATATCTTGGCGTTAATTCAGAATCTTCAACTTCTAATTTGAAATCGTGAGAACCTTCAATGTTTAAAACTTTAGATTCTATTTTACTGAATTCTGATTTCAAATTATTGGAAGATACGAAAGCCTGCAAATCTCTTGCAACACCGTAATGTGACATTGCATCAGTTCTGTTTGGAGTCAATCCAATTTCGTAAACTTCATCATTTGTCAATTCAAAATAATCTGCAAAAGGTTTCCCGACTTCATATTTCGTCTCGTCCAAAACCATAATTCCGGCGTGGTCATCGCTCAAACCTAATTCGTCTTCGGCACAAATCATCCCTTCGGAAACTTCACCACGTATTTTAGCTTTCTTGATTTCGAAAGAACTTCCGTCTTTTGCATAAATTTTTGTTCCAACCACAGCAACAGGAACTATTTGTCCAGAAGCAACATTTGGAGCACCACAAACGATTTCCAGAACTTTTCCGTTGCCAATATCAACTGTTGTTTTGCTTAATTTATCGGCATTCGGGTGTTTTTCGCAAGTCAAAACTTTACCCACAACAATCCCTTCCAGACTTCCTTTTATGCTTTCGAATTTATCAACACCTTCCACTTCCAAACCGATATCGGTAAGATAAGCACTGATTTTTTCAGAGTTAAGGTCTGTTTTGATATAATCTTTAAGCCAATTATTAGAAATTTTCATTCTTTTT
>NZ_DAIQCG010000013.1:0-45027 GCF_036780765.1 Epilithonimonas sp.
AAGGTCTGTTTTGATATAATCTTTAAGCCAATTATTAGAAATTTTCATTCTTTTTTATATTTGATTTTTTTGAACACCAAGTGTGCAAAGATTTAATTATTTATCGTCATAATGTCCCCAAGCAGAAAGCATAAGAACATTATCAGATTCTATTTCGTAAACCAAACGATGCTGTTTATTGATTTCACGAGACCAAGTTTCAATTTTTCGATGTTTGAGTTGTTCTGGCTTTCCAGTTCCAATTCTTGGATTTTCTAAACTTTCTGTAATAAGACGTTCTAGTTTTGACAGCAATTGTTTTTGTCCAGATTTTTTATATTTTCTCAAATCATCCAGAAATTTCTCAGTGTAACCAACAGAAAAACTCATAAAGAATCAAAAAGATTTTTGACATCATCTTTTGAGTTCAGCAATTTATCACTTTTGCTTTTCTTTGATTCATCAAGCATTTCGCCAAATTCTTTGCGAGAATACTTTATTTTTTCAGATGATTCAGAAGCATCTTCTTTTACCTTGAGTTTTTTGACACCAAGTGCTTTTAAAATTGTGCGGATTTTTTCAACTTCGGATTTATCCGCTTCAAATGTGAACGTTGTCATATTCCGTTGTTTTTATGTTAAAAAAAAGTTTTTAATTTAAACTAAAATTTGAGACTTGAATCATCAAATCTCAAATCTTATTATTTATAAAATTGATAAATAATCATTCATCAATTATCATTTATCACTTATAAACCGATCACAGGCATTGACAGCATCAGGATACTTTCGTTGTCTTCCAATCCGTCAACTGGCTCTACAATTCCTGGTCTGTTTGGTTGAGACATTTTCATAGTAATATCATCAGAACCTAAAACTGACAACATCTCTGTCAAGAATTTTGAACTGAAACCAATATTGATATCATCTCCATTATAATCGCAAGGAATCTGCATATCTGCTTTGTTTGCGTATTCTGTATCTTCTGCGTGAAGGTGAAGAACGTTCCCAGACAATTTGAATCTTACCTGATTTGTAGATTTGTTTGACATAATAGATGCTCTTCTGATAGAACTCAAAAGCAAACTTCTGTTGATTGTCAAAACGTTTGGATTTTCTTTCGGGATTACAGCGTTGTAATTTGGATATTTTCCGTCAATCAAACGACAAATCCAGATGTTATTTCCGAATGTGAATTTCGCCATATTATCGCTGAATTCAATCACAACATCTTCGTTGGAATTGTTCAGGATATTTTTGAAAATTGACAAAGGTTTCTTTGGCATAATGAATTCCAAAGTCTCTGGATGTATGATATCTGTTCTTTTGTAAACCACCAATCTGTGAGAATCTGTGGAAACAAAATTAGTTTCATCTTCTTTGAATTGGAATAAAACACCAGTCATCACAGGACGAAGAGAATCGTTACTTGTAGCAAAAAGTGTATTGTTAAGAGCCTCTGCCAAAACGCCTCCACCGATGGTTACTTTCTGAGATGCATCAAACTCCGGCAATTCCGGATAATCATCTGCATTGTCCAAAGCTACTGCAAAGTTGTCTTTCTCATCCAAAATTTCCAAAACGCTTCCGTTTCCGTCTTCGGAATCTTTAACTGCTAAAGTCAAAGGCTGTTCACCGTAAGTTTTCAAGAAATCCTGAAAAATCTTCCCCGGAACTGCTAATTTTCCTTTGTCATCCGACTTCACTTCAAGAGAAGTAATCAACGTCGTTTCACCGTCAGAAGCCGTAACTGTCAATAAGTTCTGGTCTAACTCGAAAAGAAAATTCTCCAAAATTGGTCTGGATTGTGAACCTGAAATCACGCCACTCACCGTCTGTAAAGCTTTTTGCAAATCGCCACTGGCAACAATAAATCTCATAAACTGTATTTATTTCAATTCCACAAATATAATGATTTCGGTTCGATTGTAAAAGTTGATTTTATTTAGTTATTAACAATTTTTGAATTGGAGTAAAATAAGTTTGAATAACTTTGTGAAAATTTGATTATTGCTGAATTTTTAAACACGCAAAGACTTAAAGAGATTATTTAAGTAGAATTTAAATTAATAATGAAAAAACCGCCATTTCATAAAAGTGTTCTGTTCACGTTTCGAGGAATTATTTGGATTTTGAAAAACGAAAGAAATTTCCAATTCCATATTCTAGGATTGATAATAAATCTTTTTTTGATTGTTTTGTTAAAACTATCAAAAATAGAAACAGCCTTAATTCTTCTTTGTTGTTTTTTTGTTTTGGTGACTGAAACTTTGAATACTTGTGTTGAAAAAATATGCGATTATATCCAGCCTAAGTTTGATTCCCGAATAGGAATTATTAAGGATTTGGCTGGTGGCGCTGTAATGTTGGCGACTATTTCTGCGATTTGCGTTGGAGTTTTGATTTATTGGCCTTATTTGAAATTGTTGTTTTATTGATTGTGAATAATTTAACACAAAGACACGAGGGTTTTTTCTTGATTTTTACAATGTTTTAAGGCACAAGGAAAATCAAAGATTTTTTTATTTAATGAAATTAAACTTTGTGCCTTAAATACCACAATAAATATAGATTCTTTGTGCATTTGTGTTTTTAATTCACGAACAAAGTCTGAATTTCAAAATTTACAGAAATTTTAATCACAACTTTTTACATAAAATCTTTACATTTGTTTTCAATATAATTCTAAAATGAGCAAAAAAAATGTAGCCGTTGTAATGGGCGGTTATTCTGATGAATACAAAGTTTCTTTGAAAAGTGGAGAACTGATTTTTGATTCGCTTGACCGTGAACTTTACGATGTTTACAAGGTTATAATCTTGAAAAATGAATGGTATTTGCTAGACGAAAAGGATAAAAAAAAATTCATCAACAAGGCAGATTTCTCTGTTAACATTGGCGATGGAGACCTCCTTAACTTCGATGTTTGTTTCAACACAATCCATGGCACACCTGGCGAAAACGGGATTATGCAAGCTTATTGGGATGCCATTGGACAAAAATACACCGGTTGCGATTTCTATCAAAGTGCATTGACCTTCAACAAAAAAGACACCTTATCTGTTTTATCAAAATACGGAATTCCTTCTGCAAAAAGTATTTATTTAAGAAATGGCGAGGAAATTTCTGATGACGAAATTGTTGAAAAATTAGGACTTCCGGTTTTTGTTAAACCCAATCAAAGTGGTTCTTCTCTTGGAATTTCTAAAGTGAAAGATAAAAACGAACTCAAAAACGCAATTGAATTTGCTTACAAAGAAGATGACGAAATCCTTATCGAAAGTGCTTTGATTGGAATGGAAGTTTCTGTTGGCGTTTTGGATTATCAGGGTGAAGTGATTGTTTTGGGAATTACGGAAATCGTTCCCGATAAAGAATTCTTCGATTACGAAGCTAAATATGAAGGTGCTTCTCAGGAAATCACCCCAGCAAGAATTGATGAAGAAACCAGAAAAAAAGTAGAAGAAATCTCTATCAAAGCTTACAAATCGCTTGGAATGAGTGGATTTTCTCGTTCGGAATTCATTATCGTTGATGGAATCCCGCACTTGTTGGAAATGAATACCAATCCAGGATTTTCGCCAGCGAGTATCCTTCCTCAACAAGCAAAAATCTACGGAATCTCTATCAAAGACCTTTGTGGGAACGAAGTAGAAAAAGCACTTAACAAATAATGACTAATTGTTAATTATCAATTATTAATAAATCTGAAAATAAATGAAAATTGCTGTTTTCCCAGGGTCATTTGACCCGATTACACTTGGTCATTATGATATCGTGGAACGTGCGGTTCCGCTGTTTGACAAAATCATCATCGCCATTGGAAAGAATTCTCAGAAAAAATATATGTTCTCCTTGGAACAACGTAAAGAATTCATCAAAAAAACTTTTGAAAAATTCCCGAATGTGGAAGTTGATGATTTTGAAGGTTTAACAATTGATTATTGTAAAAGCAAAGATGTGAATTTCATTTTGAGAGGACTTAGAAATCCAGCCGATTTTGAATTCGAAAAGTCTATTGCTCAAACGAACCGAGCTTTGACCAGAGAAAATACAGTTGAAACCATTTTCCTTTTGACCTCTTCTGGGAAATCCTACATCAGCAGTAGCATTGTGAGAGAAATCATTTCTTATGGTGGGAATTATGAGATTATGGTTCCGGATGCCGTGAGAGTTGAGAAAAAATAAATTTATAATTTTCTAAATACAAAAGGCGCTTGGTTAAGCGCCTTTTTTGTTTCAATATTTTAGTTTCTATTTTTAATTACCAAGAATCCCGTCAGCAATCTTCCGTCTGTTAAAATTATTTGATACCAATAGTTATCTGTCGGTAAAGGCCTGCCAGAGAACGTTCCGTCCCAAGAAAATTTTTCCTTTACCGTTTTCTGCAGAACTATTCTACCATTTTTATCTATCACACGGACTATAGTTCCCAGATAGTTTTCCAGATTTTCTATTTCCCAACTATCATTAACACCGTCCCCATTTGGCGTGATGATATTATTAATTTTGAAAATTATAAAATCCTTAACTGAAACTGCGCAAATATTAGATTTTTCTCTAACATATACTTTATAAACACCTGTAGGCAAATCTTTGTAAACATTAGAGTCTTGCCAACTATTTTGATTATTAAGTGAATATTCGTAAACAGAAGTTCCTTTTATAACGACAGTAGCATTAGCATTCTCGATACTTATCTTAGAAATCTCCGGACCCAATAAGCCTGGAATTTCATTAGAAGTAATATTAACCGTAATAGGGGTCCTCAAAACACTTTCGCAACCATTTACAGTTTGGGTAGCATAATAAGTAAAACTGTCCTGCAACGCTGTTGTAGCAGGAAGAGAAACTGTTGAAACTTTATCAGAATACCATTTGATAGCACTACCTGTAATATTAATATCTGAAAGTTTCGAATTTCTACTGATACAAAACAATTGTTTCAAATCGCCTGTTGGTGGCGATGTTGCCAATATTGACACCGTAACAGGAATACGATTACTTTCACATGTCGCTACAATCTGTGATGCAAAATAAGTTTTCCCATCAACCAATAATGTTGTAACTGGCAGTAACGAACCTCCCAAAGGAGAATCATACCACTTGACGGAAGTTCCTGTAATTTTTATTTCTGCAATTGTAGATTGATTTTGAATACAAAAATTCTGCTGGACAGCCGCTAAAGGAGTTGGCGTAGTATTGACATAGCTATTAATAACAACCTGAGTAGGATCTGAAATACAACCTATTGCATTTTTATATCTTACATTGTAGGTATTTGGAATCAAAGACTGATAAATGTTAGATGTAGACCAGGTAAGACCATCATCTATAGAATACTGAACACCCAAAGTATTAATAATGATTTCTCCGCTTGGATGATGACAATCTAATTGCTGCACTTTAACCACCGGCATAAGAGGTGTATCAATAGGTTTTTTTATCGTAACCAAAACAGCTACAGATTCGCAACCGGCAGAATTTTTTGTTTTCAATTGATAAGTACCCGGTGCTAATTGTCCTGAATTTGAATTAGGCGAATAAGTCATTCCATTATCAAAACTGTACATAGCAGATGGTGTTGAAATTGTAATATCACCAAACGGATTGGTACAAGACACTGGATTATTGACTGAATAGACTGGCAAAACTGGTGCATCAGGAGGAGAATCTATTGTAACACTAAGCGGCAAAGATGGACATCCGCTATTCGTGAGTTTTTGTCTTACTAGATAAGTTCCCGGCGCAAGTGTAACATTGGAGCTAGCAGACCAAGTTGCGCCGTCATCAAAACTATAAAAACCAGCTGGCGATATGACAGAAATACTTCCCGTACTTGCTGTACAGCCCAAAGGTTGTGTTATAGCAACCTGAGGTACACCCGGTGTAATTGGTTTATTATTAATAGTTACCATAGCCCCTAACGAAATACATCCCGCAGCATCCTTTATCATTAAATTGTATGTCCCCGGAGACAAGTTAGATTTTGTATCAGAAACTCCGAATGTCAATCCATTATCAAAGCTGAATTCTGCAGCGGCACTTGTAATTTTGATTTGACCTAATGCATTATTACAATCTGGATGGTTTACTGCAAAAAGAGGTGCCGGTAATGGTGCAGGAGTAGAAATAACCGCTGTTGCAACATTGGAGATACAACCACTTGCATTTTTAACTTTTACTTTATATGTTCCAGGTAATAATCCACTTTTGGTATTGCTGTAAGTAAACGTCAATCCATTGTCAAAACTATAGGTTGAAGCAGCACTTGTAACGGTAATGCTACCTGTAGCAACACTACAGGTTGGCGCAGTTACCAAAACATCCGGAGCCGCAATTGTTATTCCTGAATCCAGATTAACAATAGTTGTTTGAGAGTCACAGCTATAGGAATTGGTTTTGATTTTAATAATATATGTACCAGATCCCAAGTTGTTCTTGACCGGATTAGTTGTCCAGGAAGCACCATCATTAAAAGAATAACTGACTGCAGTTGTGTTAATTTTGATACTTCCGTCTGTACTATCGCACGCTGTTGGTTGTACCACAGATACTGCAGGAGCCGCAGCAATATTAGGAATGGAATTGATATTTGCGTAAGCAACTTGCGAAACACATCCAAAATTATTCTTAATTAACACATAATAAGAACCCGAATTCGCATCCGTTTTGATTGGATTGGTAACCCAAGTTGTACCATTATCAAAACTATAAAGATCCGCAATTGTATTTACAATAATAGTTCCTTTTGGTGAAGCACAAGTTGGCTGAATGGTCGTGACTTGTGGTGAGCTCAGGAAATATTTCTGAATATTCTCATTGGTCGCAGTAGAAATACAACCTGCCGAGTTTTTAATTTTAATACTATAATATCCCGGTGTTGGATTAAGCAATGTAGAACTTGTTCCCCAAGTTGCCCCATTATCAAAAGAATAAAAGGCCGCATTAGAGACTACTGTTATACTTCCGTTGTTGGTACATGTGGGCTGTACAACCTTTGTCATTGGTCTTGGAAGATAGTACGGCGCAATACTAACTGAAAATGATTCTGAAATACAGTTCTGCGCATTTTTAATAACAATATAATAATATCCGGAAGTTAAATTATTGAGGACAGGATTCGTAGTCCACGTATTTCCATTATCAAAACTGTATTGAGCTGCAGGAGTTGCTATCTTGATACTACCATTTAAACCACATTTAGGTTGGACAATTTCCACATCTGGTTTTGGAAGATAATATCTATTAAGCGTTAAATATCCGCTATAAAGATTGGAAGTACAATTCAAGTTATTTTTGATAGCAATATTGTATGATTTGGGTTGCAAATTCGAGAAAACAGGATTTGAGCTCCAAGTACTTCCTCCATCAATACTATAAAAGCTTGAGGGCGTAGTAATGGTTATACTGCCACCTACTCCACAAGATGGCTGAGTAAAAGTATAATCTGGATTATCAAGATAGAATTGCTTAAGATCAACAGAGGTGATATTGGATTTACAACTTCCGGTTTTAATTACAACATTATAATATCCAGAATTTAAATTATTAAAAACAGGACTCGCTGTCCAGGTGTAACCACCATCTATACTATAAGAATCTGCAACTGCATTAACAGTAATACTTCCTTTTGTACCGCAAGAAGGCTGAACAGTACTTACTGAAGGCGCAGCTAGATTTATCTCGTCCAAATACAAGCTGATATAATTAGAAGTACATCCTGCTTTTCTTACCATTAAACTATAATAACCTTTTGACAGGTTAGGAAAATCAGGATTTGTAGACCAAGAACTTCCCCCATTTACACTATACTGATCTGCAACTGAAGTAAATTTGACACTTCCCACTGTATTACCACAACTAGGACTTGTGGCAGTGTAAGTTGGATTTTCAAGATACGCCTGATTAAAAGATGCATAGCCGGCTTCTGACACACAATTCAGATTATTTTTAATCATTATATTATAACTGTAGCCTGACAAATTATTAAAAACAGGATTGGTAGTCCAGGTAGATCCGCCATTGATACTGTAATAATCTGCAACTGTTGTAATAGTAATACTTCCTTTTACAGTACAGGTTGGTTGTGTAACGGTGAAATTTGGCTTTGGTAGTTTTTGTTCATAAAGTGAAACATATTGGGCATCTGATTTACAACCCATACTATTTTTGACCATAATAAAATATGTTCCTGCGGGCAATATTTTGGAATTTGTTGTCACCCAAGTAACTCCACTATCGAAGCTATAAAAATCATGAACACTATTAATCGTTATTTTTCCATTTACACCACAACCAGGATCCTCTTTTGTATAGATTGGATACGGAAGTCTTGCCGGATTCAGTGTAATTGTTTGTACCTGCGAAATACAATTGGCTGCATTTTTAATTTTAATTCTATAAGTTCCAGCCGGCAACTCTGCCAAATTACTTGTGGTCCAAGTAACGCCGTTATCAAAACTGTATTGCGCAGCTTCTGTCTTTATATAAATAGTTCCGTCTGTTCCGCACTCTGGCTGGATAACTTCATATTCCGGAGATTGAGCTTCAAACTTGTTGACATAGATTGTCTTATAGTAGGAAATACATCCCAAATAATTTTTAACGCCAATGGAGTAATTCCCTGCAGCAACATTATTCAGAACGTTGGAAGTTCCCCAAGTCGTACCACCATCGAAGGTATAAAAATCTGACGGGGTATCAATTGTAATACTCCCCAGAACAGAGCAAGCAGGACTCACCAAAGTATACTCTGCATTACCTAATGTTTGACTTTCTATTAGCACAACCTGCGGATTGGATATACAGCCTGCAGTATCTTTTGTTCTTACAATATATTTACCAGGTTGTAACTTGTCTGCAACAGGATTATTGCCCCAGGTTACACCATTATCAAAACTATAATATGCCGCCCCTGTAGTTACAGTAATTGTCGCAGTATCTCCACAAAATCTCGGTTGAGTAGGATAAGCACTAGGATATGGCAATAATGACTGTACAATATCCACTTCTTGAGCATAAGAAATACAACCTTTGACGGTTTTAATTTTTATAAAATATTTTCCCGGATAGAGATTAGCTTTTGTTCCATTTGTAGTCCACGATACGCCATTGTCAAAACTATATTCTGATGCCGGAGATGTAACCTTGATGGTTCCGGATGACACAAAACAAGAAGGCTGGGTTACGGATAATGTTGGAGAAACAGCAGTTACACTTGGTTCGATACTAACACTTGCAGTGCTGCTGCAACCATAACTATCTATTACGGTTACACTGTAAACTCCAACGTCTGTAACGGTGATTTTTTGTGTGGTAAGATTATTATGACTCCACAAATAAGAACTTCCCGCTGGAGCTGTAAGCTCTGTACTCCCAGAACAAACATTCAGAATTCCCGTTATGTTGGCAGTAGGATTTCTAACTTCCAGGGAAGCAGGAATGATTTTGTAACAGCTTGGATCTCTGGAAACTCTAACATAAATTGTAGTTGTACCAGAAGAATAATTTGTAAAACCAGATATCGCATTACTATTATTGAAAGCATCACTATAATTTTTGAAATAGGTAAAACTAAGTCCCGAAGTGGAGTTTACGATTTCACTATCCAAATCGGTAAGATTAAAATTTTCTATACCATCTTGGCCGATATCACACTTATTAAGTTTAGCTGTCACCACCGGTATATTACAAGAAGATGAGCAATTGAGAAAACTAATATCCCACCCTTCATTAGCATCACTATCGGAAGCATTGGAAAAGAAATTACCACCTCCACAGGAACTTCCTTGGATGTCATAATTAATATCTACACCTACATTATAATTCGCTTGAGTTATATTGGGGATATCGGTATTATTAAGAACAAAATTGAATTTTTTGTTGACATTATCTATTATTGCAGCCTGAGTGGTATGAACAACTGTTCCAGCATCATTAGAAAGTTTCAGTGTAATATTTTTTACAGAAGCTGTTACGCCACCAGAATTAGGTAAAGTAAAAACTCCGGAAACATTGATTGGTAAAGTGGGACAAACAGCATTCAAAGGATCCAAAGTAATACTTCCCACAAAACTCTCATCAGAATGCAAAAGACAAATATCATCTACATAAGCATAACCAAAATGCCCTCCCAATCCACATCTGGATGCCATAAACTCAACAGTAAATTCCTCATTATTCGGAATAGAAGAGATATCAAGCAAACCTGACTGCCAATTTGCGGTATAAAGCGTCACATAACCGTAACCACCATCTGGAACTTTTGTAAAAATGCAATTCTTCTCATCTCCTACCAAACAAAACTCACTTACTACTACGTTTGATTTATTTAAAATCCTGGCTTTGAAAAATGCCTGATTATCGGTATGACTGTTATCATAAACACTTTGCAAAATAGCTTTGTAATTGAATTTTAAAAAATTTTCATTGTTTGTTTTAAATCTTTTACCTTGAACAATAGATCCGTAGGTACTGGAATTAGTATGATTGATTTTCAAAGCATATTGGTCAAATGCCTTAATATCTCCCATATATTGATCTATGAGGTTGGATGGCACTGTGGTCGCCATCAGATTATTTGCAGAAGGACTGTATTGCTCTATATAAGAGTCTGCTTTATTGGAAATAGATCTACACTGCGTTGGCCCTGGTGGATCACCTATTGTATGCAAGAAATTTTTAAGATAATTGTTACCTCCGACAGTTTCTATTTGTTCAAAACCACCATTGGAACACATCTCTACAAGGACTGGTGTAGCAGCTTTTTTTAATTTTTGATTTTCCAAAAAGACCTTACTGGTACGGTCTTTTAAGAAATTTTCTTTAAGTTTTTTATCTGTAATAATTTTTCCAGCTTTATCTTCAACAATTCCGTTACTCAGGTAATTAAGATTATCATTTTGCTGAGCATTAAAAAATGACATTGTAAATAAGACAAAAAGGAAATAAGACTTTTTCATGCAATAAGTATTATGGAAATAAGTTTGCACAAAAGTATTCTTTTTTAAGAAAACTTTAACAAATAATTTTCAAATTAATGCATAAAAAAAACCGCCTATAAATAAGCGGTTTTAAGTGGTTTCTCCAGGAATCGAACCAGGGACACACGGATTTTCAATCCGTTGCTCTACCAACTGAGCTAAGAAACCAAAACTTGTTTGATTCGTTGATGTAACGTTTACATCTATTTTTTTTAATCGTTTAAATAACGACTTTTTGTGGTTTCTCCAGGAATCGAACCAGGGACACACGGATTTTCAATCCGTTGCTCTACCAACTGAGCTAAGAAACCATCACTCATTTTGTTTTGAGTGGTGCAAAAGTATAGCCTTTCTCGTTATAATGCAAATTATATCAAGATTTCTTTACACTTTTTATTTAAAATCATTGATTATCAGAAGATTTTTTTTCGGTTTGAGCTTTGAAAAAATCACTTAATTCTTCCAAAACCGGTTTGATCGTATCTTCTGGAAGATCACTAATCCTGATATACATCAAACCATCAATCGCATCATTGAAGTTTGGATCTACGTTGAACGCTATCATTTTCGCATTTTGTTTGATGTATTTTTTGATCAAAACAGGCAATCTCAATTCTGGTTCAAGATCGTCTATGATTTTATCCAATTTATTAAGATCAGCATCCATATCTTCAAAGAACAATGCTTTGTCGCGCTCTTTCATCACAACCTTAAATTCATTTTTCGGATGGATGTATTGTGCAACAGCAGAGTCATAATAATGAGATCGCATAAACTCTATCATCAATGATTTTGAAAATTCTGAGAACTTATTACTGATACTCACGCCTCCCATCAGGAATTTATGCTCAGGATTCCTTAGGCAAACGTGAACAATTCCGCGCCAAAGTAAGAATAAGGGAAATGGTTTTTGCTGATATTCTATGGAAATATAAGCTCTTCCCATTTCTATCACTTTTCGGAAAAATGGTTGCAATTCTGGGTCATACTCAAAAAGTGAACTGGTGTAGAATCCTCCAATTCCGTATTTTTTCATTACCTCAGAACCCAAAGCCATTCTGTACGCACCGACCAATTTTTTTCCCGCATTATCCCAAAGAAAAAGGTGATGATAATGATTGTCATATTCATCCAAATCAAAAGGAAGATTCGTTCCTTCTCCAATGGCTCGGAATGTCAATTCTCTCTGGCGTCCGATTTCCCTCATTATAGAAGGAATTTCTTCGGATTTTGTAAAGAAAACATCATAATCTCCGTGTGAAAAAAGCTTCTTATTTTCAGTAACTTTTAGCTTTTCTATTTCATTAATAATATCCTCAACAGGCGTTTCGTCTATGATATTCTGTACGATATTATTTTGTTTCTGAAGCGGATTTTTAAGTGCCATATTGGGCAACTTTAGCTTTTCTGTAATGCTTTTTCGTCTTTCATAATAAGACTTCAGCATATAAACTTTGTTATAAAGATAATCACCTAATTCCTCGATGGTTTCTTCTTCTTCCATCTGTTTCACAGAGATAGGTTTACCAATTCTAACTCTAATTGGTTTATCTCTTTTACGCATCATTTCTGTTGGTAACATCAAGGTTTGTAAATCCGGATGCAACTTCGAAACATTGTAAAACATTTTACTATTAGTGGCGTGGAAATACATCGGAATTACCGGAACTTTGGCTTTTTTAATAATCTTCAAAGCTGTTTTTCCCCAAGGCCTATCCAATATTTCTCCGTATTCATTATTTTTATTGGAAACTTCGCCAGCTGGAAAAATCCCTAGACATCCACCTTCTGACAAATGTGTGAAAGTTTCTCTCATCCCACTAGAACTATTGAAAGCATCTTTCCTGCCTTCAAAAGGATTGACCGAGATGACGAAAGGTTCCATTGGTTTAATTTTCGATAAAAGGAAATTCCCCATCACTTTGAAATCTGGACGTACGCGTAAAAGAATTTTACACATCAAAATCCCGTCTAAAGCACCCAACGGATGATTAGAAACAATGATGAAAGGTCCTGTTTTTGGAATTTTTGCCAGATCTTCTTCGAATACAATATAACTGAGTTCCTGCTCTTTGATAAACTCATCAAAAAACTGCACACCTTTGGTATGAATCAGCTTGTTATAAAGCGCGTTGACTTCATTTATTTTAGTAAGATGCATAATCGCCGAGGCAACCGGTCTCTTGAGAAAACCAATCTTGTCGAGTCCCGCGGCTTTTATCAAATCTTCTTTTGAAATTAAACTCATAGTGTTTTTACATGGTTACCATTTGAAAAGTTTTTTTGGAAATCTGTTCCAGCAACACTTTTTTGTCTTTGTAGAATTTTTCTAAATTATCTAATTCAGCATTTCTGACAGTAAATAAAGATACGTTTTTTGTCATTTGGGTAATGAAGTTTTGTTGTAATTCTTCATTAAAATCATTCGAAGTTCCAAATTTGTCTTCTAAGCATAATGCTAATGAAATTGCTGAATTCTGCATCAAAGAAACTTTAATTTTATATTTTGCCAAAAGTGTAAAAATTAAACTAATGTGATCCTCTGCTATGAATGAGAAATCTCGCGTTTCTACATTCAGCAAGGTTTGATTTTCTTTAAGGATATAACTTTCGATCAATTCATTTTCTGTGGAATTTCCTACTTTAGTTCCTGGTTCTTTAGGTTCTACAAAGGATTTTACAAAAAAAGGAATATTCTTTTGTTTAAGTGGTTGAAGCGTTTTTGGGTGAATAACCGAAGCTCCGTAATAAGCCATCTCAATCGCTTCTTCGTAAGAAATATGTGACAACAACTCAACATTTTCGAATTTTCTCGGATCACCTGTCATTACACCGGGAACGTCTTTCCAGATAGTCATTTCGTCTGCATTTAAGCAATAAGCAAAAATCGCTGCAGTATAATCTGAACCTTCTCTTCCAAGAGTGACTGTGAAATTATTACTTTCAGAACCGATAAATCCTTGAGTTACATAACAATTGATTTTATCCAGTTTAGAAATATTCTGTTCAGTTTCCTGCCAATTTACAATACCTTCTCTATAATTTGTATCGGTTTTGATATAATCTCTTGCATCCAACCAATGATTGAAAAACTGAATATCATTAAGATACTCACTCAAAATTTTAGACGAAATCATCTCTCCACAACTCACAACCTGATCGTAAACGAAGTTGTAATTCGGAGATTTATTTCTTCTTAAAAAAGAATCAATATCGTCAAAAAATAACGATATCTCTCCAAAAACCGCGTGACCTTCTGAAAATAAACCTTTGGCAATATCGATGTGATTTTTCTTGATTAATTCAATTTCTGCTTGATAATCCTGTTTCTTGAAATAATATTCGACTACCTTTTCCAAAGCATTTGTCGTTTTTCCCATTGCAGAAACTACAATTAAACATTTTTCAAACCCCTGAGTTTCTAGAACTAAGGCCACATTTTTCACACCTTCAGCATCCTTTACAGACGCACCACCAAATTTGTAAACTTTCATTAGATTTTTTACCGTTAAACTTTTTTATTATGAAATTAAGAAGTCGTTAATTGATTATTAACCTTCAAAAATATTAATAATGAACGAAATATAAAAATCAGGCTCATAACTTCTAATGCTTCACATCGAGATAATGAAACCATATTAATTATTTCATGATTAATATCATCAAAAATTGATGAATTTTGTTTCATTTCTTTGAAAAAAAAATTAGTTTTGTAGAAAATCAAATTAACCCAATATGTCACATCAGGCTTTACAGACTTTAGGAGAATTTATTATTGAAAAACAAGATGATTTCAAATATTCTACCGGAGAACTTTCCCGTCTCATCAGTTCTATCAGAATTGCATCAAAAGTTGTCAACCGAGAAGTGAACAAAGCTGGAATTGCTGATATTATTGGAAATGTAGGCAATCAAAATGTGCAAGGTGAAGATCAACAAAAACTGGATGTTCTGGCGAATGATATTTTCATCACAGCATTATCTCAGAGAGAAGTTGTGTGCGGAATTGCTTCCGAAGAAAGTGATGATTTTATCGAAATCAAATGCACAGAAAATGCACACCTTAGTAAGTATGTTGTTCTGATTGATCCTTTGGATGGTTCTTCTAATATTGATGTGAATGTTTCAGTAGGTACAATTTTCTCAATTTACAGAAGAGTTACCAATCCAGGAGCACCTGTTGAATTGAGAGATTTTTTGCAAAAAGGTGTCAACCAAGTTGCTGCTGGTTATATTGTCTACGGCTCTTCTACAATGATTGTTTATACAACAGGAAATGGAGTGAACGGCTTTACGCTTGACCCTTCTATTGGAACTTATTACCTTTCTCATAAAAACATCAAATTTCCAACGGCAGGAAAAATCTATTCAATCAATGAAGGAAATTATGCTAAATTCCCACAAGGTGTGAAAGATTATATCAAATATTGTCAGGAAGAAGAAGGTGACAGACCTTACACATCTAGATATATTGGATCTTTGGTTTCTGATTTCCACAGAAATATGCTGAAAGGCGGCATCTACATCTACCCTTCCACTTCACAATCTCCAAATGGGAAATTGAGATTATTATACGAATGTAATCCAATGGCATTTTTGGCAGAACAAGCTGGCGGAAAATGCAGTGATGGTTTCAAAAGAATTATGGAAATCGAGCCAACAGAGCTTCATCAACGTGTTCCGTTTTTCTGCGGAAGTGCAGCGATGGTGACTAAGGCTGAAGAATTTATGACAAAAGCAGTTAACCACAAAGATTAATTTTTAATCTTTAACCTATACCAAAGATCGATTTTGTCGGTCTTTTCTTATTTTTGTAAAATGAAGACTGCAAAATTCCATCAATATATTCTCAATTTTAAACAACCTAGCGGCACTTCGCGAGGTGTTCTTAATACCAAAGAAACTTATTTCATCGAAATTTTTGAAGATGATAAAAAAGGCATCGGTGAATGTTCTCTTTTCCGAGGATTGAGTTTTGATGACGATGATGATTATGAAGATGCTTTGGAATGGGCTTGTCGTAATATCAACCTTAAACTAGAAGAATTACAAGAAGAATTAATCAATCATCCTTCCATAATTTTTGGAATAGAGCAAGCTTTGCTTAATCTTGAACATCAGGGAGATTTGTATTTTCCAAGTGATTTTACAGATGGTAAAGATTCAATCAAAATTAATGGATTGATTTGGATGGGAGATTCGGACTTTATGCAATCTCAAATTGAGGAGAAATTGGAGAATGATTTTACTTGTATCAAACTGAAAATCGGAACCGATTGGGATTCTGAAAAAGAAATATTAAAATCTTTAAGACAAAAATTTCCAAAAGATAAAATCGAACTTCGTGTAGATGCAAACGGCGCTTTTTCTCTGGAACAAGCTAAAGTTGTTTTGCAGGAATTGGCAGATTTGGACATTCATTCTATCGAACAGCCAATAGAAGCTGGAAATTGGGAAGCAATGGCAGAACTTTGCAAAAACACACCAACTCCAATTGCTTTGGACGAAGAATTAATAGGTGTTTTGAACTTCGAATCTAAAAAAGACCTTCTGCAAGAAATCAATCCTCAATATATTATTCTGAAACCAAGTTTAATTGGTGGTTTCTCAGGAACTGATGAGTGGATAAACTTGGCAGAAAAAAACAATACCGGTTGGTGGATTACCTCAGCTCTTGAAAGTAATATTGGACTGAATGCAATTGCACAATACACTTACACCAAAAAAAATCCAATGCCGCAAGGTTTAGGAACAGGAGGATTATTCACTAATAATTTTGAGACACCTTTATATTTGAAAGGCGAAAATCTTTGGTTTGAAAATTAGATTTTCCTGCCAAAATTTCAGTCTCAAAAGTAAATCTCTGCCAAATATTACCTTTACATTATATCTTCTAACATCTATTGCTATTGGCACATTCTTGGAGAAAACTGTTGAAGAATAATATTAAAATCAAAATATAATTATGTCAGTAAATTTTAAACCATTAGCAGACAGAGTTCTAGTAGAACCAACTCCAGCTGAAACTAAAACAGCTTCTGGATTGATCATTCCGGATACTGCGAAAGAAAAACCACAAGAAGGAACTGTAGTAGCTGTAGGTCCAGGTAAAAAAGACGAACCAACAACGGTAAAAGTAGGCGACAAAGTTCTTTACGGAAAATATTCTGGAACCGAATTGAAGTTTGAAGGTAAAGATTACTTGATCGTGAAAGAAGGAGACCTTTTAGGAATCATTGGTTAAAATTTTTAAAACGTAAAATAAATTGTACAACGTACATTAATACAACAAAAAAATGGCAAAAGAAATAAAATTCGATATAGAATCTAGAGACGCTCTTAAAAGAGGTGTTGATGCATTGGCTAATGCAGTAAAAGTAACTTTAGGACCAAAAGGTAGAAACGTAGTAATCGAGAAATCTTTCGGCGCTCCTCACGTGACTAAAGACGGTGTTTCTGTAGCAAAAGAAATCGAACTAGAAGATAGAGTAGAAAATATGGGTGCTCAAATGGTGAAAGAAGTAGCTTCTAAAACCAATGACATCGCAGGAGACGGTACAACAACCGCTACAGTTTTAGCTCAGGCAATCGTAAGAGAAGGTCTTAAGAACGTAGCTGCTGGTGCAAACCCAATGGATCTTAAAAGAGGAATCGACAAAGCAGTATCTGCAGTTGTTGAGAATTTGAAATCTCAATCTCAAACAGTTGGAGATTCTACCGAAAAAGTAAAACAAGTAGCTTCTGTTTCCGCAAACAACGACGAAACTATCGGTTCTTTAATTGCTGAAGCTTTTGGAAAAGTTGGAAAAGAAGGTGTTATCACTGTTGAGGAAGCAAAAGGTATTGATACAACGGTTGATGTTGTAGAAGGAATGCAATTTGACAGAGGTTTCCAATCGCCTTATTTTGTGACTAATCCAGAGAAAATGGTTGCTGAATTAGACAATCCTTACATTCTTTTGGTTGAGAAAAAAATCTCTTCAATGAAAGAATTATTGCCAGTTCTTGAGCCAGTTGCACAAGGTGGAAAATCATTATTAATCATTTCTGAAGAAGTTGAAGGTGAAGCTTTGGCAACTTTGGTAGTTAACAAATTGAGAGGTTCCCTTAAAATTGCTGCTGTAAAAGCGCCAGGATTCGGTGATAGAAGAAAAGCAATGTTGGAAGACATCGCAATCTTAACTGGTGGAACTGTAATCTCTGAAGAAAGAGGTTTCACAATGGAAAACGTAACTATCGAAATGTTAGGAACTGCTGAAAAAGTTTCTATTGATAAAGATAATACTACAATCGTAAATGGTGGTGGCGACGAAGCTCAAATCAAAGGTAGAGTTTCTCAAATCAAAGCTCAGATGGAGACGACTACCTCTGACTATGACAAAGAAAAACTTCAGGAAAGATTGGCTAAATTAGCTGGAGGTGTTGCTGTACTTTATGTTGGTGCTGCTTCTGAAGTAGAAATGAAAGAGAAAAAAGACAGAGTGGATGATGCACTTCACGCAACTAGAGCTGCAGTTGAAGAAGGTATTGTTGCTGGTGGTGGTGTTGCTTTGGTAAGAGCCGTTTCTGCACTTAACTTCCAAGGTGATAATGCTGACGAAACAACTGGTATCAAAATCGTGAAAAGAGCCATTGAAGAGCCATTGAGACAAATCGTTGCTAATGCTGGTGGAGAAGGTTCTGTAATCGTTGCTAAAGTAGCGGAAGGAACTGCTGATTTTGGTTACAATGCTAAAACTGACGAATATGTTAATATGCTAGAAGCTGGAATCATCGACCCGACTAAAGTAACAAGAGTTGCTCTAGAAAATGCAGCTTCTGTTTCCGGAATGCTATTGACAACAGAATGTGTTATAACAGAGATAAAAAGCGCAGAGCCTGCAATGCCAATGGGCGGCGGAATGCCTGGAATGATGTAACAGTCTGTTACTGAAATAATATAAATTAAACCGTTCAGATTTTCTGAGCGGTTTTTTTGTGACCTCGAACTTAAAATCCACGTTTATCATTATTTTGTAACTTTAAAGCTTAAAATCCAAACAATGTCAATCAACAACGAATCTGAATTGAGAGGATTGCAGGAAGCCAGCAAAGCGGTTGCCTATACTTTGAAAGCAATAATAGATTTTGCAAAACCCGGAATAAGCACGAAAGAGTTAGATAATTTCGGAGGAAAGATTTTAGCTGATTTTGGAGCGAAATCTGCGCCTTATTTAACTTATGGATTTCCTGGCTGGACTTGCATCAGCGTAGATAATGAATTTTGTCACGGCATTCCTTCAGAGAAAAGAATCTTGAAAGAAGGAGATTTAATCAATATAGATGTTTCTGCTGAACTGAATGGTTTTTGGGCTGATAATGGTTCATCCTTGGTCATTGGAAAGAATTTTCATCAACATCAGAAATTAGTAGACGCTTCCAAAGAGATTTTGAAAAAAGCGATTAATAATATCAAAGGCGGAGTGAAAATTTCGGACATTGGACATCTGATGGAGACCGAAGCTAAAAAGAGAGGGTACAAGGTTATTACGAATCTAGGAGGTCACGGCATTGGCAGAAGCTTGCACGACTCGGTAGTTGCGATAGAAACCTTTATTTCGACTTCTTCATCTATTGCTCACACAACTAATGATGGTTGGACAATGATTGGAAACAAAGGTGGTTTTATGGCGCAGCACGAGCACACCATTGTCATCACAGACGGAAAACCAATTATCCTCACAGAAATGAATGAAATCTGGAATTAAAAACAGAATCACATAAACAAAAAAACCACCTCGCTTTGAGATGGTTTTTCTTTTAATGTAAGATAATCTTAGTCGATAATTTCGTATTCAATGGCAATAGTCCCTTTTCTGGTATCTGCGATTGAACTAAATGCAGCTTTAGATAGATCAAAGGCTCTTGACGAATGGTAAGGACCTCTATCGTTTACTTTCACTACAACACTTTTCCCTGAAATCAAATTAGTAATTTTTACTTCTGTTCCAAAAGGAAGGGTTTTGTTAGCAGCGGTTAATGCTTTGTTACTGAAAATTTCTCCGCTTGCTGTTTTTCTACCGTTAAATTTATCGTGGTAGAACGATGCAAAACTTGTTTTGGCATCTGTGGCATCACTCTTGAAAGAATAAATACCAAGTGTTGAAATCATCATTATGATTACGAGAATAACTCTTTTCATCATTTTGAATATATTTATTGGTTTTGACTCTGCAAAGATATTCGGAATAATAGCTGAAACCTCACTTTTGGAGTTCAACCAAGATATTCAAGCTAAAAAGGAAATTTCGAAAGCTGTAATTCGGCTACAGTAAGCTGATTACAAGATTTGTTAAAAAATGTTAATTATTTTTTAATTTTCTTAAATTTATCCAATTGAACCCATTCATTAAAAACAGACAAATCATTGAAAATCAGTATTTTAAATATAATACAATAATTTAGTAATATTAATTAATGATAATATTAAATCAATGTTAGCTAAATATAAACACATTAAAACGAAATATCTTATTACTTTAGTTAAATTCATATTGATTTTTTATCAATAATTCAAAATATTAAAATTTTAACTAATTAAAGTGTTGAATAAAACCACAAACAGCTGAATTACAATAACTTAAATAAAATCAACATTTTTTTTAACATAAAACAAAAAAACCACCTTAAAAATAAGATGGTTTTTATATCAAATAATTTTGATTTATACTAATTCTCCAATCAAATCATAATCTTCAGCAGAAGTAATTTTGACGTTGGCGAACTCTCCAATAGAGATATAAACGTCTTTCGCAGGCACCAAAACCGTATTATCTACATCCGGAGAATCATACTCGGTGCGTCCAACAAAATAGTCGCCTTCTTTTCTGTCAAAAATACATTTGAAGGTTTTTCCGATCTTCTCTTGATTTTTCTCCCAAGAAATTTGTTGTTGGATTTCCATTATGTCTTCTACTCTTTTCTGCTTCACCTCATCCGGAATATTATCTTCCAAAACATACGCTGTCGTATTTTCTTCGTGAGAATAAGTGAAACATCCCAATCTGTCAAATCGTTGATCTCTCACCCATTGCTTAAGTTCTTCGAATTTTTCTTCTGTCTCACCTGGGAATCCAACAATCAAGGTTGTTCTAATCGCCATATCCGGAACTTTCTCCCGGAATTTATCCAGAAGTGCATTTGTTTTTTCAAATGTAGTTCCTCGTTTCATCGCCTTCAACAATTCTGTATTGATGTGCTGAAGTGGAATATCGATATAGTTACAGATTTTAGGTTCTGTTCTGATAATATCTAAAACATCCTCTGGAAAACCTGTTGGAAACGCATAATGAAGACGAATCCACTCGATTCCTTCTACCTTGATTAATTCCTGCAAAAGTTCTCCAAGAGCTCTTTTTTTATAAATATCCAATCCGTAAAAAGTCAAATCCTGAGCAATCAGAATCAATTCTTTAACGCCTTTCTTTGCTAATTTTTGAGCTTCGATGATTAATTTTTCAATTGGAGTAGAAATATGATTTCCTCTCATCAATGGAATTGCACAGAATGAACAAGGTCTATCGCAACCTTCAGAAATTTTTAGATAGGCGTAATGTTTTGGAGTTGTTGTTAATCTCTCTCCTACCAATTCGTGTTTGTAATCTGCACCAAGATGTTTTAATAAAATCGGTAAATCACGTGTTCCAAAATATTGGTCAACATCGGGAATCTCACGAATCAAATCCGGTTTATATCTCTCCGAAAGACAACCTGTCACGAAAACTTTTTCTACAACACCTTGATTTTTCAAATCAACATATTCTAAAATAGTGTTGATACTTTCTTCTTTCGCATTATCAATAAATCCGCAGGTGTTGATAACCACAACATCACCTTTTTCCTCGTGAACTACTTTTTTTCCATTAGCTTCCAGCTGACCCATCAAAACTTCTGAGTCATAGACGTTTTTGGAGCATCCAAGTGTCACAATATTAATTTTCTTTTTACCTACAGATTTGGTACGCATTATCTACAATTTTAAGTTTGCAAATTTAGGAATAAAAAAAGGAATCAATTTTTGATTCCTAGTTATTTGTATTTATTAAAAATAATTATTAATAAGCTTGATCGTCTCCTTTGACAATATTATAGAACGTAAGAAAAATAATTTTAAGATCTAAGAAAAAAGTCCAGTGCTGTATGTACCAAATATCTTTCTCTATCCTTCTCTCCATATCTCTGTCAGAAAATATCTCGCCTCTGGATCCCATAACTTGTGCCCAACCTGTGATTCCTGGTTTTACAATGTGTCTGGTCATGTACTTCTTCGTGATTTTGGAGTATTGCTCTGTTTGTGAAAGCATATGAGGTCTTGGTCCGACTACTGACATATCCCCTAGAAAAACGTTGATAAACTGCGGCAACTCGTCTATACTAGTTTTTCTCATAAAGGCTCCAAATTTGGTTATTCTGGAATCATTTTTCTTCGCTATCTGCAAATCAGCAATCTCATTAACTGCCATACTACGAAACTTCACACAATCGAAAGGCTTATTTTTCAAACCTGACCTTTTTTGCAAGAAAAAAATGGGGCCTTTGCTTTCCAATTTTATTATTAACGCTACAATAGGCATTAACCAAGATAAAAGAAAAATAATAACAAACAGTGAAAACAAAATATCAAAAGACCTTTTTAAGAGTTGTTTTTTTGGATTAGACAAAGGTTCTTTGATGAGTTTAAGAAAAGGCATCTCATGAATCACATCAACATAATAAGATCCCAAATGGTTATTTTTAAATTCGGGAACCATATAAATCCTGATCATCTTGTGTTCTGCGATATTCACAATTTTTTCATACAAATCGATATCAATTTTATCATCACAAAAGATAATATTATTAATCTTCACTGTTTCCAAATCGGAGAAAAGTTGGTTGATATCTCCAATATTCTTTTCTTTACAATTATCTTTATCGTATATATAAAATCCTCTAATGCCCAGACTTCTTCTAAGTCTTCTGTCTGAAATCAATAATTTGGAATAATTGCTTTCTCCGACAAGAACTGTAGTGAATGCATAAAGCTTTCGTCCGATAGTCACTCTATTTTTTTTCCTGTATAAAAATAAAATAAACCGGCTTGTAAACATTAAAAAGCTTACGATTATAAAATAAAGAGAAAAATTGGCATAATTGATATTTTGTGAAAACATCAAAAAAAGATAAATCAGAAAAAATACAATAAAAAGAAAACAGGATTTTGTTAGCGCATTGAACTGTAGCGATGATTCTTGTAATGTATTGGATTTATAGAGCCTCGTGAGCTGGGTAATTATAACCCAAGAAAAATTGACTATAACAAATTGAATTTTGTAATCTATATTAAACAATTCACTTCTTTGGTCTTCAAAAAAGTAAAAGTTGTATAAATATAGAAAAAGATTGATTACAATATAATCTACAACAAGAAATAGTTTCGGTAAGTGTCTAAATAAATAAACAATCATATATCCAGCTCTATTAGATTATAGTCATCCCTAACTTTGTAACAAGGTAAGTGAATGAGTTCATTAAAGTGTGTTTTTTTTGAGTATGTATCAAAAGTTTTTAGATGCAAACGGTGTAAGAACTGCATCTTTGTCAGAGAGTAGAATATCCTCCAAGGGCAGTTGCCAGTCTATTGCAAGATCTGCATCATTCCATAATACACCACCTTCAGAAGCTTTGTTATAAAAATTATCACACTTGTAAGAAAATACTGCTGTCTCAGAAAGTACTGAAAAACCATGTCCGAAACCTCTTGGAACATAGAGCTGTAATTTATTTTCTTCTGTAAGCTCGATACCAAACCATTGACGAAATGTCGGAGAATGCTCTCGTAGATCTACTGCCACATCAAAAACTCTACCTTCTAAACAAGAAACCAGCTTAGCCTGTGCATGATCTCCTTTCTGGAGGTGTAAGCCTCTTAAAACGCCATAAGAAGATTTGGAAATATTATCTTGAACGAAATGTCCGTTTTGACCAGTGAGTTCTGTAAACTTTTGTTCATTGAATTTCTCATAAAAATACCCTCTATCATCATTAAAAATAGTTGGCTCAATTATGTAACAATCTTTAAGAGGAGTTTCTTTTATTTTCATATAATTATTATCCCAAGGTGGAATCTATTTTTTTTAATTCTTGTTCAAAAACAGCTTTTTTGAGTGCTGAGCTAGAAAATCTATGATCTCTTTTGTTGTAGAATATCTCTATTCCTTTTTCATCACAATAGTCTTTTCCTGTAAAATTTTTGTCTTTATAATCGCTACCGATAATACGTACATCTATAACAAAAGACTGTAAAATATCCATAAGATCCTCCTCTGTATTATAGGGAATAATCTCATCTACATCTTTACAAGCCTTTAGCTGAATATAACGTTCTACAATAGATTGTGACGGTTTGTTTTTATTCGGTCGATCCAAGGTAGGGTCTAATTGCAAACCGACTATTAAATAGTCACATACTGTTTTGGCTTCTTCAAGCATTTTTATGTGCCCTGCATGCAATAAATCAAAAGAGGAAAAAGTAATCCCAACACGTTGTGTTTTCATAGAGTTAGTTTTAATAAATACAAAAGTATAATTTTTAACTATTATTAACTAATTTATCAAAAGGAAATCTCAAAATAAATTATTCTTATTGCAATAATTTATTTTGAAAAAAGCATTTATAATAAACAGACACAACCAATAATACATTATTACACAGAGAATTTATTCCAAATACAAATTATCATTATCATTATACCAATCCTTCAAAGCTTCTTCAAAACTATATTGAAATTGATAATCGCTTTCTTTTAGTTTTTTTCCACTTATATTAGTAGATATCATTAGTTTTTTTACTCTATCAGGATGTATTCCAAATGACTTGCCTCCTAATGCACCAATGATTCCGGCAGCAAATTTCAAAACTCCGCCAGGGATTTTATAAATGGTTCTTTTCATATCGGTAGCTTTCATCATAGCATCGGATATCTCTTCTATAGTGAATGCTGGCTCATATGTACAGTTATAAATTTCGACATCGCTTCTATCCATCTCTATTCTATAAAGCATGAAATTCACCAACTCCTTTACATAAATGCTCGCCTTTATGGTATCCTTTCTACCTGGATAAAAAAATCTATGCTTTTTTATGCCCCAATATAATCTGGTAAAATTGCCATTTTCTCCTTTCCCAAAAACCACACCAGGCCTTACAATAGTCAATTGCCTTTCTGTATCTTTTTTTGCTTGCCAAATCATGTGAATTTTTTCTGCAACCAACTTCGATATGCCGTAAGGTGTATTTGGAGTAGGTAAAGTTTCTTCCGACTTCATTTCTTCTGAGGCACCATAAGGAGCTATTGAGGACGTAAAGAGAATCTTTTTTATTCCAAATTTTTCAGCAAAAGCGGTTACATTTTCGGCACCATATATATTGGTTTCAAAATACTCATGGTTTGGATGGCCTGGTGTTGTATGAACTGCGGCAAAATTAAAGATTATATCATTTTGATCTACCACAATATTTAAATTGATGGGTTGTTTCACATCACAATTGATATACTTTGACTTACCATCATGATTATTTTCTCTGATATCTAAATTATAAATATTACCGTCTGGATATTTTTCTTTTAAAAGATTAACTAGATGAGTGCCTATAAACCCTGACCCTCCAAATATAAAGTAGTTCATTTAATCGTTATTTTTCGTAAATTTTTATTAGTTCATCAAAATTTTTATCCTTATCAAAAAAAGACTTACATCTTTGGTAAGATGCCTTACCCATTTTTAATCTTAAACTGTCATCTTGTAATTTATAAATTGCTTGAACAGCTTCATTAGTATTGTTAATCAAAAAACCAGTAACGCCATCTTTTACAGAATCTTTATTACCTACAATATTACTAGCTACTATCGGTTTCCCCAGAGCCATTGCTTCTAATATAGCAATTGACAGACCTTCCCATAATGACACTTGCATATAAACATCAAAACCAGCAGTAATTGATAGCAGCTCTTCTCTTGTTCTAACCCATCCTGTAACAGTGATATTGGGAGCTGTAAGTTGATGCCTTAATTCTCCATCACCAATCCAAACAAAATTAACTTCGGGCATTTTATTAGCAATTTCATTAAATCCCAATGGATTTTTTTGAGCATGTAAAACTCCTATAGTACCTACTGTGAATTTTTCCCTATCAATTTGAAGTGGTGTGAATTTTTGATTTTTGAAATCGATACCGTTTCTAACAAAAAATGTTTTGCCTATTTTTTTTGCAAACTCTAATTCAGTTTCCCCAGAAGCTATGGTTGTTCCTCCAAAAATTAACTGTATATATTTTTCTATAGTATGATAAAATTTTTGAGAAGACTTGGAAATATCTTGTCGTAAAAAAGCATAACCATGAGGAGAGTAAAAAATATGATTTCTTGGAATAATTCCAAAAGCTCCTATTCTTCCTAAAACTCCTGCTTTAGAAGAATGTAGATGTAATATATCAGGTTTTTCTTGTTTTAAGACTTTTCTTATTTGGAATAAAGAATCAAAATCTGAGCGTGGTGTAATATTACGAGCCATTTGTATTTTAATAAACTTTACCCTATCAGAAAAATCTTCTTTTATTTTGGATTCTTCAAGAACATCTCTTTTACTATATATAATAATAATTTCAAATTTTTTATCATTAACTACATCTATCATATATGATGTCAAGTCACGTATATAAGTATATATACCTGTACTAAATGCCTCGGCTATATGTATGATTTTCATGGATAATTAAGGGGTATTTATGTTTTTATGGATTATTTTTATAAAATACAACGATTATCAATTGTACATTTATTAAACAATTTTAAATTAGTAAATCATCTAGTCTGACATTAAAAAATCAATCAATTATAATACCTATTTAAAATCTGTATTAAATATTTTTCCTTATTTTCAAGATTATTATCGTAGAAATAATTTTCAATCTCAGGGATGTTAATATCATAGCCTGTACCGGATTTGATAAGATTTATTTTTATTTTTTTTGAATAATAAGATTCCATCACTTCAATTATTTCAATTATAGAATAATTATCCAAATAGGCAATATTTAAAATATGATTTTCTTTATTATTTTCTATAAGGTTATTACATATGGACTTAATATCTTTTGCATCGATTAGATTCCTCGTAGCTTTAGTATGGACATTAATAACTTTGTCATTTTTGACAGATCTTACCAAATAGTTCATTAATAAATTAGGATTTCCTCCATTTCCAACGGCATTACTTACTCTTAAAATAAGCCATTTTTTCATGGTATTTTTAATAAGCTGCTCCATTTTTAATTTGTGGAGAACGTATGGACTCTCATTTTTTGTAGAATCGTATATACTACAAGAAGAAAAGTAAATAAAAAGCAATTCCGGATTATTATTCATAGTTTCCAAAATTAAATTTTCTTCTCTTTCGAACTCTTCTTTTCTAATTTCTAAAGAATTGGAAACACCTGACGCAAAATATATACAATTTTTATGTCTGCTATCCTTAAACAAATTGGCAATAAGCCCATTCCCTATAACCATAATATCTTTTTTTTTGAATATTATAAGATAAATTTAATTAGTCATTTTTAATAAATAGACAGATTCATTATCAATATCTTCTACTTGGAATAATAAATTTTTTGCAGTGGATAATGATATCGTTTTA
This sequence comes from Epilithonimonas sp., assembly GCF_036780765.1. Lineage (GTDB taxonomy): Bacteria > Bacteroidota > Bacteroidia > Flavobacteriales > Weeksellaceae > Epilithonimonas. Next base: position 27,681 of record NZ_DAIQCG010000013.1, read on the forward strand.
TTTTTTATTAGAATTGGGTTTAAAAGTTCTTTTTGTTCTGTATTGGGAATTTTATATAATGAATAATTTATTTTTTTTGCCTTAGAGAAAAAAGATGAATCTTGAAAAGATTTTAAATCAATTGTAAAAGTATTTGTAGAAGAACTAAGATTCCCAAGTAATAGATTGACAGATTTATTAGGCTGGGAATAATAGGCAATAGCAACAGTTCTTTCTGAGTCTACATTTGTATTAAACCTTGTGTTTAGACTTTCTGCATAATACTTATAAACCCACCATACAGATCTTGGTTTCCCCTGTGGAGTTAGTAGCCCATCTATAGAATTGTTCCAACATGTATTTTCTGTCTGCTGACCTTGTGGGGCATCTCCACAGGTTTTGCATCCGACTACTTTTTCTTTGTCTAATATATTGATGTATGCAAGAGATGTAAGTGGTTTGAAATAATCTTCTGGCCCTACAAACTCAGGAATTATTATATCTTTAATTTTTAAATTAGGATACTTTTTTATATAATATTCTCGGGCATGATAAATATTTTTTTTCATATTAAGGGCATCATCTATATTATAATTCTGATGCCAATCTAGCAAATCTAGTGTAATGTTATTTGCGCTACAAAAGTCTAGAAACTTTTTGAAATATTCATCCGTAAACCATGAAATTGATGGCCCCATAATAGTAGCCTTCTTCCCTCCAGGTAATGATCTTATTTTATCATGCATTAATTTAAAGGTTTCAAAAAAATTTTGTTGAGAGCCTTCAAAAAAAACAGTTAAATCTGGTTCATTCCACAAGTCATAGACCACATTATTACCATTTTCCTTATAAAGTTCCTCTACCAGGTTTAGTAAATTCTGTTTATCACTATACGGTTTTTTCCACATGCTTGAGCGGTGAAAAAAGAAATCTGTTACAACTAGTATAGGCGTTATATTATATTGTTTCAATATTTTCAATTGCTCTATCCTCTTGGTTTTATCTGCCATCGAGCTTCCTATTCTCCAATATCTTGGTTTTAATTGGACAATATCATTTTCTAGTGGCTTGAGATCATTAAAATGTAAAAAGCCAACAACAGATTTTATATTAGATGCCTTTTTTGAAAAATCTATTTCAATTTTTCTCTGGGAAAATAAAAAATTGGACACAAGTAAAAGTAATAACACCATAATAACACTTGAAAATATGATACGGCGACACATATTTCTAGAGATTTTATACATAAAATTCATTTTCTATTTGTTATCATTATTTTATATGTTAACATTCAACAAGAGTAATTTATCTGAAATATTACATTTATTTTTTTAAAAATACATTTATTTTTTTTAAAATACATTTATTTTTTAAATAAAAATCAGCAGTGTACCAAAAAATAACGAGTCTTTTGTATAACTTACCTAATAAAGGTCTATCACTTTTTTTTATTGTAGTGACAGTATTAGAACTTCTTCTATATAATACAAGAGGTTTATTTATAAATTTAACTCTACCAATAATTTCACCAACAAAGCCCAACCATATATCAAAAGCAACTTCCCGATTTTTAGGAAAAGGGAGGGCTTTTTCTAAAACTGTTTTACGTAAAGCAATAGAATAACCATAATATGTATTGTATCCTAAATTTTTTAAAATCCCCGGACCTGAATTGAAAATACTGAAAAAAGATTCATTAGTCACATTTAATGATTCGTCTGTAACTTTTGCATCGGCAACTACCAAATCATATTCTTGCAAATAAGAAACCATTGTAGAAGTCTTTTCTGGCAGCCAAATGTCGTCTTGATCCGAAAGGAAAATGATATCTCCAGTGGCTTTTTTTAATGCATTTTCAAAGTTAGATGTAAATCCTTTCTCCCCTTCGTTTATAAATAGATTTATCCTTTTATCTTTGATATCTCTAACGATTTCAAGTGTATTATCTGTAGAGTGGTCATCAGAAATAATAATTTCATCATAATCGCTTATTTGTTGAAGAATTGAGGATAACTGATCTTTAATATATTTTTCTCCATTGTATGTTGCCATACAGACACTTATTCTCATAATTTTAGTTTTTTTAAAATAATTTCTACAATAGATGGCCTCTACTTCATCAATAATCCCGTCGTAATCCCTTTTGTTATAGATATTAGCTTAGCTTTTTTATCATTTTCAAAAAATAATACAGATAAATATCTTAAGCCAATATATTTTACTATTAAATGAATCTTTTTTCTTTTTGGATATAAATGGGGAAATTTTCTCCAAACATAAATTTGGTTCTTAATAAGATAAAATGTACGAAATGCAGAATAATTATCAGAAATTTTCCCAAGTAAGTTATTTTCAGAATAACCAATTTTGTGATTGAGGATTATATCTGTTATAATAATGGTTTGCAACCCAAATTCCTTTTTTGCTCTGTAGCAAAATTCAAAATCCACAGCATCAATAAATAGTTCTTTATTGAATAGGAGCCCTTTTTGAAATGTTGATTTAGGAAACATAGAGCCGGACGTTATACATTCTTTAACAAACATTACTGGCGCATCTGTTTCATAGGCTAACTTATCTTTTCCTGTATAATTTACGCCAAAAATACCAATATTAGGATTTTTATAACCTGAAATGAATTTTTTATATTTTGACATCATTCCTTTCTCAAAAAAACTATCTTGATCCAATGTTAATAGATAATCAAAATCATTATACAAGAGCCATTTTACGCCTGCATTTAATGCTTCTCCAATACCTACATTAGAACCGGTGCCTAATAAAATTATTTTTGTACTTAAAGATTTTATATCTTCAGATTTATAATTTTTATTTTCTTTGGGGGTATTTTCCCATACAATCAAAGTATCAATATCATCAATATAAGTTTTTATGTTACTTCTCAGTTCAGAAATATCCGGAAAAAATGTTATGACAATACCAACAGATTTCATCAGCATCAATTTAATTTAAAACTTTCAATATTTGGGCTTGCATATCTGGAAGAAAACTTATTAATAATACTTTTAATTTTATATATGAAAAAATTATTATTTTTGGGCTTTTCATCAGAAAAAAACAATATTGGATATTCTTTTACCCCTATGTTATTAGCTTCTAAGTAAATGTTTAATAATCTCTCAGCCATAAATCCATATATTCTTTTCTGATAGGGTGTATAATTAGAAATATCAATTAATTTTTCAGTCTCATTTAACACGTAAAAGAGCCAAGTACAATATTTATCAAATTCTTGCCAAGACATAATAAACATATTATATGGATGAAGCTCATTATTATGATGCATGATTTTATTAAAAGCCTTGGAATATTTTTTTTCTTCCAAATTATTAATAATTTTTTCCAGTTTTTTTATGTCCTCAGAATAATGTCTGATACAATAATCTGCATATAACGATAATCTAAAACTTTCAGGTTTCGAAATTATAACCTTACCTTTTTTTAATATTTTTTTTACATCATCAGGAATATTAAAATCAATTTTATCAAATGATTCTATAGGCAAAGTTCTGCCTGACCCTGACAATTTTTTATTTTTAAAATCAAAATAACGTCTATAATGAGCAAGTCCAACATAGTCAACATCTTTTAAATTTTTCCATGCCCAATATATTCCTGTTAACTCACAATAACTTGAATTTTTATAGCTTATATTGTCTCCAGTATCGTCTACAATTATATTTAAGTTTTGCTTAGAAGTAGACTTACCAACATGTATGGGTAAATAATTTTTGTTAACTGCTTTTACATCGTCTTTATGACAACAAACTAATATTTTAAGATTCATCACTTTACTAAAAATTATCTATAATTTCTGATTTATATGGATATGTATCATTATCATTATTAATGATATAAACTTTATTCCAAAAGAATAAATATAAAAATATTATAGTAATCATCATTATTATATATTCTAATCTTTTGTTTCTCATAAGATATAAGGCTCTGGGCAAAAACAAACACTCACTTATGAATAAGAAATAGAATGCTACCCTAAAAGACCAGACTGAAACAAGTGATGTTAGAATTAATATTGATCCTAATAAATTTATAAATGCGAATGAAAGTAAGCTGTCTTTTTCTAGAGAATTTATTTTGAAAACATAAATAGTCATTAAAATTATACTTATTATAAAATGGAATATAAATAAAGAGGTATAATCAATTGTATCACCACTTAAATAGAATAAGAATTTTGATGGTAAAATTCCAGACAATACTAAAAATCCAATTAAAAAATCAAAATAGATAAAAATAAAAATAGAACAGAAAAGTGTGATTATAAGTGTGATATATTTTGCCTTATATTTTAAAACTGATAATAAATAAGCACCAGCAAAACCAATATAGAAAATACCTGTATTGTGTGTATACTTAAGAAGTATTAATAATAAGATGACTTTGATCCATTTTCTATCTTCCAAATATTTGAACCCATATAACCCTATTCCCAAAGCAATAGTTTGCCTTACCAAATTTAAAGACTGGTTATAATATCCAAAAAGGAAAATAAACATTACTAACCACATAGATGACTTCTTTCTATTTTCAAATGCGGATAGATAAACAAGTAGTGTAATTACAAAACTTGTAATAAAATAAATTATATTGACTTTTTCACCAAAACGTGACCCTATAAAATTAAGTAATAAATAGACAAACTCAATATCAGAAAAAGCATCTCTTGTGTAATATTTATAAAATTGGTTCCAATCATTGACATGTTTGAAGACACCCCAAACTCTATCTACATATATCTTGGTATCTGTTCCAACTCCTGAGTCTCGAAAACCCGCCAGAAGCGAAGGTGCTAATACCGCAATAGCAGAAAAAAAGAAAAATAAAATTTTATTTTTATCAACTGTTTTTTCTGCTAAAAAAGTACAAAAAATACTTATAAAGAAAATTAATAGATAGGGTAACATAACAAATGTAAATCTTACTTAAATATTTCCAAGACCTTTTCTATAATCGGAGCCATATCATAATACTTATACTCAGCTAATCTTCCGCCAAATATGTATTTTGAATTTTGGTCTGCCTGGTCTTTATATTTCTGATACAAGGTATTATTTTCTGCGTCATTAATAGGATAATAAGGTTCCATGCCCTCTTTCCACTCTGTAGAATATTCTTTTGAGATAACGGTTTTAGCATTTTTATCCACCTCGTCTCCAAACATCTCAAAATGTTTGTGCTCTATAATCCGCGTATAGGGTACTTCTGCCTCGGTATAGTTAATAACGGCGTTACCCTGATAGTTGGACACTTCATGAATCTCATGCTCAAAGCTGATAGTCCGGTAAGCCAGTTTACCAAATTGATAACCAAAGAACTCATCAATGGCTCCTGTAAAAAGGATCTTGTCCGCAATGCTTTCATAATACTCTTTATCTGCCATGAAATCGACATCACATTTTACTTCGGTACCGTCCAACAAACCCTCTATCAATTTATTATACCCACCAACCGGGATACCCTGGTACTTGTCATTAAAATAATTATTGTCATACACAAACCTTACCGGCAAACGCTTGATAATAAATGCCGGAATTTCTGTAGCAGGCCTCCCCCATTGCTTCTCCGTATAACCTTTAATCAGTTTTTCGTAGATATCTTTTCCTATAAGTAAAATGGCTTGTTCTTCAAGATTACGGGCTTCTTCTATACCAGCAGCTCTCATACGCTCTACGGCTTCCTGTTTCTGCTCTTCTATTTTAACCTTAGCTTCCGCAGGGGTTTTCACGCCCCACATCTGGTAAAAGGTATTCATATTAAAAGGCAGATTAAAATAATCACCTTTATAATTAGCGACGGGACTATTGGTATAACGGTTAAATTCTACAATAGAATTCACAAAATCCCACACCTCCTTATTTGAGGTATGAAAAATATGCGCACCGTACTTATGCACATTAATTCCTTCAACATTCTCGCAATAGATATTACCGCCAATATGTGGCCTTCTGTCAATCACAAGACATTTCTTTCCCTCTTTCTTTGCTAGATGGGCAAATGTTGCACCGTATAAGCCTGCGCCAACTATAACATAATCGTATTTCATGATTTAGTTTTGAGTTTATTATTTATAATATTTTTTACAATTAGGTAAAAAGGGTCATTCGTGAAGACTAAAAAGAATAAATATATAAATATCCCTCCCATTATACAAATTATAAAATCCCATATAAAGCTAACTTCAATTTGTTTCATAAAATAAACAGTTATTAACATTACAAAAGTTGCTATAATATTTCCCCAATAGCTTTTTTTCCAAATAACAAATATCAATCTTCTTCCTATCCACCACATTGTAGCTGTGACGACAAATTCTGCAATTAATGTTGCTAATGCAGCTCCATTTTGGCTGTACTTTGGAATCAACCATAAATTTAGCAAAAGATTAATTATTGCTCCAGCAGCCGTAGAGAAAATTACAATCTTCTCATGTCCCTGTGGATACAAAATTTGGATTCCCAAAACGTTAGATATGCCTATAAAAATAATTATTGGTGCTAAAATCCTTAATGTCAATATTGCATCTGCATAAGTATCTCCGCAAAAAATAGGAATTAAGAAATCTGCTAATATTACAAGACCAAAAGAGACAGGCAATGTGAGTAAAATTATAAAGTCTAAAGATTTTTGTGCTAACTCCCGAAACTCTGTAACTTGATTATTAGATATCATATTAGACATACGGGGTAACAAAACAGCACCCAAAGATGTCACAATAGTTAATATGACGTGAGTCAATTTTGTTGCAGATGTGAAAAGTCCTACACTTTCATTATTTTTCATAAAACCCAACATAATTACATTGAGATTGATGTATATACTTACGATTAAATTAAGAACAAAAATTCTAAGAACAGGCTTAATATGTCTAAATGGCTTTAAATCCTTAACAACTAAATCTGATATTTTAACGTACTTTCTTAGTCTAAAAAAATTAAAAATGTTTCCCCCTAACGCACCTACAGTAATACAGATTGCATAGTATAAAATATCTTGTTGGGTCTTAACAAACAAGAAAAGAAGAATAAGTCCAAATGATCTAACAATTATTCCTCTTACTGTGATGTATTTGAAATCTTCTACTCCTTGGTAAAACCAATCGCAACCTATAGTAGTAAGTATTATCGATACACTTAAAATTAAAAAAAGCGGTACATTAACCTGTACTTTATCTACTGTCATTATTATTATAAAAACCAAGAAATATCCTAAAACCGTAAGAATCAAATTTAAAATTAAGATTTCTAAAAGCGTTTTATTTCTTAAGGCTACATTATCTCTTACTTTAGCTATTTCTCTTATTGCGTACATTGGAATCCCTAATGATGTAAGCAATAATATATACTGAATGATAGACTGGAAAAAATTGACCTCACCAATTCTTTCCGCCATCAATATTCTCGACGCATAAGGAAAAGAAATCAAAGGAAAAAGTATACCTAAACTAGTGTTTAATAGATTATAAACAAAATTACCTTTAATTGATTTAGCCATTATTATAGTATAAGCCACATTATACAATGTGGCTTAGTATGTTTGTTTTTATTTTAACTTTTAAAAATCTGCCACCATTTTTTTTCTTCTGCCTGATAACCATAGCCATACTTATTGCCATACCCAAAATTACTCTTATGTACATCATTAACGACAAAACCTACATTTTTAATTTTCTTAGTGTCAATATTCTTATTAGCGAAATCAATAAATTCTTTTTCAGTTGTTTCAGATCTTGTCACATATACGGTAGCATCTGCAACATCTGCAATTAATAAAGAATCGGATACTAACATTAATGGTGCGGTATCAAGAATTATGTAATCATAATCAAGTTTTAATGAGTCTAAAAGCTCCTCGTATCTACCATTTTGTAGCAGTTCTGTTGGATTAGGAGGTATCACGCCGGAATAAATAAAATCGCAGTTAGCATGAAATCCACTTGGATTAATAATCTCTTTTGCATTAGTTATTTCACCGTATAAATATTCAGAAAGTCCTTTTGAATTTTTCATTGAAGGATTATATCTCTGCAACTGAGGATTTCTAATATCAGAGCCAATTACCAATACTTTTTTCGATGGTGATGCAAATGCTAGTGCTAAGTTTACCGAAACAAAAGTCTTCCCTTCTCCTTTTACAGTAGAGGTAACAAATATCTTTTTAGCATAGTTACCTTTTGGTAGTACGTAGTTTAGATTAGTTACCAGAATTCTAAAAGCTTCTGCTAAAGGGGAAAGATCGTTTTTTGTAATAACTTTACCGTCATTTTTATATAATCTTGGAATCTCACATAAAATTGGATTATTAGTCAGTTTTTCAAGATCATGCTTATTTATAATTTTATTATTCAACAATTCTTTCAAATAAATAATAGCTACCGGAATTAGAAGCCCAATAACAAGGGAAACTAATAGAGCGATTAATTTTTTGGGAGCAATCGGTTTTTTAGCAACATAAGCATAATCTACAACCCTTGCTTTCTCTCCAGTCATAGCCATAGAGATTGCTGCTTCTTCTCTTTTTTGCAGCAGTAACAAGTAAAGATTTTCTTTTATTTGCTGCTGTCTTTCAATATTTCTAAAAAGTTTTTCTTGCTTCGGTAGTTTTCTTATTTCACTATCACTGCTACCATTTTCAGTATCAACTTGTCTTTTTGTTGCATTAAGATTTATTAAATATCTCTGAATACTTTCTCTCATGGCAGTCTTCAGACTTTGGATATCTTTTGTGATTTCTTTTACAAGTGGATTATCCGGTGTCGCATTTTCCAAAAGTCTGTTTCTGTCTATTACAAGTTTATTATAGGCAGTTATATTAGAGGTAGCTGTTGTATTATCTAATCCGATATTAGTAGGTAGTACTTGATAATTACTGGATTGTGCATCAATATAATTTAGAAGCATTTTACTTATTTCTATCTGCGTATCTAGCTCCAAACTTTTTCGCCTTGTTTCTGTAGATATCTGCAAATTTATTCTAGCTTCTGTGGCTATATCTACAATATCATTTTCTACTTTAAATCTTTCTTTATCACTTTCTACATCTCCAAGTTCCTTTGAGATAAGCACGATTCTTTCATCAATGAAATCTTTAGTTTGCTTAGATTCGGTATTTTTATCAGTAAGCGCATACTCATTGTAGACAGTGACAAGGTTATTAAGTATGTTTTTAGCTTTATCCTTGTTGGGATGTGCCATAGACAGAGAAATTACAGTTGCATCCTTATCCGCAAGGTCCACTTCTAAATTTTCCTGGTAATCGTTAACAATCCCATCAAAATCAGAATATGTAATGTAAAAATCATTCAAATCCAGTTTTCTAACCTTATACCTGTTAAAATTTGGATTTTTGGTAATCATTAGATTAGCATATGGCAAACTAATAGTTTTATTGAAAGTAGTAACAATATCTTGATTCAGCTCTTTTGATGAAAGAACAATTTTATCACCGGATATTTTGACGTCAATTGGTTTTTTTGGTAATTCTTCATATTCCTTCTCATTGATTACCAAAACGTTAAAAGGATTAGTATCCTTATAAAGTTCTACATCGTGAAATTTTTCTCTAGAATATATAGAAACTTGAAATTTAAGATTCCTAGCAACATCTTCTACGATTCTTTTAGACTTAAAGATTTCCAATTCATTTTCTATGCTGTTTGTTCCCATACCAGCAAAACCTCCTAATCCAGATAAAACCCCAAAGTCTCCTGATGCATTAGACATTTTTTTTGCATCTTTTATTAAAACAGAAGATTGTATCTTAAAAACCGGAGTAGTAAAAAGTATGTAGCAGATTGCCAAAATGATTGTAAAAAAAACTGAAAGTACAAACCAATACCATTTCTTCACATATGGTTTAATTATCTCTCTTAAATTAAGTTCTTCTTCCTTTTTAGTCAATTCCATTAAATGAGTTATTATTTTTAAAAATATGTCGTAAAATTTACAAATATTTTAACGTTATTTAAAATACTGGTTATTATAGTTTTATCTAAATATAAGTGCTAATACACCCACAACCACCGATACAACAGATATAATTAATCCAATTTCTGGCCCATAAGAAGAGGCACTTTGTCTAGCTTTGTTTGGAGTAACATAGATTACATCATTTTGCTTAACGTAATAATATGGAGAGTTAAACAAATCTGCACTGGTTAGATCTATGTATTGTTTCGTTGTAACACCATCTACATTTCTTATCACTAAAACATTTTTTCTTTCGCCATAAATAGTCAGGTCTCCTGCCAATCCTAAAACATTAAGAATAGTTGTAGGTTGCCCGTTATCAATTGTAAAAGTCCCTGTTCTATTGACTTCCCCTAATACGGTAACTTTATAATTTACAGTTCTTAAATTAACGCCTGGATTTTTAATGTATTTCGAAAGTTTATCTTTTAGCATCTCCCTCAATTGATCCACGTTGAGACTTGTGGTATTAATAGAACCTAAAATTGGGAAGTCTATATTACCCTTACTATCTACAATGTAAATAGGTTCTACAGAAGCACTTCTACTAGGTACAGAAGAGTACTGAGACATATCCGTTGAATAGTAATTTTGATTGAATGGTTTAGCTACTTCATTGTCTTTAGCCAGCACTACAATGCCTAACATATCACCGGGTTGTATTGTTGATGTATTTGCTCTTATCGACTCTTTTATAGCAACATCCTCGATGTTTTTAAAGTATTGAATATTTTTTTTCGTATTACACGAAAAGATCATCAATAGGACAAAAACCATAAAAAATACAGATAAAACTCTTCTCATAAACTTTAATTCTTAACTGAAGGTTTGCAAATATAGGAATTCTTATTTATCTAACGATTCATAAATAGAATTATTGCTTTTAAATTCTTTTACGATAGATTTTAGGATTCTCACAATTTCCTGCTTCTCTTCTTTTTTAGAAAACTCGATGACAAGATCCGTTAACTCATCTATTTCTAAGAATTGCATAGATGGATCTTTAGAAATCATAATCTTATCGTGCGAAGTGGGAAGAGTTCTTGTATTATCACTCAAAAGTTCTTCATATAGCTTTTCGCCAGGCCGAAGTCCTGTATAGATAATTTTTATATCAATATCTGGCTCAAACCCGGATAGCTTTATCATTCTTTTCGCTAATTCCAGAATCTTAACAGGATCTCCCATATCAAAGACAAATATCTCTCCTCCTGAGCCCATGGTTCCAGCATTGAGCACCAATTCGCAGGCTTCTGCAATAGTCATAAAATATCGGACAATATCCGGATGAGTAATGGTAACTGGACCTCCTTTTTCTATCTGTTTTCTAAAATGAGGGATAACAGATCCATTGGATCCCAAAACATTTCCAAATCTGGTTGTAATAAATTTGGTAGTATTACCTTCGACATTCTGAAGAGACTGAACAAATAACTCTGCAACTCTTTTTGAAGCCCCCATTACATTGGTAGGATTAACAGCTTTGTCTGTAGAAACCATTACAAAACGGTTGACCTTATACTTGCTGGAAAGTAAAGCCAGATTTTTAGTTCCCAATACATTTACCAAAACCGCTTCATGTGGGTTATCTTCCACCAAAGGAACATGCTTGTAAGCCGCTGCATGATAAACCATAGAAAAATTATATTTGGCAAATAATGGTTCCAAACGACTTAGATTGGAGATATCAGCTAATATGAATTTAAAGTTAATATGAGGATATAGCTCTCTCATTTCCAACTCGGTATCGTATAATGGTGTTTCGGACTGATCCAAAATTATGATTTGCATTGGTTCTAACAGAGCAACCTGCCGTACAATCTCTCCTCCAATAGAACCAGCTCCTCCTGTTACTAAAATTGTCTTCTGAAAATGTCTTTTTTTAACTTCAATATTATCCAGTTTGATTTGCTTTCTATTTAATAAATCTTCAATCTGAATTGTTTTTATATTTCGAATAATATCGTTTGTCCGAAGTTTTTGCATAGCCGGAGCTTTATAAATTTTCAGATTATTCTCCAAAAGTAAATTAACCCAAAACTCCAATTCTTCTTTTTGAAGTGCTTCTTTTATAACCAACACACCATTAATATCATTAATACCATTTTTCAAATTATTAATGAAATTTTGTTTTGTAATAATCTTTTTATCTAATAGCTTAATATTAACTTTTTTATTACTGTAAGATATAAAACCCTGGATATCAAAGGGAAGATTAGGATTAGAAAGAATAACCTGAGCAATAGCAACAGACAAGTCATCATCACCTAATATATAAATTTTCTTTCTGCTAAGACTTCTCTTATTTTGTTTAATGAGATTAAATACGCCTTTCACACAAACTCTAAAAACAAATAAACAAAGACAAGAGATCGCAAAATACAATCCCAAAAATGGTATCAATACAACTTTTTGCTGTGATCCAAAATAGTAGCTGTAGTTAATTATAATAATGGTTAAATTACTACAAAGATTTGCAAGGAAAATCTTAAACAAATCAATAAAAGTAGAATGGCGTATTACTCCAAGGTATGTTTTGAATATATACATATAAAAAACATTGACCAAAGTAATAAACATAAAAACATAGGGTAAAGGAAAAACATTATAATGTTTCACCTCCAGCCCCATTACTAATAGATGAGATGCAAAAAGAGATAAAATTAATATAAGTATATCAATAACTAAGATAACCCACCTTGGCAAAAATTTTAAATCTGCAAGATCAAGTATATTATCATTGAGTGAAAATCTTAAAAGATTTTTAACCTTCTCCATTTTTTTTGGTTAGCTATTTTTGAAATTGGTAATTATTTACAACATCATGAATTCTTTTTTTATCATCACTTGTAATATTAGAACCCGAAGGCAGGCACAAACCTCTTTTGAATAAATCTTCAGCAACAGTCTCTCCATAATATGGACAATCTTTGAAAACTGGCTGAAGGTGCATTGGCTTCCACAGTGGACGTGTTTCTATGTTTTCTTCTGCAAATGCAGTCATTAATTCCAGATTAGTTTTTTCTGTAAAATTTGGATTAATTGTAATACTCGTCAACCAATGATTAGAATAGTAATCTGAGTTTAATTCGGAGAAAACTTCAACAGCATCAATATTTGAAAATAATTCTTTATAAAAATCGTGATTCTCTCTTCTTTTTTGCACTCTTTGTTCCAAAACTTCCATCTGCCCTCTACCAATACCTGCACAAATATTACTCAATCTGTAATTATATCCAACCTCAGAATGCTGATAATGTGGTGCAGTATCTCTTGCTTGGGTTGACAAAAATATTGTCTTGTCTTTTTGTTCTTTTGTATTAGTGACCAAAGCACCTCCACCTGAAGTTGTAATGATCTTATTGCCATTGAAAGAAAGTAAAGCAAACTCTCCAAAAGTACCACATTGTTTGCCTTTATAACTAGACCCCAAAGCTTCTGCGCTATCTTCTACTAATGGAATATCATATTTATTACATACTTCCATCAGCTCATCCATCATTGCCGGCATGCCATAAAGATGAACAACTATAACGGCTTTTGGTTTTTTATTTCTTTTGATTCTATCAAGAATAGCTTGTTCTAAGTAAACCGGTGACATATTCCAATTAGACTCATCAGAATCTACAAAAACAGGATTTGCTCCCAAATATTTGATTGGATTAGCAGATGCCGAAAAAGTGAATGACTGGCAGATTACTTCATCTCCATAACCGACTCCTAATTGCACCAAAGCTAGATGTAAAGCTGCCGTTCCAGAACTGAGGGCAGCTACGAGTTTTTTCCCTCCAAGAAATTTTTCTAGTGCATTTTCAAATTCATCAACATTTTTCCCTAGCGGAGCAACCCAATTTTGATCAAATGCTTCCTGAACATATTTCATTTCTCCTCCACCCATATGCGGAGATGACAGCCATATTTTAGATTTCATTGATTATAATTAATTAAAATAATTCAATTTTTATTTTTTTTTGTTAACAAAGTTAATATTATTTAACTTTATTAGGTAATAGTTATTTATTCTGGTTGAAATATTATTTAGACTATTTTGAAATATTCTTTATTATTTTCGCAGGATTACCTACTACTACCACATTATCAGGCACATCATTAACAACAACTGCCCCTGCCCCAACGATTGACCATTTTCCTATTGTCACATTTTGTTTAACAGAAGCACCAATTCCCACGTGAGCTCCTTCCAAAACTTTGACGTTCCCTGCAAGAGCAGCATTAGGAGATATGTGTACAAAATCTTCAATTTCACAGTCGTGGTCTATACAAGCAGAAGTATTGATAACACAGTGATTGCCTATTTGCACAGAAGAGTTAATTATCACTCCTGCCATTACTACATTTCCCATTCCAAAAGCAACACTTCTAGAGATAATAGCAGAGGGATGGATTAAATTAAAGTTTGCAGATTTATATTTTAAAGAATTACTTTTTCTATTATAATTGCTTCCTAATGCATAAAATATATTTTCTTTCCCCGACAGAGAATCACTATTATGGGAAACAGCGTAATCTAGTATAGTTGTAACATCTATATTTTGATCATAAACTTGTTCAATTTTATAACCTAACTCTTCGGCTATTTCTATTACCACTTTAGCATGGCCTCCTGCGCCTAAAATATTAACTTCTTTACTCATTGCCCGTGAAATTTTCTGTAGTTGCTACGCCGGCTGTGTTAATTCCTTCGCTCTTGATTACTTTTTTAATAGTTAATAAAAAAATTTTCACATCCAGCAATAAACTCATGTTCTCAACATAGTATACATCATAAATAAATTTCTGAGTCCAGGTGATTGCATTTCTTCCATTGACCTGTGCCCAACCTGTAATACCCGGTTTTATGAGATGTCTCTTTTTTTGTTCCTCATTATATAAAGATAAATAGTTAACCAAAAGTGGTCTTGGTCCTATAAAACTCATATCCCCTTTTAAAACATTAATTAATTGAGGTAGCTCATCCAGAGAAGTCTTTCTAACAAATTTTCCCATTTTCGTCAAACGAAACTCATCTGGTAAAAGATTACCAAATTCATCCTTTTGATCTGTCATGGTTTTAAATTTAATAATCTTAAAAACTTTTTCTTTTTTCCCAGGACGGTTTTGAAAAAAGAACACGTTCTTTTGATTAAAGAAATAAAGTAAAATAATAATCGCTACAAATACCGGAGAAAGTATCAGAATTAGTAAAAATGCAAAAACAAAATCAAATAGAGGCTTTATGAAATTTTTATACATCTGGTAAAACAAATCCGAAATTTAAATAATTTCGGATTTTAGATTTAAATATTAATTTTATTTTTTTTTCTTTTATAATAAAATACCAAAGTAACTGCTGTTAATATTAACACTGGTAAAGCACCATTAATTGGTACAGGTTCCCCAGGGTTACCAGGAGCTTCTGGCTGGTCGCCAACTGGAGGCAATGCTGATGCAGTTGTTTGATCTTCTTCAAAAGTTGCACTTTGAGTAACTGCAGTTTCCCGAGCCATTTTTGTCTGCTCGTTATCAAAGGTATTCTCTTGAAATTGAGCAAAAGACATAAAACTTATGCTCAAGTATAATAAGGTCAAATATTTTTTCATCGGTAGTTTAAAACTAAACATATTTTTCAGATTGTAAAGATATAAAAATTTAACAAAAATCTTAAAATTATTAATATTAAATAATATTAACAATTAGTTTCACAATTCTATTTGATTATTTTTTTGGTTTGGATATTTCCCGAGTTCTCTTCCTTAATGATATATACTCCCGAGTTAAGCAAATCACAATCTAATCTTATTTCTTTTTCAAAGGATATTTTTGACTTTATTAATTTACCACTTACATCATACAATTCAACCTTGCCCAAATTATTGGATGATTTTACAACGAAAGAGTTTCTATCTCTGTAAACCAAGAAATCAGATTTCCCAATACCGTCTGTTCCCAAAACATCTGCTTTCATACACGATTTCAAATCTGCTATCATCCGTTCCTTGACTTGCACTGAATGAATAATCCTAAGTTGTAAGATCAATATATAGACCTGTCAGTTTGTCTTTTAAATAGATTTTTTGACTCTCAGCAAAAATCCCTTCTCTTTTACTTAAACTTATTTTGTAAAGTCCAATCATCGCATGTTTAAATCCCAACGCAATAACATCTTCGCTATTCAATGGATTATTGCTAGCTTGGATTTGGAGTTTTTGGGCATTAACTTTAGAATAAAATAAATCATCACCTACAGCTAACAACTCAGCATCATAATTATTTGTTGCACCATCCATATGCGCTATCAATATTGTATTCGTCATATTATAAGGAGAAACAATCTTAACCCAGTAACGATTGATTTCTTCATTAGCATTTTTATTATTGTTGTTGAAATGTCCTGTGCTATTATTGGTTCTGATTGAATTATCAAATTTTATAGTTCCAAAATTAAATACAGTCCCAGTCGGAGGTGTTCCTCTCATTTGTACAATGAAACCTTGTGCTACTTTTATAAACTCATTAGGTGTTGGGTTACCTGTTGCAGTTTCTACACTAGTAGGCGATGTTTGCTACAGCAAGCGTAATAGTAGCATAATTGTTACCTTTATAAGATGAACCTTCCTGTGTTCCACTAGCAGAGAAGTTTGTTCTAAAGGTCGGTTTTGCCAAGCAACGACTTCACTGGTAACAGCATTAGTTATCCGAGAAATTGTTGAAGTAGAAAACTCAAAATTATACATCTCCCTAATCTGTTCTTCAATATCTGAAACGCTCATTCCTTTAGCATAAATTGAGATAATGATATTCTCCAAACCATCGATGATATTGTGTCTTTTGGGAACTAATGCAGGCTCAAAACTCCCTTCTCTATCACGAGGAACTTTAATTTCGGATTCGCCTAAGGATGACTTAATCTTCTTAGTTCCGTGTCCGTTACGGTAGTTTCCATTGGTGGTCTTTTCGTGCTTTTCATTGTCCAGATGGCTGTCTAATTCAGCATCTAACATATGCTCAACCCTTTTTTATGCAGCTCTTTGAAGAATGATGTTAAATCTTCTCCACTATTAAAAGATTTGTAAAAATCCTTATTTTTCAATAATTCTTCTTTGTTGATCATAACTATGTAATGTTAAAAATAGTAAAAAGTTATTTGGCTTCGCCGAACCACTTCGTTAGGTTTCCGCAAAATTATTTGAGCCTTGAGGGCTCATAATTTTTCAAAATAACTTTTCAACTTACACAGTTAGTGAGATACTACCGCTTCACAAAGCTTGTCCAACTTTGATTTTTTCGTTTGGCATAATGATTTTCAGGATTATAAGTTGCCTATGAACCGCCAGTCCCACTATAAACCGCATAATTAT
>NZ_DAIQCG010000014.1:0-21436 GCF_036780765.1 Epilithonimonas sp.
TATGTCACAAGAACAATCTTTTTGTTTCTTAATTCCTAAATGCACAACAGGTATCTAATAATTTTAAAGCACCCTTTCTGTGAACTTGTTCTACGCAGATACCAACGAATTGGTAAAAGCTGCAAAAAATTCTAACCTGGCTGAGACTAAAAATAATCTACCACAGTAAAGATTAATAACAATCTGAAAAATAAAAAACCTGCCAACGAGCAGGTTTTGTTTTATGATAATGCAGACTGTTTTAGCAAATCAAAAGCAATCGGTATTCGCCATCATTTTCTATTGGTGCGCGATGGATACACGGCGGCACGTTCAGCTCGGGATGATCTACGGACAAACGCCAGAGATTTCCCAAACCGAGATTGATGGGATGTGCGTTGGCTCTCGACTGATAATGTAAATCAAAATAATACGCCTTCAGAAAAGCTTCAAAATCTTCTTCTTGGCCATCGTGCAGTTCTTTGAGTTTTTCACGGATTTCAGGAACCAGAATTTTTTGGATCGCCTGATCATTGGGTAATATGTCGCTTGCAGCACCAAAATACGTGCAGAGAAACGTACTGGTAGCGATAGGCGAGCGATCTACGTGATAAGAATACACGTCAGTCGAAATGAAATTAAACTCATCATCCCGCTCATAATTTTTAAGTAAATTAAGTGACGGAGAAGCACCAAAATCAGTTAGTAATTGCAAATCATTTAAGATAATTTCTCTTGCAAGATTGCCGTTTTCTGAGAGTGTCAGATTTTCTAGATCTTCAATAGAAACTTCTGTGATGTTGTCTTTCAGTTCTAATTTGGAAACTATTTCTCCAAAATCTCCAACCAGATTTCTTTGCCAGCAGATAGCATTGTTGTCCCCTTGGAACTCTGTATTTACAAGTTCGGGAAAGGTTGAAACGGTTTTGATTTGATGATGCTCAGAAAATATCTCAGACATATTAATACTAATATAAAATGAACGTATAATTACAAACTCAGAATAATGCCATTTTCCTTCAACTGCTGCATCGGTTTTGAGAACCAGAATAACTCGAAGTCTTCCAAATGTTCTTCATACTGATTTTTGAGTTGCAGAAGTGTGATTTTCTTAGCGTTTTCTATAGAATTATCCTGTAAAACAGAGATTAGCCAATCGGCTTTTTCTTTTTCCAATTCTATTTTCAGAATGTTGGTTTTCAGGTGAAAAGTGATTCTCGTTAGGTTGTAGGAATTGCCTTTTTTGGTTTTGACAAAATCTTCAGCAATCACATTTCTGTCCAGAAAAATTATTTTTGAATTTGGTTTGAAGGCGAAGTTTTCTTCTTCCAAAAGACTGTCGTGGATATAATCCGGATCAATCGTAGTTCTCGGAATTTTGAAGTCAAACCAATCCTGCAAAGGCATTTCGAAGTTGATGCCGTGCATATAATTGAACAAAGATTTCTTCAGTCCAAAACTGAATTTGCTATGATTGATTCCGGTTTTATCAACAAAATCGATGTCGTTGTTGGCAAACAAAATTTCTTGTTTGATAGGTGTTACACCAAATTCCTCTGGATTCTGTCCCACTGGAGAATGCGCCGTCATCGCAAATTGATGCCAAAAGCCACTTTGCAAAATTCCCATCTCAAACAATTGACGAACCATCTCGAGAGAATCTACCGTTTCCTGGACAGTCTGAGTCGGGTAGCCGTACATCAGATAAGCGTGAACCATTATACCAGCTTCGGTGAAGTTTCTTGTGACTCTTGCTACCTGATCTACAGAAACGCCTTTGTCGATGAGCTTTAGCAATCGGTCACTCGCCACTTCCAAACCACCTGAAACTGCAACACAACCTGAAATCTTCAACAGAAAACAGAGATCCTGCGTGAAGCTTTTTTCAAATCGAATGTTCGTCCACCAAGTCACAACGAGATTTCTTCTCAATATTTCCAGAGCCACTTCTCGCATCAAAGCTGGAGGTGCAGCTTCGTCCACAAAATGGAAACCCGTTTCGCCTGTGGTTTGGATGAGCTCTTCAATTCTGTCTACCAAAATTTTGGCAGAAATAGGTTCGTAAATCCTAATATAATCCAGAGAAATGTCACAGAATGTACATTTGCCCCAATAGCATCCGTGCGCCATTGTGAGCTTGTTCCATCGCCCGTCGCTCCACAAGCTGTGCATTGGATTGGCAACTTCTATTACAGAAATATAATGGTCTAATTGTAAATCCGAATAATCCGGTGTTCCAACTTCGGCTTGTTTGTAGTCGTGTTTTTTGGAATTATTTTTATAAATAACTTCTCCATTTTCAAGGAAAAATGTTCTTTTATATTCGGCTTCGAGAGCCTCGGCCTGACAAACGTTTTCATAAACAAGTTCTAATGGTAATTCGCCATCATCTAATGTGATAAAGTCTATGAACTCAAAAACTCTTTGATCCTTGATGTCTCTTAATTCAGTATTCGGGAAACCACCGCCCATTGCGGTTTTGATGTGAGGATAGGTTTCTTTAATTAACTTGGCACATCGGAAAGCAGAGTACAAATTACCGGGAAAAGGAACGGAAAAGCAAACCAATTTTGGCTGAACCAATTCCAGTTTTTTCTTTAAAATGTCTAAAGTGATTTCATCAATAAAACTATGACTATTATTGATTTTAGAATATAATTCATCAAAAGAATGAGCACTTTTTCCTAATCGCTCTGCATATCTGCTGAATCCAAAATCAGAATCGATATTCTCCACAATATAATCGGAAAGATCTTCTAAATATAAGGTTGCCAAATGTTTTGCTTTATCCTGCAAACCCATATTCCCGAAAGCAAACTCCATATCATCCAACTGATTGAAGCGGGAAGCTTCTGGCAGAAAATTCATAGAACAAATCTGTCTCGCCAAAGTCGGATTTTGATTCTGTAAAAAAAGAATCACCTGATCTATGGTTTTGATATATTCTTCTCGCAGGGCAAAAATCCTTTGTGAGTTTTCAGAAACATGATGCAAACCAATAGAAACATTGAAAACTTTCCGAAGTCCATTCTTGGAAAACAACTCCAAAATCACCTCAATCCCAAGGTCTATCTGATGACTAGATATATTTTTGGTATTAAGAAAACCTTTGATATAAGCTGTCGCTGGATAGGGCGTATTCAGTTGGGTAAAAGGTGGCGTGATGAGAAGAATGTCTTTCAAAAGAAAATTTTTGCAAAGATAAGCATGTGAAAATAGATGAATCACTAAATATTGTAATAAATAAGCAAAGTTGGCTATGTTTTTGCTAGGCTTCTTTTTGAGTTTGTTTAATAGTAGATTTTATAAAAATAATGCATTATTGGAATATTGTAAGTATTTTTGATCACTACATAAATGAAAATAATAATCAGTTCATTTTAAAATTTTATGGTCTTAATTGTTGATGATAATCCCAATAATATATTTTCTTTAAAAAAATTATTAGAGTCCAATGATTTTGAAGTAGATACAGCGCTATCTGGCGAAGAAGCTCTCGGGAAAGCTCTTAAAAATAGTTATTCCTTGATAATTCTGGATGTTCAAATGCCAAATATGGATGGCTTCGAAGTTGCTGAAAATCTATCAGGTTACAGCAAGACCAAAGAAATTCCTATTATTTTTCTATCCGCAGTTAGCATCGAGAAAAAATTCATTACTAAAGGTTACAAATCCGGTGGTAAAGATTATGTGACTAAACCTGTTGACCCAGATATTCTTTTATTAAAAGCAAAAACGTTTTACAATCTGCAGGAAAACAATCTTGCGATGAAGAAAACGCAGCACAATCTAGAACTGGAAAATAAAGGGCGAAAGGAAGCGCAAGCAACAATGAAATCTCAGATTGATCATTTTCATGGGATGTTGCAGGCTTTACCTCAAATTGCTTTTACCTTGAACGAAAATGGCGTGGTTGATTTCGTAAACTGTAAATGGTATCAATATTCTGAAAATGAACAAGATTTTCCGGAAACTCATCCAGACGATCATAATATAAGAGAGCGGTTTGAAGAATGTAGGAAAAAAGGAATAGCGTTGGAGCTGGAAATTAGAATTAAAAATATTAAAACTCAAAATTACCGTTATCATTTGTTGAGAATATCCCCTGTTTTTGAAGGCGAAATTGTCAAAAATTGGGTAGGAACTTTTACAGATATTGATGATCAAAAAAGAATCGAGAAAGAAAAAGACGAGTTCCTAAGTATTGCCAGTCACGAACTGAAAACGCCTTTGACAAGCATAAAAGCTTACACCCAGTTACTAAGTCGTAAATTGAAACAGAATGAAGATAATTCTGAATTGGTTTATGTTGAAAAAACATTAGATCAAATCGAAAAGTTAAATTCTTTGATTACTGATTTGCTTGATGTTTCCAAAATCGAAAATGGAAAATTAAAGATTAATAAAAAACCAGAAAATCTGAATCAAGTTATGGAAAATGCTATAGAAACAATTTTGCATACTAGCGTAAAAGATTTGAAAATAGAAAGGCACGGCGTGAAACCGGATTTTTTGATTCCACTAGATAAGATAAGAATAGAGCAGGTTTTGATTAATTTTCTGACTAATGCAATCAAATATTCTCCAGACAATCATCAGATTATTGTTACCACTTTTACAGACGAAAAAGAAGTTCGGATCAGCGTTACTGACTTTGGAATAGGGATTTCGGATTTCAAACAGGAATATGTTTTCCAGAAGTTTTATCGTGTAGAGGAGTCGTCTTTGCAGTTTCAAGGACTGGGAATCGGACTTTATATCTGTTCAGAAATCATTAATCAGCACCACGGAACCATCGGTGTTTCCAGCGAACTGGGAGAAGGTTCTACATTTTATTTCACTTTACCATTAAACTAAATTCTTTATGCCAAAGAAAATTATAAGAAATCTCCAGATAGGAGTTGGATTCTCACTTTTGATTTTGATTGCGAGTTCCGTAGCTTCTTACTGGAGTATCCAAAAACAAATGGATAACAGAGAAAAGCTCTCTGCAAGCCGACGTTCTATCACGGCTGTGAAAGATGTTTTAATTGCACTTTTGGATGCGGAAACCGGAAACCGAGGTTATCAGTTGACTGGCAGAGAAACATTTCTGGAGCCATATAATAAGAGTTTAATCGAATTTTCTAAAGCGATAGAAAGAGTAAAAACTTTGGATATTGATGATAAAGTTCAACTGGATCGTCTCAATAAACTGGAGGAAAATGGTAATACTAACATCAGCAATCTTAAGCAATTTGTAGAAAACAAACGTAATGGATTGGTCATGACTCAGGACCAAATCCTGAATAGCAAAGTCTATATGGACAGATGCCGAAATCTGGTTTCCGAGTTTGTGAAATATGAAGAGCAACAGTTGGAGATTAAAAATATCGATCTGACGAGATCTTCCAACACAACAGTTTTGTTCATTATTTTATCTGCAATTGCAGCAGTGATTGTGACTGCTTCTTTCTATGCAAAACTAAAAGCAGATTTGATAAGGAGAGATAAACTGGAAAAAGAATTGTCTGCAAAAGATTTGGAAATCACAAGACGTGTTAACGCGATTAAACAAATTGCCAACAGAGTTTCCAACGGCGATTACAGTCAGAAAATGGTAGATAATGCACAGGATGATTTGGGCGATTTGGTAGAATCTCTTAATCATATGACGGATTCTCTCAAAACATCATTCGAGCAAATTAATAAGAGTGAATGGCGACAAAAAGGTTTGGTTTTATTGAATGATTCTTTAGCTGGAAATAAAACAGTAAAAGAAGTAACTAAAGATTCTTTGAAAAATTTAATCGATTACGGAAGCTGTATCAACGGTGCAATTTATCTGAATGAAGAAGGAAGACTGAAACTCAACTCGGCTTATGGTTTGGAAGATCATATGAAAAAAATCTTCGAACCTGGTGAAGGAATGGTTGGACAGGTTTTTCAAAATAAAGAGCTGAAGGTTTTCAATAATTTCAACGATGATAATATCGCTATTAGTTTTGCCGGAAGTAAAATCAATGTTAATAATATTTTATTGATTCCGATTATTTTAGGAAGCTATAATTATGGCGTTTTAGAACTTAATTCAACATCTAATTTTGATGACGATAAAGTTGAATATTTTGTTGAAGCTTGTAGAAATATCGGTATTGCTCTTAAAGTTGCAAAAAGCCGTGAAGAAGAGCAAAGATTGTTGGAAGAAACGCAGAGTCAAGCAGAAGAATTACAGGTTCAGCATTCTGAATTAGAAAATCTGAATACAGAACTAGAAGCACAAACCCAAAAATTACAAGCTTCTGAAGAAGAATTAAAAGTGCAGCAAGAAGAATTACTACAATCTAATTTAGAATTAGAAGAACGTTCTACTTTGCTGGAAGAAAAAAATCATTTGATTGGTGAACGTAATGCAGAAATTCAGCGAAAAGTTGAGGAATTGGCTTTAAGCACCAAATACAAATCAGAATTTCTTGCGAATATGTCACACGAGCTGCGAACTCCTTTGAACTCGATTCTTTTGCTTTCAAGATTAATGGCGGAAAATCCGGATGAAAATCTAAACGAAGATCAAATCGAATCCGCAAAAGTCATCCAAAGCTCTGGAACAAGTCTTCTAACTTTGATTGATGAAATCTTAGATTTAGCAAAAATCGAATCCGGAAAAATGACTTTGGAACATCAGAATATTGCTTTGGATGATGTGATAAAAGATTTGAGAAATCTCTTTAATCCAATTATTCATCAAAAAGAACTTCAGTTCAATATAAATGTTGACCAAGATGTTCCAGCGATTATAGAAACGGATAGAATACGTTTGGATCAGGTCTTGAGAAATCTAATGTCCAATGCAATTAAATTCACAGAGAAAGGAAGTATTAACCTTAATATTAAAAACGATCCTAAGAATAAAAATTCAATTATTTTCTCAGTAAAAGATACAGGAATCGGAATTCCGGAAGAGAAACAGAATATAATTTTCGAAGCTTTCCAGCAAGCCGATGGTTCTACGAGAAGAAAATTCGGAGGAACAGGTTTGGGATTATCAATCAGCCGTGAGATTGCAAGATTATTAGGTGGAGAATTATCAGTAACCAGTCAGCTGAATGAAGGAAGCGAATTTAGTTTCAGAATTCCGACTGTGAAACCTGTTGAAGTCATTCATTTTGATAATAATCAGGATTTGGTAGATGTCATCAAAGATGATGTGGAAAAAATCCAGACTATTTTGGGCGAAGAAGATCCTGTTGAATTATTTAAAACGCAAATTTTAGAAATTCCAGAAGAGATAAAAGATGACAGAAACTCAATCACAGCCGATGATAAAGTCATTCTAATAGTAGAAGATGATACGAACTTTGCAAAAGCTTTATTAAAATATGCCAGAAAACAGAACTATAAAGCAATAGTTTCTGTAAGAGGTGATCAGGCGGTTCCTTTTGCGATACAATATCGACCGTCCGCCATTTTATTGGATATTCAGTTGCCAGTCAAAAATGGTTGGGAAGTGATGGATGATTTGAAATCAATTGCGGAGACAAGACATATTCCGGTACATATGATGTCTGCAATGCGGGCTAAGAAGGAAAGTCTGTTGAAAGGTGCCATTGATTTCATCAGTAAACCTGTGACTTTGGACCAAATGAATAGTGTTTTCAAAAAAATAGAAGAAACCATCAGAAAATCGCCTCAGAAAGTTTTGATTGTAGAAGAAAACGCTAAACATGCCACAGCTTTATCTTTCTTTTTGAGTAATTATAATATTCCGCTTTCTGTAGAAAATAATGTGGAAGATAGTGTTAATGCCTTGACATCCAATAGGGTAGATTGCGTTATTTTGGATATTGGTGCTTTCAAAGGCAGAGAATACGAGATTGTAGAATCGATTAAAAGTTATGAAGGTCTGGAGGATTTGCCTATCATCATTTTCACAGAACACAGTTTGTCCAATGCGGAAGAACTGAAAATCAAACAATACGCAGATTCTATTGTTGTGAAAACGGCACACTCTTACCAAAGAATTTTAGATGAGGTGGGATTGTTTTTACATTTGGTTGAAGAGAAAAATAACTCAGAAGAATCCAAAAGTAAAACTCTTGGATCATTAACAGAAGTTTTGAGTGGTAAAAAAATTCTGATTACAGACGATGATGCACGAAATATTTTCTCATTAACCAAATCTCTGGAGAAGTATAAAGTTGAAGTGGTTTTGGCAATGGATGGAAAACAGGCTTTAGAACAAATTGAAAAAAATCCTGATATCGATGTTGTTTTAATGGATATGATGATGCCGGAAATGGATGGTTATGAATCAATCAAGGAAATTAGAAAACTTCCAAAATTTTCTAAACTTCCTATCATTGCCGTCACTGCAAAATCTATGATTGGCGATAGGGACAAATGTATGGCTGCAGGTGCTTCGGATTATATTTCCAAGCCTGTGGATATCGATCAGTTATTATCATTATTACGAGTTTGGTTATACGAAAGTTAAATATTAATGAAGAAGAAGAAAGTTCTCATAGTAGACGACGATTTGCGAAATATCTTTGCTTTAAAACTGACTTTGAAAGCCAGAGCTTACGAAATAGAAACTGCTGAAACTGGTCAGGAAGCTATTGATATTTTAAAAAAGGATAACGATATCAATGTTGTTCTTATGGATATGATGATGCCCGATATGGATGGCTATCAGACTATGAAAATCATCCGTGAAACGCCTGCTATAAAAGATAAAATCATTATCGCTGTAACAGCTCAAGCTATGGCGCAAGATCGAGAAAAATGTTTAGAGGCAGGAGCAAACGATTATATTACCAAACCTATTAAAGTGGATCAGTTATTGATTGCCATAGAAAAAAAGCTATAATGTTAGAACCTAATATTGTCTTAGACCACGAAATAGAGCACCTTATCAGAGATGTTCACGAGGTTTATGGTTATGATTTTTCACTTTACAGCAAAGCTTCTTTTAAGCGTAGAGTCAATAGGATTTGCCTGATAGATAAATTCACGAGTTTTGCTGAATTACGATATAAAATCGTCAATAATCCGGATTATTTGAAGCGTTTTATAGAAGAAATCACTGTCAATGTCACCGAGATGTTTAGAGATCCTCATTTCTTCAAAGCTTTAAGGGAAAAAGTTTTACCGCAGTTGGGGACTTATCCCTTGATAAGAATTTGGGTGGCAGGATGTTCCACAGGAGAAGAAGCTTATTCAGTTGCGATATTGTTGAAAGAAGCAGGTCTGTATAATAAGTCTTTGATCTATGCGACAGATATCAATCCGTCGGTTTTAGAAACGGCACGTTCAGGTATTTTTCCAATTAATCAGATGAAGATTTATTCAGAAAATTATATACTTTCTGGTGGAGAAAAAGATTTTTCAGACTATTATACAGCCAATTATGACAGTGCAAGATTTGATAAAAGCCTAAAAGAAAAGATGATATTATCTACGCATAATTTAGTTTCCGATAGTTCTTTCAATAGTTTTCAATTGATTATTTGTCGCAATGTGCTGATTTATTTTGATAAGCAATTGCAGGAAAGAGTTTTCAATCTTTTTGATGACAGTCTGGAGAACCTTGGTTATTTGGCTTTGGGAACAAAGGAAACATTAAGATTTTCTCGTCTTCAAAAGCACTATCAGCAATTGGATGATCAGAAAATTTGGAAAAAAGCAGATCACAATTAATACAATAAGGATGGAAACAGAATTAGTGATTATTGGAGGATCAGCCGGTAGTTTGCAAGTGATTATAGAACTCATCAGAAATTTGGATACAGATTTGAGTTTTTCTGTCGTTTTGGTTGTTCATCGTAAAGCACAATCTGTAAGTATTTTACCATCATTATTACAGCAATATTCTAAAATAGAAGTCCTAGAGATAGAAGATAAAACGGAAATAGAAATCAATAAAATTTACATTGCTCCGGCAGATTACCATTTGTTGTTTGATGATAAAAAAAGTGTTTCACTCGATAGATCAGAGAAATTGCATTTTTCCCGTCCGTCAATTGATATAGCTTTCAGTTCTGCTGCAGATGTATTTGGTGACAAATTGTTGGCTGTTCTTTTATCTGGAGCCAATTCGGATGGTGTTCAAGGTTTGCAGCATATCAAAAAAAATGGAGGCAAAGTTTGGATACAAAATCCTGACACAGCGCAAGTAGATTATATGCCGAGACAAGCCATGGAGCATGTAAGATTTAATCAATTGATCACTTCTGAAAATCTTCCCAGCCTATTTAATGAATTAAATAAAAATAATAAACTATAGATTTTAAATTAACTTTATATGAGCAAGAAAAAAATATTAATCTTCGATGATGATACCACGCTTCTGGAACTGATTTCGATTATTTTCGAAGATGGTGGCTATGAAGTCGATATTTCGCAAACCTCTCACAATATTCTTGAGAAAGTTTCGGAGTTTCATCCAGATATTATTTTGATGGATAACTGGATTCCGAACATTGGAGGAATTGAAGCAACCAGACTTTTGAAAAGCCAAGAAGAGTTTAAACACATTCCAGTAATCTATGTTACAGCGAATAATGACATCGAATCTTTGGCCGATAGTGCACAAGCGGATGACTTTGTGGCAAAGCCTTTTGATTTGGAAGATTTGGAACAAAAAGTTGCTAAATATTTGAATTAATATTTCAATTATAAAAAACAAAAATGCAGTCCCAAAAGATTGCATTTTTTTAATTTAATTCAAATATAGAAATTACTTTCAACCGCCACCTACAAATGTTAAATGCTTGTAATAGTTTATATTTATACGTTATTTTACTAACAGTGTTAATTAGAAAAACAAAGATCTCAGCAAAAATGTAAAGGTTGGGAAATCTCACTTTAAATTTATTTAAAAAATTAATTTGTCGTTAATATTCCTAATGGTGCTAATTGACAGTCAAAAAAAATTATAGCGACTTTATAAAAGCTGCAACGGTTTCGTCCAACGTAGTCTTATTCATTGTAGAAGGGATATCGTCGTTACGCATCATCATAATAGAAATCAAACCGTGTACTGCAGAAAATATAGCGTGCGAAGAGTGGCAAGCGTTATCAGGATTCGAGCCTTTTTTCTGGATGATTTCGTCAGTACAATCGTAAAGCATATCTTGGAAAGATGAGAATTCTTCCTTCATAAGACCTTTTCCACTGCATTGCATTCCCAATCCGAACATCAATTGATAATACTCTTTATTCTTAAAAGCGAATTTCCAATAGGCATCCACAATCGCAGTCAATTGCTCTTCTGGCGTATGGTGTTTTTTCTTAGCTTTCAACAATTCGATTTGTAGCTGATGAAAACCATTTAGAGAAATCTCAAACAAAATAGCTTCCTTGTTTTCGAAATAATCATAAACCACTGGCGCACTGTATTCTATAGCATCAGCAATTTTTCTAATAGAAAGCGAAGCCCAGCCGTCGTTTTTAGCCAAAGTAAAAGCCGCATCCAAAATCTTGGCACGTATTGATTCTTTTTCTCTTTGTCGGCGTTCGTGTAAACCCATGTTTGTATTATTTCTAACAGCGTTAGTAAATTTAGAACATTTTAATCTTTAATACCAAATTATTTCATCCTAATTAATTTTCGACTTCAATTGGATAGTCTATGAATTATGTTTCAAAAAGGTTTTGATTTGATTATTGATAAAAACGGTAACTATTTTCAATTTAAAATTCTTGAAACAAATAACGGTCAGGATAATTCAACCTTTCACTTTTGCGTTGACCGTTGATGACAATATGGATGATATTCATCTGGTCATCAAAAAGATTATAAAGAAAGCTGACAGCCGTTTCCACTTTTTTAGGATTAGCTACAGTTTCCGATTCCAAAAAAATATCAACACTTTCTTTATCTTCTTCATAACCAATGAATTTAACTTTCACAAATTGATTATTCACTTTCAGTTTTACATATTCGGAAGCGTAATTTTTCAAAGCTTCGTTCATTTCCTTTTCAGATTTCGGATTGAGAAAATGAAGATTTTTTTCATATTTTTTATTGATGGCGTTTTCCAAATCATCCATAAAAAAACGTCCGGAAATTTCAAACGATTTTGACTTTTGGTTATAATTAAATTCCATAGAACCAACGTGATAAGGATGGACTTTAAACGATAAAAGCGCTACAAACAAAGACAAAATAACAACCGCAGAAAAAAAGTTCTTCATCAGACCCAAAATTTAAATCGAAATTAATCATTATTTTCGTAATTCTTTTTAAAATGATAGGATGCAGGATTTTATTTTTTACCTGAAATTGGGTTGGGAACACATTATTTCTTTGGATGCGCTGGACCATCAGCTTTTTATTTTGGCTTTGATTGCTGTTTATTCTTACAACGATTTCAAAAAAATCCTGATTCTCGTAACTGCCTTTACCATTGGGCATTCTATCACTTTAGCCCTTAGTTCACTTAATGTTTTGAGAGTTCCTAGCAACTGGGTAGAATTTCTTATTCCTTTGACCATTGTCATCACATCGTTGGATAATATTTTTATGAAAAATAATCAGAAAACTCTGATGAAAATGAACTATTATTTGGCAATGATTTTCGGACTCATCCACGGAATGGGATTTGCGAACACAGCCAGAATGATGTTGGCAAAAGAACAGAGCATTTTCGTTCCGCTTTTGGGCTTCAACATTGGATTAGAATTGGGACAAATTGCTTTAGTCATTGCGATTTTGATTCTGCTTTTCATTCTTCTCAAGATTTTCCGTGTCAATAGAAAAGATTGGATTTTATTTGTTTCTTCGGGTGTTTTCGCATTGGCGTTAAAAATGACTTTAGAAAGATTACCTTTTTAAAAGTTGATTTTTTTGATTTGACTACGTCGAACCACTTCGTTAGGTTTGGGCAGCTTAATCCGCCTTCCGCTCCCAATCTTTTCACTCCACTACGTTGCGTAAAAAGGATTTCCGCTCAAGTCGGGCTGCGTATGATTCTGTGTTTAATATTTTTTTAAATAGAATTAATCTGTATTAGTAAAAAATAAATGCAAATTTCTATCTTATTCGTAACAATTCCCTAAATTTGATTACTTGTAAAGAATTATTATCTAATTGTTTTGAAAAAATGAAGTTAAAAGTTTTAGGACTTTTATTCTGCTCTGCTGTTGTGTCAGCACAGAATATCCAAAATAATCCGGGAAGCAACCACGGGAACAAATTTGAACAACTCGGAACTATCCTTCCAACCCCCAATGTCTATAGAACAGCTTCTGGTTCGCCTGGACAAGCCTATTGGCAACAACGCGCAGATTATGATATTGAAGCTTATTTGGATGAAGATAAAAGAAATCTGAAAGGTTCAGAAACCATCACTTATTACAACAATTCTCCCGACGATTTGGATTATCTTTGGCTTCAGCTGGACGAAAATGAACAATCTTCTGTGAAAAATGCAGATTATACTGTTTCTTCTACGCTCCCTAAAAAAGTGGTTATTGATAAAGTAAAAGCTTCAGAACTTCCTGTTGCAGATAATGGTTATGGAGTGAATCTGGAAAAAGTAACAGATGCTTCCGGAAATCCGTTAAAATATGTGGTCAACAAAACAATGATGCGTATTGACCTTCCAAAAGCATTGAAAAAAGGAGAAAAATACGTTTTTAAAATCAATTGGAATTACAACATCCCAAATCGTATAGAAAAAGGCGGTAGAGGTGGTTACGAAAGCTTCCCTGAAGATGGTAACGATCTTTATACTATCACGCAATGGTTCCCAAGAATGTGCGTTTACAGTGATTTCCACGGTTGGCAGAATCATCAGTTCACGGGACGTGGCGAGTTTGCTTTGGTTTTCGGAAATTATAAAGTAAAAATGAATGTTCCTGCTGACCACGTTGTTGGTGGAACGGGAGAATGTAAAAACTACGAGCAAGTTCTTTCTTCAGAACAATTAGCAAGATATAGAAAAGCTGAGAATTCTAATGAACCGATAGAAATTGTGACTTTGGAAGAAGCTAAAAAAACTGAAAAAAATCATTCAAAACAAAGAAAAACTTGGATTTTCGAAGCGAATGACGTTCGTGATTTTGCCTGGACTTCTTCAAGAAAATTTATTTGGGACGGAATGCGTGTGACGATTCCTGAAAATAATAATAAAGTAATGGCAATGAGTTTCTACGGAAAAGAAGCTTACGGATTGTATAGAAAATTCTCTACAAAAGCAGTTACTCATACGATTAAAACATACTCAGAATTCACGATTCCTTATCCATATCCTGTAGCACAATCTGTAGAAGCAGCGAATGGAATGGAGTATCCGATGATTTGCTTCAACTACGGAAGAACCGAAAAAGACGGAACTTATTCCGAAGCGATTAAAAACGGAATGTTGGGTGTAATCATTCACGAAGTTGGACACAATTTTTTCCCAATGATTATCAATTCCGACGAAAGACAATGGAGCTGGATGGATGAGGGTCTCAATACTTTTGTTGAATATCTGACAGAGGAAAAATGGGACAACAAATTCCCTTCAAAACGTGGTCCAGCTTGGACAATTGTAGATTATATGAAACTTCCGAAAGACGAATTGGAACCGATTATGTCTAATTCTGAAAACATCGCAAGATTTGGCCCAAATGCTTATTCAAAACCAGCAACGGGACTTAATATTCTTCGTGAGACGATTATGGGAAGAGACTTGTTTGATAAAGCTTTCAAGACCTATGCAAAAAGATGGGCTTTCCGTCATCCTGAACCCGCGGATTTTTTCAGAACGATGGAAGATGCGAGTGGGGAAGACTTAGATTGGTTCTGGAGAGGTTGGTTCTACGGAACAGACCCTGTAGATATTTCGCTAGATAAAGTGACAATTGCAACGCCAGATTTTGATGCAGTTCCAAAATCGGAAACTGTGAAATATACAGTTGAAAAACCTGTTTTGAATGAGTTTGAAGATGTTTCTAAAATCAAAAACAGAGACGATAAGAATATCAAATTCTATGTAGAATCAGATAAAGATGTTCAGGATTTTTATTACAGATATGACCGCGGACAGGAGAAAGTGGATACTTCAAAAGAATATAACTTGACGACTGGAAATTTTGAAAAATTAGATAAGAAAGACATCAAAAAAGAAAATAATGTAACAGCTTATCAAATCGATTTTTCTAATAAAGGCGGATTGGTAATGCCGATTATTTTAGAATTCACGTTTGAAGATGGTTCAAAATTGAATGATAAAATTAGTGTTCAGATTTGGAGACATAACGAACAGAAAGCTTCAAAAACTTATTTCTTTGATAAGAAACTGAAGTCTGTGCAGCTGGACCCAATGAGAGAAACGGCTGATATTGACACTAGCAACAACTTCTGGGCTGCTTCTACTTCATCAGAAACACCTAGCAAATTCCAAGTTTTCAAACAAAAACAAAAAGATGCCGCAAGAGGTGCTTCCAACGGAAAAGTAAATCCAATGCAAGCTGCTGGAAAAAAATAATCTTAAATTATAATAAAAGCAAAACGGTTGTTTCTTATTTGAAACAACCGTTTTTTTATAATTAAAAGTGTTAGGTTTTATAGTAAAATCAAATATCAAAGTCGATTCTGTTCATAAGTTTTTCAAACAGCTTTCGTTTCTTTCATTTTCTGATTTCCAAAATTATATTTCAAATTAATTGTAAATATTGTGTGTCGCCATAATCTTTGAAATATTGATTTATTCGATCTGAAAATATCATTGAAAACCATTGCTCTTAAATCTAAAACCGGCAACATCCAGAATTTTTCTGACAATCATCAGCCAAAGCAAACTTTTTTGTCTTTCATTATTTCAAATTTTTTTAAACCTTGAGATAGGTCAATATTAAATTAAGAACATCGACAAACATTTGGATTTTCGAGCATCGTCTGAATAGTCTTTGATTTTGTTTGACAAAAATAAAAAACAAAACGTGAATAAAAGACAAGAAACTCTTTTATCCATGTTTGATATTTTTGAGTTTTTTATTTCAATAACTTGCTTGTATAGTGTGTTATAATTACATAAAGAATAAGTTTTTGTAAACAAATGAATAATTTTTTTGAAAAAACTTTGTATTTAATTTAAAATAATTAAATTGCGCGCCCTTGTTGATAATAGAATTACAGCAAGCGGTTTATATCTAAGATTTATGACCAAAAAAGGACAAATAGTTGAAATACCTGCAAGCGCTCCAATCTATAGTAGAGAATTGCCAAGATTTCATTCCAAGAAAGATGAACTCATCTGGAAATCCCAGAAAAAAGAGTACTCGCTGTTTGACGGTTTTCTGGTTGGAGAACATCACGGTGTTGAAAATTTTAAGATTGGACAAAGAAAAGGAATTAATGTAGGTGGAAAAAAAGAGCCTTTGTATGTCATTGGGATTGATGAAAAAGAAAACAGGCTTTTTGTGGGCGCAGGAGATTCTCATCCTGGACTTTTGACGAGTGTTATTCGTCTTGGAGAAAATTTAGAATTAAATGATATTAATTTTTCTAAGGAAGAATTAGAATACGGAATTGATGTAGAAGTTTCAAATCAAGTTAATAAAGATGAGCTCCCTGCTAAACTTTATGGATTTGATAACAGTTTTTTTCTGGAATTTGAAAACAGAGTTTCGGTAACCATTAAAGAACATCCATTTGATATCATTTATCAAAATAGAATTATAAAGAGTTATTAAAAAATAATTAAATATTTACTTATGAAATTAAAGGTTTCCTTTTTTGCAAGTATTATTTCGTTTGTTGGTTTTGCACAGTCAGCTCCGTCTTATTATTCCGGAGTTAATTTTAACAAAACAAAAAATGAATTAAAAGCTGATCTTGCAACTTTAATCACAACAACACACACCAAAACTATTTCTTACAGCGAGTTGCAAACGCTGATGAAAACAAGTGATGTTGATCCTCAAAATCCATCAAATCTATTGTTGATTTATGGTTCTCAAGCATCTGGAACGCATCAGAGAAGCCGTCCGATTGGCGGTTCTTGGAACCGTGAGCACGTTTATGCAAAATCTAAAGGGACGCCTAACTTGGGAACTTCTGGTCCTGGAGCAGATGGTCATCACCTTCGTCCAGCAGACAATACATTGAACAGTACAAGAGGAAGTTTGTTGTTTGATGACGGAACGGGAGCAACAGCAAACAAAACAAGTCGTGGTGGTTGGTATCCTGGAGACGAATGGAAAGGAGATGTTGCCAGGATCCTGATGTATATGTATGTAAGATACAACACGAGATGTCTTCCTTTGAACATCACGATGAATCCTTCTACTTATTCTTCTGATTTCCCGGATATTCTTTTGAAATGGAATGTTGAAGATCCAGTTTCTGATTTCGAAAGACAAAGAAACAATGTTGTTGCGAACACACAAAAGAACAGAAATCCATTCATCGATAATCCTTATTTGGCAACTGTAATTTGGGGCGGGCCTGCAGCGCAGAATACATGGCCAGATACTTTCAATGGAGGAAGTACTAGTGATACAGAGGCTCCAACTACACCAACAAACTTAGCCGTTTCTGGAAAAACATCTTCAAGCATTTCTTTATCTTGGACAGCTTCTATGGATAACGTTGGTGTGAACAGCTATGATATCTATTTGAACAACACTTACAAAATGTCCGTATCGACTAATAGTGGAACTGTAACAGGTCTTGCACCGGCTACAACTTATTCTTTCTATGTAGTGGCTAAAGATTTTGCTGGAAACAAATCTGGAAATAGCACGTCGGTCGAAGGTACTACAGAAAACGGAACAACGCCGGAAACTGGAACATCTTGTGGTACAGAAGATTTTGAAAATGTTGGAGCAAGTGGTTCTTCTTACACCAATTTTGAATGGTCAAACCAAAATATTCTTTGGAATGTAACCAAAGGTAGAGCTGATAAAGCGGTTTATATTGGTGGAGATACCAACAAAGCAATTTGTATCAGACAAGGTTCATTGACATCTTCTACAATCTCAGGCGGTATTGGTTCATTGACAGTTAAAACATATTTGCCTTTCAGTGATTCTGCAGGTAACTTGACTTTAAAAGTGAATGGTGTTGTGAAAGGACAAATTCCTTATTCTAAAACTGCTGGAACATTCACGGTTTCTAATATTGATGTAGAAGGAAATGTAGTGATAGAAATTGTAGAAGAAAATGATAAGAGAGTTTCTATTGACGATCTTTCTTGGACTTGTTATGCGAAAATGGCGGTTTCAGAATCTAATGCTAAAAATCAAAAACTAACTGTTTATCCTAACCCTGTGAAAAACAGTGAATTGTTCATCAGTGGAATTTCTAAAAACGAAACAGTTCAGATTTACAGCGCCAACGGACAATTGGTTCAAACCATCAATAATGTTAATAACAACGAAAAGATTAACTTGAAAAAACTTTCTAAGGGTATTTATTTTGTGAAAACAAAATCTAGCAGCACGAAAGTAATTGTTGATTAATCAATTTCAAATCATAACAAAAGGTCAGGAGTTTTCTTCTGGCCTTTTTTGTTTTTGAATCTTGAATATCAAAACCTCAGTTAGTGCGACCTGTGAATAGAAAAACAATTTAAGAAATAAACGAAGAGTGCCGTAGGTACGAACTTTATGCAAACTAAATTCAGCAATCTAACAAACTGAATCTACTGTCAAATGTCATTTGTTATCTGAGGCTAATGCATTATTTTTGTTCTATTGAAAGCATTCATTTCTATATTCATCATTTTCACAATCGCGTTACGTCCTGTATTGCCATTGATTGATTATACCGTGAATTACAATTACATCACTAAGAATCTTTGTGCAAACAGGACGAAAAAAGAAATGGATTGTAAAGGGAAATGCTATTTGGCTAAAGAACTTTCCAAATCTTCTCAAAACTCTGCAAAACAAGACCAAGTGAAGCTTTCTGTATTCTCAGAATTATTTACTGTTAAGGATATTTTCACAATTTTGAATGATTTTAAGTTCAATCTAGACAATCAAAAACAGAATTCTTTTCTGTCTCAATTTTACACATTCTCATTAGATTCAAGGATATTCCATCCACCTTTGATTTAATTAATATAGTAAGCTTTTTCACTTAACAGAAGTTAGTATCTCTATCAATTACAATTAGTTAAAAAGCTTTTCTAAGCAAAGTGCCTTTGTGAACCTTAAAAGATTTAAGTTAATAAAATCCTTCGTGCTCTTTGTGTTCAAAAATTCTAATTAAAATTAAATCCAATTTCAAAAAATGAAATTCAATATTTTGATGATACTGCTTTCGGTATCTGCACTGTCTTGTGCGCAGGAAACGCCCAAAGTAAAGCAGGTTTCCAAAATGAAACCCAAAACAGATTTAAAAGGCGTAAAGGTCGTGAATACCGATGATCCAATTTGCCATATGAAAACTGCCGAATTTCTAAAAGATACTGTCGTTTACAAACGCAAAACTTATGGTTTCTGCAGCGACCATTGTAAGAAAGAATTCAAGAAAAATCCAGCTAAATACGCCTTAAAATGAATTACAGAAAGAAACAGGAGTCTTTCAAAAAACGCAAACTGATTTTGCCAATCATAATTTTTGCGGTATTATTTTTGGTCATAGGAATTGGAACGAGCTACTTCAAGAAAAGTCTTTATATGGTAATGAAAGTTCCGGATTTTGCGCTGTCAGACCAAAATTCCAAGAAGATTACAAATAAGGATATGTTGGGGAAAGTTTATCTCGTAGAGTTCTTTTACAGCCGTTGTCCCACGATTTGCCCCGTGATGAATTCTAATATGAAATACATCGATGAGCAAATCAACAGTCCGGATTTCGGTATCATCTCCATCAGTATAGACCCGACGAACGATACGCCGGAAGTACTGAAAAATCACGCTAAGATGATTGGTGCTGATTCCCCTAATTGGCATTTTCTATCGGGAGACCGGGATTATATCGGTAACATTGCAGATATGTTCGATATCTATGTAGGAGATAAGGAAGATGATTCGGAGAGTCTCAACCACAGCGGGATGATTGCTTTGGTAGATAAAGATGGGAATCTGCGTTGCAGGTTTGACGAGAACAATATGCCGATTCTTTATTATTCAGGATTGAATTACGAAGATGAAGCGGGAACTAAAACCAGTCTGAGAGGAAAGTACCATCCGGACAGGGAAAAATTGATAGAAGACATCAGAAAATTATTAAAATAATAAATGTTTAATTACTAAAAAAAAGTTATTATGAAAATCAAGAAAATATTTCTAGCAAGTGCAATATCTGCAGCAACATTTGCGACAGCACAATTCAAGCAAACGGCTTTGCCTTACGCTTACAATGCTTTGGAAGGTTCTGTAGATGCGCAGACGATGGAAATACATTACACAAAACATGCGGCAGGATACGTAAATAACCTGAACAAAGCCGTAGCAGGAACACCGCTGGAAAAAGAGAGCCTGGAAAAAATACTCTCCCACATCTCCAAAGAAAGCCCGGCAGTACGAAATAATGCGGGTGGCCATTATAACCACGAGCTGTTCTGGACCATCCTCACACCTGAGAAAAATACAATGCCTTCCGCAAAACTGGCTAAAGCAATCAATGATAACTTTGGAAGCCTGGATGCACTAAAGGAAACACTGAGCAAGGCTGGCGCTGACCGTTTTGGATCCGGCTGGGCATGGTTAGTGGTGACGGCAGATAAGAAGCTGGCAGTAACATCTTCCCCAAATCAGGATAATCCGCTGATGGATGTGTCGGACATAAAAGGTACGCCTGTTTTAGGAATCGATGTATGGGAACATGCCTACTACCTAAAATATCAGAATAAAAGAGCAGACTATCTGAACGCCTTCTGGAACGTTGTAAACTGGAAGGAAGTCAGTCGCCGTTATGAGCAGGCTGTTAAATAATCCTTGATAAACCACTAAAAAAAGCACAGCCTTGGCTGTGCTTTTTCATTAGATACCTTGGTACTTCACAAGGCATCAAATCTCACGGAAAGGCCTATGGTATGTTTGCCTGTCATCATATCTCCACGGGCTCGGTTGGTTTTTATTGATATCAACTTTCAGCATTATTTTTAGTGGTGCTGGTTTCCATATGAAAGAAGTTTATTATTTTTATATTACAAACTAATTAACACAACTATGAAATCCAATTTAAGCTCCGAAGACGAGAATCTATTGATGCTAATAGCGCAATATTTAGAATTCAACAGTCAGCAAATGCAGTTGCTCACCAATTGGCTGAAAACCAACGAAAAATCTGTAAAAAATAACCTCATAGACAGTGCCGAACTCAAACAGCAGTACCACATCAGCGACAGCACCATTTATCGCCTCAGGAAAAAGGGTAAGCTGAGTTTTACTAAATTAGGTAACAAATATCTGTACTCCCGCAGTGCTATTGAAAACCTGATGGAGCAAGAGCCTTAAAAGCCACCGTTTCACTTCAATGCATTACCCCGTCCTTAGTCGGACGGGGGTTTATTGCTTTGTCCCCAAAGCT
>NZ_DAIQCG010000015.1:0-21187 GCF_036780765.1 Epilithonimonas sp.
TTAAGTATAGCACTTACATTTGTCGAAATAAATTTTTAACAATCTCAAAAAGTAAACATTATGAAAAAAATCAATTCTCTATTGGTAATGATTTTATTAATCTTTTCCAATACAATTTGGGCACAATTAGTTGTGATTCCAAGTTATCAAGGTAATGTAAGTTGTTTTGGAGGTAGTAATGGTTCTGCATATGTCCAAGTGACTGGTGGAGTAGAACCCTATACCTACAGTTGGTCACCTGTAGGAGGTACAAATTCTTTTGCTACAGGGCTATCCGCAGGTAGTTATACAGTTACGGTAAAAGACTTTAATAATAATATCAAAACTCAAGATTTTACTATTACACAGCCTGCTCCCATAGATATTACAGTAACGGGAAATGAAGTTGCTTGCAATAATACGTCAGCAACATTAGAGGCATTTGGAGCTGAACAGTATTTTTGGTATAAACAGCTGACGGATACGTCGCCAGTTCATACAGGTGATAAATATACGACGCCCTTATTAACCACAAATACTACATTTTTTGTACAAGGAGCAAAGTTATCTCCACAAGAAACTCTTTTAGCTAGCAATACTGGCGGGAATAACCATAGAGGTAATATGATAGATGTTACAGCTACGAACGACTTGGTTATTTCTTCTTTTGATGTTTCCCCCATGGGAAACACTACAATAGAAGTTTATTTTAAAGAAGGAACTTTTACTGGTTTCGAGAACAATCCTGAAGCGTGGACTTTTTTAGGTAGTGCACCAGTCGTTTATACTGGTAGTTTTGTTAATGCTGTTGTGGGTGATTTACATATCCCTGCAGGTAAGACTTATGGGCTATACATTACATCCAATTCTACAAGCATAGC
Organism: Epilithonimonas sp.; assembly: GCF_036780765.1. GTDB lineage: Bacteria > Bacteroidota > Bacteroidia > Flavobacteriales > Weeksellaceae > Epilithonimonas. Next base: position 861 of record NZ_DAIQCG010000015.1, read on the forward strand.
ACTTAATTATTCCAATTCGGTGGAAGGCGCTACTTATTGGAATAATGACATGGAAATTAAAATAGGAGTTGGATTAGAATATCCTTTTACAGCGGGAACTGGAGCCGTTTATAATCCGAGAGCGTGGAATGGCCGCATTAATTATAAACTGGTTGACTGTGTAGGCGAAAAGGAACCTGTCCTTATCAATGTGCCTTCACAGTTGACGGCTACAATATCCAAAACCAATGCTACTTGCACGATTGATAATGGGACTGCGAGTGTAGAAGTAACAGGTGGTTCAGCTCCTTATACATACTTGTGGTCACCATCAGGAGGTACAGGTTCAACTGAAACTAATCTCGCTGCTGGAGAATACAGTGTTAAAATAACAGATAGTAAAGGCTGTTTTATTACAGAAGAGTTTACTATTTTGAGCCAAGATAATCCAGTTTCTTCACCGGCTATTAGACTGAGCTTTAACAGCGGACAATCATTGTCAATTTTCAATGTTATGGGACAAGGAATTAAATGGTATGCTTCAGAATATGATGCTGTTAATCATATTAATTCTATAGCAAGTTCTACATTGATTGTCAATAATACCACTTATTATGCTACACAAACTGTAGATGGTTGTGAGTCCAAAACAGCTTTAGCCATTAATGCTTATAATGAAACCCTTAATGTTTCTGATGTTAATAAGAATTCTCAAATCACACTATATCCTAACCCAGTAAAAGATGTTTTGAATCTGACTTCAGACAACAAAATTGATAAAGTAGTTATTTCTGATTATTCAGGAAGAAAACTATTGGAAAAATCTCTGAATGGCAGCAAAACTGTAGATGTTCAATTATTGGTAAAAGGAACTTACCTTATTCAGATTTTTACAACAAAAGGAACGGAAACCGTCAAGTTTATTAAGGATTGATTAATATCACTTTTATTAACAACTAAACTAAATCCATATAAAAGTAGGCTTACCATTGCTCAGTAGTAAGCTTATTTTTACCTAATAGTAAGCCTTCTGTCAACCGATAGTAGGCTTACTCTTTTTATTAAAATGCTAGAAGTAAAATATGAGTTAGATTTTTTTGAGATTAAAATTTTAATGAATAACAGTATTGTTGAATATTAAAAAACGAATTCCTATTTTTGAAAAAAATAAAAAATGTCCAGCTTCATCGATTTTGGAATTGCCCAAAAACAATACAACAAAATGAATAGAATCACACAGCTTTTCGGTACAAAATATCCAATCGTTCAAGGTGGAATGATTTGGCATTCTGGATGGAGATTGACTTCGGCGGTTTCTAATAATGGCGGATTGGGATTGATTGGCTCTGCAAGTATGTATCCTGATGTTTTGCGAGAAAACATTAGAAAATGTAAAGCGGCTACGGATAAACCTTTCGGTGTGAATGTAGCTCTACTTTACCCAAATCTTGAAGAAATCATCAATATCATTTTGGAAGAAGGCGTTAAAATCGTTTTTACATCCGCAGGAAATCCGAAAATTTATACAGAAACTCTGAAGAAAGAAGGCATCAAAGTTGCTCACGTTGTATCAAGTGCAAAGTTTGCGATAAAATGTAAGGAAGCTGGAGTGGATGCGGTGGTAGCAGAAGGTTTTGAAGCTGGCGGTCATAACGGACGAGATGAAACGACCACGCTTTGCCTGATTCCGAATGTCAGAAAACAAATCGATATTCCTTTGATTGCAGCGGGCGGAATTGGTTTGGGAAGTCAGATGCGTGCTGCAATGACTTTGGGCGCAGACGGTGTCCAGATTGGTTCTCGTTTTGCCGCAACAGTTGAAGCAAGTTCTCATGAGAATTTTAAAAATAAAATCATTGAACTGAAAGAAGGTGATACGCAATTAACATTGAAAGAATTGGCACCAGTTCGTTTGGTTAAAAATAAATTCTTTCAAGATCTGGAAGGTTTATATGAAACTGGCAGAAACGTTGAAGCTCTGAAAGAAACTCTCGGAAGAGCCCGCGCCAAACGCGGAATGTTCGAAGGCGATTTGGTAGAAGGAGAACTGGAAATCGGACAAGTTTCTGCTTTAATAGACGAGATTCTCCCTGTTGAAAAAGTCTTTGAAAACCTAATCAAGGAATTCAACGACGCAAAAATAGATTTGACTTTGTAAATTCAAAGCTGGATTGCTCATCATTCATCATTAATCATTTATAATTAAAAAAGTGTTCTCTAAACAAGAAGCTCAACTACTCAAAAAAGAATTCTGGACGGCTTTCGGAAAAGCTTTTCCAAGAAAATGGTTGCTGTATGATACCAAAATCAAGGATTTTTCTTTCAAGTTTTATGCAGATAACAAAAAAGCTGAGGTTTCTATTGATATCGAGATGAAAGATGAACTGTTCCGTAATGCTTATTACGAGAAGATTTGGTCTTTGGAATCCATTTTAGAAGATGAAATTGGAGAATTTGCAAAAGATGAATTTTATGTTTTGGATAATGGAAAAGTCATCAGCAGAATTTGGGTTGAGAAAACAGGAGTAAGTATTTTCAATAAACAAACCTGGCCAGATATTTTCGAATTCTTTGTAGAAAAAATGGACGCTTTCGAGCGTATGTTTTATGAATATGAGGATTTTATTAAAGATATTTAAAGTCTATTAAAGAAAATACATTTTACTTTTTACAAAATACATTTTACATTAATGAAAAACATCACCATAAAAGCCAACGATTTTTTTGAATTATTGAAGTTGAAAGACCAATCTATGTGGGATATTTTTGCCCAAATGATTGATGGCGAAGAAAAGGAAATTGGTTTTACAGATGAACACGATCAATATATCTTCCATTATATTCTGCCAAAAACTATCGAAAAGTTACAAGAAGACAAAGCAATTTTTGCTAAGGAATATGCTGAAAAATTATCAGGACTTAACTAAGTTTTTCTTCCATTCCAGATAACCTACGATTGCCATTGCTGTAAAAATCAAATATTGCAGCGCGGTAAATCCTAGACCTTTGTAAAGCATCATCGGAACGCAGACAATATCGGCAACAATCCAGAAAATCCAGTTTTCAAGATTTCTTTTCGCCATAAAATACATCCCGACAAGGAAAAGGGAAGTGGTCACAATATCCGTGTAATTCGCCCAATCGAGATGATAAAGTCCTAGTTTGACGCCTTCCATCGAAAATTGATTATCAATAAAAGGTTTAAAATAGTAGATTAAACCTACGAAAAGTAAGCTGCCCAAAAAAAGAGCACTTCCAAAACTCCAATCGTTCTTACTCGCTTTTTTTACTTCTACGTGGATGTGGTCTTCTGAACTTTTTGACCAAAGAATCCATCCATAAATACTCATAACCGTATAATATACATTAATAAGCATATCTCCCAAAAGTCCAAAGACAAACATAATATAAATGAAAAGCACAGTGGAAATGATTCCTGTAGGATAAACCCAGATGTTTTTTTTAATAGAAAAGTTAACGCTAAGTAAACCGAATATAGTTGCAATGATTTCTAAAACAATCAGATAAGTTTCGTAGGATTGATATTGGGCCGTGAGTTCTTCGAGGAAATTCATATCCTCAAAGATAATTATTAATCTTTAAAAATTCAATCAGCTTATTCATAATTAATATAGATAAGTAAAATTAATTAGTTAAAAAAAGTTAATGAAAGCATTTTTTTTAATATTTTCGTAATTTAAAAATAAATATAGAAGAAAGTCCCCCTTAATTTTTGGGGTAAAAAAAATTACAATTATGGCAAATATTTGGATTAAGAAACCAATGGAAGCTTATGAAGCGGACATTAAAAAAAGTCAGCTCAAGCGTGTATTGGGAAAATGGAGTTTAACAGCTATTGGGATTGGTGCCATCATTGGAGGTGGTATTTTTGTTTTAACAGGGACAGGTGCCTATTATAACGCTGGTCCTGCTTTAGCGCTTTCTTTCGTCATCGCTGGGATTGCTTGTGTTTTTGCAGCATTATGTTATGCAGAATTTGCATCTATACTTCCGGTTGAAGGTTCTGCGTATGCTTATGCCTATGGAACCGTTGGAGAAATTTTCGCATGGATTATTGGTTGGGGATTGATTCTGGAATATGCAATGGGATCTATGACAGTAGCCGTTTCTTGGTCCGGATATTTTGGAAAATTGCTTAAAATGTTTGGCTTGCACATGCCAGCTTGGCTCACAACGGATCCACAAACGTATCTTGCTGCAGGTAATTCTGGATTTTCTATGAACCTACCTGCATTTTTAATTGTATGGGTAGTAATTGGGATTCTTTTAAGAGGAACAAAAGGAGCAGCAAAAGCTAATAACTTCATTGTAGTGATGAAAGTTTCAGCCATTATTTTTGTAATTGTAGCGGGAATTTTCTTTATCAATCCAGAAAACTGGTCACCATTTATCCCTGCTGCAACTACAATTACAGAAAACGGTGTTTCACATTCTGCTTATGGTTATGCAGGAGTTGTTGCCGGAGCATCTGCGATTTTCTTTGCTTATGTAGGATTCGATGCTGTTTCTACACAGGCTGGTGAGGCTATAAATCCTAAAAAAGATGTTCCGTTTGCAATCATTGCATCATTGGTAATTTGTACATTATTATACATTTTGGTATCATTGGTTTTAACAGGGATGATGCATTATACAGACTTCAATCCTTTAGGAAAATATCCGGATGCTATCAAAGCTCCTGTGGCTTATGCTTTTGATATAGCTGGACAAGCTTGGGCAGGTTACATCATCACGATTGCTGCTACAGTTGGACTTATTTCTGTTTTAATGGTAATGATTATGGGACAATCCAGAATATTTTTAGGAATGTCAAAAGATGGTCTAATTCCTAAAACATTTGCAAAAGTAAATCCTTTAAGTGGTGTCCCATCCAAGAATCTGGTAATTTTGGGCGCCGTTATTTCTGTGGTAGCATCATTTACCCCGATTAATGATCTTGCACATATGACAAGCTTCGGAACTTTATTTGCTTTTACTATGGTATGTGTAGCAGTTTGGGTATTGCGAGTAAAAGAACCCAATTTGCAAAGAAACTTTAAAGTGCCTGCATTGCCAGTTATTGCAGTTTTAGGAATAGCAATCAACACCTATTTGATTATCAACCTAAGCAAAGAAGCGCAAATGTATTCTTTAGGCTGGTTGGTAATAGGTTTTTTCATCTATTTCTTGTACAGTAAGAGAAATTCAAAACTTCAGAATGGAGGTTTTGGAGAAACGTTCAAAGCAGAACAAGAACCTTTGGAGGATGTAGATATCGACATCGACAACAAGCATTAAAATATAAATTCCGCATCTTTTGCGGAATTTTTTTTTGGAGCTTATTGACTTCGTCGAACAGTTTCTATTTATTGTTTTTTTGGTGCTGTTTCCCGCTATCCACTATATCTTTTTTGTCATTGCGAACGAAGTGAAGCAATCTTTAGAATTTTTTTCCCGCAATAACAAAAAAGGATGCCGTTAGTATCGGGGCTATAAATAAAAACCTCAGAGAATTTTCACTGAGGCTTTTTTATTTTTGAAATTTTAGAATTAACTTCTAAAAAACTGACCAATCCCAGCCGATTCAAAACTGAAAGCCGAAGCATTCTCAGACTTATCCAATTTCTTACTAATTGTCAAAGCCCAAAGCACCAACTCTTTGCAGAAGTTTTTATCATTGTCATCCAATTCAGGAACATTGTCTTCAATCAAAGTGGTTAGAGGTTTTACGCTGTCCAATTTGTTGTAAAATTCTTTATCTGTGTCAGAATAATTAAGTTCCAGATGATTATTGTTGAACCATTGGATGATATCGGTGTAAGGTGTTTTCAAACCTTCTTTTTCCAGTTTTGGAACTCTCGGGAAAAGGCTTTCGAATTGTGTCATCACAGCGTCATCAATTAATATTTTGGCTACGAAATCTGCGCCTTCCTGTTCGCCTTCATAAACCAATTCAATCTTACCTGTAATGGACGGGATAATCGACATAAAATCCAACAAACGAACTTGTGTCTTATCCGAATCAGATTCCAGTAGTCTCAATTTAGCCGCTGCAATTAGGTTTTCCATCGCGCTGATGGTTAATCTTGCACTCACACCACTTTTCGCATCTACATATTCACTTTCTCTCGCTGCAAAAGCGACTTCTTCTAAAAGATTTCTTGCCAAATCTGGAACTTGGATTTTTGCTTTATCATCTTCAGAAATCAATGCTTCCTGTTCGGTAATTTGTCTTGCTAATGCTATGGTTTTTGGATAATGGGTAAAAATCTGAGAACCAATTCTGTCTTTCAAAGGTGTAACAATACTTCCTCTGTTGGTATAATCTTCAGGATTCGCTGTAAACACAAACTGAATATCCAAAGGCATTCTCAACTGGAAACCTCGGATTTGAACATCGCCTTCCTGCAAAATGTTAAACAAAGAAACTTGGATTCTAGCCTGTAAATCGGGCAATTCATTCAAAACAAAAATCGAACGGTTGGCTCTTGGAATCATTCCGTAATGTAAAACACGTTCGTCGGAATAAGGAAGTTTCAAAGTCGCTGCTTTTATTGGGTCGATATCTCCAATTAAATCTGCCACATTCACGTCCGGCGTTGCCAGTTTTTCAAAGAATCTTTCTGAACGATGCACCCAAGAAATTGGAGTTTCATCTCCTAACTCAGCAATCAAATCTCTAGCAAACTTTGAAATCGGCTGAAACGGACTGTCGTTGATTTCGGAACCTTTCACAATCGGCATATATTCGTCCAAAAGATTAACCATACTTCTGGCAATTCTGGTTTTTGCCTGTCCGCGTAACCCTAAAAGATTGATGTGATGTCCGGCCAAGATTGCTTTCTTCAGTTGTGGAATTACGGTGTCTTCGTAACCCCAAAGTCCTTCGAAAACTGGTTCTTTAGCTTTGATTTTTGTAATCAGGTTCGCTTGGATTTCCTGATTGATGGTTTTATCTGTGTATCCCGATTTTTTTAATTCTTTGAATGTTGTATCGTTCTTCATTTTTAATATTAATTTGTATGGATGTTGGAAGATGGATATTGGAAGTCTTCTAACTTCTGACATCCAGCTTCCCGCTTTAATTTAAATCCTTTTAATTCTATTTTTTTCGTAATCTTCAAATATCATTTGTCCCAAACCAGAAAGTCCGGTCAGAAAAGCTTTACCTTTATTCTGAGCCGTGAAGGCTTTCACGAATTGTCTCAGATACGGATCTTGCGCAATCATAAAAGTGGTGATTGGGATTTTCAGTTTTCTCGCTTGTGCTGCTCTGTTAAGACATTCGGAGACGATTTTTTCGTCCAATCCAACACTATTCATATAGTATTCGCCGGTTGGAAGTTTTAGACAACTTGGTTTCCCGTCGGTAATCATAAAGATTTGCTTGTTCGTATTACGTTTTCTTCGGAGGATGTCCATCGCCAATTCCAATCCGGCAACGGTATTGGTGTGATAAGGCCCGACTTGCAGATAAGGCAAATCCTTAATCTGAATTGGCCAAGCATCATTCCCGAAAACAATAATGTCAATGGAATCTTTCGGATATTTTCTTTTGATAAGTTCCACTAATGCCATCGCTACTTTTTTGGCAGGTGTGATTCGGTCTTCGCCATACAAAATCATCGAGTGGCTGATGTCAATCATTAAAACCGTGCTCATCTGCGCTTTATGTTTGGTTTCTTCTACGATGAGGTCGTTTTCTGTTAATCTCAAATCCGAAATTCCGTTGTTGATTTGTGCATTCTTAATACTTTCCGTCAGATTAACCATTGCGAGGTCATCGCCAAATTGGAAATTTCGGTTTTCTCCATCTTTCTCGTCACCAACACCGCTTTTGTTAGTTCTATGATTACCAACGCCGCTTTTTCTCAGTTTTCCAAATATTTGGTCGAGTGCATAATCTCTTAAAGCTGCTTCTAATTTTGCCGTCAGAATATTTTTACCTTCTCCAGAACCTGTATTACCATCTTCTGGTTTAATTTCTTCTTTGATGTAACCTCGTTTTTTAAGGTCTTCGATAAAGTCATCCAAGCCATATTCTTCATTGAAAATGTCGTACTCTTTATCGAGCATATCCAGCCAGTCAAAAGCTTCGTCCAAATCTCCGGAAGTGTGGATGAGCAAGTCTTTGAAAATACCAAATACTCTGTCAAAATGCGAAACCTCTTCCGGAATATGCTTGCTGAAAGTGAATCCCGTGTGGAAGTTTTTATTTTTATCTGTCATAGATTGATTTCAAATTTGAGATACAATTTAGGCATTATTAGCAAAATCTGAACCGTAAGGAAATAGAAAAAAGTAATGACAATGATAAACTTATACATTAAACACAAAGACATAAGGTTTTAATTTTAATCCATAATTCTTTTTAGGCACAAAAGATTTCAAGTTTTTTAAAGTTGAAATCTTGTAGCGAAAATTTCTTTGTCCCTTAAAAACGAATCGAAGAAAAATAGCTTTGTGCCTTTGTGTTTAACTTAAAACTACGAAACTAAAATTCTATCTTTGCAAAAGATTTACCGCTATGAAAGACCTAATGGGACGCGCAATCTGGGATTATTATCACAATGTTGATCCAGAAGATTTGCAAACCGAAACATCGATTTCTGAACTGGATGAACTTCCTGTAGATTATCTTTTCCGAGATTTTGATGCGATGAATAAAATCGAACAAAAAGCTTTAAAATTGGCGAGCGGAAAAGTTTTGGACATCGGAGCTGGAGCTGGTTCGCATTCACTTTATCTTCAGAATGAAAAGAATCTTGAAGTTACAGCATTAGATATTTCTCCAAAATCAATCGAGGTTTGTCAACTGAGAGGCGTGAAGAGTGCTGTTGCAGAGAATATGCTGCATTTTTCAGAAGGAAATTTTGATACGATTCTTTTGTTGATGAACGGAACAGGAATTTTCCAAAGCCTGAATGTTATTGATGTTTATCTTCAAAAACTTCATTCTTTATTAAATAAAAATGGTCAGATTCTTATTGATAGCACCGATATTCTCTATATGTTTGATGAGGATGAAGATGGTGGTTTTTACATCCCAGCAGATGGATATTATGGCGAACTAGATTATGTTGTTCATTACAAAGGCGAATCTGAAGAACCGATAAAATGGTTGTATCTAGACTTTGATACTTTGAAAAATGCTGCAGAAAATAATGATTTTAAAATTGAAAAAGTTTTGCAGGCTGAAGATTCTTATCTGGCGAGATTGAGTAAAAAATAGGAAGAAAACCAATTGTTAAAGTTGGTGTAAATTAAAAAAGACATTAATAATCCCAACAAAATGGGAATTAATGGTGATTCTGAACGATAGGGTAATTTTTTAATAACCTCTATCCAAATGAAATATAAAACTAGAACTCCGAAAATTATGAAAAGCAATTCTGGGCTTTTTCTGTAGCTGGTCATTTCGTGCGCACTTTTCATTTTATACATTATAGGAACTCCGAAATATTGAATTATCGAATAAATAAATCCCAATAAGATAACCAAGATGCCTTCTTTGTATTTTTTTAGTTTGAAAAAATTTAGTCCTAACAAAATTGCGCCAGAAACAAACCCAAAAAAGAATCCAAAAAACAAAATTATTCCTCTAGAAAAAAGACGAATTGCATTCGCATCTTCTGTGATGTGATCTTTTTTTAATTCTTGTTCTTCTAGTAAACGATCTAATTCTTCGTTTTCTTTTTTATTAATTAATTTTTGAATGTTTTCCTTTTCTTCATCGGAAAAATATCTGCCTCTTTCTGTCAAAATTTCAAAAGCCGTCTGAATCGCTTTGGGAACAAAGCGAGATTCGGGTTTCAGGTAGTTTTCCAGTTCGCGGTCAGAAAGTTTTCTTAGCGTGTTTTTACTGACCATATTGATAAAAAAAATGGGCACTAGAAAATGCCCATATGTATATTTGAAATTAGAAATTATCCAATCTCAATTCCGTTCTCAACATTGCTGTCATCCGGCGTTACGAAAGATAATTTTCCGTCTGGTTTAGTTGTTAATAAGAACATTCCTTGAGATTCTATTCCGCGGATTTTTCTTGGAGCGAGATTTAATAAAATCATTACTTGTTTTCCAATTAATTCCTCTGGAGAAAAACTCTCAGCAACACCAGAAACTACCGTTCTTACATCAACACCTGTATCAACTGTGAATTTCAGAAGTTTGTCTGCTTTTTCAACTTTTTCAGCCGTTAAAATAGTTGCAGTTCTCAAATCGATTTTAGCAAAATCATCAAATTGTATTTCCTCTTTCATAGGATTGGCGTTAGGATTTGTTTTTTTATTGTTTTGTTTGGTGTCTTCCAGTTTTTGGATTTGAGCTTCGATGACATCGTCTTCGATTTTTGAAAAAAGAAGAGAAGCTTCGTTGATTTTATGACCTGTTTCTATTAAAACAGATTTAGTTTCAACATCTTTCCAATCTGATTTTTGAACATTGAACATATTCAATAATTTTTCAGAACTGAAAGGCATAAACGGTTCACACAACTGAGCCAAAGCAACTGCAATCTGAGCGCCTACAAATAAAGAATGTGCCGCTTTTTCCGGATTATCTTTAATCGTTTTCCAAGGTTCTTCTGTCTGAAGATATTGATTACCGAAACGAGCCAAATTCATCAAAGCTGTTAAAGAATTTCTGAACTCATAATTTTCTAAGAAACCAGAAATTTCTTTTGCTGATTTATTGATTTCAGCTAATTCGGAAGCGTTTGCATCACCTTGAGGAACTATTCCATCATAATATTTATGAATCAAAACCGCCACTCTGTTGATGAAATTCCCAAAAATTCCAACTAATTCAGAATTATTCTTCGTCTGGAAATCTTTCCACGTAAAATTATTATCCTTTGTTTCTGGAGCTGATGAAAGCAATGCATAACGCAAAACATCCTGTTGACCAGGGAAATCTTCCACATATTCGTGTGCCCAAACTGCCCAGTTCCTTGAGGTTGAAATTTTATCGTTTTCAAGATTCAAAAATTCAAAAGCAGGAACGTTTTTCGGCATATTAAAATCGCCGTGAGCTTTCATCATAGCAGGGAAAATAATACAGTGGAATACAATATTATCTTTTCCAATGAAATGAACCAAATCACTTCCTTCGCTTTGCCAGTAATCTTTCCAGTCTTTTCCGTTTTTCTCCGCCCATTCTTTCGTGAAAGAAATATAACCAATAGGTGCATCAAACCATACATACAATACTTTTCCTTCTGCACCAGGAAGTGGAACAGGAACTCCCCAGTTCAAATCTCTGGTCATTGCACGAGGCTTTAAGCCATCGTTTAACCAAGATTTTACCTGTCCGTAAACGTTCGGTTTCCAGTCGTCTTTATGACCTTCGATAATCCATTGGTTTAAGAAATCTTCGTATTCGTTTAATGGTAAATACCAGTTTTTTGTCTCTTTAAGAATTGGAACATTTCCGCTCAGCATAGATTTTGGATTAATCAATTCGGATGGTGAAAGGGTAGAGCCGCATTTTTCACATTGGTCTCCATAAGCGTTTTCGTTGCCACAATTCGGACAAGTTCCCACAATGTATCGGTCTGCTAAAAATTCTCCAGCCTGTTCGTCAAAATACTGTTCAGACATTTCTTCCGTGAATTTCCCTTTTTCATAAAGAACTTTGAAGAAATCCTGACTTGTTTCACGGTGATTCGCTGATGTTGTTCTAGAATATTCATCAAAAGAAATCCCCAAATCTGAGAACGATTTTTTGATGATTTCGTGGTATTTATCAACAATATCTTGCGGAGTAACGCCTTCTTTTTTAGCTCTTATGGTAATAGGAATCCCGTGCTCATCGCTTCCGCAGATAAAAGCCACATCTTTTCCTGATCTTCTTTGAAATCTAGCATAAACATCCGCAGGAATATAAACACCCGCCAAATGCCCTATATGAACCGGTCCGTTTGCATAAGGCAAAGCCGCCGTAATCATCTTTCTGTTTGACATTTTTTAATTGAAATTTTGAGTTGCAAAAATACGATTTTCATTTTTAAAATCAGATAAGTAAAGCAATATTAAAATGGATCAATAACAATTAAGTTTTTAGTTTAATGAGATTATAAAAAGAGCATTTAACTTATATCCAGTTTTGAATTGTAATTGCAAAATCAAATAATTAGAAATGAAAATTTTTCACTTGTTTTTGTAGGTCCGTTCTAAATCCTATGTTCGTCCATTGTTCGTGTTTGGAGTTTTTTTTAAAATTTAGTGTTTTAATGATTTTTGGTTAATTAATTTAATTTAAAATTTTATTTGACTGAATTTTTTAAGTTTTATTAAAGTCACGAATTTATTGAAGTTTTTAGCAATTGGAAAAATTCTAAAAATTATAATTTGTTTCATTTTTGATTAATATAGGATTAATATTGGTTAATTTAGAAGAAGAAAAACAAGCTTAAAAATAGAAAAAATCACTAAAAATCATTATTTGTTAAAAAAATTAACATTGCTTTAAAGCTTTGATTTTTAGTGCTTTAAATTTAGTTGTAGTGTTTTTTTTAATAAAATGATGTACTAAATTCACTAATTTTAAAAATATTTTAACACAATGTTGTTTTTTTTATAAATTGCAAAACTAGATTAAGTGTAATTTAGAGACAAATAAGAAAATAATATAAACCTTAAAAATTTATTTTTTGTGAGAAACTATAATGTATTAAAAATTGCTCCAGCTTTTCTATTGCTCGGATCAATGCTACATGCACAACAAAATGATTCGATAAAGAAGGAAACCGAGATCGAACAGGTTGTGTTGATTGGTTATGGTGCTAAGAAAAAAACAGACCTTACTGGTTCTATTACTGCTATTTCAGCAAAGGACTTTAACGAAGGGAGTGTTAATTCGCCAGAACAACTGATACAAGGTAAAGCTTCGGGTATACAAATTACTACAAACAGTGGAGCGCCTGGTGCTGGTTCAACTATTAGAATTAGAGGAGGAGCTTCCCTTAATGCTAGTAATGATCCATTGATCGTTATTGATGGTGTGCCTTTGGATAATAATGGTATTAGTGGAGCTTCTAATCCATTGGCATTGATAAACCCGAATGATATTGAGTCGTTTAATATCTTGAAGGATGCTTCTGCTACTGCTATCTATGGGTCAAGAGCATCTAATGGAGTTATTATTATCACTACGAAAAGAGGGAAAACGGGTAAATTAAAAGCGACTTATACCACCACTACTTCTGTTTATGATAAGATGGGGACTGTGGAGATGTTATCGGCTGATCAGTTCAGGGATGTAGTCAATTCTAAGGCTGCTAATAATTACAAACTTCTTTTAGGAAAATCTAATACTAATTGGCAAAAAGAAATCTACCAAACTGCGGTTGGGTTCGATAACACGCTTTCTCTATCTGGAGGAGTGAAGGGGTTGCCATATAGATTATCCTTAGGTTATCTTAATCAAGATGGTATTATTAAAACTAATAATATTGAAAGGTCAACTGCTTCATTAAATTTGAATCCTAAATTTTTTGATAATCACTTGGATATTAATTTCAATTTGAAAGGTACATATGTTGAAAACCGTTTCAAGGATGATGGAGCTGTAGGTGCTGCTGTGGTGTTTGATCCAACACAATCTGTTTTTGCACCGGGTTTTGAGAACTATGGTGGATATTTTGAATGGTTGGATTCTACCGGTACACCAAATACGAATGGAACAAAAAACCCTTTATCTATGCTTAATCAACGCTATGATCTTTCGTATGTTAGCCGAGTTTTGGGTAATATCCAGTTTGATTATAAAATGCATTTCCTGCCTGAGTTAAGAGCAAATCTTAATTTGGGCTACGATTATTCTGATTCTAACGGGAATACTACGGTTTTACCAACAGCAGCAACAGAGTACTATAGAAAAGGCTCTTACAGAAGATATACTCAGGAGAAAAAAAACAAGTTATTAGAGTTTTATTTAAATTATACCAAAGATATATCAGCAATCAATTCATTAGTGGATATTACTGCGGGGTACTCTTATCAAGATTGGCAAAGAAGCGAACCTTTTGCACCAACAAGTTATGGTAATGGAACAATGAATCCAGAAACAGGAAACGACTTCTTTACCCAAAATACATTGATTTCTTACTTTGCCAGATTGAACTATACTTTTGATAAAAAGTACCTTTTAACAGCTTCGGTAAGAAGAGATGCTTCTTCAAGATTTAGTGAAGATAATAGAGTAGGATATTTCCCATCTGTGGCATTAGCTTGGAGAATAGATCAGGAAAACTTTATTAAAAATACCAATGTATTCTCTACTTTAAAATTGAGAGCTGGTTGGGGACAAACAGGTCAACAGGATATTAATAACAATGATTACCCTTATTTAGCCAGATATGTACAATCTAACAGTGGTGCCCAATATCAAATTGGAGATGTTTTTTATAATACCTTACGAGGAGAGGGATATGATAAAAATATCAAATGGGAAACTACAACTACTAAGAACTTGGGACTTGATTTTGGATTCTTAAATAATAGAATTAATGGTAGTATTGAGGTTTATGAAAAAGAAACAAAAGATTTGTTGAGTGTAGTGCCTGTCCCTGCTGGAGCTAATTTAACAAACTTGTTGTTGACCAATGTTGGAGATATGAGAAACAGAGGTATCGAATTCAATATTGGAGTTGAAGCGATCAAAAATGAAAACTTCTCATGGGAGTTTAATTTGAATGCCACTCATTATAAATCTGAAATTACCAACCTTGCATCAACTTCTGTTTTAACAGGTGGAATCTCTGGAGGTACGGGAAGTACGATCCAAGTTCATGCAGAAGGATATCAACCTAATGCTTTCTATGTTTATCAACAGGTTTATAATCAGGAAGGTAAACCGATTGAAGGTGTCTATGTGGACCGTAACGGGGATGGGGTTATTAATAGTGGGGATCTGTATCAATATAAATCTCCTGCACCAGAACTATTACTGGGTTTTTCATCTAGATTTACATATAAAAACTGGGATTTAGGATTTACAATGAGAGCGAGTTTTGGTAATTATGTTTATAATAACCAAGCTTCCCAATTTGGTAACCTATTAGGAATAAAAGCAAACAACTACTTACAGAACATACATACGAGTTATCTGGATACTCAGTTTGATACTCCTCAATATTTCAGTGACTATTATGTCGAAAATGGGTCATTCTTAAGAATGGATAATATCAATATAGGATATAATTTTCCAAGCTTTATTAATGAAAATTCTAAATTAAGAGTTTTTGGTTCTGTTCAAAACGCATTCTTAATCACTAATTACAGTGGATTAGATCCAGAAGTATTTAATGGGATTGATAATAACCTTTATCAAAGACCAAGAGTGTATTCTATTGGGTTAAACTTTCAATTTTAATTAAAAAAATCATGAAATTTAAAAATATATTAACAATAAGTATAACAGCATCATTATTTCTTGCCTCTTGTGAAAAAGATTTAGATCGTATGCCGGAGACAGAAGTTACTTCAGCATCTGTATATTCTAATTTTAGCAATTATAAAGGTGTTTTAGGGAAAATCTATGCTGGTCTTGCGATGAGTGGGCAAGAAGGTGGTGATGGTAATGCTGACATCGGAGGTATTGACGGAGGAACTTCGAATTATTTGAGACAATTATTCCAATTGCAAGAGCTACCAACTGATGAAGCAATTATTGCTTGGTCGGATTCGGGGCTTCCAGATATTCATAATATGAATTGGGCTGCCAATAATCAATACATAACAGCTCTTTATTATAGGATCTATTATCAGATTGCTATGGCTAATGAATTCATTAGAGAAACTCAAGATGATAAATTATCCTCTAGAAATATCACAGGAACAGACGCTGATGAGGCTAGGTTGTATAGAAATGAAGCTCGTTTTATGAGAGCTTTAAGCTATTCGCACGCCATTGATCTGTTCGGTAACGGCCCTTTTGTAACTGAAAAAAATGATGTAGGTGTAACGGCTCCTCCAAGAATTGAGCGTAAAGAACTTTTCCAGTATGTAGAGTCTGAGCTAAAGGACCTTGAAGGACTCTTAAAAGATCCCAGAACTAATGAATACGGTAGAGCGGACAAGGGTGCTGTTTACATGTTATTAGCAAAATTATATTTAAATGCAGAAGTTTACACCGGACAAAATAGATATAAAGATGCATTGCTTTATGCTGAAAAAGTAATTAATTCAGGCTATTCTCTTAAAAGTAATTATAATGAGCTTTTCTTAGCAGATAACAATTTGGCAAATAACGAAGTTATTTTCTCTGTTAATTTTGATGGCACACATACTAGAACTTATGGTGGAACAACGTTTATTATTCATGCTTCCACGGGAGGTTCTATGACAGCCGCTGATTTTGGCATCAATAGTGGTTGGGGCGGACTTAGAAGTACTAAAAATCTAGTAAATCTTTTTCCTGCTACAGATGGTTCTATAGATAAAAGAGGTGTTTTTCATACAGATGGGCAAAATTTGGAGATTAATGCAATAGGGGCTTTTACAGATGGTTATCCACTTATCAAATTTAAAAATATAACAAAATCTGGAGCTGTTGGCTCGGATACAGGAGGTGATTTTGTGGATACAGATTTTCCTTTGTTCCGTTTAGCAGATGCTTATTTGATTTATGCTGAGGCGGTTCTAAGAGGTGGCGGAGGTAATATGTCTACTGCTCTGCAATATGTCAATGCTTTAAGAACTAGAGCTTATGGTAATACAAGTGGCAATGTAACGTCTATTAACTTGGATTTTATCTTAGATGAACGAGCAAGGGAATTAGCTTGGGAAGCAACAAGAAGAACCGATCTTATTCGTTTTGGTAAATTTACATCAGGTTCTTATTTGTGGCCCTTCAAAGGAGGAGTTCAGGATGGACGTGCTGTTGAAGATTATAGAAAACTTTATCCTATTCCAACTAATGATTTGATTGCTAATCCTAACTTAGTTCAAAATCAAGGCTACTAATTTTTAAAGTTAAATCAAAATGAAAAATATATTTAAATTTTTATTTGTAAGTTTTATAGCTTCTTTATTGTTTTCTTGTGAAAAAGATGAAGATAGAGCTGTTATAGGAAATGTAACAGAAGGATTGCTCAGATCAGATAAGACAGATTTGACTCTTGCACAAGAGAATGCAGATCAAACAGCGGTAACACTCTCTTGGGATGATCCAAGCTATGGTCCGAATTTAGCATTATCCAATCAATTAGAAATTGCGTTAGAAGGAACTGATTTCCAAAATGCAAAAGCTGTTGACCTTGCTGCTGGGTCATCATCAATATCTTATACTGTACAGGACTTCAATGCATTACTATTAAATGCTGGGGCTAACGCAGGAGAAACTGAAAAATTTGAGCTGCGTTTAAAATCTTCTGCTGGAGCTTCTATTCCTGAGACATACTCTCCAGTTATCAAAATGACCGTCAAAACATATGCATTAATATCTTATTTATATGTTCCGGGTGCGTACCAACAATGGAATCCTGCTACGGCTAATACTCTCGTTTCGGCAACCAGTAATGGTATATATGTGACTTATATTGATTTTACCGCAGCTGGTTCAGAATTTAAAATTACAGTAGAGAGAAACTGGGATAATAGTTATGGTACCGACGATAATGTTAATTTGATTTATAACGGAGGAGGAAATATGAAGGCGGCAAATGCAGGTCCTCAGAAATTATCTGTTAATTTAAATACAAAAAAATTTACATTAATACCTTATTCAATGGGACTTGTAGGGGATGCTACCGCTAATGGATGGGATGGTCCAGACACTAGAATGAGTTGGGATGATGCTAATCTGTCTTGGAGTATTACTACCAGCTTAGCTGCAGGAAATTTCAAATTCAGAGTTAATAATGATTGGTCAGAAAATTATGGAGGTTCAAATGGTAGTGCGTCTTCTGGAGGAGATAATATAGCTGTTGCAGAAGCGGGAACTTACAAAATAACATTTGATCCATTTAAGTTATCTTATACTGTAACCAAACAGTGATCAAATAAAAAATCATAAGAAGTGTTGCGGTTTCGCAACACTTTTTTTATATTGTACCAATATATAAACCTTAGAAAAAATGAAAAAATTCACCATTGGAGCAGCTTTGCTTACTATGATGTTTAATGGAGCAAATGCTCAAAATCTTAAATCTCCAGACGGAAAATTCGAGATGAATTTCCAATTGAAAAACGGAGTTCCTGTTTATAATTTGAAATATAACGGAAACGTAGTTGTAGAAGATTCTAAATTAGGATTAAGACTTTTCAAAGATTCTTCTATCAAGTTTGCTTCCGAGATTGCAAAACCAGAAGATGCCAGTTTCGACCTCAATAACGGCTTCACAAAAACAGCCGAAAAAAGAGATTCTAAAAACGAAACTTGGCAACCAATTCTTGGAGAAAAGAAAAACTATATCAACAATTACAACGAGTTAGCTTTAACTCTTAATCAAACTTCTTCTGACAGAAGCATCGTTGTTAAATTCAGATTGTTTAACGATGGATTAGGATTCAGATATGAGTTTCCTCAACAGAAAAACCTGAATTATTTCGTCATCAGAGAAGAGGATTCTGAGATTGATTTTCCAACCGATATGAAGGCTTGGTGGATTGTTGCAGATTACGATTCTCAGGAATATCAATACCAAACCACAAAGATTTCCGAAATTCCGACTCAATGGTCAAAAGCTTTTGATTCTAATGCTTCTCAAACACTTGTGAAAAATGCAGTTCAGTCACCTTTGATGCTCAAAAAAGAAGGTAAAGAACCATTGTATGTTAACGTTGGTGAAGCGGCAGTTCTAGATTATCCGGCTTCTCATCTGGAAGTGGATGCTCAGAATTTCAAATTCAAAACTCATTTGACGGCAGACAGACAAGGTGCAAAAGGTTATATCCAAACACCTACTGTGACGCCTTGGAGAACCATTATTGTTGCGCCAAAAGCGGAAGATGTAATGGATTCGAAAATGATGTTCAACCTGAACGAACCTACGAAATATAAAGATACTTCATACATCAAACCAACCAAATATATGGGTGTTTGGTGGGAAATGATTATTGGAAAATCTCAGTGGGCATATTCTACAGCAGATAACGTACACATTGGAGAAGATTTTTCAAAGTTAACACCCAACGGAAAACACGCAGCTAACAATACAAAAGTTAAAGAATATATCGACTTTGCTGCAGCAAACGGCTTCGGTGGATTATTGATAGAAGGTTGGAACACAGGCTGGGAAGACTGGTTCGGACATTCCAAAGAATTTGTTTTCGACTTCATAACACCTTATCCGGATTTCGATATCAAAATGTTGAATGACTATGCACATTCAAAAGGTATCAATTTGATTATGCACCACGAGACTTCTGGCTCTGCAACCAACTACGAAAGATGGGCAGACGATGCATTCAAATTGATGAACAAATACGGTTACAAATCGGTGAAAACTGGTTATGTGGGCGACATTATTCCAAGAGGAGAGCACCATTATTCTCAGTGGACAATCAACCATTTCTACAGAATTGCAGAGAAAGCTAATGATTATAAAATTATGGTTAACTCTCACGAGTCTGTGCGTCCTGGTGGAGAAAGCAGAACCTATCCAAACTGGATTTCTGCAGAAGCAGCGCGTGGAACAGAGTATGAAGCGTTCGGTGGAAACAAGCCAGACCATCAAACGATTTTGCCTTTCACACGTTGGATGGGAGGTTCTATGGACTACACGCCAGGTATTTTCCAGACTAAGTTAGATTACTATTTCCCAGGCGATAAGCGTTTCGTTCAGACAACTTTGGCAAAACAATTAGGACTTTATGTTGTGATGTATATGCCTTTGCAAATGGCGGCTGATTTACCGGAGAATTACGCAAAACATATGGATGCTTTCCAATTTATCAAAGATGTTGCAGCAGATTGGGACGACACCAAAATCCTTTCCGCAGAACCTGGAGATTACATCCACACGGCTCGTAAAGCAAAAGGAACAGACAATTGGTTTGTAGGTGGTGTTACCGATGAAAATCCAAGAGATTTTACAGTAGATTTTTCTTTCCTTGACAAAGGCAAAAAGTACGAAGCGACAATCTACGAAGATGGAAAAGACGCAGATTACATCAACAATCCGCAGAGTTACAAAATCTACAAAAAGACCGTTGACAGCAAAACAAAACTGCCAGTTCATTTGGTAAGAAGTGGTGGTTATGCTATTTCTGTGAAGCCTGTAAAATAATTTTTTTTAGGAGCTTAATCCCGCTATCCGCTATATCTTTTTCTTTTTTTGCAAAAAAAGAAAAAGGATGCCGCTACTATCGGGGCTATGGCTTTCAACTTCAAATAAAACTTTG
>NZ_DAIQCG010000016.1:0-10936 GCF_036780765.1 Epilithonimonas sp.
CCGTAGTGTAAGTGCTGTTATGCTCTGCTAAAGAGATTATTAGCAAATCTGACTGATCTATCTTTTCAGCAAACCTCAACGCTAAAGTCGGAATCCCATCGTGCTTTTCTCTGTCAACACTGAATATTGGCATTTCGTAATCATTAAGGTCAAGCAACTCTACTTCTGCTCCGTTAAATTGTTTTGCTGTGTATTCTACTAATATTTTGTTGATGGATTCTCTGGAATTGCTTCCTGCAAAAGCTACTATTTTCATTCGTTTAAATTTTAAAACCCCAAATGTAGAGACTTAAATAGAAAATAGATTGATGTAGGTTAGTTTTTAATACTTTATCAAATTAAAACAAAAAGAAGTTATTATAATCTGGTTTATCATAAAAATCTAATTATGGTCTTAAAATTGATATTAATTCTCTAATATAATTTACTATTTGATTTAATTAATACCTCTTGTGATATGATATTTGATAAAAACTACCTTAAACCGAGTAATGAAAATTCATACTTTGTTTATCAGGAGGAGCAAGAAGATAGCCGCTTCAACAATCCTTATAACGATAATCCTTATATAATTAGCTCTCTGCAGAAAATCAAAAGACATATCAAATGTAAAAAGAAAATGGCATTCATCAATGAATGTCTTGATGATTATAAGGATCAAGTCGTAGATAAACCTCAACTTAATCACGTTTTTGAACCCAATGATTTACAAACTCCCAAAGCCTCTATTGCAGATTATGCAAAAGCTTCTTATCAGAAAGTGTTGAAAGACTTGGAAAATATTCAAAAATTATTAGATCAGCTTAATGCTCACGAAGTGCATTTATAAACAAGGTTGATTAGATAATAAAAACCCCTGAGGAGTTATTCTTCAGGGGTTTTATATTTTTTATGATTAGAGATTCTGATCTTCGTGTTTACCTTCTTTTATTTCTTCTACCATTTTGGCATTGAAAGCCGGAAGGTCTTTAGGTGTACGGCTGGTCACCAAACCATTATCCACCACTACTTCACTGTCTTCCCAAACTGCTCCCGCGTTTTTAAGATCCGCACTGATTGAATTTACAGAAGTCATCTTTCTGCCTTCTACCGCACCTGCATTGATTAGGATTTGTGGACCGTGACAAATAGAGGCTACAGGCTTATGCTGCTGGAAAAAGTCTTGTACAAAAGATAAGGCTTTTTCGTTAGTCCTTAACTGATCCGGATTGATTACCCCACCCGGCAATACCAGCGCATCATAATCTGATGCAGAGACCTCATCCAGAGTTTTGTCTACATCATAATCTTTACCCCAGTCCGTTTCTGCCCAAGCTTTGATGGTTCCTGATTTTGGACTTACAATATGGGCAGTCCAGCCCTGCTTCTCCAGATGTTCTTTTGGAGAACTCAATTCACTTTCTTCGAATCCGTGGGTTGCCAATATGGCTACTGTCTTTGACATAATATTTTATTTTTTGGTGTTAATATGCCTGTCAATAAGAAAAAATGATGCCGCACACTACTGTAGCAAGTTTAAAATTTGTTAAAAGTCTCCGATTGACATGATTTTACAGCTTTGTTGATTAAAAACGGATGGCTATCTTTGAATCAATCTTATAATGCAACAGCTATGACTATAGAGGAACTTGTAGGACACTACAGCATCGAGGGAAGCAATCAGGACGAGAACGGTTCTGTTTATTATGGTGTCCTAAGCCTGAGTCTGGATGCTAACCATCGGATAGTGGCAAAGTGGACGATTGGTGATCATATCCAGACTGGTTCCGGCTTTTTTAAAAATGATATTTTGGTTATCAACTTCAATTATGAGGGTGATGAAGGCAAAGTTTATAAAGGCGTTGCTGTTTACCGCTGTCTTAATAACAATACATTAGACGGCTTCTGGTCAGAGAAGCACGGTAATCCGTTATATCTAGGCAGTGAATACTGTGTTAGAATACAAGCTCCTGAGTTTTTGAATTGACAAACTTCAGCGATTATTTTAGATCTACAAAATCAAAAAAACCTGAGATCATTCTCAGGCTTTTAAGTATTTCATAGGATATTGCAAATTGACTTAACAGTAAAAAAGCAGTCTTATCTAATTTTTCTCCAGCTCACTCACAATCTCCCTAAAACTCGCCAAGCCCGCTTCAATATTATCTATGATTTCTAAGGCTAAAACATCTGGGTCAGGCAGATTGTCCAAATCGGTTAAGCTCTGATCTTTTACCCAAAAGATATCCAGACTGGTTTTATCACGAGCAATAATTTCATCGTAACTGTATTTTCTCCAGCGACCATCAGGGTTTTCTTCGCTCCAGGTTTCTTTGCGTTTATTGATGTTTGAAGCATTGTAGCATTCTATGAAATCTGATAAATCAGATTCCGTTAATGGCTTCTTCTTTAGAGTATGATGAACGTTGGTTCTGTAATCATAAAACCACACTTCTTTTGTCCAAGCATCTTTGCTGGCTGGTTTGTTATTAAAGAACAATACATTTGCCTTTACGCCATTGGCATAAAATATTCCTGTTGGCAAACGTAAGATGGTATGTAAGTCTGTTGTTTTTAATAATTGCTTTCTGATTTCTTCTCCGGCACCACCTTCAAATAATACGTTATCAGGTAAAACAACAGCTGCTTCGCCATCAATCTTCATCAGGGATTTGATATGCTGTAAGAAGTTCAGTTGTTTATTACTCGTCGTTTCCCAAAAATCCTGACGGTTGTAGCTGATATCTTCTTTTTCAATATTGCCATCTTCGTTGGTAACAGTCATTCCGCTTTTTTTACCAAATGGCGGATTAGCTAAAATATAATCATAGGTCTGACTTTCGGCTGCTATCAACGCGTCGTTTGATTTTACCAATGGCTCTGTATCTATTTCGCCAATACCGTGAAGGTACAGATTCATCAAGCACATTCTACGTGTGCTGGCTACGATTTCGTTGCCGTGAAAAGTACTGTTCTTCAAAAACATCTTTTCGTCTTTGTCAAGTTTATTGTTTTCAGTTAACCAATCATACGCTGCTAAAAAGAAACCGCCCGAACCACAAGCAGGATCGATAACCGTTTTCATAGGCTTTGGCTGAACGCAGGCTATCATTGTTCTGATTAATGCTCTTGGTGTAAAATATTGTCCTGCTCCAGATTTGGTATCTTCTGCATTCTTTTCCAGCAAACCCTCATAGATGGTTCCTTTTACATCAGCACCCATCATACTCCAGTCTTCTTTGCCAATCATCGTGATGATGCGTTGCAGGTTTGACGGATCCTGTATTTTATTCTGACTCTTTACATAGATTTGCCCCAACATCCCTTTTTCTGTACCCAATGAACGCAATACCTGAATATAGAATGACTCCAGTTCTGCACCGTTTTTTGAAACTAAATTCTCCCACGAGCAAACCTCTGCGCCTTCCACTTCTTTACCCTCAACATCTTTCAGTCTTGGTAATTTTAGGTTTCTGTTATAAGGCGGTTTGTTTAACTCGTCTACCATTTTTAGGAATAGCAAATATGTTATCTGTTCCAGATAATCTCCATAACCTACTCCATCGTGGCGCATTACATTCGCGAGGTTCCATATTTTTGATACTATTGCTGCTTCTGTCATTTATAGTTTATTATGCTTTGAATTAGGGTGTCATCAATTTGTGGCGTTGTTGTATTTGCAATTACAATATCTGCTATAACTTTTTTTCCTCTCAATTCGGTCATCTTAGGCTCATCTAAACCAAAAATTCCTATAGAATATAAGCCCTTTGTTGAAATTCCTTTGATAATTATTTTTTTATCATTTGCTATCCACTCATAATGAAGACTTGGATCATCAAAATAAGGATGTACAAGCTTAAATGTACAATTATTGTAAATAGCATTTAATGTTTCTATAGTATTATGATTTCCCTTTTTTGAAAAACCATTACAATAATGGCAGGCCATCACAAGATTTTCTCTTTCAAATGTAAATTGCGGATATTTTGCTTTTCTCGCAATATGTTCAATTTGTCCCTCACTAGTTCCCCCTAAATCCAATCCACAATATCCACAAATATCATTCTGGTTGGTTAAAAGTTGAGATCTGATGTTTGCTTTGAGACCTTTAATTATGTCATCTGGTGGTTTATCCCACATATCTTTATTATGTGGAATGAGAGTCAATAAATGTGCTGTTTCTGAAGAGAGAAATGCCAATGAGTTAGATAATCTAGGAATCATTGTTGTAAATAATTTGTGGCTTGTTCAATAATCAGTCTTAATGGATCATTTTTATCTAGCTGAACTTGCCTCAACCTTTCAGTAAGAATGTATATTTGTCCTTTATCTTCAGATTTTTGGGATATTAAACTTAAAAGTTCACGTAAATCCATTTCCAGATAATGATTTCTTGTAGTTCTGACATCAAAAATTTTGTATAAAACTTCTTCTGCTGACCAGCCAAAAGTATTTTTATCGATATCTACAGTTTTTAAGATATTTTCTTCTCTTTTTAAACCTGTTAAATAAGAACTTTTATCTTCTAAATCAGATATTAAAAAGTGTGAGTGAGTTGTCAGAATAAAGTGGCAACTAGAGTATTTTGAAAAAACTTTCTTCAAAAATGAAATATACTTCATTTGCCAATTTGGATGCAGACTGATCTCGGGCTCATCAATTAATACAAGAGAATCATCGGAAATATTTGCAAATATCCCAATCAAAGAAATTAGCAAATGATATTCTCCTGAACTTACTTCACTAATCGATAGATTCTTATTGCTTTTATTAATATTAATTCCTTCCAAATTTATTATATCAAGATTTTCTAGATGCTTTAAAAAATAAAGATCTTCCTGATCTATTTCTGAATCAAATAAATCTATCTCAATAATTTTTGAAGAAGATTTTAGTTTATCATAAAAAATATTTTTTCGTAAAGGAAGGAAATTTAAATATGATACAATTTTTTCTAATTCAGAAGAATTGTTTTTAAAATGATTATTATAGTACGGGATACTCCAAAGTGGATTTTCTTTACTTCTGTTGGTAAACTTAAAATCATCATCCCACCATTCTTCAAAATACTTTTTAAAGTTCTCAACCGTGAGTTCTTGGGAAAAAAAAAGTTTATTAATCTTTGTTTTATAAACTACCTTAAAACTTTTCTCAAAATGTAAAAAGGTTAGTAAATCTTTTAAATTATTTATGAAAACATCATTGTTACTGGTTGCATTAAATATATGTGTTATTGTTCTTCTTACTGATGATTTTGTGCTTGATGTACTGCTTGTACTTCTTGCTCCTAGATATTGATAAAATTTAGTTTGCTGTGTACTTTTAAAAACGAGTCTATCATTATTCATAATTGAATTAACAAGAAGTTTACTTGGATATTCTAACTCCCTATGCAAAACTTCGTATCCAGTTATTTTTTCCCAACCTGAATCTTCAATAAACGGGATATTTAATGGACGATTCTTAAAATACAAATACTCCTTACGACCTCCTTTAATTACTAGATCTAAAAAATTTCGGGTAACTATCTCATAAGTATTATGGTAATATTTATACCTAAGATGAATAGAATAAGGAAGATTAAATTCTTTTTTACCTGATATAGAAAATTCTTGAAACTGCCTGAATATTTCTGCAATTGTTTTAAGAATAAAACTTTTACCAGTGCCATTGGATCCTATTATTACAGATGTGTAGGGGAAATCATTTTTTATATACTCTAGATTATCAGATAAATCTAGACTTAAAGTCCCAAGTTGTGGATGTCCCTTTAATTTTATAAACTCTATTCTAAACATTTATGATTTTTTATCGATTTTTATCCTATCCAACAACACATTTGCAGGTTCATAATCCTCAGCCAGTTTACATTCTGCCAGTTCCTTTGCAGTTAACAAATTACCCTCAAATGCTTTTTTAAGAATGCTTTGTCGTAAGGCTTCTGCTTTTTCTAAACTTTCTTTGATGTTTTGTTCTATGGAATCACAAACGGATAAACGGGATTCGATTTGTTTGACGATGAGTAATTGATCAGAAATATCTATAGGTAACTTCACTGGTATTTTGCAAAGATTGAATTTTGTCAATTTTGGCTGTGCAGTTCCCGTAACATATTCATTTAAACTCAAGGAGTTAAAATAAGCATTCAAATATTTTATTGAAATATCACCATTCGGTTTAAAAATATGTGCGTGGTTATTAACCCAAAACTTACCATCAACAATAAATGCGAGAGGCTTTGACTTTGATAACAGATTTGCTCCATCTTCTCCTATTAGCAAAAATTCCCCATCAAAAATATAATCATCAATATAATCCACAATTTCAGTTGCTCCATAATAACGAAATTCTCCTTGTCTTTTCTCTCTTGTTGCCCTATTTAATGGAACTCTTTTCCCATTAAAACTTACAGTACATTCTTCAAAGCTTTTAATTATCCAATCACTATTTGTTTTTGTCAAGTCCCCCTCAAACGCCTTTTTTAAAACCGCTTGCCTGTAAATTTTTAATTGCTGTTGTGCTTTTTTTAAATCGGCAATACCGGCATCTAAACTGCTAAATAAACTTTCTAATTTTTTAACAATGGCTCGTTGTTCGGGAAGGGGTGGTAAGGCAATAGATTGTTTTTCTAATAATTGATAATGTCTTGCATATCCTTTATTTTCAATTTTGTTAGCAAGCACATTTACAACATAAAATAGGTATTTTGGATTAATAAAAAATTTAGGAACCAAAACTTTTATGCCATCCGCACCAGGAATAAACTGAAAATTTATAAACTTGACGCATCTCGTATGGTCTCCAAAAACCACTAATGGTAAAGCACACTCTAATACTTTCTTTTCATCATTTTCGTATCCTCCAATCAATTCTTGACCTTGGTCGATAATAGGAAAATCCCCTGCTGTCAAATAATCCTTTTGTTTGACCTTATAATTTGAAGTTGCGATTTTATGAACTACATCTTTAAATTCAATTTCTATCCAGTCTTCTCTCATTACGCCGCTAATGCTTCATTTAATTCATTAATAATACTGTCCATTTCGTTACCAAATAATTGGTACATCTTACCTCTGCCGCCTTTGCTGTCAAAAGGGTTGTAATCTAAATCATCCAGCTCAATATGGTAAGAACTTACAATGTGGTCTTTAATCATTCGCAGCCATTCCATTTGCTCGGTGCTGAAGCGGTTATGCTGTCCGGCATTTTGTGCAAATATCCAGCGCTTAAAATTCTCATCAATGGTTTTATCAAAAGGTTTCAGTTCTTCATCTATGCCACAGACTTTTCTAATCAAAGAAACCAATGCTGTGAGTTCATCTTTCGGGCAATCGCTTTTCACCTCCTCAATACTTGTGTACGCATTCCAAACATTCGCCGGAGCTAACAGCGGTTTTTCCAGTTTCAGCTTGTCCATTACTTCTTTTATCATTTTAAAAGTAATGTCACGGCGGTTGTAAGGCTGGTCATAGAAAATACTCAGCGCCTATATCTCGTCTTTATTGGCTTTCAGGTATTCACTGAAATCGTTAATCAAAGTTTTGGCTTTGTCCACCGATTCCGTGTCCCACTCTGCTTTGGTTACTTCATCCAAATTAATGTGATCAATAATCTGCTCGTGCTGTTTACGCACATTATCGATATGCTCATTCAGTTTGCCGTTAAAAGTTAGGGAGGCTGTTTTCAGCAAAGCTTCCTGCACTTCGGCTCTGGCTTGTTCTTCTTTGGCGGGCGTACGTTCATCAATTGGGATTTGTGCGATGATGGCGTTTGCTTTATCGGCAATTACATCCGCATCAAAAGCCTCAATCAGCTCTCGGGTCATCTGCTTTAGGCTTTTGCCTTTTGCCAGTTCCTGTATTTTTTCTTTTTCGGCATCGGTCAGTTGTTTTTCCAAACGGATGAGGCGGTTGGCTAATGAAAGATACACATCTTCTTCCTGCACACCCATTGTAACGGCCTGCAACAAATCTTTTAACGGAATAGTCGGTTGGCGTTCCAGCGGACGACTGTCGGTCTTTTTAGATTTGGTAGCACCTACGGCATCTACAATCACGAAATGTGTTTTCGCATCTGCTGTTTTGGTGACCAGTTTTAATTTATCGGGTTAAATGGTACGGGTACCACGCCCTTTCATCTGTTCAAAATAATTGATGCTACGCACATCACGCATAAACAGCAACACTTCCAAAGGTTTTACATCGGTTCCGGTTGCAATCATATCTACCGTAACGGCAATACGTGGATAATAGTCGTTTCTAAAACGGTTCAATACCGATTTTGGATCTTCTTCTATTTTATAAGTTACCTTTTTACAGAAATCATTGCCTTCATCAAAAACTTCTCTGATGATATTGATGATGTCATCAGCGTGGCTGTCGGTTTTGGCAAAGACCAAAGTTTTAGGCACTTCATATTCGCCTTTTTCATCAAAACGGTTTGGGAAAATGTCTTTTCTAAGGATATCTCTGTAAGCCGTGATAATTGTTCTGATCTGGCTGATGTTGACTACCTTTTTATCTAAATCATTGCTTCGGTATTCGGTGTCTTCATCTTCCTGCTGCCAGCGTTTTGCTCTGGAAAGTTTATCTCTTCTGTCTACAAACCAGCCTTTTTCAATCAAAGCACCTTTAGTAGTAATATCGGTTTCAATTAAATAAACATCGTAGGGAACATTTACACCATCAATCACCGATTCTTCGTAAGTATATTGACTAACAACATTTTCATTAAAAAAACCAAAAGTTCTTTTATCAGGTGTAGCCGTTAAGCCTACTAAAAAAGCATCGTAATAATCCAAAACCTGTTTCCAAAGGTTGTAAATAGAACGGTGGCATTCATCAATAATAATAAAATCAAACTGCTCAATAGGAACTTTTGGATTGTATGCTACCGGAATGGCATCTTTTTTTGCCAACTGTTTTTCTATCCACGTTGAATTTTCGTTGGGATTAATTACGTCATCCTCTTCATTCATTTCTTCGCCCTGCAAAATAGAATACATCCGCTGAATGGTAGAAATACAAACCTGACTTTCATCAGCGATATAGCTAGAGGTCAATCGTTGTACATTATATAATTCTGTAAACTTGCGGTTATCGTCCTGTGGTTGATAGGCTCTGAATTCCTGTTCTGCCTGTTCGCCTAAGTTTTTGGTATCTACTAAAAACAGAATGCGTTTCGCCTTTGCGAACTTCAACAAACGGTAAATAAAGGTAGCTGCAGTAAAGGTTTTACCAGCACCAGTTGCCATTTGAATTAGTGATTTCGGACGGTTGCCTTTGAAAGATTTCTCCAAATTGTTGATGGCAATAATCTGTGCCGGACGCAAATTGGTCTCATCCAACGGCGGATAATCTGCAAACCTGCCTCGTAAACTTTTTTCCCGTTTGCTCCATTCCAGCAAAGTTTCCGGCTTGTGGAAACTAAAAACGTTTCTCCCACGAGGTTTGGGGTCGGTATAATCGGTAAAGCGGGTTACAACTCCCGTGCTTTCATAGATGTATTTTAAACCTTCTGTGTTTTTAAAAAACTTAAGATCAGCTGTTGCATATTCTTTAGACTGTTCTTCCACCACAGTAAGCCGATGTCCTTCATCTTCTTTTTTGGCTTCAATTAATCCCAAAGGTTTCTGATTGACAAACAATACATAATCTGCAGGACCAACGCTAGTTTGATATTCACGGACAGCTATACCAAGCCCAACACTGAAATCAATCTCGTTTTTAGATTGTACGTGCCAACCTGCCAATCTAAGCATAGCATCAATTTGGTCGCGGGCTATTTGTTCGGGGTTTTGGTTTAGTTGACTCAACGTTTTTTTAGTTTTTTTCAAATATAAACAATTTTCTATTGTCTTTTTTACACAAATCCTCATTATCACAAAAAAAATCCACTCTTGCGGAGTGGATTCTGTGGTTAATTGACTAGGTGCTGGCCTAGGTAGAGACTGGTGGAGGCTGCCGTCTGTTTCTCGTTATTCAGGAAGGCATAGACCTCCATTGTTTTGCCTAGACAGTAGGCTGGCAGCGTGACATCGGCCATCAGGTCGGAGCGCATCACGATGCCTTCATATATCTCCCAGTTATTCAGCTCTGCGCAGTAGCACACGATGCTCACCTGATCTTTAGGAGCGGCATCACCCTGCGTGCTGTTGTCCTCCCACTCCAGGTGCAGCACACCGCCGGGCTGCGTGGTAAGCACTGGGTTTCTGAAACTGGTGAGTTCGCCACGGGTAATCAGCACTTTGTTGTAGATCAGTTCCGGGAGACCTGCCACCATCTGTATGGCGGTGCTGATGGTATAAGACACTGCCATATTCACACGGGATTTCACCCCAGTTCCCATTCCGAAATACAGAGACTGAATACTTTTGATCGGTTGGAGAAAACTGATAGCCAGTTTAAACTTCAATTGCTGCTCCAATTGCCTTTCCGAAGGGGTGCGTCTGGAGCTCTTAGGGCGGCTGCGGATGACGTCCATACCACGCCAGGTAGCGCCTACTACCGGTCCTACTTTACCGGAGAATCCTCCTAGGATTCCTTTGCTTAATGTTGCCATAACAAATAATTTTATTGGTTAATGACACGAAGTTAAAACAGAAAATGGCAGCTTGTACACCCGTGACCGCTTGTGACCGGTTTTGACTGGTTTTGACTGATTTTGACCGGATAGCTTCGGGGGTTCTTCGGGTCATCACCGTGGTTTCTTCGGGTCTTCTTCGGAAAAAACATCTTTTTTCCGAAGAAGACCCGAAGGAATGTGGGAGAACAATGGGAGAAGATAGAATGCGTCTTGGCATGACCACCGCTATATTTAGCAGTACGGTAAGTCTTGTGACAAGCTTAGTGACTTGTGAGCTTAGTGTTCGCGCAGATGAAGCAGGTAATACCGATTTTTTTTGATATTAAATTCTTCTTACCGCCTGTCAGATTTGGAGCAAAAACAATACACC
>NZ_DAIQCG010000017.1:0-7361 GCF_036780765.1 Epilithonimonas sp.
GTTTTTATAAGCTAAAAACGAGTTTTTATAAGCTAAAAACGAGTTTTTATAAGCTTGGCAACGTACGTTGTAAATGATAATCGTTTTAATATCTCGTTTTTATTTTATATGTTTGTTTTAAAATATTTCAATATGGAATTAATGGACATTCAAAGGGATAACAAAGTTATTCTACAGCATAACGTAATAACTTCGGGTCGGTATGACTATTCAGCATGTATGCTTGATATTTTATTTATGGTGCTTTCTTCCCTTGAAAAAGACAAACAAGAGTATAACGTCCACGTTCAAGATATTGAAGCCATTACAGGACGTAAATGGAACTTAAAACAACTACGTGAAGCAACTGAAAATATAGGTTCACGTATGTTTGAAATTGAAACTTCTGAAAGGATTCGCCAAATGTGGCTTTTTGAATATGTCGATTATATAAAAGGTACAGGAAGTTTTACAGTAAAAATAAGTGAAACTGCACGACCATATTTTTTTGAATTGAAAAATAATTTTACTGCAATGCAGCTAAAATCAGTTTTAGATTGCTCTTCCAAATATGCTAAAAGGCTTTACGGAATTGCTTGTCAATGGCGTAGCGTTGGAACTAAACGTTTTGAAATCAAAGAACTTAAAGAAATTTTAGGCTTAATTGATAAAAAGGGAAATGAGCAGTTTGAAAGAATTTCAGATTTTAAAAAATTCGTTCTTGATATTGCAAGAAATCAAATTTCAGAAAATACGGACATTGAATTAGATTATGAGCTAAAAAAAAGAGGTCGTGAGTTCTATTGGGTTACTTTGCACATCAACTCTCAAAAATTTAAGCAGATGGAAATTGATTTTAATAAGCCTTTAGAATTGCAGAAATATAAAGCGGATTTAATGGCTTATGGATTTAATGAAGAACAAGCGGATCTCATAGCGGAAAAAGAATCAAGGAAAGATTTTGAAATATTAATTACTGACCTTAATTTAAAAATTCAAAAAAAGAAATTATCTGTTAAAAATTCTATAGGTTACTTAGTTGGAGTTTATCAGAAAAAAGGAATTTTACCCAATAAAAACTAATGAAAAATTATACTACAAAGGAGGTTTCTGAACTTTTTGGCGTCAGCATTCGGACAGTTCAGCGACACATAGCGACAATAATAGACGAACTAACAAACACCGATAAAAAGGGGTTTTTAATTCCTCAAGACGTTGTAAATTTACTAAAACAGCGACACTTAAGCGACACAACAACGAAACTTGAACGACACGATGACGACAACGAAAATGAAGAGTTTCCTTTTGTTGAATATTTTACTGCAGACGAATATGAAGAGTTCAAAAAACGAATAACCGAATATCCATTTTTGAAAGAACAAATCGAAAATTCCAAACAACATTTGGAAGCTATGGAAAAACAAATCGAATATTTTCGATTTTCTTACAATAAGCAATTAGAAATACACGAAAAATTAATTGACACATTCAGAGAACGCAATTTCATAGAAGCAAAAGAAAAAGGATTAGATAAGCCTTAATCGCTTTGCTCATAAAATGTTTTTCCTAAAAGTTTACTTTCATGAGAGAATTTAATTTTTTTCTTTGAACTTTTAAAAATTCCTCTAAAAACATAAAATAATATTCCTGCTAAACAGGCTAATATTAAAATACTAAGAATAAAATATGTTTCCATATATAGATGATATTTATTTAATTTTTTATAAAAGTACTATCGCACATTACGTTTATCATTTTTGCTAAACTATGTTCGTCCAGTTCCTGCGAACAAATCAATGATTATTATTATTTACCCAAAAGGACATATATTACAAACATTGATAAACAAAGGTATTTTCAATAATTTTATAAAAGTGTGACGCATTGTATGGCACAAAAAAAAGCCCCTCGCTAAGCGAGAGACTTTGTCTTCGTTGCGAAGGTACAAATCCTATAAATACCAGCCAAAAGGATTAATTTTAAAATTAAAAATCGTGGCTAATAGCGTTTTTTTATTTTCAGGTTTTCTTTAGCTTTTTTAGAAATTCCCGAAAGTTGCGAGAGATTGACGACATTAAAAAAGGTCCGGAATTCCGGACCTTAAACCTTTCGGTATATTTCATCGGATTTGGTGCTTCTCAAGGTCGTCCTCACGTTGCCTCTTTGTACTCCCTCACCGACATATCAAATGTACATTTTTTTTCTTTTAGAAAGTCTTCTATTAATTCTTGTTCATTTTCATGATAAAAACAATAACACATTTTATCTCTTATAGAAAACCCAAAACACTTATTATTTACATATATAGTAAAGTTTTCGTTCTTCCTTATTAATCGCTTTTCATCGGTATTTAGGTCAAGAAAATATTTTTGAAAATAATACATATCATCTTTATCACTATACTTTACTCTTATTTTATAATTTTCAAAAATATGAGGGTTTTCTTCGGAGAAAAAATGATATTTTATCAGGTGTTCTATTTTATGATAGCTTTTTTCATTTCTATAAAAAAGGTCATCAACTAAATTTTGATAAAATATGCTTTTGTTTTTATCATTGTTTTTCAAAATTCTTAAGCATTCAATTCCTCTACTAAATGTCATATCACTATACTTGAAATTTGGCTTTCGTTCAAAAGCTGTAAAATCATCATTCGCTGTATAAACCCAATTTCTATAATATGCTTTTTTTGTTCTAATAAATTTTTTAATATCAACACTATCAGGAAATCCGATTCCTTTTCTCTCTCTTTTAATGGCATTTAAGAGTAATATTGCTCTTTCTACATTATCATCATATTCAAATTCTTTTATAGCGTATTTTTCAATTAATTGTTTCCAAAGTTCAATCGTTGGCTGTTGTCCTCTCTTTAAAGCAGATAAAAAATCATAAACAATTTCTTCCTTATAATACCATTCTCCTCGAGTTTGATGTTTCTTAAAAAGTCGTTTCAATCTCTTTTCAATATTGCCACAATTAGGATAAAATAAAATTTCCACATTATCATCTTCTGAAATCCCTGCAGCATTTTTAATAGTGTTTAATCTTTGACCAAAATTATTAGTCACACCAATTTTTATTCTATCCCATAATTCAATTACGTAAAAATCGTCATAAAGAACTGTTTTCATGATAATAATTGTTTTGCTTCCTCTATAATTTTAAAATAATTCTCTTGCATTATTGCATCAGTAACAGCAGGATTTTCATTTGGTAAAGACTTTGCGAAATCTTGGGAAAATTGTGTTTTTAAAAATTCTTTAGGTTGTCCCTCTGCAATAATCCCATAAAATTCTCCTGGATTCAAATTAATCAGATCACTAACTTTTACTCTATCTCGTTCCTGTATCGTTTCGCTCTTGCTACTACTGTCATTACTTTGAGTGTGTATAATTGTTCCGCTCGTTCCTGTTCCTGTATTTTTATTGATGAAAACTCTATCTTCTTTTGAAAAAATTGTCTTTATCATTTCTGCAGTTTTACCATTCGTAACCCTACCAAAAAACTGATTTCCTAAATTTGAAATTATAATTTGAGCTTTGTCCTGTCCGTAATTATCAACCAACTGACTAAAGTCCTGTACTCCAAAAATTGTAGCAATTTTATTACTCCTTGCTGTTGCAGGAATTTGCTCAATATTTGGAATGTATATTGTTGGAGCTTCATCGAGGAGAACAACGCTTTGCTGTTGATTTGGCTTGTTCATCTGTCTCATTCCTACACTTATGATAAGCGATATAATAGGCGTGTAAACTTGTGGAAGTGTGCTATCGTTCCCAATACATAAAAAAGTGGGATTTTGACGGTTATTAAGGGCTAAATCAACTTCATTTTCTGATAAAATCCAAAATACATCCTTTGTGTTGAGTTGTGCTACTGCAGTTTGAATAGTGGACAAAATTCCTGCTACTTGATTCTGGGCTTCATTTTCTAAAGATTGCTTTAAGGTGGAAACCATTCCTGCAGCTTCATAATTCTGTGAAATTTTCAATAATAATAACTTAATATCTGTGTGAAGCAAAAGGCTTATTGCATGCGGAATTGTACAATATTCGGGGTGTTCTTCCTTGAGCCACCAAATTACTCCTGCAATTATCATTTTAGTATTATTGCTCCAAAAATCGGCTTTCTTTATACTCTCGGGAAGAAGATTATTTACCAATGCTTGAGAATATTCCATTGCTATAACGCTTTTGGTTAAATAATGCGGTGCAATAGGGTTTATTCTGTCGCTTTGATGTGGGTTTTTAAAGTCAATATTTTTAAAAGCAACGCTTTTTCCTAAATAACTTGCTCTAATTTTATCCGTCAGCTCGGGGCTTTTAAAATCATATAAAATGCCTGTGTAATCTTGTTCAGAAATTTGATTAATAATTGGCTCAAAAATACTCGCACTCTTTCCAGAACCTGCGCCACCTTGAATGTAAATACCTCGATATGGATTTGCTAAATTAATTACTCCAGATGCTGTTTTAAAAATAAAACCAGTCATTAAGTTTTTAGATTTATTTTTTGCAAAAACTTGATTTTTATCCGTTGTTTTTGTCTTATTTGTGAAGTCTCGGAAGTATAAAAACCCTAAAAAAACAATTGGAAATATATAAATTATACTCGAAAAATCTCCAATATACTTACGAGAATAAAAGCTAATTGAACCAGCAAAATACATGAATACCATAAAAGACACTCCAACAATTAATACTCCTGTTGTAATGTTTTCAAATTTTCCTAATTTATAGACGATTAACCAAAAAGAAAGAGATATTAAAGAAATTATTACTTTAGCCCACATTGGAATTTCTAAAATCCAATTTGGAACTCTATTTAATTGATTTTCTGCTATTAATTTCCAAAATGGTGCTATCACTCCGAAAAGATTAAAAAGCACTAAACCACCCAAGAATATGTATAAAAACATTTTCAATAATTGGGGTAAACAACCTAATCCGTTCATAATTTGTGTTTTATGTAATATTTAAACCTTTTGATTTTTCTAAATTTTTAACTTTGTTTTTTTCCGACCATAATTTCAGATTCATAGTAGGTCGATTTTCTAAATCATATTTCAACTCTTTCGATAAATTGTTTGCTGACATTTCTCTTTTAATTTCAGACATTTTAAATTCTAATCCCGATTTTTTATCATTCACTTTAAACCCCTGAACTTCTCCGTTTTTATTTAAAGTAGGCTTTATCTCGTGTCCCAATGCTTTCATATACTCCATGTATTTTGAAATAGTCTGAGGCTTTATTTTCATGACATTATTGTGAGCTTCATAAATTTTTGATTTTATCTCTTGGGTCTTTTCAATTGATTTGTCAATATTTTTATTCATTATATCTCGAGCAGATATTAATCCTCTTTCCTTAGCTATTTTATGTGCTGTATTTTGAGCTTTGAGAACTGAAAAATTATCTTTAATTGCCTTATTTTTATCATCTATACGATTAATTAACAAATGTATATGCTTATGATTTTTCTCGGTATGAACTACTGCTAAATATGCCTGCTTTTCGGGATTAACTCCAATTCCTCTCATAAAATCATGGCTTATTTCTCTCAATTCCTTATCAGAAAGTTTTTGACCATCTTTAGGATCTGGGCTAATGTAAGCAGTAAAAAATTTTTTATCACATTCTACATTAGAAATTTGCTGCATTCTAAAACTTTCCATTATCTCTTTTGAATTGTCTCCATAAATTAAATTTCTTTCCAGTTCATAACCTTTCCGCTCCTCAATTAAATAATCAATGCTCTTTGTACTACCTTTAACCGATTTTGCACTCGCTGTCATTATTTAAATTTTTTCAGCTCTTTTTTTATTTGCTCATTAATATTTCTAATTTCAAAAATCAAATGTTCTCGGTTTTCCTTATTCAAAATATTAGATAAATTTTTCAAAGAATTACTTATCGAGGTTAAGTTCTTCCACGCTTCCATTTCTTCATCTGAAAAACGAACATTTATTTTTCTATTGAGCGCTGTTCTTCTTAAATATTCTGACATACTTAATCCTGTTTTTTCAGCTCTTTTTTCTATCTCTTTTTTATCTTCTTCAGATAAACGAAGTTTAATTTCTTTGTCTTTATTCACTTGTAAAATCTTTACACTTTTGCGACCATCGGGAGCAAAACGAGAGAGTCTGCAGTTCCCACAAAATCAAATGAAGCGGAGCGGAATTTGTATTTTGTGGGAACAAAGACACTTCTCGACCTACTAACTGTATAAAGATAATAAAAAAATATTGTTCTTATAAAAAAAGAAACAAGAAATCTAAAATATTAGAGAAAAATTTGAAATTATAACACGGAACAATTTTAATTGTTCCTGTAAAAATATTATCGAGAATTTAAAAATATCATCGAAATTTTTAGAACATTAACAAAGAACAATATTTAAAAAATAGCTATTCAAAAGCAAAGAAAAAAAACTTTTTTACTATCTAAACATTTCTTATATTTGTATTTAAATTAGTGCTATTATGAATACAATTAATATCAATAAAAAATCCACTTCCTTAAGATTAAACTCGGGGCTTTATTCTCATATTGAAAAGTTGGCAAAAAAACAGAATAGAAGTATTAATAATTATATTGAAACTCTTCTTTTTGATGCCGTAGGCTATCATGAACCGAATGCAAAAACAAAAAAAGCAATTGAAGAAGCAAGAGCAGAGAAAAAAGCAGGAACTTTAAAAAAATATAGCTCTGCAGATGATTTATTTGAAGATTTAGAAAATGGGATATAGTATCACTCCTTCTACAAATTTCAAACGAAGTTTAAAAAAGTATCTAAAAAATCCTGCTAAAAAGGAAGCAATAAAAACAGCTATTGATCTTCTCGCTGAAAATGGTTATAAGTCAATTCCTGCTAAAATGCTTCCTCACAAATTGAAAGGCAACTATAAAGGCTGTTGGGAATGCCATATTCAACCCGATTTACTTTTAATATGGGAACAGGAAGAAGAACCAGAACAAGAAATATTACTTATTGACGTAGGAAGTCATTCCGATTTATTCTAATAGATTACACAATTACACAATCAATATTTTCAATTATACTTTGGTCATAAAAAGTGTAATATAACTAAAAATTAAACACTTACAAATTTTGTTATGTATAGCATAACATCGCCAAGCCAATTATTTTCTGCTCCCGTTTTCTCGTTTTTCTTTCACTCCGCAGACAATCAAAATTTCCTGTCAAAATGTCGCTTTTCGCTCCATTTAAACAGATAAATTTCTCTAACGTTATTCTTTTAAAAATATTATTTATTTTATTATTTTAAGGTTCTGTAACATTCACACATTCAATAATTTAAAAATTTAAAAACGAGTTTTTATAAGCTAAAAACGAGTTTTTATAAGCTAAAAACGAGTTT